>NZ_JBNNWD010000012.1:0-151745 GCF_050280885.1 Pseudomonas sp. NPDC086566
GACTGGTACGAGGCTGAAAAATACTGCAATTGGCTTGGCGTGGTCAGTGGTCTTCCATTCTCACTGCCCACTGAAGCCCAGTGGGAATACGCCGCCCGGAGCAGAGGGCAATTTATTGCCGTCGCCACGGATGATGGTATTTATAAGGTAACTGATGAGTTCTACAATCGCGATGGGAGTGGCGGTCCACGAGGTATTAATATTTCTACGATCCGAGATCGAAAGGAGTTTTCCAAGGCTATGGGATGGAAAGTTCAAAGTTTTACATCCCTCCCGGTTGATCGTTTTCCACCCAACCCATTAGGGCTGTATGCAATGTCTGATAATGGATTTGAATGGGTGAGTGACTGGTATGATCCTGATTATTACCACACCTCTCCTGTCCTGAATCCACAGGGTCCACCTGCGCCCGTTTATAAAGGAGAAGATACGGATAATAAGTATGCCAAGGTCCTGCGGGGTGTTGATTACGCCAACGCGCAATGGGGCGGAGGCTATAATGTTCGTCGCCGGTAGAGTCCACCTGATGCAATCACGAAAAATATGTTTATAGATAAAGATCGCCGTGTAATTACCGACAAAACTGCTCGCTGCGTTGTAAACAGCCCTGTTCCTGTCAGTCGAGATTAGGTCGTCATATTTGCAGATGTTTCAGGGCGAAAGCGCGTTATGCAAGTGATAAATGCGCCAAGGTGATGAGCGGTGTTGATTATGTCAATATACATTGGGGGAGGGTTTGATGCTCGACGTCGGTGTTGTACTCCACATGCACCGAGGCAAAGTTTTTAGCAGGAGAGAGATATTCGCGTAATTACCGATATAACTGCTCTTTGCGTCGTGAATACCCTGTACGTGTCAGTCCAAGATAAAACCCGAGTGGATGTGCAAACGTGCAGCTTGTCCAAGCGAACACGGTCGGTTTGTTGAATTGCGGTATTTTATCAACAGTTGGAATCGCAGGCCGAGGCGCTGAGTCTTGCTGGTGAGGCTTTTGCTAACGCTTGAATGCAAGGCATTCTGAAGGGTAATGCCAGTCAGTAAAGGCACATTGGGGCCGCTAGGCAGCCCCAAGTTGCTTAACTGATTTACCTGAAGATAGTTAACAGGGGTTGAAGCCGGCAGGGCCGATCGACCCTGAACACTCTCACCCTGCTTGGGCAGATTAGTCGCGGTACTCGCACAGGTAAGCGGTATCCACCTTCACCTGCAGTTGGAACTTGCTGTCGGCCGGTACATTGAACTTGTCGCCAGCTTTGAACGTTTCCCAGTTGTCGCTACCTGGCAGTTTCACGGTCAGGGCGCCGGACACCACGTGCATGATCTCGCGCTTGGCGGTGCCGAACTCGTATTCGCCCGGGGCCATCACGCCCACAGTGGCAGGGCCTTCTTCGCCTGCGAAGGCGATCGACTTGACGGTGCCGTTGAAGTACTCGTTGACCTGGAACATGGGCGACTCCTGAAACAATGGGGGTGAAAAAGGGCTGGCCAGTATGCCCAAGCCCATTCGCTCCGTCATCTGCTTTCAGGTGCCGTTCGCAGGCAGGCTCAAGGGCAGCAGGCGTGCGGTGTTGCGGGCATCCTCCAGGGCCCGGTGCTGCTGCCCGCAAAAGTGCATGCCCGCCAGTTGCAGCGCGCCATTGAGCCCGGCCGGGCGCTGCAGGTGGCGAGCCTTGGCGAAGCGCTGTTTGAGGTTGATGTGCGGCAGCTCGCGCAGCAGGCTGTCGACCTCATGCTGGCGCCATTCCTGCAACAGCTGTTGGCGGTCGTAGTCGCCCCAGCTGACCCAGGCCTGCAGCTGCTCGCGGTGGTGCCCCAGCCAGCGCTCGAAACGCTCCCACACCTCCGGGAATGCCGCGGCGCTGTCGACACTGGCCTGGCTGATGTGCGTAAGCTCGCGGCAGAATGGTGTCAGCTGCGGCCGGCGCCGGGGCCGCACGAAACGCTGGAAGTGATCCACTTCGCGGCCTTCTCGGGTCACCAGGCTGGCGCCGATTTCAATGATTTCCATCTCTGTGACCGGCCAGCCACCGTCATCGGTGGTGGCTTCCAGGTCGATCACCAACCAGTGGCCCATACCAGGCTCCCTCGCCATACATGCCAAAGCAGCGTAGCCAATGTCTGGCCACACGGCATCCCCTGGCAAAATGCCCTCACTTTGGCATAACCGGCAGTTGTGCCTCGTCGGGAAAACGCCTAGCTTAAGCGCAACCTAGGTATGAACCGTAATGAGCGTCCGTTTTGACTCCAGCGTCCGGCCTGAAGTTGCTCTCCACCTTGATGATGCTGGCTGCGGCCTGGCTGGCGGCGCCGGCGTGGGCCGACGGTGCCATTGATGTGAAGATCGGCGCTGCGCATTTCCCGCCTTATACCGTGCGCCCCGAGCAAGGCGCCGATACCGGCTTGCTGCCCCAACTGGTCGAGGCGTTGAACCGCTTGCAACCGGAGTATCACTTCGTCCTGGTGCCCACCTCCATCCAGCGGCGCTTTGGTGACTTCCAGCAAGGTCGCACAGACATGGCGATCTTCGAGAACCCCGAATGGGGCTGGCAGCAGATCCCTCACCAGACGGTGGACATGGGTCTTGAGGATGCCGAAGTGTTCGTCGCCAGGAAGACCAACGGCCGCGATCAGCATTATTTCGACAACTTGAGCGGTAAGCGTCTGGCGCTGTTCAACGGCTATCACTATGCATTTGCCAACTTCAATTCCGACCCCAACTACCTGCGCAAGACCTACAACGCAACGCTGACCTATTCCCACGACAGCAACCTGCTGATGGTCCAGGCCGGCCGCTCCGACATTGCCCTGGTGACGCGCTCCTACCTGAGCGACTTCCTGGCCCGCAACCCCGACAGCCTCGACCAACTGGTCGCCTCGCAGCGCATCGACCAGGTCTACCACCACTATGCGTTGCTGCGTCCTGGTGCCCCGATCACAGGTCAGAAGTTCGCCGAATTGCTGCGTCGTTTGCGCGAAAGCGGCGAACTGACGCGCATCTTCCAGCCCTACCGGATCACCGTCGCCTCGCCGAACGACTAAATTCCCCGGTCATGGCCACGTCCTCACCAATACCCCTTTCTTTCGTTATTTCGTGAGCCGAGACCATGCCGTTCGATGCCGCTTCGCAGCCCCTGTCCCGCCCACGCTGGCGCAGCCTCGATGCCGAGGAGGATGACTGCCGGTTGAGCCTGTCCCTTGAAGGGCGCCCATTGATCCAGCTGCGTCTGGAGCCGGGTGATCCGCTGCAAGTGCATGTGCAGAGCCTGTGTCCGGAGCGCCCGCTGCAGGCGTTATGGGCTGCCTGCTATTGGCTGCTGTCGCGCGATCCGGCTCGCCAGCGCCTGGCCGTGCATCTCGCTACCGGCGTGCCGGAGGCGCAAGCCAGCGGTTTGTTGCTGGGCAGCGAAGTGGCCGGCGTCTACCTGTGCGAGCGTACGCTGTTCTGGCAGTTGCCGCAGCCGTGGCTGGGTGCATCGAACCAGGGTGCCTACCCGCAGCAGATGCAGTTCAGCAACGGCAAACGCCACCCGCGCCGGGCACCCAAGCCGCACGGCGAGGTGTACCGCCGTTTCGATGCGCGGCTGGGGGCCTGGGTGTCGCTGCGTACCCTGGACGTCGACCAGGACCTTGAACGTTTCAATCGTTGGCAGAACAACCCCCGGGTCGAGCAATTCTGGCAGGAGGCGGGCTCACTGGAGCAGCACCGCGAATACCTGGCCAAGCTCGAAGCCGACCCGCATACCCTGACTCTGATCGGCTGCTTCGATGATCAGCCGTTCGCTTACTTCGAAGCGTACTGGGCCAAGGAAGACCGTATTGCGCCGTTCTATGCCGCGGACGACTACGACCGTGGCATCCACATGCTGGTGGGCGAAGAGACGCACCGGGGCCCGCACAAGGTCGCCAGCTGGCTGTCGGCGCTGGTGCACTACCTGTTCCTGGACGACCCGCGCACCCAGCGCGTGGTGGCTGAGCCCCGTGCCGACAACGCCAGGATGATCGGCTACATGCACGACCAGTGCTTCCATTGCGACAAGGAATTCGACTTCCCGCACAAGCGCGCGGCGCTGATGATTCTGGGGCGCGAGCGGTTCTTCGAGCGCTGCAAGCTGGTCTGAAATTGCCGGGGCGCCGGACCGGTCCGAAAGGGGTGCGAAGCGCCCCCAGCAATCTCAACTAAAACTCAGGCCTGCCGGTTGGCCGTCTTGCGGCAGTGCACCAGGGCATCGCGAATCATGAAGTTGACCAGCGTCGGTGAAACCCCCAGTTCCTTGGCAATGTCCTTCTGCGGCACGCCGTGCAGGCGGTACATCTCGAAGGCATAGCGGGTGCGCTGGGGCAGTTCGTTGAGTGCCTCGGCAATGTGCTCGAGCGCCGCCAGGTTGATGTGCGTGGCTTCGGGCGACGCATTCGGGATGACCACGTTCAGGCCTTCCTCTTCGCTGCCGGAATACTTCAGCTCCATTGCCTGCTTGCGGTAGTGGTCGATGGCCAGGTTGCGCACGATCTGAAACAGGTAGCTGAGCTGCGCCTTGAACGACGAGGTGATCTGCGGGGCGGCGCTGAGCCGGAAGAAGGCGTCCTGCACCACGTCCTCGGCGCGCGAGCGGCAGCCGGTGATGCGGGCCGCGATCTTGACCAGGATGCTGCGGTTGTCGACGAATGCCTGGAGTAATGGTGAATCGCACTTACTTGTGGATAGTTGTTCCGCCATGGAAATCACCTTGTCTCGAAGGGGAAAGGGAGCACCCCTGGAGGGGAAGCTTCCTACGACGTGCGACAAACTATTCAGAATGATAATGATTGTCAAATACGAAAGTTAATGAGTTTCTATTAGTTTCAGTTCTAAGGTGAGCGACGTGATGCAGTTCACTTTGCACCCCCGCTGACGCCGCTAATTTCCTGCCGCGCCCATCCGTTCCCCTGTGTACATCCGGCCGCTGCCCGCCAATTTTGTGCGCTGCAGGCAGCCCGACTTAACCAGACACTGGCAGGAACCCCCCATGACGGACGCCTTCGAACTCCCGCTCTCGCTGGTCCAGGCCCTGGCGCAACGCGCTGCGCAGACCCCGGACCGCATCGCCCTGCGCTTTCTGGCCGATGCCCCTGGCGAGCAGGCCGTGCTCAGCTATCGCGACCTGGATGCGCGTGCGCGCACCATCGCTGCGGCGCTGCAGGCCCGCGCCGGGTTTGGCGAGCGGGCCGTGCTGCTATTCCCCAGTGGCCCGGACTACGTGGCGGCGTTCTTCGGTTGCCTGTACGCCGGGGTCATTGCCGTGCCGGCCTATCCTCCGGAGTCGTCACGCCGCCATCACCAGGAGCGCCTGCTGTCGATCATCGACGACGCCGAACCGCGCCTGCTGCTGACCGTTGGTGCGCTGCACGGCAGCCTGCAGGATCTCGAAGCGCTGACCGGCGACCACGCCCCTGGACTGCTGGCAGTGGATGCGCTCGATCCGGCCTTGGCCGGGAACTGGCGCGAGCCGCAACTGAAGGCGGACGACATCGCCTTCCTGCAATACACCTCCGGTTCCACCGCCCTGCCCAAGGGTGTGCAGGTCAGCCACGGCAACCTGGTGGCTAACGAGCAATTGATCCGCGCAGGCTTCGGCATCGACCTCAATCCGGACGATGTGATCGTCAGTTGGCTGCCGCTGTACCACGACATGGGCCTGATCGGCGGGCTGCTGCAGCCGATCTTCAGTGGCGTGCCGTGCGTGCTGATGTCGCCGGGCTACTTCCTCGCCCGGCCGCTGCGCTGGCTGCAGGCGATCAGCGAGTATGGCGGTACCATCAGCGGCGGGCCGGATTTCGCCTACCGGCTGTGCAGCGAACGGGTCAGCGAGGCGGCCATGGCAGGCCTCGACCTGAGCCGCTGGCGCGTCGCCTATTCCGGCTCCGAGCCGATTCGCCAGGACAGCCTCGCCACCTTTGCCGACACGTTTGCCGCCTGCGGCTTCCAGCCGAGCAGTTTCTTTGCCAGCTATGGCCTGGCCGAAGCCACCTTGTTCGTCAGCGGCAGCCGCCGTGGCCATGGCATCGGTGCGCTGGAGCTGGACGCCGAAGCCCTCGCCGCCAACCGTGCCGAAGCCGGTCAGGGCACTGTGCTGATGAGCTGCGGCTACCCGCAGCCTGGCCATGCGGTGCGTATCGTCGAGCCTCAGCGCCTAGAGGTATTGGGCGACAATCAGGTTGGCGAAATCTGGGCCAGCGGCCCGAGCATCGCCCTGGGTTACTGGCGCAACCCTGAAGCCACTGCGCGCACCTTCGTCGAAATGGATGGCCAGACCTGGTTGCGCACCGGCGACCTGGGCTTCATGCACGATGGCGAAGTGTTCGTCACCGGGCGTCTGAAGGACATGCTGATCGTCCGCGGCCAGAACCTTTACCCGCAAGACCTGGAAAAAACCCTGGAACGTGAAGTCGAAGGGCTGCGCAAGGGGCGGGTCGCCGTGTTCGCGGTCAACGACCAAGGCGAGGAGGGCATCGGCGTGGCGGTGGAAATCAGCCGCAACGTGCAGAAGGCGGTAAAACCCGAGGCACTGATCAAGACCCTGCGCCAGGTGATCGCCGATGCCTGTCGCCAGGCTCCGGCCGTGGTCCTACTGCTCAATCCGGGTGCATTGCCGAAGACCTCCAGCGGCAAGCTGCAGCGTTCGGCCTGCCGCCTGCGCATGGATGATGGCAGCCTGGATTGCTATGCGCGTTTCCCGGTGGCTGCCACCCCGGTGGCAGGCGCAGCAAGCGACAACGACCTGCTGGCACGTATCGCCGGTATCTGGCGCGAAATCCTCAAGGTCGAGGCGATTGCCGCTGATGATCACTTCCTGCTGCTGGGCGGCAACTCCATCGCCGCCACCCAAGTCACTGCCCGGCTGGCCGATGAACTAGGCATCCCACTGAGCCTGCGCACCCTGTTCGAGGCGCCGACGCTGGCCGAGTACAGCGCTGGCGTGGCAGCCGTCCTTGCTGAAGGTGCCGGTGTCAGCACCGCGATTGCCACCTTGAACCGTGGCCAGGCCCTGCCGCAGTCGCTGGCACAGAACCGCCTGTGGCTGACCTGGCAGCTTGAGCCGCAATCGGCGGCCTATAACATTCCTGCCGGGCTGCACCTGCGCGGCGAGCTGGACGAAGCCGCACTTGAAGCCGCGTTCCAGGCGCTGGTCGCACGCCACGAATCGCTGCGCACAGTGTTCAGCGAAGCCGACGGGCAGGCGTTGCAGCGCGTCCTGCCGGAGCAGCCGTTCGCCCTTCAGCGCCTGGGCCTGGAAGGGCTGACGCCCGAGCAAGTGGTGTCGCGCCGCGAGCAAGAGGCGCAACAGCCATTCGACCTCACCCAAGGCCCACTGCTGCGCGTGACCCTGGTGCGCCTTGCTGACGAAGACCATCAGCTGTGGGTGACCTTGCACCACATCGTCGCCGATGGCTGGTCGCTGAATATCCTGCTCGACGAGTTCGCCAGGCTGTACGCCGCCCGTTGCCAGGGCCTGGACGCCCAGCTGCCGGCGCTGACATTGGGTTACGCCGACTACGGCAGCTGGCAGCGGCAGTGGCTGGCCGAGGGCGAAAGCGCACGCCAGCTGGCGTACTGGAAAACCGCACTGGGCGACGCCTTGCCGGTGCTCGACCTGTACCCGGACCAGCCGCGCGCCAGCCAGCAGCAAAACCGCGCCGCCCGCTTGAGCGTGAAAGTGCCGGCCAGGCTGGCCGACGCCCTCAAGGCCCTGGCCCGCGAACAGCAGGCCAGCCTGTTCATGGTCCTGCTGGCCGCCTGGCAAGGGCTGCTGCACCGCTATACCGGCCAGGGCGACATCCGTGTCGGGGTGCCCAATGCCAACCGCCCGCGCCAGGAAACCCAAGGCATGGTCGGCTTCTTCATCAACACCCAGGTGCTGCGTGTGCAGCTCGATGGCCGCCTGCCGTTCGCCCAGTTGCTGGCTCAGGTGCGCGGCACGACCCTCGATGCCCAGGCCAACCAGGACCTGCCGTTCGAGCAATTGCTCGAAGCCCTGCCCGACGCACGTGAGCAGGGCCTGTTCCAGGTCATGTTCAACCACCAGCAGCGTGACCTTTCAGCGTTGCGCCGCTTGCCGGGTTTGCTCGCCGAAGAACTGCCGTGGCACAGCCGCGAAGCCAAGTTCGACCTGCAACTGCACAGCGAAGAAGACCACCAGGGCCGCCTGAGCCTGGCCTTCGACTACGCCGCCGAGCTGTTCGACGCCAGCACCGTCAAGCGTATTGCCCAGCACCTGCTGGCACTGCTCGAGCAAGTCTGCGCGCAACCGCTGCTGCCGCTGGGCGATGTGCAACTGCTGGATGAGCAGGGGCGTCAGCAACTGCTGGCCTGGGGCGAGGCGCCTGTGCACGCCGCGCAGCGCCTGCTGGTCGAGCAGCTCAATGAGCAGGCGCGCCTGACCCCGCAGCGCATCGCCCTGGTGTGGGAGGGAGGCAGCCTCGGCTACGCCGAACTGCATCAGCAGGCCAACCGGCTAGCGCACTATCTGCGCGACAAGGGCGTTGGCTCCGACACTTGCGTGGCCATCGCACTGGAGCGTTCGCCGCAGCTGCTGGTCGGCCTGCTGGCGATCCTCAAGGCAGGCGGCGCCTATGTGCCGCTGGACGTCGACTACCCGGCCGAGCGCCTGGCCTACATGCTAGGCGATTGCCAGGCCAGCCTGCTGCTCAGCCACAGCAATCTGCTGGGCACGCTGCCGCAGGTCGATGGCGTCAGCGCCATCGCCCTTGATCAACTGCACCTCGACAGCTGGCCCAGCCAGGCACCGGGCCTGCACCTGCACGGCGACAACCTGGCCTATGTGATCTACACCTCCGGCTCTACCGGCCGGCCGAAGGGCGTGGGCAATACCCATGCGGCCCTGGCCGAACGCCTGCAGTGGATGCAGGCCCGCTATGCACTGGATGAAAGCGATGTGCTGATGCAAAAGGCACCGATCAGCTTCGACGTCTCGGTGTGGGAGTGCTTCTGGCCGCTGATCACCGGCTGCAAACTGGTACTGGCCGGCCCTGGCGAGCACCGCGACCCGCAGCGCATCGCCACGCTGGTGCAGCAGCATGGCGTGACCACGCTGCACTTCGTACCGCCGCTGCTGCAGGTGTTCATGCAAGAGCCTCTGGCCGCTGGCTGTAGCAGCCTGCGCCGGTTGTTCTCCGGTGGCGAGGCGCTGCCTGCGCAGCTGCGTGACCGCGTGCTGCAACTGCTGCCACAGGTGCAGTTGCACAACCGCTACGGCCCGACCGAAACCGCCATCAACGTCACGCACTGGCATTGCCAGGCAGCCGATGGCGAGCGCTCGCCGATCGGCCGCCCGCTGGGCAACGTACTGTGCCGGGTACTCGACGATGAACTGGAATTGACTGCGCCCGGCGTGCCGGGCGAGCTGTACCTGGGCGGTGCCGGCCTGGCCCGCGGTTACCTGGGCCGCCCGGGCCTGACGGCTGAACGTTTCGTGCCCCAGGCTGACGGCAACGGCGCGCGCCTGTACCGCAGTGGCGACCGCGCCCGTTGGCAGGTGCAAAGTGAAGCCTTGGAATACCTGGGTCGCCTCGATCAGCAGGTCAAGGTGCGTGGCTTCCGCGTCGAGCCTGAAGAAGTGCAGGCGTGCCTGTTGGCTCAGCCGGGTGTCGAACAGGCACTGGTGCTGATTCATCAGGACACGGTGGGTGCACAGCTGGTCGGCTACTACAGCGGCAGTGCACCGTCCGAAGCGTTGTTGGCCGCATTGGCCGAGCAACTGCCGGCGTACATGGTGCCGTCCCAGCTGATCGGCCTGGAGCATTTGCCGCTGGGCCCGAGTGGCAAGGTCGACCGCAAGGCACTGCCTGCGCCGGTCTGGCAGCAGCGCGCCCATGTCGAGCCGCAGACCGCATTGCAGCAGCAAGTAGCGGCCATCTGGCGCGAGGTGCTGAAGCTGCCGCAAGTCGGCCTGCACGACGATTTCTTCGCCCTCGGCGGCCACTCGCTGCTGGCCACCCAGATCGTCTCGCGCACCCGCCTGGCCTGTGATGTCGAGCTGCCGCTCAAGGCGCTGTTCGAAGCCAGCGAACTGGCCGCGTTCTGTGCGGAAATCGCCCGTATCCGCGCTGCCGGTGAGCGCAACCAGCAAGGTGAGATCGCCCTGGTCGACCGCCGCCAGGCCGTGCCGCTGTCGTACTCGCAGCAACGCATGTGGTTCATCTGGCAGATGGAGCCGGACAGCCCGGCCTACAACGTCGGCGGCATGGCGCGTTTACGTGGGGCGCTGCATGTGGATGCCTTCGAACGTGCCCTGCAGGCGCTGGTCGTGCGTCACGAGACCCTGCGTACCACGTTCCCGAGCATCGATGGCGTGCCGTACCAGTGCGTGGCCGATGACAGCCCGCTGCAACTGGACTGGCAGGACTTCTCTGCCCTGTCAGCCGATACCCGTCAGCAGCGCCTGCAACAACTGGCTGACGACCAGGCCCACCAGCCATTCGACCTGGAGCGCGGCCCGCTGCTGCGCGCCTGCCTGGCCAAGACCGAGGACCGTGAACACTACTTCGTGCTTACCCTGCACCACATCGTCACCGAAGGCTGGGCCATGGACATCTTCGCCCGCGAACTGGGCGAGCTCTATGAAGCTTTCGTCGATGAGCGCGAGTCGCCACTGGCGCCGCTGCCGGTGCAGTACCTGGACTACAGCGTGTGGCAGCGGCAATGGCTGGAGGGCGGCGAAGGCGCGCGCCAGCTTGCCTACTGGAAAGACCGCCTCGGCGATGAGCACCCGGTGCTGGCGCTGCCCGCCGACCGCCCGCGGCCTGCCGTGCAGAGCCACCGTGGCGAACTGTACCGCTTCGACCTCGACCCGGCACTGGTCGCCCGCGTGCACGCCTTCAACCACCAGCATGGCCTGACCCTGTTCATGACCATGACCGCCACCTTGGCCGCGTTGCTGCACCGCTACAGCGGCCAGCGTGACCTGCGCATTGGCGCGCCGGTGGCCAACCGTATCCGCCCGGAAAGCGAAGGCCTGATCGGCGCCTTCCTCAACACCCAGGTGCTACGTTGCGAGCTGGACGGGCAAATGACTGCCGCTGCCTTGCTCGAGCAGGTCCGCCAGGCCGCCATCGAAGGCCAGTCGCACCAGGACCTGCCGTTCGACCAGTTGGTCGAGGCCCTGCAGCCGCCGCGCAGCAGCGCCTACAACCCGCTGTTCCAGGTGATGTGCAACGTGCAGCGCTGGGCCTTCCAGCAGAGCCGCACATTGGCCGGCATGCAGGTGGATTACCTGGTCAACGACGCCAGCGCCACCAAATTCGACCTGTACCTTGAGGTCACCGACCTCGACGGCCGCCTGGGCTGTTGCCTGACCTACAGCCGCGACCTGTTCGACGAGCCGCGCATCGCGCGCATGGCCGAGCACTGGCAGCAGCTGCTGGTCGGCCTGCTCGACAACCCGCAGCAGCGCCTGTGCGAGCTGCCGATGCTGGCCGCTGCTGAGCAGCAAGTGCTGATCGGCCAGTTGCAGGGCGAGCAGGACTACGCCCCCGACCAGACCCTTCATGGCTTGTTCGCCGCCCAGGCTGCGCGTACGCCAGATGCGGGTGCATTGACCTTCGCCGGCCAGCACATGACCTATGCTGAGCTCGACCAACAGGCCAATCGCCTGGCCCGGGCCCTGCGCGATCGCGGGGTCGGTCCGCAAGTGCGGGTGGGCCTGGCGCTGGAGCGCTCGCTGGAGATGGTGGTCGGCCTGCTGGCCATTCTCAAGGCCGGTGGCGCCTACGTGCCGCTCGACCCGGAATACCCGCTCGACCGCCTGCGCTACATGATCGAAGACAGCCGCATCGGCCTGCTGCTGAGCCCGCGTGCGCTGCTCGAAAGCCTCGGTGAGTTGCCCGAGGGCGTGGCGCGCTGGAGCCTGGAAGACGATGCCGCGAGCCTGTCGGCCTACAGCGACGCGCCGTTGGACAACCTCAACCTGCCGCAGCATCAGGCCTATCTGATCTACACCTCCGGCTCCACCGGCAAGCCCAAGGGCGTGGTGGTCAGCCACGGCGAAATCGCCATGCACTGCCAGGCGGTGATCGACGCCTTCGGCATGCGCAGCGATGACTGCGAACTGCACTTCTACTCGATCAACTTCGACGCGGCCAGCGAGCGCTTGCTGGTGCCGCTGCTGTGCGGCGCCCGTGTGGTGCTGCGCGCCCAGGGCCAATGGGGCGCCGAGGACATCTGCCAGCTGGTGCGCGAGCAGCAGGTGAGCGTGCTCGGCTTCACCCCGAGCTATGGCAGCCAGCTGGCCCAGTACCTGGCCGGGCAGGGCGAGCAGTTGCCGGTGCGGCTGGTGATCACCGGCGGCGAAGCGCTGACCGGCGAGCATCTGCAGCGCATCCGCCAGGCCTTTGCCCCGCAGCAGTTCTTCAACGCCTACGGCCCGACCGAAACCGTGGTCATGCCGCTGGCCTGCCTGGCGCCGCAGGTGATGCCTGCCGATGCTGGCAGCGTGCCGATCGGCCGGGTGATCGGTGCCCGCGCCGCCTACATCCTCGACGAAGACCTGGCCCTGCTGCCTCAAGGCGGGATCGGTGAGCTCTACGTCGGCGGTGCCGGCCTGGCCCAGGGTTATCACGACCGCCCGGGCCTGAGCGCCGAGCGCTTTGTCGCTGATCCGTTCAGCCGTGACGGCGGGCGCCTGTACCGCACCGGCGACCTGGTGCGCCTGCGTGCCGATGGCCTGGTGGAATACGTCGGCCGTGCCGACCAGCAGGTGAAGATCCGTGGTTTCCGCATCGAACTGGGCGAAATCGAAAGCCGCCTGCAGGAACATGCCGATGTCGACGAGGCGGTGGTACTGGCCCTCGACCTGCCGGGTGGCAAGCAGTTGGTCGGTTACCTTGTTTGCCAGCAGGCCACCGCCGACAGCGAGGCTCAGGCCAGGCTGCGTGAAGCGGTCAAGGCCGATGCCCGTCTGCACCTGCCGGACTACATGGTACCTGCGCACCTGGTGTTGCTCGAGCGCCTGCCGCTGATGGGCAACGGCAAGCTGGACCGCCGCGCACTGCCAGCACCGGACCTGGAACAGGCGCGTCAGCATTATCAGGCGCCGGCCAATGAGCTGGAGGAGCAATTGGCGCAGGTCTGGGGCCAAGTGCTCAACAGGTCCCGTGTGGGTGTACAGGACAACTTCTTCGAACTTGGCGGCGACTCGATCCTGTCGATTCAGGTGGTCAGCCGTGCACGCCAGCTGGGCCTGCAGTTCACCCCGCGTGACCTGTTCCAGCACCAGACCATCCAGACCCTGGCGGCCGTGGTCAGCCGCAGCGCCGCGCCGAGCAGCATCGAGCAGGGCCCACGCGAAGGGCGTAGCGGCCTCACGCCGATTCAGCACTGGTTCTTCGACAGTGACCTCGCCCAGCCGCAGCACTGGAACCAGGCCGTGCTGCTGGAGGCGCGCCAGCCCTTGGACCGTGCAACTCTTGAGCAGGCTCTGGCCGGGTTGGTGGCGCACCACGACAGCCTGCGCCTGCGCTTCACTCAGGGGCAGGCGGCCTTCGCTGCGGTGTCTGCCGAACAGCTGTTGTGGACCGCCACGGTCGCCGACTTCGACGACTGCCAGGCGCTTTACACCGATGTGCAACGCAGCCTCGACCTGGAGCGCGGCCCGCTGCTGCGCGCCGTGCTGGTCAGTGACGGGCAGGGCGCCCAGCGCCTGCTGCTGGTGATCCACCACCTGGTGGTCGATGGCGTGTCCTGGCGCGTGCTGCTGGAAGACCTGCAGACGCTGTATCGCGGCCAGCCGCTGGCGGCCAAGACCCATGCCATGGCCGACTGGGCGGCGCGCCTGGCCAGCTATGCCGGTAGCGATTCGCTGCGTGACGAACTGGGCTGGTGGCAAGGCCAGCTCGGCAGCGCTCGCCATGAGCTGCCGTGCGACCACCCGCAAGGTGGCAACCTGCAGCGGCATGCCGAAACGCTGGCCATCGCCCTGGATACCGAGCAGACCCGGCAGTTGCTGCAACAGGCGCCGGCGGCCTACCACACCCAGGTCAACGACCTGCTGTTGACCGCGCTGGCCCGCACCCTGTGCCGCTGGCGCGGTGACCAGGAAGTGCTGGTGCAACTCGAAGGCCACGGCCGCGACGGCCTGTTCGAGGACATGGACCTGACGCGCAGCGTCGGCTGGTTCACCAATGCCTACCCGCTGCGCCTCGATCCGCAGGCTGGCGACGACGATGCTGCGCGTGGTACGTCGATCAAGCGCATCAAGGAACAACTGCGGCAGGTGCCGCACAAGGGGCTGGGCTACGGCGTGCTGCGCTACCTGGGCGATGCTGCCAGCCGCGAAAGCATGGCGGCGCTGCCCCAGGCGCGCATCACCTTCAACTACCTGGGCCAGTTCGATCAGCAGTTCGACGAGGCTGCCTTGTTCCAGCCGCTGGATGCACCGGCAGGCCTGGCTCACGACCTGGATGCCCCACTGCCGAACTGGCTCAGCATCGACGGCCAGGTCTACGGCGGTGCCCTGCAACTGCGCTGGACGTACAGCCGTGAACGCTACGACGCACGGACCATCGCGCAGCTGGCCGAGGCCTATCGCCAGGAGCTGCTGGCACTGGTCAGCCACTGCCTGGCCGATGGCAACGGCAGCTTTACGCCCTCGGACTTCCCGATGGCGCACCTGAGCCAGCAGCAGATCGACGCGCTGCCGGTGCCTGCCGCGCAGATCGAAGACGTCTACCCGCTGACGCCGATGCAGGAGGGCATGCTCCTGCATACCCTGCTGGAGCCGGGCACCGGCCTGTACTACATGCAGGACCGCTACCGCATCAACAGCGCCCTCGACCCGCAACGTTTCGCCCAGGCCTGGCAGGCTGTGGTGGCACGTCACGAGGCCCTGCGCGCGTCGTTCAGCTGGAATGCCGGCGAGACCATGCTGCAGATCATCCACAAGCCGGGCAATACGCCGGTGGACTACCAGGACTGGCGCGGCCTTGATGAAGCCGCCCAGGAGGCGCGCCTGCAGGCCCTGCACAAAGAAGAGCGGGAAGCCGGCTTTGCCCTGCTGCATGAGGCGCCGTTCCACCTGCGCCTGGTGCGGGTCGATGACGAGCGCTACTGGTTCATGATGAGCAACCACCACATCCTCATCGATGCCTGGTGCCGTTCGTTGCTGATGAACGATTTCTTCGAAATCTATCAGGCCCTCGGCGAAGGCCGACAGGCGCAGTTGCCGGTGCCGCCGCGCTACCGTGACTACATCGGTTGGCTGCAGCGCCAGGACATGGACGAAGCGCGCCGCTGGTGGCAAGCCAACCTGGCCGGCTTCGAACGTGCCACGGCACTCCCCAGTGACCGTCCGCTGCGCAACGACCACGCTGGCGACGGCATGGTCGTAGGCGATTGCTACACCCGGTTGGAGGTGAACGACGGCGTGCGCCTGCGCGAGCTGGCCCAGGCCCATCAGCTGACCATCAACACCTTCGCCCAGGCGGCCTGGGCACTGGTGTTGGCGCGCTACAGCGGTGACCGCGACGTGGCCTTTGGCGTGACCGTGGCCGGGCGCCCGGTGAGCCTGCCGCAGATGCAGCGCACGGTCGGCCTGTTCATCAACAGCATCGCCCTGCGCGTGCAACTGCCCGAACCGGGCCAGCGCCGCAGCGTGCGCCAATGGCTGCAAAGCGTGCTGGAACGCAACATGGAGTTGCGCGAGTACGAGTACCTGCCGCTGGTGGCGATCCAGGAGTGCAGCGAACTGCCCAAGGGCCAGCCGCTGTTCAACAGCCTGTTCGTGTTCGAGAATGCACCGGTGGAAACGGCGGTGCTCGACCACGCCCAGCACCTCAATGCCACTTCCGACTCGGGCCGTACCCACACCAACTTCCCGCTGACAGCGGTGTGCTACCCGGGTGACGACCTGGGCCTGCACCTGTCGTTCGACCAACGCTACTTCGACTACCCGACCGTCGAGCGCCTGCTGGCCGAGTTCAAGCGCCTGCTGCTGGCGCTGGTGCACGGCTTTGAAGGGGAGGTGAGCGATTTGCCGTTGCTCGGCGAGGATGAACAGCGCTTCCTGCTCGACGACTGCAACCGCACCGAGCACGCCTACCCGCTGGAGCAGAGCTACGTGGCACTGTTCGAAGCGCAGGTGGCTGCCCACCCGGAGCGAACCGTCGCCCGCTGCCTGGACGCAGCGTATGACTATGCCGGGCTGAACCTTGCAGCCAACCGCCTGGGCCATGCCCTGGTCGCCGCAGGCGTGGCCATCGACCAACCGGTTGCCTTGCTGGCCGAACGAGGCTTGCCGCTGTTGGGCATGATCGTCGGCAGCTTCAAGGCGGGCGCCGGCTACCTGCCGCTGGACCCGGGCCTGCCATCGGCGCGGCTGCAGCGCATCGTCGAGCTGAGCCGCACGCCGGTGCTGGTGTGCAGCGCAGCCTGTGCCGAACAGGCGCGCCAGTTGCTGGATGAACTGGCGGGCGTGGCGCGGCCGCAGTTGCTGGTGTGGGAAGAGGTGCAGGGCAGCAGCATCGCCAGCCACAACCCAGGGATTCACAGTGGGCCGGACAACCTGGCCTACGTGATCTACACCTCCGGCTCCACCGGGCTGCCCAAGGGTGTGATGGTCGAGCAACGCGGGATGCTCAACAACCAGCTGAGCAAGGTGCCTTACCTGGCCTTGAGCGAGCACGACGTGATCGCCCAGACCGCCTCGCAGAGCTTCGACATCTCGGTCTGGCAGTTCCTTGCCGCGCCGTTGTTCGGCGCCCGGGTGGAGATCGTGCCGAACGCCATCGCCCACGACCCGCAAGGTTTGCTGGCGCATGTGCAGGCCACCGGCATCACGGTGCTGGAAAGCGTGCCATCGCTGATCCAGGGCATGCTGGCCAACGATCATCAGGCGCTGGATGGCCTGCGCTGGATGCTGCCGACCGGCGAGGCGATGCCGCCGGAACTGGCTGCGCAATGGCTGCTGCGTTATCCGCAGATCGGCCTGGTCAATGCCTACGGGCCGGCGGAGTGCTCGGATGACGTGGCCTTCTTCCGCGTCGACATGGCCTCGACCCGCGGCAGCTACCTGCCGATTGGCACGCCGACCGACAACAACCGGCTGTACCTGTATGGCGAAGACCAGGCCCTGGTCCCGCTGGGGGCGGTGGGTGAGTTGTGCGTGGCAGGTACTGGCGTCGGCCGTGGCTATGTCGGCGACCCGGTGCGCACGGCACTGGCGTTCATCCCGCACCCGCACGGAGCGCCAGGCGAACGCCTGTACCGTACCGGTGACCTGGCGCGGCAGCGCCCGGACGGGGTGTTCGAGTATGTCGGGCGTATCGACCAACAGGTGAAGATCCGTGGCTACCGTATCGAACTGGGCGAGATCGAGGCGCGTCTCCACGAGCAGGCCGAGCTACGCGATGCGGCGGTGGGGGTGCAGGAGGGTGCCAATGGCAAGCATCTGGTTGGCTACCTGGTGGCACACCAGGGTGTACCCGCCGATGCCGCGTTGCTGGAGCAGGTCAAGCAGCGCTTGCGTGCGCAGCTTCCCGAGTACATGGTGCCGCTGCACTGGGGCTGGTTCGCCAGCCTGCCGCACAACGCCAACGGCAAGCTTGACCGCAAGGCATTGCCGGCCATCGAGATCGGCGGGCAGCACAGCCAGGCCTACCTGGCGCCGCGGGATGAACTGGAAACGGTGCTGGCTGGCATCTGGGCCGATGTGCTCAAGGCCGAGCGGGTCGGTGTGCATGACAACTTCTTCGAGCTGGGCGGGCATTCGCTGCTGGCCACGCAGATCGCCTCGCGGGTGCAGAAGCAGCTGCAGCTGAACGTGCCGCTGCGGGCGATGTTCGAGTGCAGCACGGTGGAGGCGTTGGCCGAGTACGTGCGTGGGTTGCAGGGGAGCGTGGTGGATGAGGCGAAGGCTGATCGGCTTAGCGACCTGATGGCTGAGCTCGAAGGGCTTTAAGTTGATTGGCTAGCCTGTTCTGGCCTCTTCGCGGGTAAACCCGCTCCCACAGGGTGAGGTGCACCTCAAGGGTAACGCAGTACCTGTGTGCGGGTTTACCCGCGAAGAGGCCGGCACAGAAAACCTGGAAGTCAGCGCTTACCGAGAATCTTGCCAAGCAGCTCCGGCCGCGGCGCGCCTTGCTGGCTCTGGAGGTTGCCCTGCTCATCCTGATAGAAAATCGCCGGGGTCGCCTGCAGCCCCATCTCTTCCATCAGCGCCATGTTCGCTGCCAGCTTCTGTTGCACGGCATCTGGCACCTTGTCCAGCGGCTTCAGGCTGCTTGCCTTGCCCGCTTTCTCATGCTCATGCAGGGCCTTGGCGGGGTCCTTGGCTGCCAGCAGGGCTGCCGATTTGCCCGGGCTGTCCTCGCGGATGATGCCGACCATGATATGGCGCAACTGCACCTTGCCCGAGTCGACCCACGGCCGTGCCTGCTCCCAGAACATGTTGCAGTACGGGCAGTTGGGGTCGCTGAACAGGTAAACCTTGCGCGGCGCACTATCCTTGCCGTCGGCGATCCAGGCGGTTTTCTCCATCTTTGCCCAAATCTCTTTGCTCATCGGCGCGTACACCAGCTTCTGCAGCGGCTCGGCGCTGAGGTCCTTGCCCTGTTCGTCGAACAGGCTGCCGACCAGTACGTGCTTGCCGTCGGGGGTCAGGTACAGCGCCAGGGCACTGTTCTGGTACTCGGCGGCGTAGCCGCGCAGGCCGTTGGGCGCATCGAAGCTGCCCTTGATCTCGGCGCCTTTGGCTTGCAGTTGCTGGATCGCCTTGGGCAGGTCTTCGGCCTGCACCAGCGGGGCGGCCAGCAGGGCCAGGGACAGGGGCAGCAGGGCAGTCAATCGCATGTCAGTTTCCTTGTGCGGCAGGGGCGGGCGCCTTGGCCCGCTCGAAAGGTTCCAGGGCATGTCGCAGGCTGGCCCGCGACAGCTCGCCGAGGTGGCTGCCGATCAGGCGGCCGTCGGCGTCGTAGAACAGGGTGGTGGGCAGGGCCATCGAACCGACCCGCTGGGCCAGCACGCCAGTGCCGTCGAACAGCACATGGGTCAGGCTCAGCCCGGTGGTGGCGAGGAAGGTCGTGACGATTTCCGGTGTCTCGCCCTGATTGACGAAGATGAAGGTCACGTGCGGATATTCGCCCTGGGCCTGTTGCAGCACCGGCATCTCCCGGCGGCAGGGCGGGCACCAGGTGGCCCAGATATTGATCACCAGCGGCTTGCCACGGTAGCTGTGCAGGGCCACCGACTGGCCAGTGGCATTGCGCAGGCTCAGCTCGGGCAGTGCGGTGCCCTTGCTGTACAGGTGGCTGCCCAGACTGGTCAGGCCCCAGAACAGCGCACCGCTGAACAGTGCCCAGCCCAGCGGGCGCCGCAGGCCGGGCTGGCGCCAGCCCTGCCAGAGGGTGGCGAGGACGATGCCGGCCAGGCCCGACCAGAGCAGGAAGCCGCCGTCACGGATGTCGATGACCTGCACCAGGTCGTCGCGGTACATCGGCCAGTAGGCCAGCACGAAACCCAGGCGGGCGCACAGCAAGCCGACCAGGAACAGGTTGAACAGCGCCGATTCCGGGCTTTCGCCGCCTCGCCGGGCGACCCACCAGCCGACCAGGCAGGCCACGCCGAGGGCAGCGAGCATCAGCAGGTGGTTGAGGGCCATGGTCAGCGGCCCGAGGGTTACCGTCAGCATCAGCCTTGGCTCCGGGTCTGGGTCCAGTGTTGCAGGAACGCGGCGGCATCCACCTCACCGGTAATGCGCCGGGCGCGGCGCTCTTCGCCTTCCGGGCCGAGCCAGATGATGCTGGGCGGGCCGGGCACCTGGTAGCGTTGCAGCAGGGCGCGGCTGGCTTCGGAGTCGGCGGTCACGTCCAGGCGCAGCAGGTGCACGCCCGCCAGGCTGGACTGCACGTCGGGGCGGGTGAATACCTGTTTCTCCATGACCTTGCACGACACGCACCAGTCGGCGTAGTAATCGACCATGACCCACTGGCCGCGAGCCCTGGCGGCATCCAGTTCACGCTGCAGAGCTTCAGGGCTGCTGACCGTGACAAAGTGCTGATCGGCTTTTTGCCCGGTGGCGGGGGCAGTACCGCCAGCGAATGGCCGCAACGGTTGCCACAGATCGTCGCCCCCTGCAGCCGCGCCGACCAGCAGCAAGCCACCCCACAAGGCGCCCAGCAGCGGTACCGCACGCAGCGCTGGCAAACGCTGTAGGGCCGGCCAGGCGGCCCAGCCCAAGGCAATCAGCCAGGCACCGCTCAGGGCCAGCACCACCGGTGCGGCGAGCAGGCCGCGCACGGTGTACAGGGCCATGGCCAGGAACACGAAGCCGAACACACCCTTGATCCGGTTCATCCATGCGCCCGGACGCGGCAGGTAGCGGTTGCCCAGGGTCACCAGCAACAGCAGCGGCACGCCCATGCCCAGGCCGAGGCTGAACAGTACCAGCGCACCTTGCAGCACATTGCCGCTTTGCGCGATGAACAGCAGCGCGCCGGCCAGTGGTGCGGTCATGCAGGGGCCGAGCAGCAGCCCCGAAAGGGCACCCAGCAGCGCCGCGCCGTACAGGTTGCCGCCGCGGGTGCCTTGGCCGGCGCGGTCGAGGCGGTCGCGCAGGGCGGCCGGCAGTTGCAGCTCGAAAGCGCCGAACATGGGCAGGGCGAGGAGGATGAACAGGCCGGCCAGGCTGCCCAGCAGCCAGGGTTGCTGCAACCATGCCTGCAGGCTGGCGCCCAGCAGCGCCGCAACCACACCCAGGGCCGCATACACCAGCGCCATGCTAAGCACATACACCCCGGCCAGCAGCCAGCCACGCCGGGCGCTGGCACCGTTGCCCATGACCAGGCCGGCGAGGATCGGCAACATTGGCAGCGAGCAGGGGGTGAACGCCAGCAGCAGGCCGAGGCCGAAGAACGCCAGCAGGCTCCAGGCCAGGCTGGCGCTTTGCAGGCCGCTGGCCAGGGCCTGGTCGCTGGCTTGTTCGGCGGCCGGCGTCACGCTGCCGCCCAGGTCGATGGCGGTGGTCTGCGGCGGGTAGCACAGGCCGGCATCGGCACAACCCTGCCAGCCCAGACGTAACTGGCCCTGTGCATTGGCCGGGATGAGCAGTTCGAGCTGGTCGCGGTACACCGCGCTGTCGCCGAAGAATTCGTCATGGTGATTCAGGGCGGGGGGGAGTGGCGGCTGCTGTTCGGCAGGCAGGCCGTCGAACTTCAGGCGCTTCTGGTACAGGTAGTAACCCTGCTTGATCTGGAAGTACAGGCGCATCTGGCCATCGGCCTGGCGGTCGTGAGTCAGCACGAACGCCTGGTTGACCGGCAGGAAGTCGGGTTTGGCGTCGAACGGGTTGGCCTGCAACGGGCCGGCCAGAAGGAATGTCAGGAAGAGCAAAAGGATGCGCATGTCTTCGCCTTGGCAGTTCGGAATGAGGGCCATGCTGGCTGGGGTCGATTAACCCAAGGTTAACCGTTGCTGCCGACACTGTTGTCGCGGCACGGTGCCGCTCCTCGACACACCGCGACATATTGTCGACTTGACTTTGCTTATGCCCATATTCTTGTTGTAAAGTTGACGTAGAAGTCAGTTTTTTCTGACTTGCGTGACAAGGTTCTTACCCTTCCGAGTCCCCCGCACAAGAATCAAAAAAGCATGGGCAGATAGTCTTCTGCCCAGAGGATCAAGCATGTCCAACCGTGATATTTCCCGGCGCGCCTTCCTGCAAGGCGGCCTGATCGCTGGTGTCGGCGTGACCATGGCGCCGCTCGGCAGCCAGGCGTTCGCCGCCCTGATGGAGGAGCGCGTCACCACTTCGCCGCAAAAATGGATGAACCATGACGGCAAGGCGCGTTTTCGTAACGACGCTCTGTCCAAGGTCTGCGGCAACAAGGTCTTCGCCCGCGACATCCGCGCCCAGGACATGCCAGGCTGGCCGACCCGGCAAGGCCATGCGCTGCTGCTCAAGGCGACCAAGGTCGATCGCATCTATGCCGGCCATGACCTCAGCCTGCTCGGCGCCGACCTGCAGCCGGACCGTATCGTCACCGCCGCCGACCTGGCCCAGGACGGTATCGCCTGGCCCGAGGCCCATTCGCCCGACCCTCTGTTGCCGCCCGGCCAGGTGCCGATGTTCATCGGCCACCCGGTGGCGATCCTGATCTGGCACGACTTCGAGCGCTTCCGCCAGGCCAAACGCAAGCTGCAGTTCAACGACAAGGCGATCAAGTACGGTGCTCAGGCTCCGCTGTACCAGCGCGACCCCTATGGCAGCTTCCGCTTCGTGCGGGTGGGCGGTGCCACGCCGTTCGACGACGACGAGTTCTCCAGCCTCAAGAACTCCATGCTGTTCCCGACCATCCTCAACCGCAAACCGGTGTGGTCGAAGCAGCCCAACCAGCACGGCGACCTGACCGAACAGGGCCTGTTCTACGCCAAGCGCATGGGTGAGCAACTGGACAACCCGCCCGAGGACTGGCTGGTGTTCGACGAGCGCTACAAGACGCCCTCCATCGAGCCTGCCGCACTGGAGCCGGACAACGGCAATGGCTGGTACGACCCGGCGACCGGCACGCTGCACTTCGTGGTCGCCACTCAGTGCCCGTTCGAAGTGGCGCAGGAATGCGTGCACATGATCAAGCCCTCGCGCTTCGCCCTGAACACGCTGAACATGCACCCGGGCTACACCGTGGGCTATGGCTCCAAAGACAACAATATCTTCGTCTTCTACGCGGCCGTGGCTGCCCTGTATGGCGCGGGTGTGCCGATCCGCCTGGCCAACGACCGCTACGAGCAGTTCCAGAGCGGTATCAAGCGCCATGCCTTCGACATCCGCTACCAGCTGGCGGTGGACAAGAAGGACAACCGCTTCAAGATCTTCCGCGCCGACATGAGTTGCGACGGCGGCGGGCGTATCAACTACAGCCCGTCGGTGGCTGCAGTGGGTGCCACTGCGGCGCAGTCGATCTACTACATGCCGCAGAACGACCTGTCGGTGACCGCCTACTTCTCCCGAGGTGTCGAGGCCGGCTCCATGCGCGGTTACGGCACCCTGCAGTCCATGGCGGCCACCGAGATGATGGTGGATGAAGTCGCCGGTCGCCTGGGTGTCGATGCCATCGACCTGCGCCGTGCCAACGCGTTGAAGTCGGGCATGAAGAACACCCAGGGCGCGGTCCCCGCCGGCGCGCTGCGCCTGTACGAGATCCTCGACAAGGCTGCCGTGCACGACCTGTGGCGCAACCGCGAGGCACGCAAGCAGCAGATGGACGCCAACGACCCGGACCACTGGTACGGCGTCGGTTTCGCCATCTGCCAGAAAGACTTCGGCACCGGTTCCGAAGCGCCGATGGCGAGCATCGAATTCAGCGCTGACGGGCGCATCAGCCTGCGCCACATCGGCACCGAACTGGGCACTGGCATGTCCACTTCCCAGGCCTTGGTGGTCAGCGACTTTCTCGGCCGCTCGGCCGACGAAGTGAAGACGGCGGTCACCGAATGGCCGGAGCTGCAGCTGACCACCAGCGGCAACCCGTACCTGATCAGCCAGCCTGAGCAGGACATCGCGCTGCGCAACCCGCGCTGGGTCGGCAAGCTCGCCTCGCCGTCGTCGGCGACCAACTCGGCGTTCTACTTCAGCCATGCCACCCGCGAAGCGGCACGCGTGCTGTTCAACCACGGCCTGTGGCCGGCCGCCATGGCCCTCTGGAGCCAGGGTCCGCACGGCGGTCAGGCCAACCCGCTGGTGGTACGCCGCGAGAACGCGGTGTGGGTCAACGGCGAGCTGACCGGCAACGGCCTGGCGCCGATCCCGTTCGCCCAGCTGGCGCAGAAGGCACACGAGATGGGCCTGGTCACGGGCGTCAGCGTGCACGGCTTCAACCGTTGGAGCTGGGCTGAGGCCGACTTCGTCATCGACGGCGTGCGCGAGCGCTTGCCGCTCGATGCCATGGCGGTGAAGTACGGCGATGGCGCGGTAAATGCCAAGAAAGCGCAGATGAGCAGCCATGGCTACCACCTGCTCGACCGGCAGAACGCCGCCTACCCGGATACACAGCTGAACAACGCCATGGTCACCTACTACAGCCCGGTGGCGACCATCGTCGAGGTCAAGGTCAACAAGGGGACCCACCAGGTTCAGGTGCTCAACCATCACAGTTGGGTCGAGTGCGGCCGCGTGCTGGTGCCGGAACTGGTCAAGGGCCAGCTCGAAGGCGGTATCGCCATGGGTATCGGCCATGCACTGACCGAAGAAATGCCGTTGTACGAGGGTGGGCCCGGGGAGGGTGACTGGAACTTCAACCGCTACCGCCTGCCGCTCGCACGCGATGTGGCGGTGTGGAAGCAGACCAGCGAAATCCTCCCGCCTCTGTCACCGACCGACCCGTCCAAAGGCATCGCCGAAGTGGTGATGATCCCGGTCGTCGGTGCCATCGGCAACGCCGTGGCGCATGCCATTGGCAAGCGCGTGCGCGATCTCCCCATCACCCCAGCCCGTATCCAGGAGGCCCTCAATGGCTAACCGTCCACTGCAACTGACCCTCAACGGTCAACCGGTCGGCCCGGTCGAGGTCCCTGATGACCTGGCGATGATCGACTACCTGCACGAGCACCAGAACCTCACCGGCTCCCGCCTGGGCTGCGGCCAGGGCATCTGCCATGCCTGCGTGGTGATCGTCGACAACCCCGACGGCACCAGCGAAGAAGTGCGCACCTGCATCACCGGCGCGCATTACTTCGAAGGCAAGAAGGTCCGCACCATCGAAGGTCATGCCAGGCAGGACGAGGCCGGCAACCTGACGCTGAACCCGATCCAGCAGAAGTTCGTCGACCTGTTCGCCTTCCAGTGCAGCTATTGCGCGCCGGGCTTCGTCAACGCCGCCACGGTGCTGGTGGAAACCGCCCAGCGCCAGCCGCTCAAGAAGAGCGAAGTGGAAGACCGCATCGAGGCCAGCCTCGGTCACCACATCTGTCGCTGCACCGGGTACGTGCGTTACTACGACGCCACCCGCACGGTGCTCAATGACCTCGGCCTGGTCAAGGAGGGTTGAGCATGGGCTTTGTTCGCAGCACTTTTGCGCTGGCCCTCGGCCTTGCCATCTTTTCGCAGGCCCAGGCGGCCGACCAGGCGCAGGTCAAGCGGGGTGAATACCTGGCCCGTGCAGCCGACTGCATGGCCTGCCACACGGCCGAAGGTGGCGCGCCGTTCGCCGGTGGCCTGCCGATCCATTCACCGTTCGGCACTATCTATGGCAGCAACATCACCCCGGACAAGCAGTACGGCATCGGCAACTACACGGCCGACGAATTCTTCGCCGCGGTCACCGAGGGCAAGCGAAAGGATGGCGCCAACCTCTACCCGGCGATGCCGTACACCTCGTACCACCTGATCAAGCGCGAGGACTCCGATGCGATCCTCGCCTACCTGATGACCGTGCCACCGATCAACCGCCCGGCACCGCAGACGGCGTTGAGCTTCCCGTTCAACGTGCGCCTCGGGCTGAGCGGCTGGAACATGCTGTATGGCAAGAGCGTGCAACTGCAGCCGACCGAAGGCAAGAGCCCGGCCTGGCAGCGCGGGCAGTACATGGTCGAGGTGATGGGCCATTGCGGCGAATGCCACACCCCGCGCAATGCCATCGGTGCCCTGCAACAGAACCAGCGCTTGACCGGCGGCCTGCTTGCTGGCTACCTGGCGCCGAGCCTGCTGGCCCAGGACCTGGCCGAGCGTGGCTGGACCCAGCCGGACCTGACCACCTTCCTCAAGCACGGCATCAGTGCCCAGGGCAGCATGTTCAACGAGATGTTCCCGGTGGTGCACCACAGCACCCAGCACCTGGAAGATGCCGACCTGGCGGCCATGGCCACCTACCTGCTCGGCGACCAGCCGCCGCCCGCCAAGGCGATCAAGCCGGTTGCCCTGGAGCAGATGAGCGAAAGTGCCAAGCGCGGCCAGCAGCAATACCTCAACGTCTGCGCCGGTTGCCACGGCGTCGACGGTGAGGGTAAGCCGCACATCGCGGTGGCCATGCGCGGCAACACGGTGCTGCGCCAGGGCGACTCGCGCAACCTGGTCAAGGCCATCCGCGACGGCATCCGTGAGCAGCAGTTCACCGGCTTCGAGCGCATGCAGCCGATGCCGGGCTTTGCCGACAAGCTCGACGACCAGCAAGTGACGGACATGGTCAACTACCTGCGCCAGGCCTGGGGTGGATTGCCCGGCGACCTGACCCTACAGCAGCTCGCCGAGCTGAAGGCGGAGTAAACCGTGCAACATCTCGACCTCCAGGTGATCAGCCAGGCGCTGCAGTGGTCGTGCAGCGGCCAGCGGGTGTGGTTGTGCACGGTGCTCGCCACCTACGGCTCGGCGCCGCGTGCGCCGGGCTCGCTGCTGGCGGTCAACGCCAGCGGCCAGTGGCTGGGTTCGCTGTCCGGTGGTTGCGTCGAGGATGATTTCCTCGAACGTGTGGGGCAGGGCGAGTTTGCCGAACCGGTTGCCATCGTGCGCTATGGCTATGGCAGTGACCCGCGTTCGACCATTCGCCTGCCCTGTGGGGGCGTGCTTGAGGTGCTGGTGGAAAACCTGCCGGCCTCCTGTGAGGTGCAGGCCCACCTGCGTGCGCTAGAGGGCGCGCTGCGCGGCCAGCGCCGACTGCTGCGTGAAGTGAGCCTGCCGCAAGGGGAGCGTCAGCTGTGCGACGACCACAGCCAGGGGCCGCGCGTTGAGCGTGAAAGCGGACGCGTGCGCGTGCGTGTCGGTGGCGCCCAGCGCCTGCTGCTGGCCGGGTATTCCAGCGTCGCGCACTTCTGCGCCGAGTTCGCTAAAAGCATGGGCTTTGAAGTCATCCTCTGCGACCCGCGTGACGAAGTGCTTGAAGGCGTGGTGCTGGACGGCATCGAGGTGCGTCGTGAGCTGCCTTCGGAGTTCATCGCCAAGGGTGGTTGCCATGCTGACACGGCAGTGGTTGCATTGACCCATGATCCGAAAATCGATGACCTGGCCATGCTCGAAGCGGTGCGTACCGAAGCGTTCTACATTGGCGTGATGGGCTCGAAGGCCACCTCCGACAAGCGTCGCGAACGCTTGCAGCGCATCGGCGGCCTGGGCTACGACGAGCTGGCGCGGATCCACGCGCCGATCGGCCTCAACCTGGGCAGCAAGACCCCGGCCGAGATCGCCCTGGCGGTACTCGCCGATATCCTGCGCCTGCGCAATGGTATCGGGCGGGCAGCGCTGTGAGTGTGGTGGCGCTGGTATTGGCGGCTGGCAGCAGCGTGCGCTTCGGTGGCGACAAACGCCGGGCGCTGATGGCGGATGGTCGCAGCTTGCTGGTGCACAGCGTCGAGCGTGCTTGTGCCATGTTCGATGACGTGCGGGTGGTGCTGCGTGACGGCGAGCGGGGCGAGGAGCTGGGGTTGCCAGCGGCGTGCCGGGTCATCGGCAGTGCGGATTTCGCGCAGGGAATGGGTCATAGCCTGGCGGCTGGCGCTGCATCGCTGTCCGATAGCGAGGCGCAGGCGGTGGCGATTATGCTGGGTGACATGCCCTGGGTGGAACTCGGGACCCTGGGTTTGCTTGCACGCGAGGCCAGCGGGTCGACGATAGTGTTGCCTTGTCATGCCGGGCAGCAGGGCCATCCGGTGATGTTCGGGCGTGATTTCTGGCCAGCGCTTGCGCGGCTGACGGGCGATGAAGGAGCGCGTTCGGTGGTGAAGGCCCATCCGGACAGTTGCATCAGGCTGGCCGTCGAGGATGCCGGTGTGCTGCGGGATGTCGATACACCCGGTGCGCTGCGCCGATGAGCGTCGGTTTCACTCATCTTCTTCATCGAACACATAAGGTTCCAGTTCACTTAGCTGGGAAAGCAAAATCATATGCACGTCGGCCTTGAGCCGCTGGAGATTGGTCTTTCCAGTAGGTCAGGAGCTGGTTTGGGAGTTTGCCTTGGTAGTGGCCCATAGCGGCAGGCGGGACGGGCTGGTGGCCGATGGGATCGTTGAAGGTTTCGAGGAAGATGGAGAAGAGTGCGTTCATTTTTTAGAATTTTTAGGTTATCGACCGGTGATCTCAAGGCGGCCGTCACAGCTGATTAAAGCTTGCAATTTTTCTCCATCCATATCGAAAGGGATCATCCACCAGTTTGTAGTGGCATCGTAGTGAGCACCTTCAACCAAACTGTAACGAACAGCCTTTGCTTGCTGATCGCTCCGCTTGTAATAACCATCAATAGATGATTTGAAGAAAGCCTCCGAGCCATTTGCGGAGCATTCGCCAGCGTCTTTTTTACCGCACCCAGCAATCAGCCAAAAGCTAATAACATAGAACAGCCATGGGGCTTTCTTCATCATGGTTTATCGCATTCCTTCAAAACTGACCGGCTGGTCGCCTTGGAAATTGATGGTGTGAGTTCCAAATTAACGAGCAATAAATCTTTTGCAATTGCCGGCATTAGTGTCTTGAATATCTGTAAAGCGTTAAGTTGTTGTGCTAGGGTTTTTACGAAGAATTTTCGGATATGGTTCGAGTGACGATGCTTGCGAAGTGCTGATATGGCATGTTGCGTCTCGCTGTCAGTTTTGTGCAGGGCGAATCACACCATAGAGTTGCTTCGGAAGTTCCTGTGTAAGTTGTAGGAAAAGTCCATTTCAATGCTGGTGGAGGTATAGGAGATTCGGGATTGAGGTGTTACTGCGGGTCGAGGGAGTTGTCGATAGTGAGATCGAGCGCCGCCCGCGCGGCGACCCAATCCCCCCACAAAAGGGTTCATAATCCCCCCTTAATCCC
Source organism: Pseudomonas sp. NPDC086566 (assembly GCF_050280885.1). Taxonomy (NCBI): domain Bacteria; kingdom Pseudomonadati; phylum Pseudomonadota; class Gammaproteobacteria; order Pseudomonadales; family Pseudomonadaceae; genus Pseudomonas; species Pseudomonas sp. NPDC086566. The sequence goes on from NZ_JBNNWD010000012.1 coordinate 28,761, forward strand.
CTCATAGTGCAATGCCAGCCACACCATTCCGGGAGCCACCACCATGCACGTTCTGCTCTGCGAGGACGACGACCTGATCGCCAGCGGCATCTGCGCCGGCCTCACCGCCCAGGGCCTGACTGTCGACCGCGTGGCCAATGCCGCCAGCGCCCGGGCCCTGCTGCAGGCGGCGCAGTTCGACGTGATGATCCTCGACCTCGGCCTGCCCGACGAAGACGGCCTCAAACTGCTGCGCCGCCTGCGCCATCAAGGCGTGGACCTGCCCGTGCTGGTGCTCACCGCACGCGATGCCGTCACCGACCGGGTCGACGGCCTGCAGGCCGGTGCCGACGACTATCTGCTCAAACCCTTCGACCTGCGCGAACTGGCTGCGCGTCTGCATACCCTGCTGCGCCGGGTGGCGGGGCGGGCGGTCAATGTGATCGAGCACGGCCCGCTGCGCTACGACCCGAGCAGCTGCGAAGCGTCCCTGGCCGGCCAGCCGGTAGACCTGTCGCGGCGCGAGCAGGCGCTGCTCCAGGCGCTGCTGCAGAACCCCGGCCGGGTGCTGTCCAGCGAACAACTCAAGGACTGTGTGTACGGCTTCAGCGACGAGGTCGAGAGCAACGCGCTGAACGTCCATATCCACCACCTGCGCCGCAAGCTTGGCAACAGCATTGTCGAAACCGTGCGCGGTCTGGGTTATCGCCTGGGGCCGGCACAGGCGCCAGAGGAAGCCGCTTCATGAGCCTGCGGGTACGCCTCAGCCTGATTCTCGGCACCGCCTTCATCATCATCTGGGCGCTGGCAGCCGCGTGGATGTTGCGCGACCTGCGCCAACAGATGATGTTTTCCCTCGATCAGCGCCTGGTGGCGTCGGCGCGCATGGTCGCCGGGTTGATCGACCAGCTGCCGCAACCGCTGGCAGCCAAGGGCGAGGACGCCCATTTTTCCGCCGACCAGTTGAGTGTGCCCGACGGCATGGCCTGCCAGGTGACTTCCCTGCGCGGCGAGATCCTTGCCAGCAACCACAAGCACGAAGGCGCCATGGATGACCAGCGCAGCGGCTTCCGCGATCAGACCATCGATGGCGCGTTGTGGCGCACCTTCACCTACAACCACGGTGACGTACGCATCACCACCGCCGATCGGCACATGGAGCGCGAGGCGTTGAACCAGTCGATTCTACTGGCCGCCTCGGCGCCGGTGCTGATGGCCTTGCTCGGCAGCCTCGGGCTGCTGTGGATCGGCTTGGGCAAAGGCCTGGAACCGCTCAATAGGATGCGCGACGCCTTGCGCCGGCGGCGTGCCGACAGTGTCGAGCCGTTGCAGGTGGCCGGCTTGCCCAGCGAGCTGCAACCCTTGCTCGATACGCAGAACCAGCTGTTCCTGCGTATCGCCCAGACCATCGAGCGTGAACGGCGCCTGACTGATGATGCCGCGCACGAACTGCGCAGCCCGCTGACGGCGATCAAGACCCACCTGCAGGTGGCGCGCATGACCGACGGCGCGGTGCGCGAGCAGGCGCTGGAGCATGCCGAACAAGGCGCCGACCGCATGCATCGGACCCTGGAGCAGTTGTTGATGCTGGCCCGGGTCGAGGGCAGCCTGTCGTTCGACGACGGCGTGCAGTGCAGCGCCGAGCAGGTTGCCCGTCAGGCGGTGCAGGACGCCGGTGGCGGCGACAATCGGCGTATTGCTTTGCACCTGCCGCAGGAGGCTGCACAGATCTACCTGGGCATGCCTGCGCCGCTGGCGGTCGCGGCCTTGCGCAACCTGCTGGACAACGCCCTGCGCCATGGCGGCGATACCGAGGTGGAGCTGGAAGTGCAGATGGCCGATGGGCAGGTGGGGTTCATGGTGCGCGACCATGGCCCGGGGATTGCCGAAGCCGATCTGCAACACCTGACCGAGCGTTTCTGGCGCAACGGGCAGAGCGGGGGCTGTGGGTTGGGTCTGGCGATCGTGCAGGCGATCGTGCAGCGCTGTGCTGGTAGCCTCAGGTTCGATAGCCGTAATGATGGCTTGCGGGTTTTGCTGCAGGTGCCGGCGCGCTCGGCCAGCTGATCTTTATTCCCTGTGCCCGCGAAAGGGCCGGCACAGGCTAACGAATTTCCCGCAACAACCGCTAAATCCTCCCCGCACTCAAGCGTTTTCCAAGCGATAACTGCCCATTCGCTTGCTTGCGAGGATTCACCCATGTCCACCGCTACCAGCCTTGCCCAGGTCCCGCCGGCCAGCGCGCCGCAACCATTGTACGAGTTCACTGACTCGCCCTTGCTGCAGCGCCAGCAGCAACAGGAATCCAACGCCCGCAGCTACCCCCGGCGCATCCCGCTGGCGCTCAAGCGTGCCCGCGGCATCTACGTCGAGGACGTCGAGGGCCGCCAGTTCATCGACTGCCTGGCCGGTGCTGGAACGCTGGCCCTGGGTCACAACCACCCGGTGGTGATCGAGGCGATCCAGCGCGTGCTGGCTGAGGAACTGCCGCTGCACACGCTGGACCTGACCACGCCGGTGAAGGACCGCTTCGTCCAGGACCTGTTTGGCATCCTGCCTGACGCCTTGCGCCGCGAGGCCAAGGTGCAGTTCTGCGGCCCGACCGGCACCGACGCGGTGGAGGCGGCGCTCAAGCTGGTACGCGGCGCCACCGGGCGCAGCACCGTGCTGGCGTTCCAGGGTGCCTACCACGGCATGAGCCAAGGCGCGCTGAGCCTGATGGGCAGCCACGGCCCCAAGCAGCCACTGGGTGCACTGCTGAGCAACGGTGTGCAGTTCATGCCATACCCCTATGACTACCGTTGCCCGTTCGGCCTGGGGGGAGAAGCCGGGGTCAAGGCCAACCTGCATTATCTGGAAAATCTCCTGCTGGACCCGGAGAGCGGCGTAGCGCTGCCGGCGGCGGTGATCCTGGAAGTGGTGCAGGGCGAAGGCGGGGTGATCCCGGCCGATATCGAATGGCTCAAGGGCGTGCGGCGGATCACCGAACAAGCCGGTGTGGCGCTGATCGTCGACGAGATCCAGAGCGGCTTTGCCCGTACCGGGCGGATGTTCGCCTTCGAACATGCCGGCATCGTGCCGGATGTGGTGACGCTGTCCAAGGCCATCGGTGGCAGCCTGCCGCTGGCGGTGGTGGTTTACCGCGACTGGCTGGATACATGGAAGCCAGGTGCCCACGCTGGCACCTTCCGCGGCAATCAGATGGCCATGGCGGCCGGTTCGGCGGTGATCGACTACCTGGTCGAGCACCGTCTGGCCGAACACGCCGAGGCCATGGGCCTGCGCTTGCGCGGGCATCTGCAGCGGCTGCAGCGAGATTATCCGCAACTGGGTGATATCCGTGGCCGTGGCCTGATGCTTGGGGTGGAGCTGGTCGATCCACAGGGGCAGACCGACGCATTGGGCCATCCGCCTGCCAACCGGGTGCTGGCACCGAAGGTCCAGCGCGAATGCCTCAAGCGTGGCCTGATCCTTGAACTGGGCGGGCGCCATGGCGCCGTGGTGCGCTTTCTGCCGCCGCTGATCATCAGCGCCCAGCAGGTCGACGAGGTGGCGCAGCGCTTTGCCGAGGCAGTGGCCGCTGCTGTGTGAGCCCTCCAGGGCCGCGTGGCGGCCCTCCTGTCGGGCCTGTTCATGCCCAGGATGAGTCAGCCCTTGCCCCCATGCGTCAACTGCCAACCACCCCCTAGTGCCTTGTATAACGCCACGCTGCCCTGCAGGCGAGCCAGGCGCAGCCGCGCTTGCTGGTCCTGGGCGAGATAAAGCGTGCGCTGGGTTTCGAGCACGCTCAACAGGGTCTCGGCGCCGGCCGCGTAGCGCCGCTGAGCCAGGTCGAAGGCTAGCTGCGCTTGCTCGACCTCCTGATCCTGCCACTGGCGCTGCTGCTCAACGCCATGGATGGCATTGAGGGCCTTCTCGACATCGGCGAAGCCGGCCAGGATGCTGCTGCGGTAGCTTTCCAGCAGCTCGTCCTGCTCGGCTTCGGCCAATTGCTGAGCCGCTCGTAGCCGGCCGTTGTTGAAGATCGGCGCGACCAGGCCGGCAGTCAGCGTGTAATAGGTGCTGTCGAAGACTTCAGGCAGGGTGCGTGCGCCGGTGCCGAGGTTGGCGCCCAAGGTCACTTTCGGTAGCAGGGCTGCCCTGGCGACTTGCACATTGGCGCTGGCAGCGGCCAGGCGAGCTTCGGCGGCGGCAATGTCCGGGCGCCGGGCAAGCAGCTCGCTGGGCACGCCGCTGCCAATGTGCGGCCAGTGCACGGTGGCCAGCGTTTCGCGGGGGGTGGGCAAGGCCTGGACCGGGTCGCCCAGCAATGTAGCCAGGGTAACGCGGTTGTCCTGCCACTGTTGTTCGAGCAGCGGCACTTGCCGTTCCTGGGCGGCTACCAGGCTGCGCTGCTGGGCCAGTTCCAGGCGTGTCGCGGAGCCGGCGCGCTGACGTGTTTCGACCAGCGCCAGGACATCACGGGCGTTGCGCAGGTTGAGGCGGGCAATGCGCAGTTGTTCTTCCAGGGCCAGGCCCTGCAGGTAACTGTTGGCCACGCTGCTGACCAGCGTCAACTCGACCGTCTGGCGATCGAAGCGGCTGGCGTCGAGGCTGTGCAGGGCGCTTGCGCGGGCCGCACGCAGGCCACCCCAGAAGTCGATCTCGTAGCTGGCGACCAACTGCATGCCGAACGACGTGCTGGTCCGTTCGTATTGGCTGACATCGAGCTGGTCATAGCCCTCGCCGTGCAGCAGGCGCTGGCGGCTGCCGTCGAGCTCGAACCTGAGTTCCGGCAGCAGCGGCGCTCCGGCGATCACCGCCCGTGCCTGAGCCTGCCGCACGCGCGCCGTGGCGGCGCCAAGGTCGTGGGCATTGGACCGGGCGCGTTCGACCAGGCGGCCCAGTTCGGCGCTGTCAAAGCCCTGCCACCACTGCGCCGAAGGCAGGCTGGCAGCAGGTTGGAGAGTTGTGCTTTGCCAGGCCGAGGGGGCAGCGATACCGCTGGGCGGTACGGGCGGCAGGCTGCAGGCGGCGAGGCCCAGGCACAGGGACAACAGGCTGATGCGGCTTGGCAGGGTCATGGGTTATTCGCTGGTGAGGGCTTTGACCGGGTCGAGTCGGGCGGCTTTACGGGCCGGCATGAAACCGAACACGATGCCGGTGAGAACGGCGCAGGAGAACGCACCGAGCATGGCGGGCAGGGTGAAGGCCACGGCAACCTGGCCCAGCATCAATGCGCCGCCGATCAGCAGGGCCAGGCCGATGCCGGCCATGCCGCCGACCATCGACAGCATCACCGCTTCGCTGAGGAACTGGCGCAGGATGTCGTGCTGGCGTGCGCCGGTGGCCATGCGGATGCCGATTTCACGGGTGCGCTCGCGCACGGTCATGAGCATGATGTTCATGACTCCGATGCCACCGACCAGCAGCGAGATTGCGGCAATCGCCCCAAGCATCAGCGACAGGCTGTTCTGGGTGCGTGCCTCGGCCTGGATCAGCGCGGCCGAATTGGTCAGTTCGAAATCGTGACGGCCCTGGTGACGCTGGCGCAGCAGGCGGTCGACGGCAGCTTCGGTTTCATCGACCCGCGCCGCGTCGACGGCGGCAACAGTGATGTAGTCGGGGTCGCGCTGGCCGAACAGGCGGATCGCCGCGGCCGAGTAGGGCACCACGATGCGTCCGTCGGCATCCTGATCGCCTGAACTCGCGCCTTTGCCGGCGAGTATGCCGATGACCTGGAAGGGGACGTTGCCTATCAGCAGGTACTGGCCAAGCGGGTCGCGGTCTGGCTCGAGCATTTTCTCTCGGACTTTCTGGCCGATCACCGCCACCGCTGCGCCACTGGCTTCGTCGGCATCAGTGAAGAACGCCCCTTCCACCGCCGGCCAGTTGAAGATCAGCGGGAACTGGTTGTTGTTGCCGCCCACGTAGAACTGCTGGCTGTTGTTGCCATGGCGCACCATCACCTTTTCGCCCAGTACCGGCATGATCTGCCGGACCTGCGGTAGCTGGCCAATGGCGGCGACGTCGTCGAGGGTAATCGTGCCGGCAGGTTCGCCCAGCGTGGCGGGCTTGCTGTTTAGGTAAAGGATGTTCGAGCCGAAGGCGGCCATCTGCGCCATCACCTGGCGCTTGCTGCCTTCGCCGACGGCCAGCATGACCACCACCGACGCGACCCCGATGACGATGCCGAGCAGGGTAAGGGCGGTGCGAAAGCGGTTGACCCACATCACCCTCCAGGCAGCCTGCAGGGCTTCAAGCAGTTCGCCTTTCCAGGCCCCGCGCAGGGTCGCGCCACTGTCCAGGCGCTGACGCAGGTCGTCGGCTTGCAATGCCTGGCGGGCAGGGCAGGGCGCCTGGTCGGTCGCACTGTCGCTGATCATCCGGCCGTCGCGGATCTCGATCACCCGCTGTGCCCGCGCCGCCACCTTGTGGTCGTGGGTGATCAGGATGATCACATGGCCCTGGCTGGCCAGTTCGTCGAGCAGCGCCATGACTTCGGTGCCGCTGTGGCTGTCGAGCGCCCCCGTGGGTTCGTCGGCGAGGATGATATGGCCACCGTTCATCAGTGCCCGGGCGATCGACACCCGTTGCTGCTGGCCGCCCGAGAGCTGGTGCGGGCGATTGGCGCTGCGGCTGGCCAGGCCCAGGCGGGCGAGCAGGGCGGCGGCACGGGCGTGCCGCTCGCTGGCGGGCGTGCCGGCATAGATGGCCGGCACCTCGACGTTTTCCTGGGCCGAGCCGGAGGGGATCAGGTGGTAACCCTGGAACACGAAACCGAACGCCTCGCGGCGCAGCCAGGCCAGTTCGTCGCTACCCAGCTCGGCCACGTTCTTGCCAGCGAAGCGGTAGATGCCTGACGTCGGGCGATCCAGGCAGCCGAGAATGTTCATCAAGGTCGACTTGCCGGACCCGGACGCACCCACGATGGCGACGAATTCGCCGGGCTGGATGCTCAGGCTGATGCCGCGCAGCACATCGACCTTGGGGCTGTCCTGGCCGCCATAGGATTTGCGGATATCGACCAGCTCGATCAGCGGCGCAGTCATTCAGCCTCCGCTGGCGCTGGGGGCGCCCATCAGCAGTTGCTCACCTTCGCTGAGCCCGTCCAGCACTTGAACGCGCAGGCGGTCGCTGAGGCCGGTGCGCACCTGGCGCTGCACCACCTTGCCGTGCGCGTCGAGTACGCGCGCCATGGGCAGGCCGCCGTTGTCATCCAGCGCGGCAAGGGGCACGGTCAGGACCTGGCTGGCCTGGCCGGCGACGAAGAATACCTGGGTGGTCATGTCTGCCATCAGCGCGCCATCGGGGTTGTCGACGTCGAGCAACACGGTGTATTGCACCACGTGATTGGCAGCGTTGACCGGGCTGCCGCCGCCCAGACTGGTCTGTTCCAGTGGTTTTGGCGGGATCGGCAGGATTTGCCGCACCTTGCTGTGCCAGCGGCGTTTGCCTCCGGACAGCGTGGTGAAGTAGGCGGTCATGCCGGGTCTGACCTTGCCGATATCCGCTTCCGAGACTTGCGCCCACACGGTCATGGGCGACAACCTGGCGATGCGCAGGATCAAGGGGGTCTGTTGCTGGGCGTTGAGGGTCTGGCCTTCGCGGGCGTCGACGGCGACTACTGTGCCATCCATGGGCGCATAGATACGCGTGTAGCCGAGTTCCGCCTCGGCGCTGCGCAGGCTGGCCTGAGCCTGGCGGATCTGCGCCTGGAACATGTCGATTCGCGCCTGGGTGACCTTGAGCTGGGCGGCAGCGGCCTGGACGTCCTCATCGCGGGTGGCGCCGGCGGCGGCAAGATCGCGCTGGCGCTTGAGCTGTCGGCTGGCCAGCTCGAACTGAGCGCGCTGTTCGGCGAGCTGGGCCTTGAGGTTGTCGATCGAGAAACGCCCGGCGTCCAGCCGCGCCTGCTGGGTGGAAGGGTCGATCTCGACCAGCAATTGGCCCTTGCGCACCGGGTCGCCGGCTTCCACGTGCAAGGTGCGGATCTGCCCCGAGGCCTGGGCGCCCACATCTACATAACGCCGTGGCTGCAAGGTGCCCAGGGCCGTGACGCTGCTTTCTATGTCTGCCCGGGTGACCGTGGCGGTAGCGAGCGCTTGCGCGCCCAAGGGCAGGGCTTGCCAGGCCAGCAGGCAGCCCAGGCTAAGCAGGCCCAGGCCAGCGAGCATGAACTGGCGGCGGGGGGAGGTTAAACGGCTCATGCGGACTTCCAGCCTGGGTAGTGGTCACGCGCTGCCAATCGTGGCACGCACCGAAGTCCCAGATAAACGAAGGCTGGCCGGGTGGATTTAGCCTTAACGTGAGGGTGGAGGGCGTGTTGCTGAGAATAGTTATAATTTGTACTATCACAGCCCGGTATCACTCAGTCCCGCACGTGAGTTGCAAGGACGATTTCAGGTGCTGTTGTGGAACATTATTATCGCGAACTGGTGAGCTTCCTGAGTGCGCGCCTGGGCAATCGCCAGGCAGCGGAGGACGTTGCCCACGATGCCTATCTGCGCGTGCTGGAGCGGACCGACAGCGGGCAGATCGAGCACCCGCGAGCGTTCCTTTACCGAACCGCGCTCAACCTGGTGATCGACCGGCACCGGCGCCACCAGGTGCGCCAGGCAGAATCCCTGGATACGCTGGATGCCGATGGGCGCTTCCTCAGCGCAGAGCTGCAGCAGGACCTGCAGCTCGACCAGCGCCTGGCCATGATGCAAAAGGCCCTGGATGAGCTGGGCAGTGTGTGCCGGGAGTGCTTTCTGTTGCGCAAGCTCGATGGCCTGTCACACCAGCAGATTGCAGAGCGCCTGGGTATTTCCCGCAGCCTGGTGGAAAAGCATATCGTCAATGCCATGAAGCATTGCCGAGTGCGCATGCGGCTGTGGGAGTCCTGAATCCGCGGTGAAGGGCAGGTGAAAATTCTGTGTGATGGCCACTTGATTTCTCCCCGTTTCCCGACAACTATCTAGATTGACCCCTCCAGGTGCAGCCCTGGTGGTTGCCTGTTGCTGGCGCTGTTCGGTCAGGGAGCTGTCCCTCATCAACCTGACGGCCCAGGTCCGACAATGACAAACAAGACCCTGCGCATCCTGATAGCCGACGAGCACCCGCACCAGCGCCTGCAGCTGGAAAAACTGCTCAATGGCCTTGGCTACTACCGGATTGCCCCGGTCGAGTCCTTCGAAGAGTTGCAGCGGCTGGTGCAGTGCGCCTTGCAACCGTTCAACCTGCTGCTGGGCAATATCGAACTGGCCAGCCATGCCGGCGTCGACCTGGCACGGTTCTGCCGGGTCAATGCGCAGATTCAGCATGCCTTGCTTTACCACTCGCAACGCCTGAAAGTGCCTGTCGTGCCGCAGACCGAACGCCAGGCCGTGAGTGTGAGCCTGCCCCAGGTACCGGATAACGAGGCGCTGCAATCCTTCATGGCAATCATCGACAGCCCCGTGCTGGTCGGCAAGCTTGCCCTGCCTTCCGGGCTGAAGGGGGGCTCGGTACCGTCGCACAAGCCGAAGAACTTCGGCCATACCGTGTTCAGCCGTTAGCGCCATCGCTGGGGCAAGGCGGCGGGCATTTGCTATTCTCTTGCCCTTTGCCGATCTGCGGACCCCTGCCATGACTGCCATCGATACCGCTCGCCCGCCCCGGTTCAGCCGTAGCGACCACCGGACCTTGGGCCTGGCGGCGCTGGGCGGCGCACTGGAAATCTACGATTTCATCATCTTCGTGTTCTTTGCCCTGACCCTCAGCCAGCTGTTCTTCCCGCCTCAAATGCCTGAGTGGCTGCGCTTGCTGCAGAGCTTCGGCATCTTCGTCACCGGTTACCTGGCACGGCCGCTGGGCGGCATCCTGATGGCCCACTTCGCCGACCACCTCGGGCGCAAGCGGGTGTTCAGCCTGAGCATCCTGATGATGGCCTTGCCATGCCTGCTGATCGGGGTGATGCCGACTTATGCCGAGATTGGCTATGCGGCGCCGCTGATCCTGCTGGCGCTGCGCATCCTGCAGGGCGCCGCAGTAGGGGGTGAGGTGCCGAGCGCGTGGACCTTCGTCGCCGAGCATGCACCAAACGGGCGTCGGGGTTATGCGTTGGGCTTCCTGCAGGCGGGGCTGACCTTTGGCTACCTGCTGGGGGCGTTGACGGCGACCCTGCTGGCGCAAGTGTTCACGCCGCAGGAGATGCTCGATTACGCCTGGCGTTACCCATTCCTGCTCGGTGGGGTGTTTGGCGTGATCGGTGTGTGGCTGCGCCGCTGGCTCAGCGAGACCCCGGTGTTCCTGGCCCTGCGCACGCGTCAGGAGCAACCGGTCAAATTCCCGCTGCGGCGAGTACTGGGCGAGCACCGCTCGGCGTTGATCCCGGCGGCACTGCTGACCTGCGTACTGACCTCCGCGGTAGTGGTACTGGTAGTGATTACCCCGACGGTGATGCAGCAACGCTTCGGCATGACGGCGGGGCATACCTTCGCCATGAGCAGCGTGGGCATCGTCTTCCTCAACATCGGCTGTGTGCTGGCCGGGCTGCTGGTCGACCGTCTGGGTGCCTGGCGTGCACTGATGATCTACAGCCTGCTGCTACCGCTGGGCATTGGTGCGCTGTATGCCAGCCTGGTGGGGCAGTGGGGGGTGACCTGGCTGGCTTATGCGCTGGCCGGGCTGGGCTGTGGCGTAGTGGGTGTAGTGCCCTCGGTGATGGTCGGGCTGTTCCCGGCCGAGATCCGCGTATCTGGCATCTCATTCACCTACAACGTGGCTTACGCACTGTGGGCCAGTACCACGCCGCTGGCGTTGATCGCTCTGATGCCGTGGAGCCCGTGGGTGTGCGTCGGCTTTTGTCTGATCATGGGCACGGTGGGGTTGCTGACCGCCGTGTATTTCGGGCGCCGTGAACCCTTGGCGTTTGCAGCGGAGCCGCTGCCCATCATGTGTACTGACAAATAGCACTGGCTGATGCAAAAAAGCCCCCGACTCTCACGAATCGGGGGCTTTTTGTTGCTGCAAGGGCGGTAGCCTTACATGTTCGGGTAGTTCGGCCCGCCAGCGCCTTCAGGGGTGACCCAGGTGATGTTCTGGGCCGGGTCCTTGATGTCGCAGGTCTTGCAGTGTACGCAGTTCTGCGCGTTGATCTGGAAGCGCTTGCTGCCGTCTTCCTGGCTGACCACTTCGTACACGCCTGCCGGGCAGTAACGCTGGGCGGGTTCGTCGTACAGCGGCAGGTTGCTGGCGATCGGTACGTTCGGGTCGGTCAGCTTCAGGTGGCAGGGTTGTTCCTCTTCGTGGTTGGTGCTGGAGAGGAATACCGAGCTGAGCTTGTCGAAGCTGAGCTTGCCGTCCGGTTTCGGGTAGTCGATCTTTTTCGACTCGGACGCCAGCTTGAGGCAGGCGTAGTCCGGCTTGGTGTCGTGCAAGGTGAACGGCAGCTTGCCGCCGAACCAGTTCTGGTCGACATAGTTGAAGGCACCGCCCAGCAGTGGCCCGAACTTGTGCAGCGCAGGGCCGAAGTTGCGGCTGGCGAACAGTTCTTCATACAGCCAGCTGGCCTTGAAGGCGCTGACGTAACCGTCGAGCTGGTCACCGCCCTCGCTGCCGGCGATCAGTGCATCGGCCACCGCGTCGGCGGCGAGCATGCCGGACTTCATCGCGGTATGGCTGCCCTTGATCTTGGAGAAGTTCAGGGTGCCGAGGTCGCAGCCGATCAGTGCGCCGCCATTGAATACCATTTTCGGCAGCGAGTTCAGGCCGCCCTTGCAGATGGCACGGGCGCCGTAGCTGATGCGCTTGCCGCCTTCGAGGTACTGGCTCATCACCGGGTGGTGCTTGAGGCGCTGGAATTCATCGAATGGCGACAGGTACGGGTTGGCGTAGGAGAGGTCGACGATCAGGCCGACGACCACCTGGTTGTTTTCCAGGTGATAGAGGAAAGACCCGCCGGTGTTGTCCTTGCTGGTCACGTCCAGCGGCCAGCCGGCGGTGTGCACGACCAGGCCTTGCTCGTGCCTGGCCGGGTCGATTTCCCAGATTTCCTTCAGGCCAATGCCGTAGTGCTGGGCGTCGGCTTCGCTGTCGAGGTTGAAGCGCTTGATCAGTTGCTTGCCGATATGGCCACGGCAACCCTCGGCGAACAGGGTGTACTTGGCGCGCAGTTCCATGCCCGGGGTATACAGGCCGTCCTTCGGGTTGCCTTCGCGATCGACACCCAGGTCGCCGGTGATGATGCCGCGGACTACACCGTTTTCGTCGAACAACGCTTCCTGGGCGGCGAAGCCCGGGTAGATTTCCACGCCCAGGTTTTCCGCCTGCTGGGCCAGCCAGCGGCACAGGTTGCCCAGGGAGATGATGTAGTTGCCCTGGTTATGCATGGTCTTGGGCACGAACAGGTCAGGGACCTTGGTCGAGCTGCCCGCGTCCTTGAGCACATAGATATCGTCGCGCTTCACTTCGGTGTTGAGCGGTGCGCCGAGTGCTTTCCAGTCGGGGAACAACTCGTTCAGGGCGCGGGGCTCGAACACCGCGCCGGAGAGAATATGAGCACCTACTTCGGAGCCTTTTTCCACCACGCAGACGCTGATCTCGCTACCGGCTTCGGCGGCCTTCTGCTTCAGTCGGCAGGCGGCGGACAGGCCGGCAGGGCCTGCGCCGACGATGACCACGTCGAATTCCATGTATTCGCGTTCCACAGGTTCTCTCCTACTCATCAAGGCTCGTGCTGTTGCTATGTCTTATGGGTGCTTGCGTGCGGCGGCGCTTCACTGCCGCAAAACTGTAGCTACGCAATGGACGGACTACACCGTTTTGTCTTGGCGCGCATTATATCTACACCACTTGGCGGGTCCAATACAAACGTTTGTTTGAATTTGCCGGAGCCCAGTAAAATCACAGGAGCGCGGCTGGAAGGTGACCGATTTGCCGTATTGACCGGATTGGGTGTTACGGTCAAGATACGAGCGGTTTTACGTTCGCCGTAGGCTTGCAGCCGGGCGCAGGTACACCTCTAAAGACCAGGTGTGGAGCAGGGTTGTCGGCGTGAATGCCGATTTGTAGTGGAGTTTACACGCCACGACAGAAAATGACCCGTGGGTATTTGCCGCAACAGTCGCGACAAGACCGTTCGGTCATTCTGAAGTATGCCCCTCCCGGTACGTTTTTAGAGGTGCCCTTGTACCCACGCGCATCGCAGGGCTCTGCCCCAGGCGACTATCTATTCACCGGAGAGTAACGAGGAATCCATGAAGGTTCTTGTAGCTGTCAAACGAGTGGTCGACTACAACGTCAAGGTTCGCGTCAAGGCGGACAACTCCGGCGTCGACCTTGCTAACGTCAAGATGTCCATGAACCCCTTCTGCGAAATCGCCGTGGAAGAAGCCGTACGCCTGAAGGAAAAGGGCGTTGCCACCGAGATCGTTGTTGTCTCCGTCGGCCCGGCCACTGCTCAGGAGCAGCTGCGTACTGCCCTGGCCCTGGGTGCCGACCGCGCCATCCTGGTCGAAGCCGCTGACGAGCTGAATTCCCTGGCCGTAGCCAAGGCGCTGAAAGCCGTTGTCGACAAGGAGCAGCCTCAGCTGGTCATCCTCGGCAAGCAGGCCATCGACAGTGACAACAACCAGACCGGCCAGATGCTGGCCGCGCTGACCGGCTTCGCCCAGGGCACCTTCGCCTCCAAGGTCGAAGTCGCTGACAACAAGCTGAACGTCACTCGAGAAATCGACGGCGGCCTGCAGACCGTTTCGCTGAACCTGCCGGCCATCGTCACCACCGACCTGCGCCTGAACGAGCCACGCTACGCGTCGCTGCCGAACATCATGAAGGCCAAGAAGAAGCCGCTGGAAACCCTCACTCCAGACGCGCTGGGCGTTTCCCTCGCCTCCACCAACAAGACCCTGAAAGTCGAAGCGCCGGCTGCCCGCAGCGCTGGCATCAAGGTCAAATCGGTGGCCGAACTGGTCGAGAAGCTGAAGAACGAAGCGAAGGTAATCTAAATGACTATCCTGGTTGTCGCTGAATACGAGAACGGTGCCGTAGCCCCGGCCACCCTGAACACCGTCGCCGCTGCCGCCAAGATCGGTGGTGATATCCATGTACTGGTCGCAGGCGCAAACGTCGGTGGCGTCGCCGAAGCCGCTGCCAAGATCGCTGGCGTGGCCAAGGTGCTGGTTGCCGATAACGCCGCCTACGCCCATGTGCTGCCGGAAAACGTCGCGCCGCTGATCGTCGAGCTGGCCAAGGGCTACAGCCACGTACTGGCTCCGGCCACCACCAATGGCAAGAACATCCTGCCACGCGTCGCTGCGCTGCTGGACGTGGACCAGATCTCCGAGATCATCTCGGTCGAGTCCGCCGATACCTTCAAGCGCCCGATCTACGCCGGTAACGCCATTGCCACCGTGCAATCGAGCGCCGCCATCAAGGTCATCACTGTGCGTACCACTGGTTTCGACGCCGTGGCCGCCGAAGGTGGTTCGGCTGCCGTGGAAGCTGTCGCCGCTGCGCACAACGCGGGTATCTCCGCCTTCGTTGGCGAAGAGCTGGCCAAGTCCGACCGCCCAGAGCTGACCGCTGCCAAGATCGTCGTGTCCGGCGGCCGTGGCATGGGCAACGGTGACAACTTCAAGCACCTGTACAGCCTGGCCGACAAGCTCGGCGCTGCCGTCGGTGCCTCGCGCGCCGCCGTCGACGCAGGCTTCGTGCCGAACGATATGCAAGTCGGCCAGACCGGCAAGATCGTCGCGCCTCAGCTGTACATCGCCGTCGGTATCTCCGGCGCGATCCAGCACCTGGCGGGCATGAAGGATTCCAAGGTGATCGTCGCGATCAACAAGGATGAAGAAGCGCCGATCTTCCAGGTCGCCGACTACGGCCTGGTTGCCGACCTCTTCGAGGCCGTTCCAGAGCTGGAAAAGCTGGTCTGATCCGCCTGCTTCACTTATAAAGAAGCCCGGCCCTCGCTCTGAGGGCCGGGCTTTTTTGTTGCCGGGCAAGGAGTGAAGGATGGTATTGCGCGAAGCGGGCAAGGTGCTGGCATGCATGGTGGCGCTGCTGTCGCCGACGGTGATGGCGGCAGGCAAGTGCGAGCGCCTGGTGGCCACCGGCAGCCCGGACGCACCGCCCTATTCCTGGCAGGACCCGCTCGACCCGAAACACCTGGTCGGTGCCAATGTCGACCTGTTGCGCCAGGTCCTCGGCGAATTGGGCGTGAAAGTCGAGGTGCTCAGTGCCGGTCGGCGCGATCAGGCGCTGGAGGAGGTGCGCAGCGGGCGCATGGACTTGCTGCTCGACACCCCCATGCAAGTGGAGCAGTTGACTGCGTTGGACTACATCCACCCGCCGTTGCAGCTCAATGAATACCTGGTCTGGACCCGCCACGATGCCACGCTGGCATTCGACGGCCCGGCAGACCTGGCCAGGTACCAGGGCAGCCTCTCCGAGCGTGCGCGCCTGACGCCGGCGTTCACCGCTTTCGCCAAGGCCCAGCTGAAGCTGGATCCGGCGCAGAACCTCACCCAGGCCTTCCAGAAACTGGTGCTGGGCCAGGTCGATTATGTGCTGGCAGGGCGCTACTCGGGCATGGCAATGACCCAGAGCCTGGGCATGAGCAACAACCTCATCGCCCGCGGCTTGCCGGTTGACCGCCCAGGCCTGTACCTCGCCGTGTCGCATAATTCGGCTTGCAATGACGCGTGGTTGCGTGGGCAATTGGCTAAAAAGCTGACAGAATTGCCAGTCTCCGGTGCGTCCGAAGCCGTGCTGCAGCGTAATGTCGAGCGCTGGAAGGCGCAGATGCAAGTGCAGGCGGACGCCCCAAAACATTAGGAAGAGTGCGTGAGAACCCAATCCCTTATCCTGGCCGTGGCCATGCTCGGCCTGGCAGGCTGCGCCAACGACCCGGCGCCCAATGAGCAGATGCGCATTACCGAGCAGGCGCTGGAACAGGCCAAGGCCGTTGGTGCCACCGACCAGGTCGAGGCGCTGAAGCTGGCCGAAGACAAGTTGGCCCGGGCCAAGACCAACATGCTGACCGAAGACTACCGTGACGCACGCATGCGTGCCGAGCAGGCCGAACTGGACGCCCGCCTGGCCGAGGCGCAGGTGCTGAACCAGAAGAGCGAAGAGCAGCTTCAGTTGCTGCAATCGCGGGTCAAGCGCTTGCGCAAGCAGTTGGAGGTGCAGCCATGATCCGCCTCGATGCGAAAACCGTACTGGCACTGCTGGTGCTGTCGGCTGGCTTGCAGGGCTGTGCCAGCCAGCGCAGTTCGGCGGCGCTGGATGATGCGACGGTGGCCTTCCAGAAGGTCAAGGACGATGCCGACGTACTGCGCAGCGCCCCGCGTGACGTGCTTCGTGCCGGTGAGTCGCTGTCCCGCGCCGAGCGCCTCTCCGGCTACATCGGTACGGGCAGCGACGTGCGCCACTATGCCTACCTGAGCCAGCGCTACAGTGAGATCGCCAGCGAGCATGCCAGGCTGGCGCTGAGCGAGGAGCGACGGGCCAAGCTCGACCTTGAGCGCCAGCGTCTCCAGCTGGCTTTGCGAGAGGCGAAATTGGCCAGTGTGCAGCAGCAGGGCAAGTGGCTGGAAACCCAGATTGCCGCGTTGGCCTCGGAGCAGGCCGACCGAGGTCTGGTGATGACCCTGAGCGATGTGCTGTTCGATACCGGCAGTGCCGACCTGAAGAACTCGGCCAGCCGCACCGTGCTCAAGCTGGTGCAGTTCCTCCAGCTCAATCCGCGCCGCGTGGTGCGGATCGAAGGTTATACCGACAGCACTGGCGCGCCTGAGGACAACCTCAAGCTGTCGCGCGATCGTGCCCAATCGGTGGCTGACATGCTGGTCGACCTGGGCATCGATGAGAAGCGCATGCAGGTCGAAGGCTACGGCGACCAGTACCCGATCGAGGCCAATGCGTCCGAGCGGGGCAGGGCGCAGAACCGTCGGGTCGAGATCGTCTTCTCCGACGACAAGGGCAGGCTCGCGCCGGCGCGCTGAATGGCCTGAAAAGGGGCCGCTTTGCGGTCCCGGTGGGTTAATCGTTTAGACAGGCGTCACACAACTGAAGTGTTGACTTGTCTGCCATCTGTCCCAGTACACTTTGCAACTGTTACGGTATGCTCTACCGTCAGTAAGTCGTACAAGAACAACAGGCCGCCTGCGCATCGAGATACCGCCATGACCAACCTGCTGCTGTACCAGCGTATCGCCCAGCAACTGGCCGATGACATCCGTCGCGGTGTCTATCAGCCAGGCGAGCGCGTACCGTCTGTGCGCAAGATGAGTGCCCAGCTCAACGTCAGCCATGCCACGGTGTTGCAGGCCTACGCCAATCTCGAGGATCAGGGCTTGATCCGGGCCCGGCCGCAGTCAGGCTACTACGTGCACCAGACGCCCGCCCTGACCGCACAGACCCCGGATATCGCCCGCGTCGAGCGCCCCGGGCTGGTTACACGGGCCAGCATCATTCAGCAGGTGCTGACCGAGGCGCGTCGCGATGGCGTGTTCCCGTTCGGCGCCGCCGTGCCGCACGTCGACTACTTGCCGGTGCGTGCGCTGCATCAGCAGATCGCCAAGGTCACCCGCTTTCACAGCCCACGTGCCTTCAGCTATATGTTCAGCCCCGGCTTCGAGCCGCTGCGCAGGCAGATCGCAATCCGAATGCGCGATGCCGGTGTGCTGGTCGACCCGCGGGAGGTGATCGTCACACATGGCTGTGTCGATGCCTTGCAGATGTCGTTGCGGGTGCTGACCCGCCCGGGGGACCTGATCGCGGCCGAGTCGCCGACCTATTACGGGCTCTTGCAGTTGGCGGACCTGCTGGGGCTGAAGGTCATCGAAATCCCCAGTGACCCGTCCACTGGCATCAGCCTTGAAGCTTTGCAACTGGCCGCCAACCAGTGGTCGATCAAGGCCCTGGTGCTCACCACGCGCCTGAGCAATCCGCTGGGTGGTACGGTGCCTGAGGAGCGGCAGAAACAATTGCTGCGCCTGGCGTCGGACTTCGATATCCAGATCGTCGAAGACGATATCTACGGCGAGCTTATGTTCGAGCAGGGCAAGACCAAGGCGCTCAAGGCCTTCGACCGGCTGGACCGGGTCATCTACTGCTCGAGCTTTTCCAAGACCCTTTCGCCCGGGGTTCGGGTTGGCTGGATGGTGGCAGGGCGTTACCAGGATGAAATCCAGCGCCTGCAGACCTTCACCACCCATTCGGCGTGCAGCGTGACGCAGATGGGTGTGGCGGCTTATCTGGAGAACGGTGGCTACGACCGGCACCTGCGCTATATCCGCCAGGAGTACCGCAAGAACCTCAGCGCCTACCAGTTGGCGGTGCAGCAGCACTTCCCGGAAGGTACCCAGATGACCCGGCCAACCGGCGGTTTCATCCTCTGGGTCAGCCTGCCGGGGCGGGTCAATACTCAGGAGTTGCATGTGCGTGCGCTGGAGCAGGGCATCAGTATCGCGCCCGGGCTGATCTTCAGTAACACCGAGCAGTTCAACCACTGCATTCGGCTCAACTGTGGCATTCCATGGAACAAGGAGGCTGAAAGGGCGGTCATCACGCTCGGGCTTTTGGCCCAGCAATTATGCAGAGAATCGCAGTCCTCACTTTTGTAGGCTTGCCAGCGACGGGCGGAACGGGGAGCATACGCACTTTTCCAGCCCCGTCTGCCTGTCGATGTCAATGAAACTGTTGCGAAGTGCTGCCCTGATAATCTGTATCGCCCCGTTCTACCTGCCTTACGGTGTGGTTCAGGCTGCGCAGCCTGCTGCCCAGGTTCAGGCGGGGCATGACAAGGCAGCGGGCAAGTCGCCAGCAAAGGCCAAGCCTGCGGCCAGCAAGGCTAAAGCCAAACCCAAGCCCAAGCCCAAGCCTGTCAGCAAGGCGGTCACGCAGCCATTGCCCAAGGCCAGGTTGGACCTGAGCCTGCCGACCGATATGGTCAAGAATCTCGAGCCTGAAGTGGGTGATCCTGCGACCCGCCGCAAACCTTTGCTGCCGGCCATGTTCACGGAAAAACCGGAAACCAGCGACAGCCCGTTCCAGCTCAACGGCCGCTTGATCAGCAACGAGATGCAGCTGCAGCTGCGCAATGAAAGTCGCCATGATGTGGAAGGCGCGGCCATCGAATTCCAGTTCCGCAATTGAGCAGGCTCAACTGACTGCCGGGTCACGGCCGATTTCATCGGCTCAGCAATTTAAAACGCATGTTTGAGCGGTTACTATCCAGGGACGTTCGTCCCGTTTTGTTCCAGGGAGTCCTGATTCAGCCATGAAGTGTCGTGAGGGTTGTGGTGCCTGCTGCATCGCCCCATCCATCAGCTCGGCGATGCCGCGCATGCCCCAGGGCAAGCCGGCGGGCGAGCGCTGCCTGCACCTGACAGCGGAGAACCTCTGCGACCTGTTCGGCAAGCCCGAGCGGCCGGCGGTGTGTGGCGGGTTCAAGGCCGATATCGAGGTGTGCGGCAATGACCGCGACGAGGCAATCAGGATTCTTGGCTGGTGGGAGCAGATGACGGCGGCGTGAGAGGCTGGATCTTCGACAACAAGGATAAACATGATGAGATCGTTCAAGCGTATTGCACTGCTGTGTGGCATGGGTGTGCTGCTGGCGCCGGCGGCCTGGGCCGAGAACTGGCAGGTGGCCAAGGACGAGGAGGGGATCAAGGTCTCGCTCAGTGAGGTGCCGGGCTCCAAGTACAAGGCCTACCAGGGCGTGACCGTCATCAAGGCGCCATTGGCCAAGGTGCAGGCGCTGCAGGAGGATGTGGCAGGGGCTTGCTCATGGATTCACGAATGCAAGTCACAAAAGCTGCTCAAGCACGAAGGCGACCAGAGCTGGACCTACACCCAGTTCAATACGCCGTGGCCGGTGACGCCGCGCGACTCGGTGTTGCACGTGACCACGGTCAAGGGGGCGGACGGCAGCTTGACGCGAAACCTCAAAGAAGAGCCGACGTATATCCCGGAAGAAAAGGGCTTCGTGCGGGTGGCGAAGGTGGAAGGTTTCTGGAGGCTGGTGCCCAAGGGTGACAGTACCGAAGTGACTTACCAGGTGCACACCGAGCCGGGCGGTAGCGTGCCCTCGATGATCGCCAACAAGTTCGTGGTCGATTCGCCGTTCAATACCCTCAAGGCGTTGCGCGAGCGCGCCGAGAAGAACTGAGATCGACTCGCCGCCAAGGCAATAAAAAAGGCTGCCCGAGGGCAGCCTTTTGCGTTCGGCCGGTAAGGCTTACTTGCGGTCCTTCAGCTCGACGATGTCGCGCTGCAGTTCGCCGGTGTAGAGCTGGCGAGGGCGGCCGATCTTGTACGGGCTGGAGAGCATTTCTTTCCAGTGCGAGATCCAGCCGACAGTGCGTGCCAGGGCGAAGATCACGGTGAACATGCTGGTCGGAATGCCGATCGCCTTCAGGATGATGCCCGAGTAGAAGTCGACGTTCGGGTACAGCGAGCGCTCGATGAAGTACGGATCGGTCAGGGCGATCTCTTCCAGGCGCATGGCCAGTTCCAGCTGCGGATCGTTCTTGATGCCCAGCTCGCCCAGGACTTCGTCGCAGGTCTTCTTCATCACGGTGGCGCGCGGGTCACGGTTCTTGTAAACGCGGTGACCGAAGCCCATCAGCTTGAACGGGTCGTTCTTGTCCTTGGCCTTGGCGATGTACTTGTCGATGTTCGAGACATCGCCAATTTCATCGAGCATGGTCAGCACCGCTTCGTTCGCGCCGCCGTGGGCCGGGCCCCACAGTGCGGCGATACCGGCAGCGATACAGGCGAACGGGTTGGCACCCGAGGAGCCTGCCAGGCGCACGGTCGAGGTGGAGGCGTTCTGCTCGTGGTCGGCGTGGAGGATGAAGATCCGGTCCATTGCCTTGGCCAGTACCGGGCTGATCGGTTTGATCTCGCACGGGGTGTTGAACATCATGTGCAGGAAGTTTTCCGCGTACGACAGGTCGTTGCGCGGATACATCATCGGCTGGCCCATGGAGTACTTGTAAACCATCGCGGCCAGGGTCGGCATCTTGGCGACCAGGCGCACCGCGGAGATTTCGCGGTGTTGCGGGTTATTGATGTCCAGGGAGTCGTGATAGAACGCCGAGAGGGCGCCGACCACGCCGCACATCACCGCCATCGGGTGAGCATCGCGGCGGAAGCCGTTGAAGAAGGATTTCAGCTGCTCGTGAACCATCGTGTGGTTCTTGACGGTGCTGACGAACTGGGCCTTCTGCTCGGCATTCGGCAACTCGCCGTTGAGCAGCAGGTAGCAGGTTTCCAGGTAATCCGATTGCTCGGCGAGCTGTTCGATGGGGTAGCCGCGGTGCAGCAGCACGCCCTTGTCGCCGTCGATGTAGGTGATCTTCGACTCGCACGAGGCAGTCGCCATGAAACCAGGGTCGAAGGTGAAGTGACCAGTGGCCCCCAACCCGCGGACGTCGATTACATCAGGACCAACGGTGCCGGTTAAAATGGGCAGCTCGACGGGGGCAGCGCCCTCGATGACCAACTGCGCTTTTTTGTCAGCCATGTGGCCTCCTATTAATGCTTGAAATCATCAGACAGCCCCCCACGCAGGGCCCGCACCACTATAGAGAAGTAAATTCGAATGTCAATTTGCCTAAAGGCTGGTTGAAAGGGCCTTCGAGGCCTGATTTTTCACGAAATTCTCGCCCATTTACGCCTTTTGCTCGCTAAAGGCAATCCGCTATTTGGGCTACCCCGTCACGTTGTCATAAGCAGCCTAACTGTCTATACTCGGCACCCGACTCCCAGGGGCTTGCAAGCCCGAACTGCTGGGGGTCGCCGTTCCCTGGGTGGTGGGTACCTGACCAGTACACTTACCAACAACTTTGCCCTGATTCGCTAGGGGCTCTTCAGTGTGAAAAAAGCCGTGAAAAGCCAACGACCTGTAAACCTAGACCTAAGGACCATCAAGCTTCCTGTCACTGCGTACACGTCCATTCTGCACCGTATCTCCGGCGTCATCCTGTTCCTCGGCCTTGCCATCATGCTTTATGCACTGGGCAAGTCGCTGGGTTCCGAGGAAGGCTTCGGCGAGGTGAAGGCGTGTCTGACCAGCCCGCTGGCCAAGTTCGTGACCTGGGGCCTGCTGTCCGCCCTGCTTTATCACCTCGTGGCAGGTGTACGCCACCTGATCATGGACATGGGCATCGGTGAGACGCTGGAAGGCGGCAAGCTGGGCTCGAAAATCGTGATCGTCATCTCCGTGGTGCTGATCGTTCTGGTGGGAGTTTGGGTATGGTAACCAATGTCACGAACCTGTCGCGTTCGGGCCTCTATGACTGGATGGCGCAGCGCGTATCGGCGGTCGTTCTCGCGGCTTACTTCATTTTCCTGATCGGCTACGTGGTTTGCCACCCAGGCATCGACTACACCCAGTGGCATGGTCTGTTCTCCAACAACGCGATGCGGATCTTCAGTCTGCTGGCCCTCGTTGCCCTGGGCGCTCACGCCTGGGTCGGCATGTGGACCATCGCCACCGACTACCTGACGCCGATGTCGTTCGGCAAGTCGGCGACTGCGATTCGTTTCCTGTTCCAGGCGGTATGCGGCGTTGCGATGTTCGCTTACTTCGTCTGGGGTGTGCAGATTCTCTGGGGTATCTGATCCATGGCTAGCATTCCAACCATTTCCTTCGACGCCATCATCATCGGTGGCGGCGGCGCCGGCATGCGCGCAGCGCTGCAGCTGGCCCAGGGCGGTCACAAGACTGCCGTGGTCACCAAGGTCTTCCCGACCCGTTCGCACACCGTATCCGCCCAGGGTGGCATCACCTGCGCCATCGCTTCGGCCGACCCGAACGACGACTGGCGCTGGCACATGTACGATACCGTCAAGGGTTCCGACTACATCGGTGACCAGGACGCTATCGAATACATGTGTCAGGAAGGCCCTGCTGCGGTCTTCGAGCTGGACCACATGGGCCTGCCGTTCTCGCGTACCGAAACCGGCCGTATCTACCAGCGCCCGTTCGGTGGTCAGTCCAAGGACTTCGGTAAAGGTGGCCAGGCCGCCCGTACCTGTGCTGCATCCGACCGTACCGGTCACGCGCTGCTGCACACCCTGTACCAGGGCAACCTGAAGGCCGGCACCACCTTCCTCAACGAGTACTACGCGGTTGACCTGGTGAAGAACCAGGACGGCGCATTCGTGGGTGTGATCGCGATCTGCATCGAAACCGGCGAAACCCTGTACATCAAGTCCAAGGCCACCGTACTGGCCACTGGCGGTGCCGGCCGTATCTACGCCTCCACCACCAACGCCCTGATCAACACTGGTGACGGCATCGGCATGGCCCTGCGTGCAGGCGTACCGGTGCAGGATATCGAAATGTGGCAGTTCCACCCGACCGGCATCGCCGGCGCCGGTGTACTGGTCACCGAAGGTTGCCGCGGTGAAGGTGGCTACCTGATCAACGCCCACGGCGAGCGCTTCATGGAGCGTTACGCGCCGAATGCGAAGGACCTGGCCGGCCGCGACGTGGTCGCCCGTTCCATGGTCAAGGAAATCATCGCCGGCAACGGCGTGGGTCCGAACAAGGACCACGTACTGCTGAAGCTGGACCACCTGGGCGAGGAAGTGCTGCACAGCCGCCTGCCAGGTATCTGCGAACTGTCCAAGACCTTCGCCCACGTCGACCCGGTCGTCGCGCCGGTCCCGGTCGTTCCGACCTGCCACTACATGATGGGCGGCGTTGCCACCAACATTCATGGCCAGGCCATCACCATGGACGCCGAAGGCAAGGACCAGATCATTCCAGGCCTGTTCGCCGTAGGTGAAGTGGCGTGCGTATCGGTACACGGTGCCAACCGCCTGGGCGGCAACTCGCTGCTCGACCTGGTGGTGTTCGGCCGTGCCGCCGGCCTGCACCTGGAGAAGTCGCTGAGCGAAGGCGTGGAATACCGCGATGCCAGCGATACCGATATCGATGTGGCCCTGAACCGCCTGAACAAGCTCAACGAGCGTACTTCCGGTGAAGACGTTGCCAGCCTGAAGCGCGAGCTGCAGAGCTGCATGCAGAACTACTTCGGTGTATTCCGTACTGGCGAATACATGCAGAAGGGTATCGAGCAGCTGGCTGGCCTGCGTGAGCGCATCGCCAACGTCAAGATCAACGACAAGTCCCAGGCCTTCAACACCGCGCGTATCGAAGCGCTGGAGCTGCAGAACCTGCTGGAAGTCGCCGAAGCTACCGCCATTGCGGCCGAAGCCCGTAAAGAGTCCCGCGGCGCTCACGCCCGTGAAGACTTCGAAGACCGTGACGACGAAAACTGGCTGTGCCACACCCTGTACTACCCGGGTGAGAAGCGCGTTGCCAAGCGTGGTGTCAACTTTGCGCCGAAGACTGTTCCAGCCTTCGAACCAAAAGTCCGGACTTACTAAGGGTGGCTGCTATGTTGAAAGTCGAAGTTTATCGTTACAACCCGGACACCGACTCGGCGCCCAAGATGGAGTCGTTCGACGTCGATACCGGTGGCAAGGACCTGATGGTGCTGGACGTACTGGCGCTGATCAAGGAAAAGGACGAGGGCTTCTCGTACCGTCGCTCCTGCCGTGAAGGCGTTTGCGGTTCCGATGGCATGAACATGAACGGCAAGAATGGCCTGGCCTGCATCACTCCGCTGTCGGGCGTGGTCAAGGGCAACAAGCTGGTTCTGCGTCCACTGCCAGGCCTGCCGGTCATTCGTGACCTGGTGGTCGACATGAGCATCTTCTACAAGCAATACGAGAAGGTGAAGCCGTTCCTGCAGAACGACACGCCGGCTCCGGCCATCGAGCGCCTGCAGTCGCCGGAAGACCGCGACAAGCTGGACGGTCTGTACGAGTGCATCCTGTGCGCTTGCTGCTCGACTTCCTGCCCGTCGTTCTGGTGGAACCCGGACAAGTTCCTGGGCCCGGCCGCCCTGCTGCAGGCCTACCGTTTCCTGGCCGACAGCCGTGACACCAAGACCCAGGAGCGCCTGGCGTCCCTGGATGACCCGTTCAGCGTATTCCGCTGCCGCGGGATCATGAACTGCGTCAACGTTTGCCCGAAGGGTCTGAACCCGACCAAGGCAATCGGTCACGTACGTAACATGCTGCTGCAAAGCGGCACCTGATACAAAGCGTTGTAACTGCAGTATGCCGAGGTGCGGGCGCTGAGCCCGCACTGAGGTAAAACCTGAGCAAGGACCCAAAAAGCCCGCGCTCGATACCTATGAAGATATGAGACCAGCAGGGGCTTTCCGGGCTGGTACCCGGAAAATCAGCAGGATCCAAGTGGCGTGGTTCAGTCGCTTTATTTGGACTTTTCCAGGTTTGCTGTGGCTCTCGCCGATCAGTCCCCTAACCGAGGGTGACCAAGCATGCAAGAAAGCGTGATGCAGCGCATGTGGGATAGCGCCCACCTTTCAGGTGGTAACGCTGCATATGTGGAAGAGCTCTACGAGCTCTACCTGCACGACCCTAACGCTGTGCCAGAAGAGTGGCGCACTTACTTCCAGAAGTTGCCAGCCGACGGCAGCACCGCTACCGATGTATCGCACTCGACGATCCGCGACCATTTCGTACTGCTGGCAAAGAACCAGCGCCGCGCCCAACCGGTTTCCGCCGGGAGCGTGAGCACAGAACACGAGAAGAAGCAGGTTGAAGTTCTGCGACTGATCCAGGCCTATCGTATGCGCGGCCATCAGGCTGCCAAGCTCGACCCGTTGGGGTTGTGGCAGCGACCTGCGCCTGTAGACCTGTCGATCAATCACTACGGCTTGACCAATGCCGATCTTGATACGACCTTCCGTGCCGGCGACCTGTTCATCGGCAAAGAGGAGGCGAGCCTACGCGAGATCTTCGAGGCGCTCCAGAAGACATATTGTCGCACCATTGGCGCCGAGTTCACCCACATCGTCGATTCCGAGCAGCGCAGCTGGTTCCAGCAGCGTCTGGAAAGCGTGCGCGGCCGTCCGGAATTCTCGGTCGACGTGCAGACGCACCTGCTCGAGCGCGTGACCGCCGGTGAAGGTCTCGAGAAGTACCTGGGCACCAAGTATCCAGGCACCAAGCGTTTCGGCCTCGAGGGCGGCGAAAGCCTGATCCCGATGCTGGACGAGATGATCCAGCGCTCCGGCTCCTACGGCACCAAGGAAGTCGTGATCGGCATGGCCCACCGCGGCCGTCTGAACGTGCTGGTCAACACCTTCGGCAAGAACCCGCGCGAGCTGTTCGACGAGTTCGAAGGCAAGAAGATGAACGAGCTGGGCTCCGGTGACGTGAAGTATCACCAGGGCTTCTCCTCCAACGTGATGACCCCGGGTGGCGAAGTGCACCTGGCCATGGCGTTCAACCCGTCCCACCTGGAAATCGTCTCGCCAGTGGTGGAAGGTTCGGTGCGCGCGCGTCAGGACCGTCGCAACGACACCGTGGGTGACAAGGTTCTGCCGATCTCGATCCACGGCGACGCTGCGTTCGCTGGCCAGGGCGTGGTCATGGAAACCTTCCAGATGTCGCAGACCCGCGGTTTCAAGACCGGCGGTACCGTGCACATCGTGATCAACAACCAGGTCGGTTTCACCATCAGCAACCCGCTGGACGCACGCTCCACCGAGTATGCAACCGACGTCGCCAAGATGATTCAGGCGCCGATCCTGCACGTTAACGGTGACGATCCGGAAGCCGTGCTGTTCGTGACCCAGCTGGCTATCGATTACCGCATGCAGTTCAAGCGTGACGTGGTCATCGACCTGGTCTGCTACCGTCGTCGCGGCCACAACGAAGCCGACGAGCCGAACGGCACCCAGCCGCTGATGTACCAGCAGATCTCCAAGCAGCGCACCACCCGTGAGCTGTATGCCGATTCGCTGATCCAGGCCGGTCGCATCGACGCCGAGCGCGCCCAGGCCAAGATCGACGAGTACCGCAACGCGCTGGACAACGGCCTGCACGTGGTCAAGAGCCTGGTCAAGGAGCCGAACCGCGAGCTGTTCGTCGACTGGCGTCCCTACCTGGGCCACGCCTGGACCGCGCGTCACGACACCCGCTTCGACCTCAAGACCCTGCAGGACCTGTCGGCCAAGCTGCTGGAACTGCCGGAAGGCTTCGTCGTCCAGCGTCAGGTTGCGAAGATCTACGAAGATCGCCAGAAGATGCAGGCCGGTGGCTTGCCGATCAACTGGGGTTATGCAGAGACCATGGCTTACGCCACCCTGCAGTTCGAAGGTCACCCGATCCGCATGACCGGCCAGGACATCGGCCGTGGCACCTTCTCGCACCGTCATGCGGTGCTGCACAACCAGAAGGACGCCAGCACCTACGTACCGCTGAAGAACCTGTTCCCGGGCCAGCCGCGTTTCGAACTTTACGATTCTTTCCTGTCGGAAGAGGCGGTATTGGCGTTCGAATACGGCTACTCGACCACCACGCCGAACGCGCTGGTGATCTGGGAAGCCCAGTTCGGCGACTTCGCCAACGGTGCCCAAGTGGTGATCGACCAGTTCATCACCAGCGGCGAGCACAAGTGGGGCCGCCTGTGCGGTCTGACCATGCTGCTGCCACACGGTTATGAAGGGCAGGGGCCGGAGCACTCCTCCGCGCGTCTGGAGCGTTACCTGCAGCTGTGCGCCGAGCACAACATCCAGGTCTGCGTACCGACCACCCCGGCACAGATCTACCACCTGCTGCGTCGTCAGGTCATTCGCCCGCTGCGCAAGCCGCTGATCGTCCTCACGCCGAAGTCGCTGCTGCGTCACAAGCTGGCCGTCTCGACCCTGGAAGACCTGGCCGAAGGCTCGTTCCAGACCGTGATCCCGGAAATCGACAGCCTCGATCCGGCCAAGGTCGAACGCCTGATCCTGTGCGGCGGCAAGGTCTACTACGACCTGCTGGAAAAACGCCGTGCCGAAGGCCGCGAAGACATCGCCATCGTGCGTATCGAGCAGCTGTACCCGTTCCCGGAGGACGACCTGGTCGAAATCCTGGCGCCTTACACCAACCTCAAGCATGCGGTCTGGTGTCAGGAAGAGCCGATGAACCAGGGCGCCTGGTACAGCAGCCAGCACCATATGCGCCGTATCCTGGGCCGCCACAACAAGGCACTGGTCCTGGAATACGCCGGCCGCGACGCTTCTGCCGCGCCAGCCTGTGGTTACGCATCGAAGCACGCCGAGCAGCAGGAAAAACTGCTGCAAGACGCCTTCACTGTTTAATGCCTTCGCGCACCTGAAACCGAATTTAAGGAAACACAGATAATGGCTATCGAGATCAAAGCCCCAACCTTCCCGGAATCGGTTGCCGATGGCACCGTTGCCACCTGGCACAAGCAGCCGGGCGAGGCCGTCAAGCGTGACGAGCTGATCGTCGACATCGAGACCGACAAGGTCGTCCTGGAAGTACTGGCTACCGCCGACGGCGTGCTGGGCGCCATCGTCAAGGGCGAGGGCGACACCGTTCTGTCCGACGAAGTGCTGGGTTCGATCGTTGAAGGTGGTGCTGCTGCCGCTGCTCCCGCTGCCGCCCCGGCTGCTGCTGCTGCTCCGGCTGCCGCTGCTGCCGACGCTGGCGAGGAAGACCCGGTTGCTGCCCCGGCCGCGCGCAAGCTGGCTGAAGAAAACGGCATCGACCTGGCCAGCGTCGCTGGCACTGGCAAAGGTGGTCGCATCACCAAGGAAGACGTCGTCGCTGCCGTCGCCAACAAGAAGTCGGCCCCGGCTCCGGCTGCCAAGCCTGCTGCCGCTGCCGCTGCTGCCCCGGTTGTGGTTGCCGCTGGCGACCGCACCGAGAAGCGCGTGCCGATGACCCGCCTGCGTGCCAAGATCGCCGAGCGTCTGGTCGAAGCCCAGTCGAACATGGCCATGCTGACCACCTTCAACGAGGTCGACATGACCGAAGTCATGGCCCTGCGTTCGAAGTACAAGGACCTGTTCGAGAAGACCCACAACGGCGTACGCCTGGGCTTCATGTCGTTCTTCGTCAAGGCCGCTACCGAGGCCCTGAAGCGCTTCCCGGCGGTCAACGCCTCGATCGACGGCAACGACATCGTGTACCACGGCTTCGCCGACGTCGGTGTTGCCGTGTCGAGCGATCGTGGCCTGGTGGTTCCGGTGCTGCGTAACGCCGAGTCGATGAGCCTGGCTGAAATCGAAAACGGCATCGCCACCTTCGGCAAGAAGGCCCGTGACGGCAAGCTGTCGATCGAAGAGATGACCGGTGGTACCTTCACCATCACCAACGGCGGTACCTTCGGCTCGATGATGTCGACCCCGATCGTCAACCCGCCACAGGCTGCCATTCTGGGCATGCACAACATCATCCAGCGCCCGATGGCCATCAACGGCCAAGTGGTCATCCGTCCGATGATGTACCTGGCACTGTCCTACGATCACCGTCTGATCGATGGCAAAGAAGCGGTAACCTTCCTGGTCACCATCAAGAACCTGCTGGAAGATCCGTCTCGCCTGCTGCTGGACATCTAACCCTCTGGCTGCGTACCGTGCCGGCCCTGGCTTCGCAAGAAGCCGCGCCGCGCGGTCCGCGGCCTGTAGCTTGTAGCTGATAAGGAATCTTTTATGACCCAGAAATTCGACGTAGTGGTAATCGGTGCAGGTCCTGGCGGCTATGTGGCTGCCATCAAGGCCGCACAACTTGGTCTGAAGACTGCCTGTATCGAGAAGTACACCGACGCCGAGGGCAAGCTGGCCCTGGGCGGCACCTGCCTGAACGTAGGCTGCATCCCGTCCAAGGCGCTGCTGGACAGCTCCTGGAAGTACAAGGAAGCCAAAGAGAGCTTCAACGTCCACGGCATCTCCACTGGTGAAGTGAAGATGGACGTCGCCGCGATGGTTGGCCGCAAGGCCGGCATCGTGAAGAACCTGACCGGTGGCGTCGCCACCCTGTTCAAGGCCAATGGCGTGACCTCGATCCAGGGCCACGGCAAGCTGCTGGCAGGCAAGAAGGTCGAAGTCACCA
Organism: Pseudomonas sp. NPDC086566; assembly: GCF_050280885.1. Taxonomy (NCBI): domain Bacteria; kingdom Pseudomonadati; phylum Pseudomonadota; class Gammaproteobacteria; order Pseudomonadales; family Pseudomonadaceae; genus Pseudomonas; species Pseudomonas sp. NPDC086566. The sequence continues at coordinate 58,656 of NZ_JBNNWD010000012.1, forward strand.
AGGCTGACGGCACCACCGAAGTCATCGAGGCCGAGAACGTGATTCTGGCTTCCGGTTCGCGTCCGATCGACATTCCGCCGGCTCCGGTCGACCAGAACGTCATCGTCGACTCCACCGGCGCCCTGGAATTCCAGGCCGTGCCGAAGCGCCTGGGCGTGATCGGTGCTGGCGTGATCGGCCTGGAGCTGGGCTCGGTATGGGCTCGCCTGGGTGCTGAAGTCACCGTGCTGGAAGCCCTGGACACCTTCCTGATGGCTGCCGACACCGCCGTGTCGAAAGAAGCCCAGAAGACCCTGACCAAGCAAGGCCTGGACATCAAGCTGGGCGCTCGCGTCACTGGCTCGAAAGTCAACGGCAACGAAGTCGAAGTGACCTACACCAACGCCGAAGGCGAGCAGAAGATCACCTTCGACAAGCTGATCGTCGCGGTCGGCCGTCGTCCGGTGACCACCGATCTGCTGGCTGCAGACAGCGGCGTGACCATCGACGAGCGTGGCTACATCTATGTCGATGATTACTGCGCTACCAGCGTTCCGGGCGTCTATGCGATCGGTGACGTGGTGCGTGGCCTGATGCTGGCCCACAAGGCTTCGGAAGAGGGCATCATGGTGGTCGAGCGCATCAAGGGCCACAAGGCTCAGATGAACTATGACCTGATTCCTTCGGTTATCTACACCCACCCGGAAATCGCCTGGGTCGGCAAGACCGAACAAGCCTTGAAGGCCGAGGGTGTTGAGGTTAACGTAGGCACCTTCCCGTTCGCGGCCAGCGGCCGTGCGATGGCAGCCAACGATACCGGTGGTTTCGTCAAGGTCATCGCTGACGCCAAGACCGACCGCGTACTGGGTGTTCACGTGATTGGCCCATCGGCTGCCGAACTGGTACAGCAGGGCGCGATCGCAATGGAATTCGGCACCAGTGCCGAGGATCTGGGCATGATGGTCTTCAGCCATCCAACCCTGTCCGAAGCGCTGCATGAAGCAGCGCTGGCAGTGAATGGCGGCGCCATTCACGTGGCCAACCGTAAGAAGCGTTAATTATAAGAAACCACGGCGGGCTGCCCGTCGTGAGTCTTGCGTGCATGACTCACCGCGGAACGTCCGCCGGACCGGACAACACGGAAAACCCGGGGTCAATGGTCACAGGTGGTGCGGCGCCAGCAATGGCGCAGCGCCGAAGCGCAGTACCTAACGAAGACGGTAAAAAGCATGAATCTTCACGAGTATCAGGGTAAGCAGCTGTTCGCTGAGTACGGCCTGCCAGTTTCCAAGGGTTTCGCAGTCGACACCCCTGAAGCTGCAGCAGAAGCCTGCGACAAGATCGGCGGGAACGAGTGGGTAGTCAAAGCCCAGGTTCACGCAGGTGGTCGCGGCAAGGCGGGCGGCGTCAAGCTGGTTCGCAGCAAGGAAGACGCCAAGGCGTTCGCTGCACAGTGGTTGGGCAAGAATCTGGTTACCTACCAGACTGATGCCAACGGTCAACCCGTCTCCAAGATTCTGGTCGAATCCTGCACTGACATCGCCAAAGAGCTGTACCTGGGCGCTGTAGTGGATCGTTCGAGCCGCCGTATCGTGTTCATGGCTTCCACCGAAGGTGGCGTGGACATCGAGAAAGTCGCGCACGACACGCCTGAGAAGATCCTCAAGGCTACCATCGACCCACTGGTTGGCGCTCAGCCATTCCAGGGTCGTGAGCTGGCGTTCCAGCTGGGTCTGGAAGGCAAGCAAGTTCAACAGTTCGCCAAGATCTTCGTAGGTCTGGCCAAGCTGTTCAAGGATCACGATCTGGCCCTGCTGGAAGTGAACCCGCTGGTGATCAAGGCCGATGGCGATCTGCACTGCCTCGATGCCAAGATCAACATCGACGCCAACGCCATGTACCGTCAGCCTAAGCTGAAGACTTTCCACGACCCGTCGCAGGACGACGCCCGTGAAGCCCACGCTGCCAAGTTCGAACTGAACTACGTTGCCCTCGAAGGCAACATCGGCTGCATGGTCAACGGTGCCGGCCTGGCCATGGGTACCATGGACATCGTCAACCTGCACGGCGGCAAGCCAGCCAACTTCCTCGACGTGGGCGGCGGCGCTACCAAAGAGCGCGTTACCGAAGCGTTCAAGATCATTCTGTCCGACACTAACGTCGCGGCCGTTCTGGTCAACATCTTCGGCGGCATCGTTCGCTGCGACATGATTGCCGAAGGCATCATCGGTGCAGTGAAAGAAGTCGGCGTTAAAGTTCCGGTTGTCGTTCGCCTTGAAGGCAACAACGCCGAACTGGGCGCTAAAGTACTGGCAGAAAGCGGTTTGAACATCATTGCGGCCACCAGCCTGACCGACGCTGCTCAACAAGTTGTCAAAGCTGCGGAGGGCAAGTAATGAGCGTCCTGATCAATAAAGATACCAAAGTCATCTGCCAGGGCTTCACCGGCTCGCAGGGTACTTTCCACTCCGAACAGGCCATCGCCTACGGCACCAAGATGGTCGGCGGCGTTACGCCAGGCAAGGGTGGCACCACTCACCTGGGCTTGCCAGTGTTCAACACCGTCAAGGAAGCCGTGGAAGCTACCGGCGCTGACGCTTCGGTCATCTACGTTCCGGCTCCTTTCTGCAAGGACTCGATCCTGGAAGCAGCTTTCGGCGGCATCAAGCTGATCGTCTGCATCACCGAAGGCATTCCTACCCTGGACATGCTGGATGCCAAGGTCAAGTGCGACGAGCTGGGCGTGACCCTGATCGGCCCTAACTGCCCAGGCGTGATCACGCCGGGCGAGTGCAAGATCGGCATCATGCCAGGCCACATCCACCTGCCAGGCAAGGTCGGCATCGTTTCGCGTTCCGGCACCCTGACCTACGAAGCGGTCAAGCAGACCACCGACGCCGGCTTCGGCCAGTCGACCTGCGTGGGTATCGGTGGCGACCCGATCCCGGGCTCCAACTTCATCGACATCCTGAAGCTCTTCCAGGAAGACCCGAAGACCGAAGCGATCGTCATGATCGGTGAAATCGGCGGTTCGGCTGAGGAAGAAGCAGCGGCCTACATCAAGGCCAACGTCACCAAGCCAGTCGTTTCCTACATCGCCGGTGTTACTGCACCTGCGGGCAAGCGCATGGGCCACGCTGGCGCCATCATTTCCGGCGGCAAAGGCACTGCGGACGAGAAGTTCGCCGCGCTGCAGGACGCTGGTGTAAAGACCGTGCGTTCCCTGGCTGACATCGGCAAGGCCCTGGCCGAGCTGACTGGCTGGGAAGCCAAAAAGTAATACTTGCTACACCCCCCACGCGCACAGAGGCCACCTTCGGGTGGCCTTTGTCGTTATTGGGTTTAGTGGTTTCCTGTGCCGGGCCGATCCTGCCAACATGGATTTTCGATGGGTTTGATAGGAATTTTCGCGCAGACGATTGTTTCAATAAGAGGATAATTCCTACTGTTATCGGTCACACAGACGACAAACATGTACGCACATCGGACAAGCAGCACTGTGCCAGTGCGTTTGCCGGGTAAAACGGTTAATCTACGCGTTCACTCTGTGCCCGTACCCCAAAAGGGAACGACACGCTAAACGGGTCTGGCCTACCAAGCCGGGCAGCATTTCCCCTCATCCAACGGGAAATCCCCTCTCGAATCCCGATTTCAGCAGTGTGGTACTACCTTAAATGAAAGTTCTCAAAGGCCAGGACATCCTGGCGCTTGGCTTTATGACGTTTGCGCTTTTCGTAGGCGCCGGCAACATCATCTTCCCGCCTATCGTCGGTCTGCAGTCTGGCCCGCACGTGTGGATGGCGGCCCTGGGCTTCCTGGTTACCGCCGTGGGCCTGCCGGTCATCACCGTGGTCGCCCTGGCCAAGGTCGGTGGCGGCATGGATGCCCTGAGCAGCCCGATCGGCAAGTTCTTCGGTGGCCTGCTGGCGGCCGTATGCTACCTGTCGGTCGGCCCGCTGTTCGCGACGCCGCGTACCGCGACCGTGTCGTTCGAAGTGGGTGTGGCGCCGCTGACCGGTGAAAGCCCGACAGCGCTGTTCATCTACAGCCTGGTGTACTTCGCCGTGGTACTGGCCGTTTCCATGTACCCGGGCAAGCTGCTCGACACCGTCGGCCGCTTTCTTGCGCCGCTGAAGATCATCGCGCTGGCGGTGCTGGGCATCGCTGCCTTCGCGCTGCCAGCCGGGACCATCGGCGAAGCTCAGCCGGCCTATGCTGCCTCCGCGTTCTCCAAGGGCTTCTCCGATGGCTACCTGACCATGGACACCCTCGGTGCCCTGGTATTCGGTATCGTCATCGTCAACGCCATCCGCTCGCGCGGTGTCGAGTCGCCGAAGCTGATCACTCGCTACGCCATCATCGCCGGCCTGATCGCCGGTGTTGGCCTGGCCCTGGTGTACATCAGCCTGTTCCGCCTGGGTGCCGGCAGCCATGAGATCGCCGCCGGAGCCACTAACGGTGCCGCTGTTCTGCACGCCTACGTGCAGCACACCTTCGGCTCGCTGGGCAGTGGCTTCCTTGCAGTGCTGATCGCGTTGGCGTGCCTGGTGACTGCGGTCGGCCTGACCTGTGCCTGTGCCGAATACTTCAGCCAGGTCCTGCCGCTGTCGTACCGTGCTCTGGTGGTGATCCTGGCAGGCTTCTCGTTGCTGATCTCCAACCTGGGCCTGACCAAGTTGATCATGTTCTCGATCCCGGTACTGACCGCCATCTATCCGCCATGCATCGTGGTGGTGGGGCTGAGCTTCGTGAAAGAGCTGTGGCATTCGCCGACCCGTATCCTGGCCCCGGTTATGCTGGTGTCGCTGGTGTTCGGTATCGTCGACGCGATCAAGGGCAGCGAGATTGCCCATGTGCTGCCAGACGTTCTGGCACACTTGCCACTGAGCGACCAAGGCCTGGCCTGGCTGGTACCTTCGGTGGTAACGCTGGTTGGCGCGGTGGCCTGCGACCGCATGCTCGGCAAGCCGCGCGAAGCGTTGGCCTGATGGCATAGGTTGAAGCCTGAGGGCAGCACCGGTCACGAGCCGCAGGGTGCTGGCCAAGGGTGGAGACTCGAGAGCCCCGTATCCCTATGGATGCGGGGCTTTTTCGTTTCAGGTTGTGCCTTTTGCCGCTTGTGGGCGTCGAAACCCGGTCACTATTCTTTGTGCACCTGGCCCTCGGGAACCCTGCATGAACTTCATCCAAAGCAATCTACACAACCTCCTGGCCGTCTGCTGGTTCGCCTTGTGCTGGGGCGGCTACACTCGCTATGCCATCTGGAAAGGCCGAGACACTGCGTGCCTGGCCAGCGTGCTGCATCTGTACCGCGAAGACTGGATGCGCCGCATGCTGCTGCGCGACAACCGCATCGCGGACGCCAGCGTGATCGGCAACCTGGAGCGCAACGCCTCGTTTTTCGCCTCCAGCACCCTGATCATCCTTGCCGGTATTCTCACCGTGCTAGGTGCTTCGGATCGCGCCCTGTCGCTGCTTGCAGACCTGCCGCTGGTGCAGCAGGCGTCCCAGGGCATGTCGGAAATCAAGCTGCTGTGCCTGGCGATGGTCTTCGTCTATGCCTTCTTCACCTTCAGCTGGTGCATGCGCCAGTACAACTTTGCCGCGGTATTGGTGGGGTCCGCGCCAATGATTGGTGAGCGCCAGGTCAACGAACAGGAGCGCAAGGCGTTTGCCTTGCGTGCGGCGCGGGTGCTTTCGCTGGCAGCCAACCAGTTCAACTTTGGCCTGCGCTCTTATTACTTCGGCATGGCCATGCTCACCTGGTTTATCAGCCCGTGGCTGTTCATGATCGTGAGTGTCGGAGTAGTGCTGATTCTGTATCGCCGTGAGTTCCATTCCGACGTATTGGACGTGATGGTGTTCACACCCACTGAAAGTGTCCCCACTGAAGTGCTCAGGGAAAGTTCCACTACCAGAACTGAAACGATTAACCCTTGAAAACAGGTACAAAAAAACCCGACATTGTCGGGTTTTTTTGTACCTGTCGTTTACTGCTTGGCAGGTTCGGCAGGCGTGGTGGCCGGTGCCGGAGTAGTCGGGGCGGCCTCTTCGGCGGCCTTCTGCTCGGCTTCGGCCTGATCTTTGGCGGCTTCGGCGTTTTCCTTGGCAGCGTCGTTCATCTTATCCTGAGCATCACCCATCTTTTCCTGGGCTTGTTCACGGTGTTCTTGTGCGTCCTGGGCTTTGTCTTCACTCGCTTTATCGCAAGCAGCCAGGCCCATGGCAGCAGCCAGCATCAGAGCAAAAGCAAAAGGTTTACGCATGGGGGTGTTTCCTCTTGGTGAATAACTGAGTTGTTCCTTCGAGTTCGGCGGTGAGGAATAAGTTCCACGTTTTTTACAGATATATAACGCCGTGTTCTATATGGACTTTTTACTGTTTTTGTGCCCCAGCGGCAATGATCCCGGGAACTGCATATGAACGAATCAGGCTTGCAGGCCATGGCCGAGCGCTTTCTTTCTGCATTGAAGCATTGCCAGTTGTTACAGATGCGTGTGGCCCATGCCGACCGCGACGGCATGACCTTGCTGTTGCCTTGGTCGGCGTCGATTGTCGGCAACCCGCAGACCGGGGCGGTGCATGGTGGCGCCCTGACCACGCTGATGGACACTACCTGCGGCATGGCCACCCTGTGCGTGCTACCGCGCTTCGAGGTATGCCCGACCCTTGACTTGCGCATCGACTACATGCACCCGGCCGAAGCGGGTAAGCCCATTTATGGACATGCCCAATGCTACCGGGTCACCCGTGATGTGATCTTCACCCGCGGCAGCGCCTACCAGGACGACCCGGACCAGCCGATTTGCCAAGTGGTCGGCACCTTCATGCGCCTGGGCCAGGAGATCAAAGGCGGCATCGGTTTCGGCAACAGCCTGAAGGAGGGCAGGGCATGATTCCTCAAGGCATTCGTCAGCAGTTGAATGCGGCCCACGCTGCCGGTGATTACCGCCCGTTACTGGCCTTGATCCCTTACGCAGGCCTGATTGGCATCGAGTGCGAGCGCGAGGGCGAAGACCTGCTGTTTCGCCTGCCGGCCAGCCAGGACAATATCGGCAACCCTTTGCTGCCGGCGATCCATGGCGGCGTCATCGCCGGGTTCATGGAGTTGTCCGCAGCCCTCTACCTGCTGATCTACAGCGAAAGTGCGAGCATTCCGAAGATCATCGATTTTTCCATCGACTACCTGCGCGCCGGTCACTTGCGCGACACCTACGCCCAGTGCCAGCTCTGGCGTCAGGGGCGGCGGGTCACCAACGTCGCCATCACGGCCTGGCAGGCTGACCGCCAGTCACCGATCGCCACTGCCCGCGCGCACTTCAAGATCGAACCGGAAAAGCCCTTGAAATCGTCTGGGCAGCCCCCATCTGCATGACATCCGCCATTAACGCTGGCCATGCCGGCCGCGGGGCGCCACTGCCATCAGATCGGAGTTTTGAAGACCATGAGTGTGGAGACTCAAAAAGAAACGCTGGGCTTCCAGACCGAGGTAAAGCAGCTGCTGCACCTCATGATCCATTCGCTGTACTCGAACAAGGAGATCTTCCTGCGTGAGCTGATCTCCAACGCCTCCGACGCCGCCGACAAGCTGCGCTTCGAGGCCCTGGCCAAGCCGGAGCTGCTCGAGAACGATGCCGACCTGAAGATCCGCCTGAGCTTCGACAAGGACGCCGGTACCGTGACCCTCGAGGACAACGGCATTGGTATGAGCCGCGAGGATGTCATCGCCCACCTGGGCACCATCGCCAAGTCGGGCACCGCCGACTTCATGAAGAACCTGACCGGTGACCAGAAGAAGGACTCGCACCTGATCGGTCAGTTCGGTGTCGGCTTCTACTCGGCCTTCATCGTTGCCGACAAGGTCGACGTCTACAGCCGCCGCGCAGGCTTGCCAGCCGCCGAAGGCGTGCACTGGTCGTCGAAGGGCGAAGGTGAATTCGAAGTCGCCACCATCGACAAGCCGCAGCGCGGCACCCGTATCGTCCTGCACCTGAAGAAGGGCGAGCTGGAGTTCGCCGATGGTTGGCGCCTGCGCAATGTGGTCAAGAAATACTCCGACCATATCGCCCTGCCGATCGAACTGCCCAAGGAGCAGGCTCAAGCCGCCGAAGGCGAAGAACAGCCAGCGCAGGAATGGGAAACCGTCAACCGCGCCAGCGCCCTGTGGACCCGTTCGCGCTCCGAGGTGAAGGACGAGGAATACCAGGAGTTCTACAAGCACATCGGCCATGACTTCGAGAACCCGTTGGCCTGGAGCCACAACAAGGTCGAAGGCAAGCTTGAGTACAACTCGCTGCTGTACGTGCCGGCCCGCGCGCCGTTCGACCTGTACCAGCGCGAAGCGCCACGTGGCCTGAAGCTGTACGTTCAGCGCGTGTTCATCATGGACCAGGCCGAGTCGTTCCTGCCGCTGTACCTGCGCTTCATCAAGGGTGTGGTGGATTCCAACGACCTGTCGCTGAACGTGTCCCGCGAGATCCTGCAGAAAGACCCGATCATCGACTCGATGAAGACCGCGCTGACCAAGCGCGTGCTGGACATGCTGGAGAAGCTGGCGAAGAACGAGCCCGAGCAGTACAAGAGCTTCTGGAAGAACTTTGGCCAGGTGCTGAAGGAAGGCCCGGCTGAAGATTTCGCCAACAAGGAAAAAATCGCCGGCCTGCTGCGTTTCGCCTCCACCCAGGACGACAGCGGCGAGCAGAGCGTTGCCCTGGCCGATTACCTGGCGCGCGCCAAGGAAGGTCAGGACAAGATCTACTACCTCACCGGCGAATCCTATGCGCAGGTCAAGAACAGCCCGCACCTGGAGGTCTTCCGTAAGAAGGGCATCGAAGTCCTGCTGCTGACCGACCGTATCGACGAGTGGTTGATGAGCTACCTCAACGAGTTCGATGGCAAGGCCTTCGTCGACGTCGCCCGTGGCGATCTCGACCTCGGCAAGCTGGACTCGGAAGAGGACAAGAAGGCCCAGGAAGAAGTGGCCAAAGACAAGGAGGGCCTGGTCGAGCGCCTGAAGGGTGCCTTGGGTGACAGCGTTGCTGAAGTGCGCGTTTCGCACCGCCTGACCGACTCGCCGGCTATCCTTGCCATTGGCGAACAGGACCTGGGCCTGCAAATGCGCCAGATTCTCGAAGCCAGCGGCCAGAAGGTGCCGGAATCGAAACCGATCTTCGAATTCAACCCGACTCATCCGCTGATCGAGAAGCTGGACAACGAGCAGAGCGAAGACCGCTTTGCCGAACTGTCGCACATCCTCTTCGATCAGGCCGCGCTGGCAGCCGGTGACAGCCTGAAGGACCCGGCGGCTTACGTTCGTCGCCTGAACAAGCTACTGGTCGAGCTGTCTGCTTGAGTTGATGCACAGGAAAGCCCGCTTCGGCGGGCTTTTTTTATAGTGAGTGCCTAAGGAGTGCCTGATGAGCAAGGTAATCGTCGAATCGCTGGTCTATCACCTGTCCGGCAAGACTTATGAAAGCCGCCTGGTCTACGAACCAGGAGCACTGGGCCGCCCGGGCCTGGTAATGGCGCCGAACTGGATGGGTATTGGCGAAGGCGCCGAGCGTATCGCCAAGGAAGTGGCCGAGAAGGGTTATGTGGTGCTGATTGCCGACCTGTACGGGCAGTCGGTGCGTCCGTCCAGTGCCGATGAGGCCGGGGCGGCGATGATGCCGCTGAAGAACGACCGTGGCGAGCTGCGCAAGCGCATGAAGGAGGCCCTGGATCAGTTGCTGGGGCAGTCCAAGGCACTGCTGGAGCCGGGCAAGGTGGCCACGTTCGGCTTCTGCTTCGGTGGCTGCTGTGCCTTGGAACTGGCCCGTACCGGTGCCGACCTGAAGGCTGCCGTGTCGTTCCACGGCACGCTGGACACCCCGAACCCTGAGGACGCCAAGCGCATCAAGGGCTCGGTGTTGGTACTGCATGGCGCTTCCGACCCGCTGGTGCCCAAGGAGCAACTGCCGGCGTTCGAAGACGAAATGAACGCCGCCAAGGTGGATTGGCAGTTGCTGAGCTACGGTGGAGCGGTGCATTCGTTCACCGACCCGAGCGCCAATGTGCCGGGCAAGATGCAGTACGACCGTCGCACCTCGGAGCGGGCGTTCCGCGCGATGCATAACCTGCTCACCGAAGTATTCCAGCGCTGATGTTGTGCGGGGCTGCTTTGCAGCCCATTCGCGGGTAAACCCGCTCCCACAGTTGCGGCGCTGCCGTGAAAGCAACGCGATCCTTGTGGGAGCGGGCTTGCCCGCGAATGGGCCGCAACGCGGCCCCTGTTCAGCGAGGCAACTCGATTCTCAAGGTTTCCCCCGGCACCGTCGGCCAATCCCCGGCAGCCCACTTGGCCCTGGCCCGCTCGATCAGCTCCACATCACTGGCCACGAAATTCCAGTTCATCCGCCGCGGCCCATCCAGCGGCTCGCCGCCAATCAGAACCAGCTGGCATTCTTCCTCGGCATACAGCGTTACCTCTTCGCCCTCCGGCAGCACGATCAGGCTGCAGGCCTCAACCTCTTCGCCATCCATGAACAACTCGCCATCGAGCAGATACAACGCCCGCTGCAGATGTTCGTCAGGTACCACCAACGTGGTAGCCGGTTGCATCAGCACATGCGCATAGAGGGTAGGGGAGAGTACTGGCACCGGTGACTCTAGGCAGAACCCGCTGCCGGCAATCATGCAGATGCGTACGCCCAGGCTGTCGCTGACCGGCAGGCTTGCCGCCGGATGGTGGCTGTAGCTCGGCTCGCACTGCTCAAGCGCCTGTGGCGAGGCGAGCCACACTTGCAGCCCGTGCAAGCGTGAGCCATGGGCCAAGGCGTCCGCAGGCGTGCGCTCGACATGCGCCACCCCTTTGCCTGCGGTCATCCAGCTCACGTCTCCAGGCAGCACGCGCTGCTCCGAGCCCAGGCTGTCCTTGTGCAGGATCGCGCCTTCGAACAGGTAGGTGAGGGTGGAGAGGCCAATATGCGGGTGCTGGCGGATATCCATGCCATGGCCCGGCGCATAGTCGGTCTCGAGCATATGGTCGAAGAATACAAAGGGGCCGACACTGCGGCACTGTGCCGAAGGCAGCGGGCGCAGGATCGGCTGGCCCTCGACCGATTCGGCGCGTGGGCGGATGATCAGGGGGCTGCTCATGGCGGGCTCCAGGCGAGGTGGAAAGGCCACCAGCATAGCGGTTTGCCGAGCAATGCTGAACCGTTGCGCTGGCTGCCCGGTCTACCCTGCTGATGCCCGGAAAAGGAGGTTGCCCATGATTGCCAGAGCGCTGGCCTGCATGCTGTTGTCAGGCTGGCTATGCCAGGCGGCCCAGGCCCGTGACTATCGCTACAGCGATGCCCATCTGCACTACGTGGACTTCTTCCAGGAAACCGAGGGCATGCCGGCGCTGCTCAAGGCCATGGATGAGGCCGGTGTCGAGCATTCGATGATTTCCGGCATTCCGGTGGCCAAGAAATGGCACGAAGATGAGCCAAAGCGCCCACGCTATTACGCGGGCGACGACGCCGATGCCTATTGGTACAGCGCGACCGATACCTACGTAGCTGCCGCGTTGGAAAAACTACCTGTCGAACAGCGAAAGCGTTTCCATCCGTTTCTGACCGGTTTCAACCCGGTGGACAAGAATGCCGTCAGCCATATCGAGCGCATGCTCGAGCTGAATCCGGGGTTGTGGCAGGGGATCGGTGAGGTGTTCACCCGGCATGACGACCTGACCGCGCTGACCAGTGGCGATACGCCGCGAGCCAATAACGAAGCTATGGCCCGTATCTACCACCTGGCGGCCGAACGCGATATGCCGGTGTTGCTGCATTCGAACATCACTTCCAAGCGCGAGCGCAATCCGCTGTACCTTGCTGAGATCGAAGAACCCTTACGCAATCATCCGCATACCCGATTCATCTGGGCCCACGCGGGGAGCAGCGCGGAGATCCATCGGCACCAGACCCAGATGGACTTTCTGCTGCCCGTGTTGACGCGCTTGCTGGCGGACTATGCGAATTTGTATGTGGATTTGTCGTGGAGTGTGCTGGAGCCCTATCTGCTGGACGAGCAGGGCGTACCGCGCCAGGAATGGTTGGCGCTGGTCGAGCGCTATCCGGACCGGTTCATGCTGGGTTCGGATGTGGTGGGGCGGTTTGGCAGCCTTGGCGAACAGATGCATGGCTTCAGGCCGTTTCTGGATGCGCTGTCCGAAGAAGTGGCCAACAAGGTGGCTCGGGATAACTTCCTGGCAGTGTTGCCCAAGCCATAGTTTTTCGCCTGTACTGGCCTCTTCGCGGGTAAACGCAGGCAGCACAAATGAAAACGCCCCGAACCAGTCGGGGCGTTTTCGTTTACCTCAGCAGCGTCTTACTTGCCTTCCCAGCGCTTGAGCACCAGGGTGGCGTTGGTGCCGCCGAAGCCGAAGCTGTTGCTCATCACGGTGGTGAGCTTGGCGTCTTCGGTTTTGCGCACGATCGGCAAATCCGCAACTTCAGGGTCCAGCTCGTCGATGTTGGCAGAGCCGGCGATGAAGTTGTTTTCCATCATCAGCAGGCAGTAGATCGCCTCGTGTACGCCCGCGGCACCCAGCGAGTGGCCCGACAGGCTCTTGGTCGAGCTGATCTTCGGCGCCTTGTCGCCGAACACTTCACGAACGCCCTTCATTTCCGCGACGTCACCGACCGGGGTCGAGGTGCCGTGGGTGTTCAGGTAGTCGATCGGGGTGTCAACGGTGGACAGCGCCTGCTGCATGCAGCGGATGGCGCCTTCGCCGCTTGGTGCGACCATGTCGTAGCCGTCGGAAGTGGCACCGTAGCCGACGATTTCGGCGTAGATCTTGGCGCCACGGGCCAGGGCGTGCTCCAGCTCCTCGACCACCACCATGCCGCCGCCGCCAGCAATGACGAAGCCGTCACGGTCGGCGTCGTAGGCGCGCGAAGCCAGTTCCGGGGTTTCGTTGCGCTTGGTCGACAGGGCGCCCATGGCATCGAACAGGAACGACTGGCTCCAGTGCTCTTCTTCACCGCCGCCGGCGAAGACGATGTCCTGCTTGCCCCACTGGATCTGCTCCAGGGCGGTGCCGATGCAGTGTGCGGAAGTGGCGCAGGCCGAGGAGATCGAGTAGTTGATACCCTTGATCTTGAACGGGGTGGCCAGGCACGCCGAAACGGTGCTGCCCATGGTGCGGGTGACGCGGTACGGGCCGACGCGCTTGACGCCTTTTTCGCGCAGGGTATCCAGCGCTTCCATCTGGTTCAGGGTCGAGGCGCCGCCTGAGCCTGCTACCAGGCCGGTACGCGGGTTGGAAATCTGCTCTTCGGTCAGGCCGGCGTCCTTGATCGCGTCCTGCATCGCCAGGTAGGCGTAGGCAGCGGCGTGGCCGACGAAGCGGTAAACCTTGCGGTCGATCAGTTCTTCGAGGTTGAGGTCGATGGACCCGGAAACCTGGCTACGCAGCCCCATTTCCTTGTATTCCGGGTTGTAACGGATACCCGGACGGCTGTTGCGCAGGTTTTCGGTGACGGTAGCTTTGTCATTGCCCAGGCACGATACGATGCCCAGACCAGTGATAACGACGCGGCGCATGCGAATAACCCTTAGAAATTGTCAGTGGAGGTGAACACGCCGACCCGCAGGGCCTCGGCGGTGTAGATCTCGCGGCCATCGACGCTGACCGAACCATCGGCGATGGCCATGTTCAGCTTGCCCTTCAGGACGCGCTTGATGTGGATGTTGTAGGTGACTTTCTTGGCGGCAGGCAGCACCTGGCCGAAGAACTTCACTTCGCCCGAACCCAGCGCGCGGCCACGGCCCGGCAGGCCCTGCCAGCCGAGGAAGAAGCCGACCAGCTGCCACATGGCGTCGAGGCCCAGGCAGCCCGGCATCACCGGGTCGCCTTCGAAGTGACAGGCGAAGAACCACAGGTCCGGGGTGATATCCAGCTCGGCGACCAATTCACCTTTGCCGTACTTGCCGCCTTCTTCGCTGATGTGGGTGATGCGATCGACCATCAGCATGTTCGGCGCGGGCAGTTGCGCATTACCTGGGCCGAACAGCTCACCGCGACTGCAGCGCAGCAGGTCTTCCCGAGTAAAGGCGTGTTGTTTGGTCATGCGAGCTCCTCAATAACCCCCTGTGGCAGGGGATGAATCTTCCCGGCCGACCCTTCTGCTTCTGGGACGGCAGCCTACAGGTAGACTATTGCGTTGTGGTGAAAGTCACAGCGCACCTGGTGAAAGAAGTACAGGTGTGCACTGAAACGCTATTTTCAGGTCCGAAGGAGGTCCTGTCCAGTACTTAAGACTGCCGCACTTTAGCATTTATCGCCAGTCGCATCGCCAGTTGCAGCTGTCCGTCCAGGCAACCAGCGCTGCAGTACCCGCTGCAACTCGGTGCGGCGGAAGGGTTTGCTCAGGTAATCATTCATGCCGGCGGCCATGCAGCGCTCGCGGTCACCCTGCAGGGCATTGGCGGTCAAGGCGATGATCGGTAACTGCGCGCAAGCCGGCAACTGGCGGATACGCCGGGTCGCTTCGTAGCCATCCAGCTGCGGCAGGCGGCAATCCATCAGCACGGCGGCGAACGGCTGCTGGCTGACCTGCTCAACCGCCTGAAGCCCGTCGTGGGCCACGCTGACCTCCATCCCCAGGCTGCGCAGCATGGCTTCGATGACGCTCTGATTGACCGGATTGTCTTCCACCAGCAGGATGCGCTTGCCGACCTGAAGTGGCTCGCTGGCCCCCGAACTGCCGGGCAGCGTTGCCGGCACGGTGCTGGCCAGCGGCAGCGGCATTTCCAGGGTAAAGGTCGAGCCCAGCCCCTCGCGGCTTTCACCGCGCAGCTTGCCGCCCATGCGTTCGGCCAGGGTGCGGGCAATCGACAGGCCCAGACCGGTGCCGCCATAGCGCCGTGAAATCGAACTGTCGGCCTGCTGGAAGGCAACGAACATCATTTCCAGGCGTTCGCTGTCGATGCCGATGCCGGTGTCCCGTACGCTGCAGGTGAACCACAGTGATCGCCGGTCCAGCAACTGCCAGCGTGCTTCGACCTGGACCTGGCCGCGCTCGGTGAACTTCAAGGCGTTGCCGATCAGGTTGAGAAGGATCTGGCGGATGCGCGTCGGGTCGCCGATCACCTGTGGCTGTGCACCGTCGGCCGGCAGTTGCAGGCGCAGTTCCAGGCCGCGCTGCTGTGCGCTGTGCTGGAACGACTGCACGCTGCTGGTGATCAGCTCACCCAGGTTGAAGTCGATGTGCTCCAGTTCCAGCGTAGTGCGTTCGATCCGCGAGAAATCGAGGATGTCATTGATGACCTTCAGCAGGTGCCCGGTGGACTCGCTGGCCACGGCGGTGTAATCGGCCTGCTCGCTGGTCAGCTGGGTGGTCTCCAACAGTTGCAGCATACCCAGCACGCCGTTCATCGGGGTGCGCAGTTCATGGCTCATCATCGCCAGGAACTCCGACTTGGCGCCGTTGGCCTGCTCGGCTTCCTCGCGGGCCTGGATCAGCTGGGCGATGGCCCGTTTCTGCTCGGCGCTGGCCTGCTCCAGGGCAGTGGCGAGGTTGTTGATATGGCGCGCCAGGTGACCGAGTTCGCTGTCGTCGACGACCGGCAACGGAGCGTTGTACTCACCCTGCTGGATGGCCTTTACCGCATGGCCCATATCGCTGATCGGCTTGGCCAGGCTCATGGCCAGGCGGCGTGCCAGGAGAAAGGTGAACAGCAGGGCGAACAGCGCGAGAATGCCGGCCTTGATCACGATTTCCTGTTGGCGCTGGCTGAAAGCGTCGTCCGACATGCCAACGATCACCCGCCCCAGGTAGTCGTCACCGATGGCCGGTGTCGGCGCCTTGCCCTGTTGCAGGAAGTCGCTGTCCAGGCGGATCTGCTGCAGGCGGATCGGCGCCTGGAACACTTCCACCTGCTGCGCCCGGTTGTTGCTCTCGTCCTGCTGCTCGACGTACACCAGGATGTGGTTACGGCTGTCCTGCACCTCGAGGAAGCGCACGTGTGGGATGCTCAGGGTGGCGCGCATCAGGCCTTCGAGGACTTCATTGTTACCGGAGATGACGCCGTATTCGGATGCCGGGGCCAGCTGGTTGGCAATCAGCTGCCCGGTGTGGTTCAACTCCTGGCGCAGATCCTGGATCCGCACGAAGGTGAAAAAGCTGATCAACAGCAGGGTCAGCAACAGTGCCGGGCCGAGGCTGATGATCTGGGTGCGGGTGTGGATGTCCCAGCTCAGGCGTTTGCTCACGGGGTGGGTTCTCCTTCGGCCAGGGCCTTGGCAGTGGCGTTCGGATCGATCGGTTCAAGGCCCAGGGCACGCGCCACCTGCTGGTTGCCGCTGACCCCATAGCGTGCCGGATACAGGCTGCGTGGCCAACGTGCTGGCGGCTGGTCGAGCAACTGGTCGAGCACGGCCAGCCAGTCGTCCTGGTCGCTGTAGGTACTGGCCAGGGCGCCAGCGCGGACGAAGCCGGCGTTCGGGCCGATCAGTGCCATCTGTCGGCCGTAGCTGCTGAGCAACAGGTTTTTCGCGGTCTTGGAGTTGTACAGGTCGGGGTCATCGAGGCCCAACAGCACGTCACTGTTGGCCAGCAGATGTTGCAAGGGCCGGCTGTCGCGTTGGTCCGGCCAGTCCTGGGCGACGATCTCAAGGCCCAGCGGGCGCGCCGCCTGGCGTAGCTCGTCAAGCAGGAAGTGGCTGTGTTCACCGTACAGTACGCCGATGCGCTGGGCCTGTGGCAACAGGTAGCGGGCCAGGCGCAGTTGCCGCGCCAGCGGCGGGTCGCTCCAGAGCAAGGTCAGGTAAGCAGGGCGCGACTTTCCCAGGCGTTGTTCGGCCTGTACCCGGCTGATACGCATGGCCAGCGCAGGCGGCCCGCTGTTTTCACTCAGGCGCCAGTCCAGCGCGCTGTTGTCGAGCAGCACCAGGCGCACGTCAGCCTTGAGCTGAGCGGGGCGGGGTAAGGCGGCGGTGCTCTGGAATCGCACCTGGTCGTGGTCGCGGCGGCCTTGCAAGGCTTCGACGAAGCTGCGCACGCCGGGCTGTTCCTCGCCGCCGACCAGCAGGATCTCGCTGGCAGACAGCGTACCCAGTGGCCACAGGCAGAACAGCAGCAGGCGCAGCAGCCGGGCCATCAGAACTCCAGCTCCGCGCTGACACTCAGGCGGTGGCGGCTGTCATAACGGTTCTGTTCCACCGTGGTGGGCTGGTCGTCAAGGCGTTGCTGCCACAGTGCGGCCAGCTCCAGGGTGCTGCCCTGGATGTGGAAGCGCTTGGCCACGCGCAGGTCGATGCGTTCGTAGCGATACTGGTTGAGGGCGTCGTCGCCATAATAGAACAGCGCGCTGGACCAACCCTCGCCCCAGTCGCGCATCCACCCGGCCGAGCCACTGTTGCGTGCGCTGAGGCGGCGGTCGGCGGGGTTGCTGGCCCAGGCATCGACATAGGCATAGGTCAGGCGCAGGCGGTCACGCGGTGCCAGGCGCCAGTCGAATTGCGCCTCGCTGCCGCTGAAGCGGGCCTTGTTGGCATTGCTGGCGATGTACTGGTTGTTCTTCAGGGGTTCGCTGATCATTCCGGTGATCTCGTCGTAGAACAGCTTCACATCCATGCTCAGGTCGAAGTCGCTGAAGTAGCCGTTATAGCCGAGCTCGCGCGAGCGCATGCGTTCCTGTTCGAGGTCTCCCGGGCCGCGGGTCTTGACGAAATATTCGGCGTCGCGCTGGCCGAAGGCGGCGGGGCTGAGGTTCTTGACCGTGTAGCTCCAGTTGACGTTGTTCTCGAACATGTCCGGCGAACGCACGGCTTCGGAGTACACCGCACGCAGGCCGTGGCGCGGGGTGATCAGGTAGTTGACCGCCATGCGCGGCGTCAGCGAGCTGCCGGACAGTTGCGAGTTCTCGAACATCGCGCCGCCCTGGAGAATCCAGTGCTCGTCGGCGCGCCATTCCAGCTGGCCGAACAGGCGCCAGGTCTGGTCGTCGATGCTGCCGTTGAAGTAGGTCTGCGAATCGGCACGATCATAGCGGTAGTTCATGCCGCTCAGCAGGCGCAGGCTGTCGGTCAGGCTGAGCGTGTCCTGGACTTCCAGGTCGTACCGGGTCTCACGGGTGCTCTGGTCGACATCGCCGCAGACCACATTCTTGCCGCCCTGGTTGTTCCACTGGTCCTTGATCGCATCGACCAGCGCCTGTTCTTCGGGGTTGCTACTGCTTGGGGGGTTGTTCGCACCGCGGGCGACCTTTTCCGCGAAGTCAGGGTTCATCTGCCACAAGCGGGTCAGCTCGGGGCTGAACGACAGCGCCGCGTCGCAGGCGCGCCAGACCTGCTGGCGGTCGAATTGTTGGGCCGAGCCCTGCACATACAGGCTGTGCTCAGGGTTGAAGTCGATGTTCCAGCGTACCGAGCCGGCATAGTCCTTGGCGTTGACGTCGGCGTTGTCACCGGTCTGGGTGACGTAGGGGAAAACCGGCTGATAGGTGTACGGCCGCTGGTTGCTGCCTTCCTTGGCTGCCAGTTGCCATTCCAGGGTCTGGTCTGGCGCAAGAACGTGGCTGACACTGAGGTTGAAGCGGTTCAGGCGGCGGCTGTCGCGGTAGTCCTGGCCGAACTGGTTCTCGTCGAAGCCATCGTCCTGCTGGCCGGACACCGACAGGCGCATGTCGCCGCCGTCCCAGCCAAAGCCATGGCTGAGGTAGTAGTCGTTGATGCCATCCTGGCCGCGGGTCAGTTTCATCCGCGTGCCGTGGCTGTCGGCCGGGTTGCGGGTGAGGATGTTGACCACTGCCATCAATGCGTTGGCGCCGTAGCTGACGGTGTTGGGGCCGCGGAACACCTCGATGCGCTCGATGTCTTCGATGGCGACCGGGATGTCGCTCCAGTCCACCGTGGCCAGGCCTGCGCGGTACACCGAGCGGCCGTCGATCAGTACCTGCATGCGTCGCGCATCGTTGACGTTGCTGCCGTGGTAATTGACGGTCGGCTGGTTGCCGGCGCCGTAGCCGATCATCATGCCCGGTACCAGGCGCAGCAGTTCGGGGATGTCACGGGCACCGCTGGCGCGGATCAGCTCGTTGTCGAGCACGGTCATGCTGCCCGGTACCGCCGCCGGGGATTGTTTCAGGCGCGTGGCGGTCAGAACCTGCGGCAGGTCCGGGTTGTCGATGAACAGGTCATCGGCCACAGCCGAACCGCCGAGCAGGGCGGTCAGCAGCAGCAGGCGAGGGTAAGCGGGCGGGCCAGGGAACACAGGACTGCCTTGTCTCAGGATTGAAACAGGCATGGTAACTGACCGGGCGGGTTTTGCCAGTGGGCTGCGGGGGATTTACCGGCCTCTTCGCGGGTGAAGCCGCTCCCACAGGTTTTTCACCGCCCTTGAGTTTACTGCAGGCCCTGTGGGAGCGGGTTCACCCGCGAAGAGGCCGGCACTGACACTGGTTCTGTCGCAGGCGCGCCGTATAATGAGCGGGTCGCCACTTAACTTAATGGCTTTAACGGATTGATTATGACTGAACAGCAACCTGTTGCAGTTCTGGGAGGCGGCAGCTTCGGCACCGCCGTGGCGAACCTGTTGGCCGAAAATGGCGTGCCGGTGCGCCAATGGATGCGCGACCCCGAGCAGGCCGAGGCGATGCGGGTCAACCGCGAGAACCCGCGCTACCTCAAAGGTATCCGCCTGCAGGACGGTGTCGAACCGGTCAACGACCTGCTGGCCACCCTGCAAGCCAGCGACCTGATCTTCGTCGCGCTGCCTTCGAGTGCCCTGCGCAGTGTACTGGCGCCCCATGCCGAGCTGCTGCGCGGCAAATACCTGGTCAGCCTGACCAAGGGCATCGAGGCGCAGAGCTTCAAGCTGATGAGCCAGATCCTCGAAGAAATCGCCCCCGAGGCCCGCATCGGCGTGCTCTCAGGCCCCAACCTGGCCCGCGAGATCGCCGAACACGCGCTGACCGCCACCGTGGTCGCCAGTGAAGACGAACAATTGTGCCAGCGGGTGCAGGCCGTGCTGCATGGGCGCACCTTCCGGGTATACGCCAGCAGTGATCGCTTCGGCGTCGAGCTGGGCGGCGCGCTGAAGAATGTCTACGCGATCATCGCTGGCATGGCCGTGGCCTTGGGGATGGGCGAAAACACCAAGAGCATGCTCATCACCCGCGCCCTGGCCGAGATGACCCGCTTCGCCGTGAGCCAGGGCGCCAACCCCATGACCTTCCTTGGCCTGGCCGGGGTCGGCGACCTGATCGTCACCTGCTCCTCGCCCAAGAGCCGCAACTACCAGGTCGGTCACGCCCTTGGCCAGGGCCTGAGCCTGGAGCAGGCCGTCAGCCGCCTGGGCGAGGTGGCCGAAGGGGTCAACACGCTCAAGGTGCTCAAGGCCAAGGCCCAGGAAGTGCAGGTCTACATGCCGCTGGTGGCTGGCCTGCACGCCATCCTCTTCGAAGGGCGCACGCTGAATCAGGTGATCGAGCACCTGATGCGCGCCGAACCAAAGACCGACGTCGATTTCATTTCCATCAGTGGTTTCAATTAAGCGAAGGAGCAGCACATGAACGATACACCCGAGCGCGCCCAGCGCGAGTCGATCATCCTGCGGGTGCTGTGGATGCTGGTGTTCCTGGTGGTGTGGCAACTGGCCGAGTTGCTGCTCGGCGGCCTGGTACTGGTGCAGCTGATCTACCGCCTGGTCTATGGCGCACCGAGCGCCAGCCTGATGAATTTCGGCGACAGCCTCAGCCAGTACCTGGCGCAGATCGGCCGTTTCGGGGCCTTCCACACTGACCAGAAGCCTTGGCCGTTCGCCGATTGGCCTGCTGCGCGTGCCCCGGAAGGCGAGGCGCCCCACGTCGTGGCCCCGGCGCCGCACCCGGTGCGTGACGAGGAGCCCAAGCTGTGAAGCTGTGGGTGCTGCGCCACGGTGAGGCCGAGCCACGCGCCAATACCGATGCCGAGCGGCGCCTGACCGGCCATGGCCGCGAGCAGGTGCTGCACAGTGCAGCCCGGCTGCTTGGCCAGCCGTTGCAGGCGATCATTGCCAGCCCGTATGTCAGGGCACAACAGACGGCGGCCCTGGTGCATGACACCCTGGGCTTCGCTGAACCCGTGCGCACCGTGCCGTGGCTGACGCCTGACAGCGAGGTGCGGCAGGTGATAGGCGAGCTCGAGCGCCTGGGCCTGGACCATGTGTTGCTGGTCAGCCACCAGCCATTGGTAGGTTCGCTGGTCGGCATGCTCGAGCATGGCCACCTGCAGCAGCCGGCGCCCATGAGCACTGCCAGCCTGGCGGAGCTGGAGGGCGACTGGCCGATGGCAGGGCTGATGACGTTGCGTGCTCTTGATTCGCCTGAGTGAGCGAAACAACGGGCTTTTGCCAGTTGCCAGCCACGGCATGACCTGATTGCCCTTGGTGATGACATTTACAGACATTGCCGAGTGCAGGTGCGATGCCGACAATGGGCCATCATCCCCCTCCGGACCAGGCGCCATGTCGCAGCAGATCTTCTTCGCCCATGCCAATGGTTTTCCCTCCGCCACCTACGGCAAGCTGTTCGCCGCCCTGGCGCCGGATTATCAGGTCAGTCACCTGGCCCAGCATGCCCATGACCCGCGATTTCCGGTCAATGACAACTGGCAGAACCTGGTCGACGAACTGCTGCACCACCTGGCGCAGCAGGCGGCGCCGGTGTGGGGTGTGGGCCATTCGCTGGGCGGCGTGCTGCACCTGCATGCCGCCTTGCGCCGGCCCGAGTTGTACCGCGGCGTGGTGATGCTCGACTCGCCGGTATTGACCCGTGCCGACCAATGGCTGCTGCGCACCGCCAAGCGCTTCGGCTTCATCGACCGCATCACCCCCGCTGGCCGTACGCTTGGGCGGCGTGAAGCCTTCGCCGACCGTGACAGCGCCCGTGACTACTTCGCCAGCAAATCGCTGTTCCGCCACTTCGACCCGGATTGCCTGGAGGCCTACCTCGAGCATGGCCTGCAGCCGGCCGAGCAGGGCTTGCGCCTGCGCTTCGACCCAGCCACCGAGATCAGCATCTACCGCAGCATCCCGCACGCCAGCCCGGCGCCCGCGCGCCAGTTGCAGGTACCCTTGGCGATGGTGCGTGGCGAGCGCAGCAATGTCATCCGCCGACACCATGCACTGGCGGTACGCGGCATGGCTCGGGGCGAATACCACAGTGTGCCGGGCGGGCACATGTTCCCGCTGGAGCGGCCGACCGACACGGCCAGCCTGATCAAGGGCCTGTTCGACCGCTGGAGCCAGGCATGAGCGCGCAGGTCGAGGAAGTCCGCCTGAGCCTGGGCCATATCGAGCTGGCTGCCCACCTGTTCGGCCCGGCCGATGGCCTGCCGGTGATCGCCCTGCACGGCTGGCTGGACAACGCCAACAGCTTCTCCCGCCTGGCCCCGCAGCTGAAGGGGTTGCGCATCGTTGCCCTCGACCTGGCCGGGCACGGTTATTCCGGGCACCGCCCGTTGGGCGCGGGTTACGCCTTGGCCGATTACGCCCACGATGTGCTGCGGGTTGCCGAACAGCTCGGCTGGCAACGGTTTGCCCTGCTCGGGCATTCGTTGGGCGCGATCATTTCGGTGCAGCTGGCCGGTGCCTTGCCTGAGCGCGTCAGCCACTTGGCCTTGATCGACGGGGTCATTCCCCCGACCGGCGCCGAGCAGGATGCTGCCGAGCGCCTGGGCATGGCCCTGCAGGCCCAGCTGCGCCTGGATGGCAAGCGCAAGTCGGTTTACCCGACCCTGGAGGAGGGCGTGCAGGCGCGCATGAAGGGCATGGTTGCGGTCAGCCGCGAAGCTGCCGAACGGCTGGCCCAGCGCGGCCTGATGCCGGTGCCCGGCGGTTACAGCTGGCGCAGCGACAGCCGCCTGACCCTGCCATCGCCCGCGCGCCTGAGCCAGGCCCAGGCCATGGCCTACGTGCGGCGGGTAAGCTGCCCGGCAAGCCTGGTGGTGGCGGCCGACGGCATGCTGGTGCGCCACAGCGAACTGCTGGAGCAGCTACCCTTTGAGCAGACGGTGCTGCCCGGCGGGCATCACCTGCACCTGAACGACGAACAGGGCGCGGCCCTTGTCGCAGACTGTTTCAATCGCTTCTTTGGCTTTGCTTGACTTGCACCGGACAAGTGTCGAGGCTTGGCGGGTTGAACAGGGAGACAACCATGCAACTGCCAGACATCCTGGAGCTTCAACCCGGCGCGCTGCGCCCCCTGGTTCGCCGATGAGCGCGCCCGTTTCCATCCGCACCGCCGTTGCCGCCTGCCTTGCGCTGGCCAGCCCCTTGCTGTGGGCCGGCAGCCTGCCCGTACCCGTTGACGCCAAGGTGGTCGATCAGCGCCCGGCCGTGGAGCAGGAGCGCGTCTACCCCATGGGCCCGCTGCGCAAGATCAGTGGCCGCCTGCGCGTCGAAGACAAGATCGAAAGCCGTGGCCAGGTCAGCTCGGTCACCTATGAGCTGCCGGTCGAGCGCAGTGCCCGCGAAGCCTTCACCAGCGCCCGTGAAGCGCTGCAGCGCGATGGCGGTTATCCGTTGTTCTGGTGCCAGGGCCGCGATTGCGGCGAAGGCAGCCTGTGGGCCAACGACGTGTTCGCCAATGCCCGGTTGAACGGCGGCGACGAACAGCAGGCGTTCATCCTCCTGCGCCGCTCGGCCGAAGAGGCCGACACCCTGGTCGCGCTGTACAGCGTCACCCGCGGCAACCGCCGTGCCTACCTGCATGTGGAAGAATTCGTCGCCAGCAGCCCGCTGGGCGATATATTGCCCACAGCCGCCACGGTGCTGCGTGAAATGCGCGACACCGGCAAGCTTGACTACCCCGACCTGGCCGCGCCACAGGCAAGTTGGGTGACCTTGCTGGCGCGCAGCCTGAACCTCGACAGCACCTTGCGTGCAAGCCTCAGCGGCGCCCAGGCCGAGGCATGGCGCGAGCAACTGGTCAAGGCTGGCGTGCGTGATGGCCGGCTCGAACTCGGCAACGCAGCCACCGACGGCCTGCACCTGGAACTGATCCGTTGAGTGAGCGCCACCATGGCCAACAATGACCGCCTGCTGATCCAGATCCTGCTGCTGACGCTGTTGGGTGCCGCGCTGTGGGTCATGGCGCCGTTCATATCCGCGTTGCTGTGGGGCGCCATCCTGGCCTTCGCCAGCTGGCCACTGATGCGCTTGCTGACGCGTGTGCTGGGCGGGCGTGAAACCCTGGCCGCCAGCCTGCTGACCACGGCCTGGATCCTGATCGTGGCCTTGCCGCTGGTGTGGCTGGGCTTCAACCTGGCCGACCACATCCGCGACGCCACTGCCTTTGTGCGTGATGTGCAGGTCGATGGCTTGCCTGATGCACCTGACTGGCTGGGCGGCATTCCCTTCGTCGGTGAGCGCCTGGTCAGTTGGTGGCAATCCCTTGATCAGCAAGGCGCGGCCCTGCTGGCGTCGCTCAAGCCTTACCTGGGCCAGGTCGGCAACTGGTTGCTGGCGCGCAGTGCACAGATCGGCAGCGGTGTGCTGGAGTTGACTCTTAGCCTGGTATTCGTGTTCTTCTTCTACCGCGACGGGCCACGCCTGTCCGCCTTCGTGCTGCGGCTGCTGAACCGGCTGGTGGGCGAGCGGGCCGATTACTACCTGGAACTGGTGGCAGGCACCGTGCAACGGGTGGTCAACGGCGTGATCGGCACGGCGGCGGCCCAAGCCCTGCTGGCGCTGATCGGCTTCCTGATCGCCGGGGTACCCGGGGCGATCGTGCTGGGCCTGGTAACCTTCATGCTCAGCCTGATCCCGATGGGGCCACCACTGGCGTGGATCCCGGCGACCGGCTGGCTGGTGTGGAAGGGCGAGTACGGCATGGCCGTGTTCCTGGGGATCTGGGGCACCTTCGTCATCAGCGGCGTGGACAACGTGCTCAAACCGTACCTCATCAGCCGCGGCGGCAACCTGCCGCTGGTGATCGTGTTGCTCGGCGTGTTCGGCGGGTTGATCGCCTTTGGCTTCATCGGCCTGTTCATCGGGCCGACCCTGCTGGCGGTCGGCTACAGCCTGCTGCTGGACTGGAGCCGTAACTCAGCGCAAGCCCCACAATAACTTGTGCTTTGATTTTTACGCATTCTTTATTCCCATTCCCACCCCCGGATCTCGCCCCTTTACACCCCTCCCTCGGACAATTCCCTCAAAGCGGCCCAGGCCGCACCACGGGGGAGTCCCACTCATGTACATGCTCGACGGGTTGTCACTGCTGCTGGCAGTGGCCTTGGCGGTTTACCTGCTGGTAGCGCTGCTGCGCGCCGATCGCAGCTAGGGAGCGGCCATGCACAGTTACGATTACCTTTTGCTGCTGGCCTTCTTCGCCATCGTGCTGCTGCCGGCACCCTGGCTCGGACGCTTCTACTACAAGGTCATGGAAGGCCAGCGCACCTGGCTGACCCCCGTGCTAGGGCCGGTGGAACGTGGCTGTTACCGCCTGGCCGGCGTGGGCGCCGACCAGGAGCAGAACTGGAAGCAGTACACCCTGGCTCTGCTGGCCTTCAACCTGGCCGGATTCCTGCTGCTGTTCAGCGTGCTCCTGTTGCAAGGCTACCTGCCACTCAACCCGCAGCACCTGCCCGGCCAGGAGTGGTCGCTGGCCTTCAACACGGCGGTGAGCTTCGTCACCAACACCAACTGGCAGGCCTACAGCGGTGAGGCTTCGGTCAGCTACCTGAGCCAGATGCTCGGCCTGACCGTGCAGAACTTCGTCAGTGCCGCCACTGGCCTGGCCGTGCTGGTCGCGCTGTGCCGTGGCATCGCCCGGCGTTCCACCACCCAGCTGGGCAACTTCTGGGTCGACATGACCCGCGCCACCCTCTACGGCCTGCTGCCGCTGTGCCTGCTGCTGGCGCTGCTGCTGGTGTGGCAGGGCGTGCCGCAGACCTTCGCCGACTATGCCCACGCCGTGACCCTGCAAGGCGCTGACCAGACCATCCCTCTGGGCCCGGCCGCCAGCCAGATTGCCATCAAGCAACTGGGTACCAACGGTGGCGGCTTCTTCGGCGTCAACTCGGCGCATCCGTTCGAAAACCCGACGGCCTGGAGCAACCTCTTCGAGTTGGCCTCGATCATCCTGATCCCGGTGGCGCTGGTGTTCACCTTCGGCCACTACGTCAAGGACCTGCGTCAGAGCCGCGCCATCATCGCCTGCATGCTTGGCCTGTTCCTGCTCGGCGGCGCCACGGCGCTGTGGTCGGAATACCAGCCGAACCCGGCGCTGGAGAGCGCCCAGGTGCAGCAGAGCGCGCCCATGGAGGGCAAGGAAAGCCGTTTCGGCACCACCGGCTCGGTGCTGTGGACGGTGACCACCACCGCGGCCTCCAATGGCTCGGTCAACGCCATGCACGACAGCCTCAACCCGCTGACCGGCATGGTCGCAATGGTCAACATGATGGTCGGTGAAGTGATCTTCGGCGGTGTCGGCGCCGGGCTCTACGGCATGCTGCTGTTCGTGCTGATCGCCGTGTTCCTGGCCGGGTTGATGATCGGCCGTACGCCCGAATACCTGGGCAAGAAACTGCAGGCGCGAGAAGTGCAATTGCTGGTGGCGACCTTGCTGGTGATGCCGGTCGGTGTGCTGGTGCTCGCGGCCATCGCCGCCAGCCTGCCAGGGCCTGCCAGTGCGGTCAGCAACCCAGGCGCCCATGGCTTCAGCCAGCTGCTTTACGCCTATACCTCGGCCACCGCCAACAACGGCTCGGCGTTCGCCGGGTTTGGCGCCAACACCGTGTTCCACAACGTGATGATCGGCCTGGCCATGCTGATCGGCCGCTTCGGCTACATCCTGCCGATCCTGGCCCTGGCCGGCAGCCTGGCGGCGAAGAAGAGCGCGCCGCAGGGCAGCAACAGCTTCCCCACCCACGGCCCGCTGTTCGCCTGTCTGTTGCTGGTGACCATCCTGCTGGTCGGTGGCCTGACCTTCCTGCCGACCCTGGCCCTCGGGCCGATCGCCGAACAACTGAGCCTGGGTTTCTGAGGAATCATCCATGAACATGCCCATTCCTGAAGTGAAAGCCTCACACAGCGCCAAGGATCAGACCCGTTTCGCGGCCCTGTGGCGCCCGGCGCTGGTACAGGCCTTCGTCAAGCTCGACCCGCGCCAGTTGAAGCGGGCACCGGTGATGCTGGTGGTCGCCCTGACGGCCATCCTCACCACCGCACTGTGTTTCGCGCCTGGCAATGGTGTCAGCAGCGGCGTTGCCGCGCAGATTGCCCTGTGGCTGTGGTTCACCGTGCTGTTCGCCAACTTCGCCGAAGCCCTTGCCGAAGGCCGTGGCAAGGCCCGCGCCGACAGCCTCAAGGCGGGTAGCCAGGGGCTGACGGCGCAGCGCCGCAAGCGCGATGGCAGTTTCGAAAGCGTTGCCGCCACGGCACTGCGCAAGGACGATGTGGTGCGGGTGGTGGCTGGCGAGATGATCCCTGGCGACGGTGAGGTGCTTGAAGGCATCGCGGCGGTCAACGAAGCGGCCATCACCGGCGAATCCGCCCCGGTCATCCGCGAATCCGGCGGCGACCGCTCGGCCGTGACCGGTAACACCCGGCTGGTCTCCGACTGGCTGCTGATCCGCATCACCAGCAACCCCGGCGAGTCGACCCTGGACCGCATGATTGCCCTGGTCGAAGGCGCCAAACGGCAGAAGACCCCCAACGAAATCGCCCTCGACATCCTGCTGATCGGCCTGACCCTGATCTTCCTGATCGTGGTGGTGACCCTGCAACCGTTCGCCCATTTTGCGGGCGGCAGCCTGCCGCTGATCTTTCTCGCTGCGCTGCTGGTGACGCTGATCCCCACGACCATCGGCGGCCTGCTCTCGGCCATCGGCATCGCCGGTATGGACCGCCTGGTGCGCCTGAATGTGATCGCCCGCTCCGGCCGCGCGGTGGAGGCGGCCGGCGACGTGCACACGCTGATGCTCGACAAGACCGGCACCATCACCTTCGGCAACCGCCGCTGCAGCGCCCTGCATGCGGCCCCGGGC
The DNA here is from genome assembly GCF_050280885.1 of Pseudomonas sp. NPDC086566. NCBI lineage: Bacteria > Pseudomonadati > Pseudomonadota > Gammaproteobacteria > Pseudomonadales > Pseudomonadaceae > Pseudomonas > Pseudomonas sp. NPDC086566. Next base: position 86,632 of record NZ_JBNNWD010000012.1, read on the forward strand.
GTGACCGCCAAGGAATTGGGGGAGGGGGCCTTGCTCGCTTCGCTGGCCGACGACACGGCCGAAGGCAAGTCGATCGTGGAGTACCTGCGCCAGTTGCACGACTTCGTCGAGCCGTCTGCCGGGCAGTATCAGGCCATCGCCTTCAGCGCCGAGACCCGCCTGTCGGGTATCGACTTCCAGCAGCGCCGCTACCGCAAGGGTGCCGTCGATGCCGTGTTGGCCTTCGTCGGCATGCAGCGCCTGGACTTGCCTGCCGCGCTGGCCCGTGAAGTGGAGCGCATCGCCCAGAGCGGTGGCACCCCGCTGCTGGTGTGCCTGGACAAACGCCTGCTCGGCGTGATCCACCTCAAGGACGTGGTCAAGCCGGGCATCCGCGAACGTTTCGCCGAGCTGCGCAAGCTGGGCATCCGCACCGTGATGGTGACCGGTGACAACCCGCTGACCGCCGCCGCCATCGCGGCCGAGGCCGGGGTGGACGATGTGCTCGCCGAAGCCACGCCGGAGAAGAAGCTGGCCCGTATCCGCCAGGAGCAGAACGATGGCCGCCTGGTGGCGATGTGCGGCGACGGCGCCAACGACGCCCCGGCGCTGGCCCAGGCCGATGTCGGCATGGCCATGAACGATGGCACCCAGGCCGCGCGCGAGGCGGCCAACATGGTCGACCTGGACAGCGACCCGACCAAGCTGCTGGACGTGGTGCAGGTGGGCAAGGAGCTGCTGGTGACCCGTGGTGCGCTGACCACCTTCTCCATCGCCAACGACGTGGCCAAGTACTTCGCCATCCTGCCGGCGCTGTTCGCCGCCATCTATCCGCAGCTTGGCGTGCTCAACCTGATGCACCTGGCCAGCCCGCAGAGCGCGATTCTCTCGGCGATCGTGTTCAACGCGCTGATCATCATCGTGCTGATCCCGCTGGCCCTGCGCGGCGTGCGCGTGCAGGCGGCGAGCGCGGCGCACCTGTTGCGGCGCAACCTGCTGATCTACGGCCTGGGCGGCATCCTCGTGCCGTTTGCCGGGATCAAGCTGATCGACCTGCTGCTCACTGCCCTGCACCTGGTCTGAGGAGGCCATCATGAATCGTTATGTACGCCCGGCGCTGAGCCTGATCCTGCTGATGACCGTGGTCACCGGCGCGCTTTACCCGCTGGCGGTGACCGGGGTTGCCCAGCTGGCGTTCCCCGAGCAGGCCAATGGCAGCCTGGTGCGCGATGAGCGCGGACAGGTACGTGGTTCGGCCTTGATCGCCCAGGATTTCCAGGGTGATGGCTGGTTCCATTCACGGCCTTCGGCGGGTGCTTTTGCTACCGTGTCCAGTAGCGCGAGCAACCTGGCGCCGAGCAACCCGGCCTTGGCCGAGCGGGTCAAGGGTGATGCCGCAGCGCAATACCAGGCGCAACTGGGGCCGGTGCCCCAGGCGTTGCTGACCACCTCGGGCAGCGGTCTGGACCCGCACTTGCCACCGGAAGCGGTGGCCTACCAGATTCCTCGGGTAGCGGCGGCGCGGCAGGTGCCGGTGGAGCGCTTGCAAGCCTTGCTGGAAGAGGCCACCCTCCACCCATTGATCGGGCCACCGGTGGTCAATGTGCTGGCCCTGAACCAGGCACTTGATCGCCTCTAATGGGGCTGGGTTGCGGGCCTCATCGCGAGCTTTGCTCGCTCCTACGGGGCTATGCGTTCGTCCGTAGGAGCGAGCAAAGCTCGCGATGAGGCCAGAGAAGTAAGTGCAAATCAAAGGACGAAACATGAGTGACTCCACCCGCGCAGACGCGCTGTTGGCCACCCTCCCGCGCAGCGGTCGCGGCCGGCTGAAGGTCTTTCTTGGCGCCGCCCCGGGCGTGGGCAAGACCTTCGCCATGCTCCAGGCCGCCCACGCCCAGCAACGCCAGGGTGTGCAGGTACTGGCCGGGGTGGTCGAAACCCACGGCCGCGCCGAAACCGAAGCGCTGCTCGGCGGCCTGCTCCAGCAACCCCTGCTGCGCAGCGAATACCGTGGCGTCACCCTCGAGGAAATGGACCTCGACGGCTTGCTCAAGGCTGCCCCGACCTTGGCCCTGGTCGACGAACTGGCCCACACCAACGCCCCCGGCAGCCGCCACGCCAAGCGCTGGCAGGACGTGCAGGAGTTGCTGGCCGCCGGTATCGACGTGTACACCACGGTCAATGTCCAGCACCTGGAAAGCCTCAACGACAAGGTCCGCGGCATTACCGGCGTACAGGTGCGTGAAACCCTGCCGGACTGGGTGCTGCAGGAAGCCTTCGAACTGGTGCTGATCGACCTGCCGCCACGCGAACTGCTCGAGCGCCTGCGCGAGGGCAAGGTGTACGTGCCGGAGCAGGCTCGGGCCGCCATCGATGCGTACTTTTCGCAAACCAACCTCACCGCCCTGCGCGAGTTGGCCATGCAGACTGCCGCCGCCCAGGTCGACGCCGACCTGGCCCACGGTTACCGCCTGCGCGGCGAAGCGGCGCCTGCCTTGCGCGGGCGCCTGCTGGTGGGCGTGGATGGTGATGAGCAGGCCGAGCGCCTGGTGCGCCACGCCAGCCGTGTTGCCCAGCGCCGCCACCTGCCGTGGAGCCTGGTGCACGTCGACAACGGCCGGCTGCGTGACGAATCCGCCCGTCAGCGCCTGCAGGCGGCCCAGCAACTGGCCGAGCGGCTGGGCGGCGAGGTGGTGCTGCTGCGTGCCGGCGAAGTGGCCCGGACCTTGATCCAGCACGCCGCCGAGCGCCGCGCCAGCCTGGTGCTGGTCGGGCAATCCCGTGACCGGTTGCGGCGGCGCCTGTTCGGAGCCGGCGTCGCCGCCCGGCTGCTGCGTGAAAGCCACGGCCTGGAGATCAACATACTCGACCGCGACAGTCAGGCACGGCCGGCACGTGCAGTGGTCAGCCGGGTGTGGGTGTGGCGCCACTACCTGCTGGCGCTGCTCGCCACGATGCTGGCAGCGGGCCTCGCCTGGGGCGTGTCGAGCGCGCTGGCGCTGCCCAACATCTCGCTGGTGTTCCTTGCCGCCGTACTGCTGGTGGCGGTGCGCAGCAGCCTGGGCCCGTCGCTGGCCTGTGCGGCGCTGTCGTTCCTGACCTACGACTTCCTGTTCATCCCGCCGAATTTCTCATTCGCCATCCAGCGTGAGGAAGACGTGCTGACGCTGGTGTTCTTCCTGCTCATGGCGGCCCTCACCGGCAACCTCGCGGCCCGCCAGCGCAGCCAGCTGCAGGCCCTGCGCGAAACCCAGGCGCAGACCAACCAGCTGCTCGACCTGTCGCGCCGGCTGACCGTGGCCACCGACCGCCAGGCGGTGTTCAACGCTGCCGGTCGCCACCTCAATGGCTGGAAAGAGGTGCAGGTCTGCCTGCTGGAGCGCAACAGCGAAGGCCTGCTGCAGGTGGCGAGTGGCGAAGCCCAGGCGTTGAGCGACAACGAGCGTGCCGCCGCCGAATGGGCCTGGCAGCACGGCCAGGCAGCAGGCCACGGCAGCGATACCTTGCCCAATGGCCGCTGGTGGTGGTGGCCGTTGGCGGTTGACGACCAGCCACTGGCCCTGCTCGGTGTACGCCCGCGCTCAGGCGAGCCACTGAGTGCCCAGCGCCGGCGCCTGTTGATGGCCCTCGGCCAACCCCTGGCCCAGGCCCTGGCCCGTGCGCGGCTGGCCGAACAGCTCGAAGCCGCCCGCCTGCACGGCGAAACCGAGCAGTTGCGCAGCGCCTTGCTGGCCTCGGTGTCGCACGACCTGCGTACCCCGCTGACCGCCATGCGCGGCAGCATCGACAGCCTGCTGGCGCTGGGCGAGGCGATCCCCGTCGAAGACCGCCGCGAGCTGCTCGAAGGCACGCGTAACGAAGCGGAACGCCTGGACCGCTACATTCAGAACCTGCTGGACATGACCCGCCTCGGCCACGGCGGCCTCAAGCTTGCCCGCGACTGGGTGGCCCCGGCCGACATAGTAGGCAGCGCCCTCAACCGCCTGCGCGCGGTACTGGCGCCTTTGCAGGTGCATACCGAGGTGCCCGGCGAGCTGCCACTGCTGTTCGTGCATGCGGCGTTGATCGAGCAGGCGCTGATCAACGTGCTGGAAAACGCCGCACGCTTCTCGCCCGCACAAGGCCGGCTGGACCTGCAGGTCTCGGTACAGGATGAGCAACTGCACTTTGCCGTCAGCGATCAAGGCCCCGGCATCCCGCTGGCCGAACGCGAAAAGATCTTCGACATGTTCTACACCGCTGCCCGTGGCGATCGCGGCGGGCAGGGCACCGGCCTGGGGCTGGCGATCTGCCAGGGCATGATCGGTGCTCACGGCGGGCAGATCCTGGTCGGTGAAGGCATCGATGGCCACGGCACCTGCATCACTCTATGCTTGCCGCTGCCCCAGCAACCCGAAGCCGAAAGCGAAACCCCATGAGCCAGCCCGCCACCCTGTTGGTCATTGACGATGAACCTCAGATCCGCAAGTTCCTGCGCATCAGCCTCACTTCCCAAGGCTACAAGGTGATCGAAGCCGCCACCGGCAGCGAAGGCCTGGCCCAGGCCGCGCTGGCCAAGCCCGACCTGGTGGTGCTCGACCTGGGCCTGCCCGACATGGACGGCCAGCAGGTGCTGCGCGAGTTGCGCGAGTGGAGCGCGGTGCCGGTGCTGGTGCTGTCGGTGCGGGCCAGTGAGGTGCAGAAGGTCGATGCGCTGGATGGCGGCGCCAATGACTACGTGACCAAGCCTTTCGGCATCCAGGAGTTTCTCGCCCGGGTAAGGGCGCTGTTGCGCCAGGTGCCGCAGTCCGGTGGTAGCGAAGTGACGGCAAGCTTCGGGCCGCTGGTGGTGGATTTCGCCTTTCGCAAAGTCACCCTGGCGGGGGTGGAGATCGCGCTGACGCGCAAGGAGTATGCCCTGCTGGCGCAGTTGGCAGGGCATCCGGGGCGGGTGATTACCCAGCAGCAATTGCTCAAGGACATCTGGGGGCCGACCCATGTCGACGACACCCATTACCTGCGAATCGTGGTGGGGCATTTAAGGCAGAAGCTTGGCGATGACCCAACGGCGCCGCGGTTCATCATTACCGAGGCGGGGGTGGGGTATCGGCTGGTGGCACCTCAGCACTGAGGTGATCCCTGTGGGAGCGCGCTGTTTCAGGCCCTGGGGGGTTCTTTGTCGAACAGCTGGCGCATGACTTCCAGGTAGCGCCTGGCCCCCAGCCCCAACGGCCGTGGCTTCAGCCAGATGATGTCTACCCACAGCCGCAACCGGCTGGCCATGTTGTCAAAGCGCACCTCGGCCAGCGCACCTGAGGCAATCAGGGGCTCCACCAGCGGCTGCGGCAGGTAGGCCCAGCCCAGGCCGGACTGCACCAGGTCGAGCGTTGCCAGGTAGCTGTCGGTCAACCAGATGCGCCGCGACAGCACCATGCGCGGGTCCGAACCGGTGGCCTTGCCGGAGGCCACGATGATCTGCCGTTGTTCGGCAAACGCTTCCTCAGGCAGCGGCGTGCCACTGTTGCTGCCAGCCGGATGACGCGGGGACGCGACGGCCACCAGCAGCTGGCTCCCCGCTTCAAGAAAAGACTCGCGCTCATCGATCCCCGGGCGTTCGAACACCAGCGCCAGTTGCACGCTGCCTTCGTGCAGCAAGCGCACTGCCTCGGTCTGGGTCGCCGAGCGCACTTCGATCTCCAGGCTGGGAAATTCCTTCGCCAGGGTTTCCAGCGGCTGGCTCCAGCGGCCGGTCTGCAGCTCTGGGGCCATGGCGATGCTCAGGCGCTTTTCCAGCCCCTGGTGCAGTTGCAGGGCCTGGGCGTCGAGCAGGTTGAGCTGGCAGATCACCTGCCGCGCCTGGGGCTCCAGGGCCAGGGCGGCGCTGGTCGGCAAGGCCTTGCGGGTGGCGCGGTCGAACAGGGCCAGGTCCAGTTCGGCCTCCAGTTGCGCGATGGCCATGCTCACGGCCGACGGCACACGCCCCAGCTTGCGGGCGGCGGCAGAGAACGAACCCGCTTCCAGCACCGCGAGGAAAATTGCCAGGGAGTCGCTGCTGAAGGCCATGTCCGCAAACCTGAGGAAGAGGCCGGAAAGTATGACCACTCGCCGGCCCGGTTGATAGCCCTTACAGGCCCTCGCCAAGCACCCGGTCAATGCTGTCGACGAAGTAGTCGACACTGGCCCGGGTGGTGCACATCGGCGGCTTGATCTTGAGGATGTTCAGGTAGTCGCCGGTTGGCTGCATGAAGATCCCCAGCTCACGCAAGCGGTCGCACAGCAGCATGGTTTCCTCGGTGGCCGGCTCCAGGGTTGCACGGTCGCGCACCAGCTCCAGCCCCAGGTAGAAGCCCGAACCATGCGCCGCGCCAGCCAGCGGGTGTTTGTCGACCAGTGCCTGCAGGCGCGCCTTGAAATAGCGCCCGGTGTCGCGGGCGTTGTCCCACAGGCCTTCCTCCTGCATCACGTCCAGCACCGCCATGCCGATGCGGCAGCTGACCGGGCTGCCACCGGCCGAGGAGAAGAAGTAACCCTCGGCCTCCAGGGCCTCGGCGATCTCACGGCGGGTGATCACTACCCCCAGCGGCTGGCCGTTGCCCATGCCTTTGGCCATGGTGATGATGTCGGGCACCACGCCCTGTTCCTCGAAGCCCCAGAAGTACTCGCCCAGGCGGCCATAACCGACCTGCACTTCGTCGGCGATGCACACGCCACCGCGGGCGCGGATCTTGGCATACGCCTCGCGCAGGTAACCGGCCGGCAGCGAAATACCCCCGGCGTTGCCGTACACCGGCTCGCAGATGATGCCGGCCAGTTGGCGCCCACGGGCATCGAGGTCGGCCAGCTTGGTGTCGACGTCGCGCAGGTAGTCGGCGGCCGTGTCGGCACCGCGGAAGCGGCCGCGGAAGGTGTTCGGAGCCTCTACCGGGTGCACCCAGTCCGGGCGGGTTTCCAGGGCCTGCGGGTTGTCGGCGATGGAGGTGGAAATGGCATCGGTGGCCACCGACCAGCCGTGGTAGGCCTCCAGCACGCTGAGCAGGTCGCGGCCACCGCTGTAGGCCCAGGCCAGGCGGATCGCCAGGTCGTTGGCCTCGGTGCCGCTGTTGACCATGAACACCCGGTCGAAGCCTTCGGGCGCGAGGGCGAGCAGGCGCTCGGAAAACTCGGTGATGGCGGCGTAATGGAAGCGTGAGTTGGTATTGAGCAGCGACCACTGGCGCGCCGATTCGGCGACCATGCGCGGGTGGCCGTGGCCCAGCACGGCGACGTTGTTGAGCATGTCCAGGTATGACCGGCCCTGCAGGTCGATCAGGTAGTTGCGCCAGCCACGTTCGATCTGCGGCGGTTGCGCGTAGTAGTGCTTCTGCGAGCGGGCGAAGCTGGCGTCGCGACGGGCCAGCAGGGCCTGGGGGTCGGGCAACGGTTCGGCATCGCAATCGAAGCCCAGCAGCGCGGCAGGCGACGGGCACAGGGCCAGCCAGGCGGCAGCCTGGGACGGTGTGGCGAAGAATGGCGGCTGGATGCGGGTGTCCAGGCACAGCTGGACACTAAGGTAGCCGCAGCTGCTGCCCAAGGATTGCCCTTTTGCCAACGCCTGGCCATCGGCCGGGGCATCTTCCAGGCCTTGCAGCCACAAGGCCCAGTGTGGCGTGCGCAGGCAGCCGCGGCCGTCGCCGTCGCCGTGCCAGATGCCCGCCTCGGGCGCCTGAACCGCACAGCCATTGGGCACATGCAGCTCTACGCCCAGCGCGCAGGTGGCCGGTTCTTCGGGGCGATCGATATGGGTCTGTGACAGCCGGTACTGGCCATGCAGGCTGCAAGCCGGCGCCGGTTGCGCGCTCAGCAGGTGCTGGTCGAAGCCCGGCTGTTCCCAGTTGCCGGCTTCGCAATGTGCGCTGAGCACGCCCAGGTCGAGGCGCTTGACCGCCAGCCCGGCCAGCTCGGGCAGCAGCGGCGCACAGCCCGTCAGCTCGGCTGCGTCGGCTGGCAGGCCGGCCGCCTGGAGAATGGCCGCCTCCATCAAGGCGAATGGCACGGCCGTAGCCGTATCGAAGATTTCCCATTCATGGGCGACGTTGTCACGGGTGTATTGGTTGTCCGGGTCAACGGCCAGTTGCTGCGCGCTGCTCAGCACCAGCACCGCCGCACGGTTGAGTACCAACGGCCACAGCGCACGCAGCTCTGCTTCGGTCAGCGGGTTGAGGGCCTGGTAGGCGCTGACTGCCGGCAGGATACGCAGCGGGTCGCCTTCGGCATGGTGCAGCAGCGCAGCGCAGGTCACCGAGAGGTCGGCGATGCGCCAGGTGCGCGACAGGTCGCCGAAGTCGATGACACCTTGCAGTTGCCATTGGCGCTGGTCGTCGCGGGCCCAGACGGTGTTGTCGTCGGTGATGTCCAGGTGCACGGCCTGGGTTGGCAGCCGCTCTGCCAAGGGCGCGAGGCGCTCGCTGGCCAGGCGCGTGGCCTGTTCGATGCGGGCGCGTTGCGTGGCGTCCTGCAGCACCGGCAGCAGGTGCGTGATCAGCGCCTGGGCATGCTGCGGGTCCCATTGCAGGGTCCGCAGCAGGCCTGGATGGTCGAAGTGGATCAAGGCGGCGTCGAGCCGTGCGCACAGCCTGCCCAGTTCAGCCATCAGGCGCGGTGGCATGTGCTTGAGGCGGGTCACTGGCTGGCCGTCAATGTAGTCGAGCAAGCGTACACGCAGGGGTTGCCCGTCGATGGTCACTGCCAGCAAGGTGCCGCCATTTTGTGCCGCCCGCACGGCGGGCACCGGCACACCCTGCTCGCGCAGGTAGGCGAGGGCGGCGTGCTGCGCCTGCAATTCAACCTCGGCGTAGCTGCCATGGCAGGCCTTGAACACGAACCGCCCTTGCGCCGCGTCCACGCGCACGTTCAGGTCCTGCTGGCTGCCCAGCGGCGTCAAGTCGCCATCCAGGCCGTAATGCGTCTCCAACAGTGCATGCGCCTGAGCTTCGCTGAGCGCAGGGCTGGGCAGGGCGGAGCGCTGGATCAGCGTGTCGAGGGCAGGGGAGGCGGGGTTTTGTTGTGGGCTGGACATGAGCTCTACCGTTGTTGCCGGGGTTGACGGGAGAGAATCTATTCCCGATATGGTTGATGATGAAAGATGATCGTGATCAGAATTTCTGATGAGAGATGGCACTTAGCCTTGTCGATAGGGTTGATGTTTGAATTTGGGAAGCATTACCATTTGCTCTTGCCTTCTCAATCCAATGCCATCAGGACTTACACCATGTCGTCCCGTTTTCCGTCACGCCCAACATTGTTGGCGATTTGCTGTTCCTTGACCCTGATGGCGCAAGCTGCCGAGCCGATCCAGCTGGAAGCGACGGATGTCAATGCCGATGCCTTGAAAGCCCAACCCGGCGCGTTGCCCGAGGCGTTCGCTGGCGGCCAGGTCGCCCGCGGTGGCCAGATGGGTGTGTTGGGCAACCAGGACTACATGGATGTGCCGTTCACCATGACCAGCTACACCTCCAAGCTGATCGAAGACCAGCAGGCCGAGGACATCGGAGACGTATTGGCCAACGACCCTTCGGTGCGGGAGTCTTACGGCTTCGGCAACCAAGCCAAGGTTTTCGTGATCCGAGGCCTGCCACTGGCGGGAGACGACATTTCCTTCAATGGCTTGTACGGCATCCTGCCGCGTCAGATCATGTCCACTGACGGCGTCGAGCGGGTCGAAGTGTTCAAAGGCCCCAATGCCTTTCTCAACGGCGTGAGCCCGACCGGCACCGGTTTGGGCGGCAACGTCAACCTGCAGCCCAAGCGCGCGGGCGATGAGCCGACCCGCCGCTACACCCAGGACATCAGCTCCAATGGCCGAATCGGCGAGCACCTGGACATCGGGCAGCGCTTTGGTGAAGACAATCGCTTCGGCGCCCGCCTGAACCTCAGCCAGCGCGAAGGCGAAACCGCCGTCGGCGACCAGGACCAGCGCACCAAGCTGTTCACCGCAGGCCTGGACTACCGAGGTGACAACTTCCGTGTTTCGACCGACATCGGTTACCAGAAGCAGCGCATCAACCACCTGCGTAACTCCGTGCGCCTGAGCAGCGCCACGACCAAGGCGCCGACCGCACCGGATGCAAGCCACAACTATGGCCAGAGCTGGAGCTACAGCGAGGCGGAAGACACCTTCGGCATGGTCCGCGGCGAATGGGACCTGAACGACAGCTGGACTGCCTACCTGGCAGGCGGTGCACGCCATACCCGTGAACAGGGTACCTACGGCACGCCAGTGCTGAGCGGCAACAGCGGTGCTGCCACCATGACACCGTCCGACATCGTCCATGGCGAAGACAACACCAGCTTCAGCACAGGCCTCAACGGCCGCCTGCAGACGGGCCCGATCAGCCACCAGATCGCGCTGGGTGCCAACACGATGTGGACCCAGGCCGAGAACGCCTACACGTTCTATTCGCCGATCAGCACCGACATCTACAACACAGTGCAGCAGTCCAAACCGGCCACGGTGACCAGCACGGGTGGTGACATGGGTGATCCAGGCGTGACCGGCAAGACCCGCGCCCGCAGCATCGCCATTTCTGACACCCTCGGTGTGTTCGATGACCGCCTGCTGCTGACTTACGGCCTGCGCCGCCAGCAGCTTCGGGTGGAAAGCTACACCTACGATGGCAGCACCTCGAAGGGCGTGGCCAACCCGGCCAACGATGGCAGCCGCAAAGGCGACCCGTACGACAAGTCGATCACCACACCGGTGTACGGCATCGTGTTCAAGGCCACCGACAGCATCTCGCTGTACGCCAACCGCATCGAGGGCCTGGCCCAGGGCGCGACAGCGCCAAGCAATGTATCCAACGCCAACGAGATGTTCCCGCCTGGCCGCACCAAGCAGCTTGAGGCCGGCATCAAGTTCGACCGCCTGACCTATGGCGCGAACCTGGCCGTGTTCCGTATCGAGAAACCGTCGGACGGCTATACCCTAAACAACGTCTTCATCCGCGATGGCGAGCAGGTGAACAAGGGCCTGGAACTGAGCCTGTTCGGCGAGCCCGTCGAAGGCCTGCGCCTGATGGCCGGTGGCACGCGCATGACTTCGGAGCAGAAGAACACCGCCAACGGCACCAACGACGGCAACCACGCCATCGGCGTGCCGACCTTCCAGCTCAATGCCAGCGTCGACTGGGATGTGCCGGGCGTGCCGGGGCTGGCGCTCAATGCGCGGATGCTGCGCACCGGTGGCCAGTTCGTCGATGCGGCGAACAACGTCAGCCTGCCGACCTGGAACCGCTTCGATGCCGGCGCCCGCTACAAGCTGAAAGTGGCGGAGAAGGACCTGACCCTGCGGGTCAACGTCGAGAACCTGACTGACAAGAACTACTGGGCTTCGGCCAACGGCGGCTACCTGACCCAGGGTGATCCGCGCCTGGTGAAGTTCTCCGGTACCATTGATTTCTGATGGCAGGGCTGGTGCGGTCCTCCTGGGGATTGCAGCAGGGCTGACAGGTGCATGCCAAGGGGTTTTCAGCGCCTGTGAGATCGAGCGCCGCCCGCGCGGCGCATCGCGAGCTTTGCTCGCTCCTACGTTTGTTTCGGGCCAGTAACGCCTGTGACAGGCGCGCGCTGCCGCCTTGTTGGTACGACACAATATCGAGTCATGCGCCAAGGCGTTCGCGCGCAAATCCCACAGGAATAATTGGCCCGAAACAAACGTAGGAGCGAGCAAAGCTCGCGATGCGCCGCGCGGGCGGCGCTCGATCTGATAGGCGCTGCACATCTATCGGCGAACGCTTGGTGGCCGTGATGCGTTACCAGCCCCGGCCGATCAATGCCTCATGCCGAGTTCGGCGTCATCCATCAACGCCTTGGCCATCGCGCTCAGATAATGAGAGGCCCAGATCATCATGGGTTTCTCGTCCATCAGGCCGAGGATGGTCAGTTCGCGCACATAGCCCATCAATTCCGAGGCTTGTTCACGGGCATCCTGGCAAGGAATGCCGGGTTCGATGCGGAACAATGGGTGGGTCTGTTTTTCACCTTGAAAGAAGGTGGTCTTGCCGACGGTGTCTTCGAGGGAATGAATGTCGTGGGTGGGTCGGGAACAATCTTCAGCATAAATATCTCCTTTTTTCCGGTTTTGCTGCCATCCAACCGCTGTCAAACGGTTGGGTGGCAGCTGTGCGCGGGTTGACAGACCGGTGGAAAGAAAGGAAAGACCGGCGCACGCAAGCGTGCCCACACGCACAGCCGCCATTGAGGGCGACGCGGGTGCACCTTCTTTCAGTTCCGGCCTGTCAAAGCCGCATCGCTGATGTTCAGCGACCAACCGAGACTAGGGCCCGACCCAGACAGCCGCAACGGAAAAAGAGCGCCCAGAGTATCTTTGGGAAATGGACTACAAGCTAGGGGTTAAATCTGATTCTAAATACTTCAAACATCCCCCAAAAACGCTGCCTCCAACAATTGTTTCGTATAAACATGTTGCGGCGCATGGAAGATCTCCCGTGCATCCCCTTGCTCCACCACATGCCCGTGCTTGATCACCATCAACTGGTGACTCAGCGCTTTCACCACGGCCAGGTCATGGCTGATGAACAAGTAGGTCAGGTTGTACTTGGCCTGCAGATTGCGCAGCAACTCCACCACCTGCCGCTGCACCGTGCGGTCCAGCGCCGAGGTCGGTTCATCCAGCAGGATCAGCGCCGGCTTCAGCACCAGCGCCCGGGCAATGGCGATGCGCTGGCGCTGGCCACCGGAAAACTCATGCGGGTAGCGATGGCGGGTGCGCGGGTCCAGCCCCACTTCCTCCAGCGCCGCAATGATCGCCGCCTCCTGTTCCTCAGGCGTGCCGATCTTGTGAATCCGCAACCCCTCGCCAACGATATCCGCCACGCACATGCGCGGGCTCAGGCTGCCGAAGGGGTCCTGAAACACCACCTGCATTTCCCGCCGCAGGGGCCGCACTTGCTTCTGGTTCATCCCTTCGAGCGGTTGCCCATGAAAGCGGATCCCGCCCTGGCTGGAGATCAACCGCAGAATCGCCAGGCCCAGTGTCGATTTGCCCGACCCGGACTCGCCGACGATGCCCAGCGTCTGCCCCTGGGGCAGGCTGAAGTTGATGCCGTCCACCGCTTTCACATGATCAACCGTCTTGCGCAACAGCCCCTTCTTGATCGGGAACCACACCTTCAGGTCGTTCACCTCCAGCAGCGGCGCCCCTACCGGGTTATGCGCCGGCAGGCCGCTGGGCTCGGCGTTGATCAGCATCTGCGTGTAGTGATGCTGCGGTGTGCTGAACAGCGTGGTGCACTCGGCCTGTTCGACGATCTGCCCGCGCTGCATCACGCACACCCGATGGGCGATGCGGCGCACCAGGTTGAGGTCGTGACTGATCAGCAGCAGGGCCATGCCCAGCTTCGCCTGCAGCTTTTTCAGCAGGTCGAGGATCTTCAACTGCACGGTCACATCCAGCGCAGTGGTCGGTTCGTCCGCGATCAACAGCTCCGGCTCGTTGGCCAGGGCCATGGCGATCATTACCCGCTGGCGCTGGCCGCCAGACAGCTCATGGGGCAGGGCCTTCAGGCGCTTGCGCGGTTCGGGGATGCCGACCATTTCCAGCAGTTCCAGTGTGCGCGCAGTGGCTTCCTTGCCCGTCAGGCCCTTGTGCAGCAGGAGGATTTCGTTGATCTGTTTCTCGATGCAGTGCAACGGGTTCAGCGAGGTCATCGGTTCCTGGAAGATCATCGCGATGCGGTTGCCGCGAATGCGCTGCAGGGCCTTTTCGTTCTGCTGCAGCAGGTCCTTGCCCTCATAGCGGATGCTGCCACTGGGGTGGCGCGCCAGTGGATAGGGCAGCAGCCGCAGAATCGAGTGTGCGGTGACGGATTTGCCCGAGCCGCTTTCGCCGACCAGGGCCAAGGTCTCGCCCTTGCGGATGTCGAAGCTGATGCCGTCAACCACTCGGTTGACCTGTTCGCCGGTGACGAACTCCACGGCCAGGTCACGCACTTCGATCAGGTTCTGTTCGCTCATTTCACTTCCTCGGGTCGAAGGCATCGCGGGCGGACTCGCCGATGAACACCAGCAGGCTCAGCATGATCGCCAGTACGGCAAAGGCGCTGATGCCCAGCCACGGGGCTTGCAGGTTGGACTTGCCTTGCGCGACCAGTTCACCCAGCGACGGCGCGCCGGGTGGCAGGCCGAAGCCGAGGAAGTCCAGCGCGGTCAGGGTGCCGATGGCACCCGTGAGGATGAATGGCATGAAGGTCATGGTCGAAATCATCGCGTTGGGCAGGATGTGCCGGTACATGATCGCGCCGTTGCGCATGCCCAGGGCGCGGGCCGCGCGCACGTATTCGAGGTTGCGCCCGCGCAGGAACTCGGCACGTACCACGTCCACCAGGCTCATCCACGAGAACAACAGCATGATGCCCAGCAGCCACCAGAAGTTGGGCTGCACGAAGCTGGCGAGGATGATCAACAGGTACAGCACCGGCAGGCCGGACCAGATTTCCAGGAAGCGCTGCCCGGCCAGGTCGACCCAGCCGCCGTAGAAGCCCTGCAGGGCGCCGGCAATGACGCCGACGATGGAACTCAACACTGTCAGGGTGATGGCGAACAGCACCGACACACGGAAGCCGTAGATCACCCGCGCCAGCACGTCGCGGCCCTGGTCGTCGGTGCCCAGCCAATTATCGGCCGAGGGTGGCGCCGGGGCCGGTACGCGCAGGTCGTAGTTGATGCTCTGGTAACTGAACGGGATCGGCGCCCAGACCACCAGGCTGTCCTTCTTCTGCAGCAAGTCGCGGATGTACGGGCTCTTGTAGTTGGCCTCCAGCGGGAATTCGCCGCCGAAGGTGGTTTCCGGGTAACGCTTGAACGCCGGGAAGTACCACGAGCCTTCGTAGCGCACGGCAATCGGCTTGTCGTTGGCGATCAGCTCGGCGCCCAGGCTCAGGCCGAACAGGATCAGGAACAGCCATAGCGACCACCAGCCGCGGCGGTTGGCCTTGAAGCGCTCGAAGCGCCGGCGGTTGAGGGGGGACAGGGCCATGTCAGTGCTCCCGGCTGGCAAAGTCGATGCGTGGATCGACCAGGGTATAGGTCAGGTCGCCGATCAGTTTCACCACCAACCCGAGCAGGGTGAAGATGAACAGGGTGCCGAAGACCACCGGGTAGTCGCGGTTGATCGCCGCTTCGAAACTCATCAGGCCCAGGCCATCGAGGCTGAAGATCACCTCGATCAGCAGGGAGCCGGTGAAGAAGATGCCAATGAATGCCGACGGGAAGCCGGCGATCACCAGCAGCATGGCGTTGCGGAACACATGCCCGTATAGCACCCGTGGCCGGCTCAGGCCCTTGGCCTTGGCGGTGACCACGTACTGCTTGTTGATTTCGTCGAGGAAGCTGTTCTTGGTCAGCAGGGTCATGGTGGCGAAGTTGCCGATCACCAGCGCGGTGATCGGCAATACCAGGTGCCAGAAGTAGTCGAGCACCTTGCCGGTGGTGGACAGCTCGTCGAAATTGTTGGAGGTCAGGCCGCGCAGCGGGAACCAGTCGAAATAGCTGCCGCCGGCGAACAGCACGATCAGCAGGATGGCGAACAGGAACGCAGGGATCGCGTAGCCGACGATGATCGCCGAGCTGGTCCAGACGTCGAAGTGGCTGCCGTGGCGCACCGCCTTGGCGATGCCCAGCGGAATCGACACCAGGTACATGATCAGCGTGCTCCACAGCCCCAGCGAAATCGACACCGGCATCTTCTCGGCGATAAGGTCGATGACCTTGGCGTCGCGGAAGAAGCTGTCGCCGAAGTCCAGCGTGGCGTAGTTCTTGATCATGATCCACAAGCGTTCGGGCGCCGATTTGTCGAAGCCATACATGTGCTCGATTTCGGCGATCAGCGCCGGGTCCAGGCCCTGGGCGCCGCGGTAGTTGGAACCGGCCACCGAGACCTCGGCGCCGCCGCCGGCAATGCGGCTGGTGGCGCCCTCGAAGCCTTCGAGCTTGGCGATCATCTGTTCCACCGGGCCGCCGGGGGCAGCCTGGACGATGATGAAGTTGATGATGAGGATGCCGAACAGGGTCGGAATGATCAGCAGCAGGCGCCGCAGGATGTAGGCCAGCATGTCAGTTGGCCTCGTCTGCAGGGGTTTCGGTCACGGCAGGGGTGACGTTGGGCTTGATCCACCAGGTGTCGATGCCGACGTCGTACTTGGGCGAAACCTTGGGGTGGCCGATGTGGTTCCAGTAGGCCACGCGCCAGGTCTTGATATGCCAGTTGGGGATCACGTAGTAACCCCACAGCAATACGCGGTCCAGCGCCCGGCAATGGTCGATCAGGCTCTGGCGCGAATCGGCATTGATCAACTGTTCCACCAGTTGGTCAATGGCCGGGTCGCGCAGGCCGATGAAGTTGCGGCTGCCGGGGTTGTCGGCGGCGCTGCTGCTCCAGTACTCGCGCTGCTCGTTGCCCGGCGAGTTGGACTGCGCGAAGCCGCTGACGATCATGTCATAGTCACGCGAGCGCAGGCGGGTGATGTACTGCGAGACATCGACGCGGCGAATGTTCAGGTCGATGCCCAGGTCGGCAAGGTTACGCTTGAATGGCAGCAGGATGCGCTCGAACTCGGTCTGCGCGAGCAGGAACTCGATCACCACCGGCTTGCCTTGGGCGTCGACCATCTTGTCGTCGACGATCTTCCAGCCGGCTTCCTGCAACAGCTTGTAGGCCTTGCGCTGTTGCTCGCGGATCATGCCGCTGCCATCGCTGACCGGGTTGTGGAAGGCCTCGCTGAAGACCTGGTCTGGAATCTTGCCGCGCAGCGGCTCGAGGATCTTAAGCTCGCTGGCGCTGGGCAGGCCGCGGGCAGCCATTTCCGAGTTTTCGAAGAAGCTGCCTGTGCGGGTGTAGGCGCCGTTGAACAACTGCTTGTTGGTCCATTCGTAGTCCAGCAACTGGCTCAGCGCCTCGCGCACGCGCACGTCCTGGAACAGCGGGCGGCGGATGTTGAAGACGAAGCCCTGCATCCCGGTGGGGTTACCGTTGGGCAGCTCTTCCTTGATCAGGCGGCCTTCGCGAACGGCCGGCACGTTGTAGGCGCTTGCCCAGTTTTTTGCGCTGACTTCCAGTGCGTAGTCGAAGGCACCGGCCTTCAACGCTTCCAGGGCGACGGCGGTGTCGCGGTAGGCGTCGAAGGTCATGACGTCAAAGTTATAGAAACCGCGATTGATCGGCAGGTCCTTGGCCCAGTAGTCCTTGACCCGCTCGTAACGGATGGTGCGCCCGGCCTTGACCTCGGCGACCTTGTACGGGCCGCTGCCGAGCGGGATTTCCAGGTTGCCGCGGTTGAACTCGCGGTTTTCGTACCAGTGCTTGGGCAGCACTGGCAGCTGGCCGAGGATCAACGGCAGCTCGCGGTTGTTCTTGTGCTTGAACCTGAACAGCACCCGCAGCGGATCTTCGGCAACCACTTCGGCGACGTCGCCGTAGTATTGGCGGTAGAGGGGGGCGCCGTCCTTGATCAGGGCGTTGAAGGTGAACACCACGTCCTCGGCGCGCATCGGGTGGCCATCGTGGAAGCGCGCTTCGGGGCGCAGGTAGAAACGCACCCAGCTATTGTCCGGGGCTTTCTCGATCTTGCCGGCGACCAGGCCGTACTCGGTAAACGGCTCATCCTGGCTCTGGCGCATCAGGGTGTCGTAGATGATGCTGATGTTTTCGGCTGACACGCCTTTGTTGATGAACGGATTGAGACTGTCGAAGCCACCGAAGCTGGACTGGCGGAACGTGCCGCCTTTGGGCGCGTCGGGGTTTACGTAGTCGAAGTGCTTGAAGTCGGCCGGGTATTTCGGCGGCTCGTCGTACAGGGTCAGCGCGTGCTGCGGCGCTGCCAGCGCGGGCAGGCTCAGGCAGGCGAACAGCAGGCTGCAGGCCAGGCGATGCGTCGGCTTCATTGGGCTTTCTCCGAAGGCTTTAGCCACCAGGTATTCAGCCCGAGGGTATAGGGCGGTGTGGTGACGAAGGCGAACCGGTTACGGTAGGCCAGGCGGTGATTGTCTAGGTACCAGTTGGGGATCATGTAGTACTGCCATGACAGCACGCGGTCCAGGGCGCGGACGGCGGCGACCTGGTCATCACGGGTGCGCGCGGCCAGCAGGGTGTCGAGCAGGTGGTCGACCACCGGGTCCTTGACACCTGCATAGTTCTTGCTGCCCTTGGTCGAAGCCTGGCTGGAATGGAAGTACAGCCATTGTTCCAGGCCCGGGCTCAAGGTCTGGTTCAGGGTCATCAGGATCATGTCGAAGTCGAACTGGTCCAGGCGTTGTTTGTACTGGGCACGGTCCACAGTGCGCAAGCGCGCCTCGATGCCGATGCTGGCCAGGTTTTCGACATAGGGTTGCAGGATGCGTTCGAGGCTCGGGTTCACCAGCAGCAGTTCCATGCGCAGCGGCTGGCCCTTGGCATTGACCAGGCGTTGGCCGTCGAGCTTCCAGCCGGCCTGGTTCAGCAGGCCCAGGGCCTGGCGCAGTGTCTGGCGGCCGATGCCGCGCCCATCGGTGTGGCTGACCTGATAGGGCTGGGTGAACAGCTGGTCGGGCAACTGGTCGCGGAACGGCGCCAGCAGCAGCCATTCCTTGCCGGTGGGTACGCCGCTGGCCGCGAACTCGCTGTTGGGATAGTAGCTGCTGGCGCGGCGGTAGGCGCTGCTGAACAGCGCACGGTTGGTCCACTCGAAGTCGAACATCAGGCCCAGCGCCTGGCGCACCCTGGGGTCGCTGAAGGTGGCCCGGCGGCTATTCATGAACAGGCCTTGGGTCTGAGTAGGGATGCGGTGCGGGATCTGCGCCTTGATCACGTCGCCACGGCGCACGGCCGGGAAGTTGTAACCGTTGGTCCAGTTCTTGGCCTGGTGCTCGATATAGATGTCGAACTCACCGGCCTTGAACGCTTCGAAGGCCACGGTGGCATCGCGGTAGAACTCGTATTCGACGCGGTTGAAGTTGTACTTGCCGCGGTTTACCGCCAGGTCCTTGCCCCAGTAGTTCTTCACCCGCTCGAACACCAGGCGGCGGCCAGGCTCGACCTGAGTGATGCGATACGGCCCGCTGCCCAGCGGCGGCTCGAAGGTCGTGGTCTCGAAGTCACGCTTTTGCCAGTAATGCTTGGGCAAGACAGGCATTTCGCCCAGGCGCAGGATCAGCAACGGGTTGCCGGCGCGCTTGAAGACGAAGCGGATGCGCAGCGGGCCGAGGATGTCGACCCGCTGCACTTCCTGCAGGTTGGTGCGGTAGATCGGGTGGCCTTGCTTGAGCAGCGTGCGGTACGAGAAGGCCACGTCGGCTGCGGTGATCGGCGCGCCGTCATGCCAGCGTGCTTCGGGGCGCAGGTTGAACACCACCCAGCTGCGGTCCTCGCTGTATTCCACCGAACGGGCGATCAGGCCGTAGCTGGAGGTGGGCTCGTCACCGGACGGGTCGTACTGGCCGGTGCCGACCATCAGCGTTTCGTTCAGCTCGCTGACGCCGTATTGCAGGAAGTTCGGCGTGGTGACCGGGCTGGTGCCCTTGAAGGTATAGGGGTTGAGCGTATCGAAGGTGCCGAATGCCATGGCCCGCAAGGTGCCGCCCTTGGGCGCTTGCGGGTTGACCCAGTCGAAGTGGGTGAATGTGGCTGGGTACTTGAGCGTGCCGAACTGCGCGTATCCGTGGCTTTCGCTCACCATCGCGACGGCGGGGAAGCTCAAGGCCAGGCTGAGTGACAGCAGGAGGGGACGTATCAAGTCGGCATCCGATCCAGAGGCGTTGGGCTTTGGTCGGAGTACAGTAACAGCTTGGCGGGTATGGAAAAAGAGAAGGTGCAGCGGAATTCTAGAGGGTCTTTTTCTGACCCATTCGCGGGTCAAGCCCGCTCCCACAGGTGCCACACAGGCTCACAGCCATTGATATGCCGGTGGGAGCGGGCTTGACCCGCGAATGGGCTGCAAAGCAACCCCGAGGTTACATCAGTGGGACAGGTAGACAGTCAGCGTCTGGCCTGGCTTGAGCGCATGACCACTGCGCGGATTCCAGCGCTTGAGGTGCTGCATCTCGACGTTGAAACGTTTGGCTACAAGATACAGAGAATCACCCTTGCGCACCTTGTACTGGGTAGAGCGCTGCCCCGAGGCTGCCACGCGGTTGCCCGCAGCGCTCGGAGCGCTGCCGCCGCGCAGGGCCAGCACCTGGCCGGCTTTCACGCGGTTGCCCGGCAATTTGTTCCAGCGCTGGATGTCCTTGACCGCGACACGATTGGCCTTGGCGATGCTGCTCAGGCTGTCGCCACGCTTGACTCGATAGCTGCGCGCCGCAGGTGCGCTGGCTTCGGCCACGGCGGCGGCGAATACGGCCTTGTTCGGTTGCAGGCTGACCAGTTGCTCGGGCTTGAGGTTGGACAGGCTGTCGCTGAGCAGTTGCGCCTTGGCGGTTGGCACCAGCAGCTGCTTGGGGCCGTCCACGGTCATGCGTTTCTTGAAGGCCGGGTTGAGCTGGATCAGTTCGTCTTCGTCGATATTGGCGAAGGCGGCGACTCGCGACAGGTCGAGGCGGTCGTTGATGGCCACCGCTTCGAAGTAGGGCTCGTTGGCGATCGGTGTAAGGTTCACACCATAGGCCTCAGGCGTGGAGACCACCTGCGACAGTGCCAGCAGCTTGGGCACGTAGTCACGGGTTTCCTGCGGCAGTGGCAGGTTCCAGTAATCGGTGGGCAGGCCAAGCTTCTCGTTACGCTCGATGGCGCGGCTGACGGTGCCTTCGCCGGCGTTGTAGGCCGCCAGTGCCAACAGCCAGTCACCGTTGAACATGTCGTGCAGACGGGTCAGGTAGTCCAGCGCGGCGTTGGTCGACGCGGTGATGTCGCGACGGCCGTCATAGAAGTTGGTCTGGCGCAGGTTGAAATGGCGACCGGTGGCAGGCATGAACTGCCACATGCCCGCTGCACTGGCGCGCGAGTAGGCCATTGGGTTGTAGGCGCTCTCGATGGCCGGCAGCAGCGCAAGCTCCAGCGGCATGTCGCGTTCTTCGAGGCGTTCGACGATGTAGTGCAGGTACAGGCTGCCGCGCTCGCCGGCACTTTCGAGGAACGTCGGGTTGCTGGCGAACCACAGGCGCTGTTGCTCGATGCGTGGGTTGACGTCGATATTGTCTTGCAGGGCGAAGCCCTGGCGCATGCGCTCCCACACATCCTGCGGCGGTTCGGCAGGTTTGACCGCCAGCGGCGAGGGCTTGTGCTTGATCCGGGCCTGGTAGTTGTGCGCGCGAACGCTGTCGGCTTCATCGAGCTGACGGGTGCTCTGGCAGCCCACCAGTGTGGCGGCCAGCGCCAGCGCACTGATCTGGGCCAGTCGCGTCAGGGCGACTGAATGAGCGGTTCTGCGGCTACGGGAAGACATCGGCTGACACAGGTTTCCGAGCGAAAAATTTCGGCGATTCTAGAAACCGCTCCCGCCTGGGTCAACCGTTGTGAACCCTCTGCGATATATCTTGAGGTTATCAGAAGTGGTCCTTCCAAGACCTCAAAGCAGCAAAAACAGTGACCTGCGAGTCGTTTGAATGTCCCTTCCATTCGTCTGCTTTTTGTTTAACTAATGTTTCAGCGGTACGCAGGAACGGGTTGGTCAGGCGCTCAAGGCCGATCGTGGAAGGCAGGCTGATGCGATTTTCGGCGCGTAACCGGGTAACGTCTTCGAAACGCTGCAGAACGTGGGGGTTGGCAGGCTCCACAGCTTTGGCGAAGCGCAGGTTGCTGAGGGTGTACTCGTGGGCACAATAGACTTCGGTCTGCTCCGGCAGCGCTGCCAGGCGGGCCAGGGCAGGCTGCATCTGTTCCGGAGTGCCTTCGAACATGCGCCCGCAACCGGCGGCGAACAGGGTGTCGCCACAGAACAGCAGCGGTGTCGCGGGCTGATCGCTGAAATAGGCGATATGCCCCAGGGTGTGGCCAGGCACGGCCAGTACCTGGAAGGTCACGCCCAGGACGCTGACCTGATCGCCCTCGTCCAGCGCCAGGTCGCGGCCCGGGATCTGTTCGTGGGCCGGGCCGCAGACACGGGCACCGGTCTGTTGCCTGAGGCGTTCGACACCGCCGACATGGTCATGGTGGTGGTGGGTCACCAGGATGGTGTCCAGCGTCCAGCCGGGGTTGGCAGCCAGCCAGGCTTCCACCGGGCCGGCATCACCCGGGTCGACCACCGCGCAGCGGCGTTTGGCAGTATCCTGTAACAACCAGATGTAGTTGTCGGAGAAAGCGGGGAGAGCGTCGATCTGTATCATGGTGCGGATCCGTATCGCCATGGGTGGCACATGAGGGCATCTTAGCCACGATGGCGCGGTGCGGGAACCTTCGAGGGAGAGCGCAATGACCGACCAAGCCTTTGCTCAGGCCGACCCGGAATGGGTCGAACTGATCAGCCTGGCCCGTGAGTGGTTCAACGGCCCACTCGGCCGGCTGATGCTGAAGGAAGAGGAAAAACTGCTGGAAGAAGAACTCGGGCGCTTCTTCGGTGGCTACCTAGTGCACTATGGCCCTTGTGCCGAGGCGCCGCCCAGCGCGCCGCAGGTGCAGCGCAACGTGCGCCTTGGCGCGCCGTTGCCGGGGGTGGAGATCGTCTGCGAGGAGCAGGCCTGGCCATTGGGCGAGCACGCCGCTGACGTCGTGGTGCTGCAACACGGGCTGGACTTCAGCCTTTCGCCCCACGGCCTGCTGCGCGAGGCGGCCAGCGCGGTGCGCCCCGGTGGGCACCTGCTCATCGTCGGCATCAACCCCTGGAGCGGCTGGGGCCTGCGCCATTTCTTCAGCCATGGCGCTTTGCGCAAGGCACGCTGCATCTCGCCGTCACGGGTCGGCGACTGGCTCAACCTGCTGGGCTTCGCGCTGGAGAAACGCCGCTTCGGGTGCTATCGTCCGCCGCTCACTTCGCCGGCCTGGCAGCAACGCCTGGCAGGCTGGGAACGGATGGCGGGTGGCTGGCAGAGTGCCGGCGGCGGGGTCTACCTGCTGGTGGCGCGCAAGATGGTGGTTGGCCTGAGGCCGTTGCGCCAGGTGCGCCGCGAACCGATGGGCAAGCTGCTGCCGCTGCCACTGGCCAAGGTCAACCGCACCGTCGCCAGGCCGGATACCGACAAGCACTGAACATGAGTGGTACATGAGCGATAGCGTCGAGATGTATACCGATGGCGCCTGCAAGGGCAACCCTGGCCCAGGTGGCTGGGGCGTCCTGCTGGTCTTCAAGGGCGTCGAAAAGGAACTGTGGGGCGGCGAGCGCGAAACCACCAACAACCGCATGGAGCTGATGGCCGCGATCCAGGGGCTGATGGCGCTCAAGCGTGAATGCGAAGTGGTGCTGACCACCGATTCGCAGTATGTGATGAAGGGCATCAACGAGTGGATGGCCAACTGGAAGAAGCGTGGCTGGAAGACGGCGGCCAAGGAGCCGGTGAAGAACGCCGACCTGTGGCAACTGCTCGACGAGCAGGTCAACCGCCACAAGGTCACCTGGAAGTGGGTGCGCGGACATATCGGCCACCCCGGCAACGAGCGTGCCGACCAGCTGGCCAACCGTGGCGTCGAGGAAGTGCGCGCCAAGCGTTGAGCTGCGGTACAATCGCCGCCTTTGTAACGGATGCAAGTTGGAGCGCCCCGCGTGGAGCAGCAGCAAGATAAACGCCTGGTCATTCTCGATACCGAAACCACCGGTATGCCGGTCACTGAAGGCCACCGGATCATCGAGATCGGCTGTGTCGAGGTCATTGGCCGGCGCCTGACCGGGCGGCACTTCCACGTCTACCTGCAGCCCGACCGCGAGAGCGACGAGGGCGCGATCAACGTCCACGGCATCACCGATGCGTTCCTGGTCGGCAAACCGCGCTTCGCCGATGTGGCCGAAGAGTTCTTCGAATTCATCCAGGGCGCCACCCTGGTCATCCACAACGCGGCGTTCGACGTCGGCTTCATCAACAACGAGTTCGCCCTGCTGGGGCAGAGCGACCGCGCCGACATTTCCAAGCACTGCACCATCCTCGATACCCTGCTGCTGGCCCGTGCCCGCCATCCGGGGCAGCGCAACAGCCTCGATGCGCTGTGCAAACGCTACGACATCGACAACTCCGGCCGTGAATTGCACGGCGCACTGCTCGACTCCGAGTTGCTGGCCGACGTCTACCTGGCGATGACCGGCGGCCAGACCAGCCTGTCGCTGGCCGGGCACGGCGCCGACAGTGAGGGTGATGGGCGGGGCGCTGGCGGCAGCGAGATTCGCCGCATCGTCGGGCGGGCACCGGGGCGGGTGATCATGGCCAACGCGGAAGAACTGGAAGCCCACGCCGAACGGCTGGCGGCGGTGGCCAAATCAGCGGGCGGGCCTTCGCTGTGGCAGACGCTGACCGAGGCGCCTGCCAGCTAATAGGCGGCGCAGACAGCACAGGGCCTACTACCCTCAATAGGACAACAAGTCCTGCGGAGGTAGTTGCCGGATGTACAAGGACCTCAAGTTCCCGATCCTCATCGTCCACCGTGCGATCAAGGCCGACAGCGTTGCCGGCGAGCGCATCCGCGGCATCGCCGAGGAACTGAGCCAGGACGGCTTCGCCATCATCAAGGCCGCCGATCACACCGAAGCGCGGCTGGTCGCCACCACCCACCATGGCCTGGCCTGCATGCTGATCGCCGCCGAGGGCGTCGGCGACAGCACCCACCTGCTGCAGAACATGGCCGAGCTGATACGCCTGGCCCGGCTGCGTGCGCCCGACCTGCCGATCTTCGCCCTGGGTGAACAGGTCACCCTGGAGAGCGCGCCGGCCGAGACCATGAGCGAACTCAACCAGCTGCGCGGCATTCTCTACCTGTTCGAGGACACTGTGCCGTTTCTCGCCCGTCAGGTGGCGCGTGCCGCGCACAACTACCTGGATGGCCTGCTGCCGCCGTTCTTCAAGGCCCTGGTGCAGCACACCGCACAATCCAACTATTCATGGCACACCCCCGGCCACGGCGGCGGTGTGGCCTACCGCAAGAGCCCGGTAGGCCAGGCATTCCACCAGTTCTTCGGCGAAAATACCCTGCGCTCGGACTTGTCCGTGTCAGTGCCGGAGCTGGGCTCGCTGCTCGACCACACCGGCCCCTTGGCCGCGGCCGAGGCGCGTGCCGCGCGCAACTTTGGCGCCGACCACACGTTCTTCGTCATCAATGGCACTTCTACCGCCAACAAGATCGTCTGGCACGCAATGGTCGGCCGCGATGACCTGGTGCTGGTGGACCGCAACTGCCACAAGTCGGTGGTCCACGCCATCATCATGACCGGCGCCATCCCCCTCTACCTGTGCCCCGAACGCAACGAGCTGGGAATCATCGGCCCGATACCGCTCAGCGAGTTCAGCCCAGAGTCGATCACGGCCAAGGTGCTGGCCAACCCCCTGGCCAAGGGGCGTGAGCCGCGGATCAAGCTGGCGGTGGTGACCAACTCCACCTACGACGGGCTGTGCTACAACGCCGGGTTGATCAAGTTGGCACTGGGCGCCAGCGTCGAGGTGCTGCATTTCGACGAGGCCTGGTTCGCCTATGCGGCGTTTCACCCGTTCTTCGAGGGCCGCTACGCCATGGGTACCGTGTGCAGCGAGGGCAGCCCGCTGGTGTTCAGTACCCATTCCACTCACAAGCTGCTGGCCGCCTTCAGCCAGGCCTCGATGATTCACGTGCAGGATGGTGCCCAGCGTCAGCTGGATCGCGACCGCTTCAATGAGGCGTTCATGATGCATATCTCCACCTCGCCGCAATACAGCATGCTCGCCTCGCTGGATGTGGCTTCGGCCATGATGGAGGGCCCGGCCGGCCAATCGCTGCTGCAGGAGATGTTCGACGAAGCCTTGAGTTTCCGCCGTGCGCTGGCCAATCTGCGCGAGCACATCGCCGCCGAAGACTGGTGGTTCAGCATCTGGCAGCCGCCAGCGGCGGAAGGCATCCAGCGCCTGGCGGCGCAGGACTGGCTGCTGCAACCGGGCGCCGAGTGGCATGGTTTTGGCGACGTGGCGGACGACTATGTCCTGCTCGACCCGCTGAAGGTGACCTTGGTGATGCCTGGGCTGAGCGCTGACGGCATATTGGGTGAGCACGGTATCCCGGCGGCGGTGGTCAGCAAGTTTCTTTGGGAGCGCGGGTTGGTGGTAGAGAAGACCGGCCTGTACAGCTTCCTGGTGCTGTTCTCGATGGGTATCACCAAGGGCAAGTGGAGCACGCTGCTCACCGAGTTGCTGGAGTTCAAACGCCATTACGACGGCAACACAGCGCTCAGTAGCTGCTTGCCAAGCATCGTTGCGATCGATGCCGCTCGTTACCAAGGGCTGGGCCTGCGCGACCTGTGCGACCAGCTGCATGACTGCTACCGCGCCAATGCCACGGCCAAGCAGCTCAAGCGGTTGTTCACGCGGTTGCCGGAGGTGGCCGTGAGCCCGGCCCAGGCCTATGACCAGATGGTGCGCGGGGAGGTGGAGGCAGTGCCGATCGAGGCCCTGCTGGGTCGTGTTGCAGCAGTGATGCTGGTGCCATACCCACCGGGGATCGCGCTGATCATGCCGGGCGAGCGGTTCACCGAGGCAACCCGCTCGATCCTCGATTACCTGG
Source organism: Pseudomonas sp. NPDC086566 (assembly GCF_050280885.1). NCBI lineage: Bacteria > Pseudomonadati > Pseudomonadota > Gammaproteobacteria > Pseudomonadales > Pseudomonadaceae > Pseudomonas > Pseudomonas sp. NPDC086566. The sequence goes on from NZ_JBNNWD010000012.1 coordinate 113,216, forward strand.
CGTTCGCCCGGGCGTTCAACAGCGGTTTCCCGGGCTTCGTCGCGGATGTGCATGGGCTGCAGAATGAGAGCGGCCAATACACGGTCGATTGCATCAAGGAATGCGAATGATCTCGACGCCGGTCTGTGCCAGTTCGAAGCGGTTTTCACCCAAGTGGTTGACGCGATCGCCGATGGCCAGGCGGTAAGTAGTGATCGGGGCACCCAGCGCGCTGCCGTCCGCCTGGAGGGTGGACTCCTGGAACTCGTGCACGGGGTAGATACGGCCTTCGGCGTCTCGGGCGTGGAACTGGCCGACCATTACTGCTGCCATTTGGGTGAAAACCTCTGAATTACGTGGGAAATGTCTGCAGGGATAGACCGTAAAAGGTACCTGGAAGTTTTCACAGCCTGGAAAAAAATCCCCGCCGCCGAGGAACGGTCATCTATAACTACAGACGTCCCTTTCTCCAGCAACGGATGGATAACGCCATGAGCCAGGTGTATTCGGTAGCGGTTGTCGTCGGCAGCTTGCGCAAGGACTCCTACAACCGCAAGGTTGCCCGCGCACTTTCGGAGCTGGCACCGTCCAGCCTTGCCCTGAAGATTGTCGAGATCGGCGACCTGCCGCTGTACAACGAGGACGTCGAGGCCGAGGGGGTGCCCGAGGCGTGGAAGCGTTTTCGCGATGAGATCCGCCGTAGCGATGCGGTGCTGTTCGTCACCCCGGAATACAACCGTTCGGTGCCGGGCTGTTTGAAGAATGCCATCGACGTGGGGTCGCGGCCGTATGGGCAAAGCGCGTGGAGCGGCAAGCCGACGGCGGTGGCCAGTGTGTCGCCCGGGGCCATCGGCGGGTTTGGTGCCAATCATGCGGTGCGCCAGTCGCTGGTGTTCCTCGACATGCCATGCATGCAGATGCCCGAGGCGTATATCGGCGGGGCGGCCAACCTGTTCGATGAGGCGGGCAAGCTCAGTGACAAGACCCGGCCATTCCTGCAGGGCTTCATCGACAAGTTCGCTTCCTGGGTGAAGTTGAACCGCGCGGTCTGATCCATCGTTGTTGCCTGACCTGACGCATTCGCGGGTAAACCCGCTCCCACAGTACAGCGCTGCACGTCAGTGCAACACCGAACCTGTGGGAGCGGGTTTACCCGCGAATGGCCAGACACCGCTCTGTCAGAAGGCCTGCGGCATCTCGCCCTTGGCCAGGCGGCGGTTGATATCGGCCACCACCTCCGGCAGCTCGTTGATGGTATCGATCAGATAATGAGGGCGCGAGCCGGCAAACAGCTGATGAATGCGCTTGCGCTCGCTCTCCAGTTTTTCTGCGCTCAACGCCTGGTAACCTTCCCAGGTCAGCCCCAGGGCATTGCCCGAGCACACCAGGGCCACGGTCCACATGCCGGCACGGCGGCCTTCGAGGATGCCTGGCACGGTGTCGTCGACCTTCACGCACGCCGCCACATCATCGATCCCCAGGGCAATCACGTTGGCCAGTGCCTGGGCCGGCCATGGGCGGCCATTCGGGGTTTCGTCGGTGGCCACCACGTGGTCGGCGACGTAGCCGTTGTGCGCAGCCAGCTCCACGACCTTGTCCATCACCACCTTCGGGTAGCCCGAGCAAGAACCGATCTTCAGGCCGCCCTGGCGCAGGCCGGTGAGGGTGTCGAGGGCGCCGGGGATCAATGCCGAGTGCACGGCGATTTTCTCGATCTGCAGCGGCATGAAGCGGTTGTAGATGGCGGTAACGTCATCGTCGGTCGGGGTGCGGCCGAACACCTTGCGGTAGCGCTCGGCGATCTCTGGCACATCGCACAGGGTGCGAATGTGATCCCACTTGCCCATCCCCATCGGGCCACGGGCTTCCTCGATGGAGACCTGTACATCGAACTCGGCAAAGGCTTCGACGAAGATCTGGGTCGGGGCGAAGGAGCCGAAGTCGACCACGGTGCCGGCCCAGTCGAGGATGGCGGCTTGCAGCTGGGTAGGATTGCTGTAGTTCATGTGAGCGGGTTCCTGAAATCGGGTGGGCAAAGGGTTAGATGTCCAGTACTTCCATTTCCCGCAGCACTTCGGCCACGGCATTCACGGCAGCCTGCATGCCGTCGGCACCGACCACGCCAATGCAGCCGACGCGGAACGTTTCGACCTGGGTCAGTTTGCCCGGGTAGAGGATGAAGCCCTTGGCCTTGACCCGCTCGTAGAAGTCCTTGAACTGGTAGCGGGCATCGTTCGGTGCGTGGAAAGTGACGATGATCGGTGCCTGGATCTCGGCCGGCAGGAAGCTGCGCAGGCCGATGGCGGCCATGCCGTCGAGCAAGGTCTTGCAGTTGTCGGCATACCGCTGGTGGCGGGCGGCCAGGCCGCCTTCCTCGTTGTACTGTTGCAGCGCTTCGTGCAGGGCGGCGACCACATGGGTCGGCGGGGTGAAGCGCCACTGGCCGGTCTTGGCCATGTAGGCGTGCTGGTCGTGCAGGTCCATGGCCAGCGAGTGGGCGTTGCCTTCGGCGGCGGCCAGGGCGGTTTTCTCGGCAAACACGAAGCCCATGCCGGGCACGCCTTCCAGGCACTTGCCGGAGGCAGCGATCAGCGCCTCGAAGGGGATCTCGCGGGCGTCGATCGGCAAGGCACCGAACGAACTCATGGCGTCGATGATCAGGCGTTTGCCGCGGCTTTTGACCACTTGGGCGATTTCCGGCAGCGGGTTGAGGATACCGGTACTGGTTTCGCAGTGGATCAGCGCCACGTGGGTGACGGCCGGGTCGGCGGCCAGCAGGCGGTCGACGTCTGCGGCGGTGGTCGGTTGGTCCTCGGCGGTCTCGAAGGTGCTGAAGGCGCGGCCCAGCACTTTGCAGATCTTCGCCAGGCGCTGACCATAAGCGCCGTTGATCAGTACCAGGACCTTGCCGTCACGCGGCACGAGGGTGCCGATGGCCGCTTCCACGGCAAAGGTGCCGCTGCCTTGCAGGGGCACGCAGTGGTGGCTGGCGCTGCCGTCGATGATCGCCAGCAGTTGCTCGCAGACACTGGCGGTCAGTTGGTTGAAGTCGCGGTCCCACGAGCCCCAGTCCACCAGCATGGCTTGGCGGGTGCGGATTGATGTGGTCAGGGGGCCGGGGGTCAGCAGGATCGGGGCGTTGCTCATTCCGTTATTCCTCGCAAGCGGTGGGCTGAAACTACGAGGCCTAGGTTGCAATTCGCACTGCCATCAATCAAATTGTTTGTCGTTATCCGAGCTATAAGTAAGGCCGATAGATATGAACCTGTTCCAGCTGCGTGCCTTCGATGCCGTCGCCCGTGAAGGCAGCTTCACCCGCGCCGCCGCGCGCCTGTTCATCAGCCAGCCGGCGGTGACCGGGCACGTCAAGGCGCTGGAGGAGCATTACCAGATCACCTTGCTGCGGCGCACCGCGCGGCGGGTGGAACTGACCGAAGAGGGTACCCGCCTGGCGGCGATCACGCGGGCCATGTTCAGCCTGGCCGAGGAGGCGCAGGCCATGCTCGAAGCCAATCGGCAGCTGCTGACCGGGCGCCTGGAGGTGGCTGCAGACGGCCCGCACCGGGTCATGCCGATGCTGGCGCTGCTGCGCGAGCGCTACCCAGGGATTACCGTCAACCTGCGCCTGGGCAATGCCCAGGAGACCTTGGCGGCGTTGCTCAGCGAGCATGCCGATGTCGCCGTGCTGACCGAGATCGAGCCGCGCAAGGGCCTGTACCTGCAGAACCTTTGCGAGTCCCGCCTGTGCGCCTTGTTGCCAGCCGGCCATCCTTGGGCGCAGTCGGCAAACGACCTGCCATTGACTGAGTTGCACCAGCAGATCATGGTCCTGCGCGAACCCAGTTCGACGACGCGCCGTACCTTCGACAAGGCCTGCAGCGCGGCCGGCGTGCAGCCTCGGGTGCAGCTGGAGCTGGATAGCCGTGAGGCAGTGACCGAGGCGGTGGCGTCGCAGCTGGGTATTGGTGTGGTGTCATCGACCGAAGTGGCCAACGATCCGCGCGTGGTGGCGCGGCCCTTGGCCGGGCAGGGCTTGCTCAACCAGCACGTGGTCGGCTGCCTGGAGCGGCGCCGCGAGTTGCGCCTGATCCAGGCATTCCTGGGCCTGGCGGCCAGCCTCTGAGCCGTCTTAACATGCCTGCAGCAGTCACTGGAATGCCAATGAGCGAAAAAGACACCATCTCCATGCAACTGGTGCGCGAAGCGCTGTTGCAGACCTGCCCGGCGGGTGAGCCCGATGCCGGCCTACTGGCCCGCGCGGGGATTGACGCTGGGCAGTTGCAGATCCCCACCGCCCGGGTCAGCGCCCAGGCCTATGCGCGGTTGTGGCGCTTGTTGGCCAGGCGCTGCAACGACGAGTTCTTCGCCATGGACCCACGAGGCCTGCGCGCTGGCAGCCTGGCCTTCATGTGCCGGGCGAGCATGGCTCAGCCGACGCTGGGCGCGGGGCTGGATACGGCTTTGGGGTTCCTCTCGCTGATGCTCGAAGACTTGCAGCCGAGCCTGGTGCGCCAGCACGGCCTGGCCGAAATCGTCATCAACGAGCCTCGCGATGCACCGCGGCGCGCCTTCACCTATTTCACCTTCTGGATGATCGTGCACGGTGTGGCCTGCTGGCTGGCTGGGCGGCGCATCCCGATCCTGGCCATCGACCTGCGCTGCAGCGAACCACCGTTCTGTGACGACTACCGGGTGATGTTCTCGGAAAACCTGCAGTTCGAGCGACCGCGCACGCGCATGATCATCGCCGCCGACAGCCTCGAACTGCCGCTCAAGCGCACGCCGGAAGAGTTGCAACGCTTTCTTTCCGAAGCCCCCGGCAACATTCTGGTGAAGTACCGCGACCCGGCCAGCCTCGGCCGGCGTATCCGCAGCGACCTGCTGCAGTTGGCGCCTGGGCAATGGCCCGACGGCGATACCCTGGCGTGCCAGTTGTGCCTGTCGCCGTCAACCCTGCGCCGGCGCCTGGCCGAGGAGGGGCAGACCTATCAAGGGCTCAAGGACAGCGTCCGGCGCGAGCTGGCAATTGCCTGGCTGAGCCAGGAAGAGCCCGCCATGGGCGAAATCGCCGAGCGCCTGGGCTTTGCCGACAGCAGTTCGTTCTACAAGGCCTTCCGCAAATGGTTCGGCTGCAACCCAGGGCACTACCGCACGTTGATCCAGGCGCGCGGCAGCCGCAACTGAACGGTGCCCGCTTCCCTCTGAAAACGGCAGGCAGCACATGGAAGAGTGCTCGCCCTTTTCAGCGACGTGGAGCACATCGTGCGCAACTTCCCGGCTCTATCGATCAACCAGACCCTGCCGACGGATGAAGACGTACGGCGGGCGCAGGATGCGTTCATCCACCAGCGGCTGCCGCAGTGGCTCAAGGATGCCTCAGCGCAGGATATCAGCACCCTGCGCAGCTTGTTTGCCGCCCATAAAGCCAGCCAGGATGCCTGGCGCCAAGCCACGGCCGCTGCCGTGTCCGTGCCTGAGTATGCGCGGCAGCAGTTTTCCCGGGCGCTGAAAGGTCTGCTGCCAGCCGATCAGCGCCTGGATACGCTGGACTGGCGGCAGCAATTGATCCGCGGGATCAGCGACCAGCCACCCTATGTCGATTCCGACTTCCGGCTGGAGCCTGGCCTGCTGCGGCTGATGCAGAACTTTGGCGTGGGGGCCACGCCGTTGAGTGGCAGCGGGCTGGTTGCACGCGGTACCAGCAAGGTGCTATCCGGCGACCTGGAGGCTCTGGTCAAGGCCTGCCGCGAGCTGGATGCGGGGCGCCGTTATCAGGCACTGCTGCACGATACCTTCGGCAAGCACCAGGCACTGCTGGCCAAGGACAAGCAGGAAGGTTTCAAGCTTGCCGTGCACATCGCGTTCCTCAAGAAGGCCATTGATGCCGATACCAAGGCTGCGCTGCAAGGCTACATCAGTGGCACACACGCCGAATCAGGGCTCACCGCCTATCCCGGGCTGATGTCGATGATGAAGGTGCGACTCCATGAGGCCCTGCTCGTGCAGCTGCGAGGGCCTGATGACAGTGACCGAGGTGTGGTGGCCTATCTTCCGGGCGACCCGGTCGAACCGCTGCGCTGGTACGCCTCCAGCCAGGCACTGAGCGCGGCGCTGGTCGCCGACCTGCGCGATGCGCAGTACATGAACGCTTTCATTCAATTGATCGCGTTGCGCGACCGCAAGGCGTTCACCCACACACTGCGCAATCGCCTTCGCGATAAAGTGCCTGACCTGGAAATAGAGGGTGAAACCGGTACGGCGCCAGTCTTTGAGCGCTGGGCAAAGGACCAGATCAATCGCGTCGAGGACGATGCCAAGGTATTGCTGGTGTCCACGGCAGACGCCAACGCCATGGCCAGCAAGGAGCGTCTCGAGGCCTGGAAGGGGCTTGGCTGGCAGCTGGCCAACCTGGCCGGGTTCTTTATCCCGGAAGTCGGCGCCTTGTTGTTGGCGCAGATGCTCACGCAGGTGTGTGGCGACGTGTTCGAAGGGACCGTGGATTGGGCCAAAGGGCATGATCATGAGGCGCTGGAACATGTGCTGAACGTTGCCGAAACCCTGGCGGCGGCTGCGGCTACGACCGGGGTGGTGGCCGGGGCCGGCGTGGCGCTGCGGCACTTCACCCGCAGCACCTTTGTCGATGGCCTTGAAGCAGTCAGCACCGGGACGAGGGCCGAGGGGCGGTTGTGGAGCGCTGACCTCAGCATGTACCGCACGTCAGCCGAGGGCGCAGAGCTTCAAGGTGATGGCCTCTATCACCTCGGCGAACGTCGCTGGATGCGTATGGATCGGTATTTCTACGAGGTGCACCAGCCCACCGAAAACGGCCCATGGCGCATTCGTCATCCGCAGCGGCCTGAGGCTTATGGGCCAGTGGTCGAGCGTAACGGCGAGCGGTTCTGGCGCTTGCCAGGCGAGACGCCGCTGATGTGGAATGATGCCGCCATGATGCTCGACCGGTTATGGCCACAACGTCAGCCGCTCGATCAGCAAACCGGGCAGTGGGTGCTGCAGGCGGCATGCTGCGATCTGGATGAATTGCGCGGCATCCTGGTCGAGAACCGGGAATTGCCGGTCAACCTGCGCAGCACCCTGCGCGCATTTGCCGCCGACGCACGCATCAATCGCTTTTTTGAAGCACTGCACTCCAGTACGGGCGAGATCAGTGACCCGCAGCTGCATGACTGGTGCCGGCAGCAGCCGGTGCTGGCCGAGGTGAAGGACAGCGACCTGGCCAGCGCCATCGAGCAGCATGCACCACGCTTGCGGCAAGGGTTGTTCGGCTATCTCACCCAGCTGGACGCAGGCACAGACCCAGCAGTGCAGCTGATCCTGCGTGACTTTCCAGACCTTGCCCCCGATTATGCAAGCGAACTGGCGGCTCGGCTGAGCCTCTCCGAACGGGAAGAGGTCGAGCTGCAGCGGCGCCTGTCTTTGTCGGTATCGACCCAGGCTCGCTCGTTACAGCAGCTGGCCAGGCTCAATCGTGCCCAGCAAGGGCTGATGCTGCGCAATGCCTACAACAATGTGACCGGTGAGGTCGTGTTCGGGGTGCTGTCGCGCCTTGACCACTGGTCCTACGCTGCGCGCCTGGAGCTGCGTGAGCGGTCTTCGTCAGGCCGCTTGCTGGCTGTGCTCAATTCGCAATCGGCAGAGACGACCCAGTCGATTCTGGTGCACAAGGACGGCCGATTCACTCTCCACGATGAGCGTGGTGTGGCGCTGGAGCAACAAAGCACCGAGCCGGATGATCTGTTTCAGGTGATCACCACCCTGCTCAGCGCCGAGCAACGCCTCGGCCTGGGCCTGGGCAGCACAGGGCAGGCCGCAGCATTGCGGCGCAAGGTAGTCGACCAGTTGCCGGTCGATCGCGAAAAACTCCTTCGACTGTTCGGCTGGGTGGCGCGCAAGGGCTGGTTCAACCCGGGGCAACGTCTGCCTGACGGTAGGGTGGGTTATTTGCTGGGCGGGGGCAACTCGCGTGAGTGGGCGCCCGAATTGCGCATACGGCGGCGCCTTGCAGAACTCTACGCAGGCGACTCTCCCAGGCTGATGGATGAACATGTGCAGCGGATCATGGGCAGTGACCGGCCGTTCGACACGCTGCTGTTCGAGGAACAGAACTTCCGTTTGCTCAATGGCCAACTTGACGCGTGGGTCGCGGACGCGGCCGACCATGAACAAGCGGCGCGTCGGCAATTTGCGCGCAGCATGCGCGCCGCCTGGCGCCGACAATTGCCAATCGATGCCGAGCAACAGCGGGGTCACGGCTTGCTGCTGGACCTCAGCGGCCACCAGGTGACTAGCCTGCCGCAACTGCACCACGGCATCGACTTCACCCATGTCACTACCCTGGTCATGGTCAACACACCCCTGCAGTCGATGCCAAAGGCATTCTTCAGTTGCTTCGGGCAGCTGCGCCGGCTGAACCTGGCAAGGAACCGCCTGACCGCCGTGCCTGAAGGGATCGAATACCTGACGCGGCTGGAAACCCTGCAGCTGTCCCACAACAGTATCCGTCTCGACGAGCAAGGGCGTAATGCCTTGGCTGAACTCACACGTCTGACGTCCCTGGACCTCAGCTACAATCCCCTGCGCCGGATGACCTTGCATTTCCACCAGGCGCCGGTACTGACGCACCTTTACCTCGGTCATTGCCGCCTGCTGGAGTGGCCTGTCGGCCTGGAATATTGCTGGATGTTGAGATTTGTGGACTTGCGTTCGAACCAGCTGAGCGAGATACCCGATACGATCATGCGCATGCCTTCTGGCTTCCGATCGGCGCTCCGGCTGGACCACAATTCCATCGCCCTGGAGCAATTGAATCGCTTGCGTGCCCGCCCTCGTCATGAGCTGCACCACGACGCAGGGACGCCCGGCATCCAACGGTCAGCCCGCCAGGTTTGGTTGGGCCCACAGGCCTCCGCTGAGCAGGCGGCGCGGTGGGACCGTTTGTTTACTGGCGACAATCAGGCGAGTTTGCTCAACCTGCTGAAAAGGTTGCAGGACAGCGCGGATTACCTCAATGCGGCTTATCGCGAGGACCTGACGACGCGTGTATGGGCGCTGCTGGAGGCCATGGATGACGATGCCGAGCTGGCTCAGGCGATCAACACCCTTGCCAGCGAAGACACCACCTGCGTCGACAACGTCGCGGAGCGCTTCAGCGAGCTGCAAGTGCACGCCCTGGTGGCCAAGGCGGATCGTGCCCCGGAAGGTCAGAAAGCTGCGTTACTCGAACTGGGCCTGGGACTGTTCAGGCTCGATGCGCTGAAAGCGTTCATCAGGGAGGATATAGCGGCACGGCTGTTGGTTGATCCTGAACTTGACCAAGTCGAGGCCAGCCTCTATTACCTGGTCACGCTGGCCAAGGAACTGAAATTGCCAGGTCAGCCCCGTTCGATGACATTTGCAAGGCTTGGCGAGGTCAGCAAGGCGAAACTCGACGAGGCGCGTGCTCATGTGAAGGCCGCGCAAACCCTTGAGGCCCAGGCCTGGTTCCTGAGTGAACAGGTATTCTGGAGTCATTGGCTGGAAGCACAGGAGCAGAACGAGGCGCAGTTCAAGGCCATTACCGATGAATATGCTGCCAGGGCTGGCGCGCTGGTGGACCAGGAGGGGCTGACCAGCGAGCAGTATCTGGAACGCTGGACGACCCTGGATGCGCGTCGCAATGCCGAACTCTCGCGCCTGAGGGTGCTGTTGACCAAGGAGGTGTTGCAAGCCCGAGGCGAACACGCGCAGGGGCGAACCAGCGAGCCTGAACGCTAGCGGGCAGCGCGGCAAGGCTTCCGTCTGCAAGTCTTGTGGGGGCACGAACAAGCTGACATCCCGTCAAAACCACAGGATGCAGCTTGTGCCCCATGCCAACAAATACCCCCAGTACCCGTATCCCGCCAACGACTTCATCGTCAAGAACCTGCCCGGCTGGCTGAAGGGCGCCAGTCAGGCGCAGATCAAGGCCCTGCGTTCCGCCGTGCTCGCCCACCAGGACAGCCAGCGGCAGATGGCTGACATGTTCAAGCAACTGCAGCCGCTTGACCGCTTTGCCAAGGACCGTCTGCAGCCGGCTATCAAGACGAAGCTGGGCGTACAGGTCGATTTCGCCACGGCCCTGTGGCGCGAAAAGCGCATACGGGTCACCGAAAGGCCGTTCCAGCCGATCCCGGGCTTGCTGCCGCCGGACTTCGAAACCCGCTTCGTTGACCAGCCGCTGTTGCAGAAGCTGCTGCAGAACTTCAAGCCGGGTGAATCGTTCGACAGCGAGACGGTAGTACTCAAGGCGGCCCCGATCGGCAACGCGCCGACCCAGACTCTGACCGCCGACACCGCTTCACTGGCCCAGCTGAGCCGCGAGCAGGATGTCGGTGGCGCTTATCAGGCGCATCTGGAGCAGGTGCTGAGCCCCGCATTTGCTGCCGCCCTGGCTGCCGACAAACGCCATGAACTGGCGCTGGCCGTCGAGTTCGCGGCAATCAGGGGGCAGCTCGACAACAACGATGTGAAGCTGCTGCGCCTGCTGGCCCAGGGCAAGCAGGCTCACCATGCGCAAGGTTGGACTGCGACCGGCAAAGGCCTGCAAATCCTGGGTTGCCGGGTGGACGGGGCCGTTGCCTACGAGCTGCGCGAGCCGCCCCGGCGCCAATCGGACTTTCCCGCCGGGCCGCCCGACAGCCTGAAAGCGGTGATTCTTTACCTGCCGGGGTTCGGCACTCAGCCATTGCGCCGATTCACCGATTGGGCCGCGGTCAACTTGGCGCTGGTCGAGGCGTTGGCTGATGACGGTTTCAAACAGGCCTTGGCCCAGCGCATCGAATTGAGCGAGCGTGCCGGGTATCTGAGTTTGCTCGCTACCCGGTTGAGCGACCCTGAGCCAGACGTGCAGGCGCAGCGGCTGACGGTCAGCGGCAACCTGTTCGTCAGCCTGGCCGACTGGCACGTAAAGCGGATGAAAGCGGATGCGCGCTTGCTGGCCGTGCCCACGGCGATGGCGGACCGTGCAGCGGCGGATGAGCGGCTGGCCAGGCTGGAAAGCGCCGGTCTGGCACTGCTCAGCCTAGCAGGCTTGTTCGTGCCGGTGATCGGTGCCCTGTTGCTGGTCGACATGGCCAGGCAATTGCTCGACGAGGTCTACGAAGGTGTCAGCGACTGGTCCCAAGGGCACCGCCACGAGGCCCTGACACACCTGCTCGAGGTGCTGACGTCTGTCGCACTGCTTGGCGCGGTGTCACTGGGCGTGCACACGGCCCGTAGCGCCTTTGTCGAGTCGCTGGAACCGGTGACCACCGAAGCCGGCACGCAACGGCTGTGGCGCAACGACCTCGCGCGTTACCGGCGGGCGCCTGCCGGCATGGCCCTGAGCGAGGGCGATGATGGCTTGTTCGTGGGCGGTCAAGGGCATTGGTGGCACAACGAAGGAACCTTCTACCGCGTGCGTCAGGATGCCCGCGGCAGCTGGCGCCTGCTGCATGACGAAGGGCCCGGGACCTACGGGCCGCCGCTGCGTGGCAATGCCGAGCGCGGCTGGTGGCTGAGCAGCGAGCGGCCCCTTGAATGGCAGGGCCAGGGGCGATTGTTGACCCGCCTGTGGCCAGCTGCCAGGTTGCTGGATGCCGAACGCGTCGAGCAGATACTTGTGGTGGCCGGTGTCGACGAAGACGGCCTGCGGCGCTTGCTGGTCGAGCGTCGGCCGCTGCCGGTGGCCTTGCGAGACACCCTCGAGCGGTTCGCGGTGCAAGCCCGTAACGAGGCGTTCTTCAACCCTTCCGACGAAGGCCCCGGCTACATCGAGCGCCTGCTCTGGTGCCGTGAACGCCTGAACCTGCAGGCACTGACTGATGACGAGCAACTGCAGGCGATCGCTGACCAGGCTGATGCCCTGCGCCAGCCAATGCTCGACCATTTCGCCGAACAGTACCTGGCGGACGACCCGGCGATGGCGGTGCTGCTGCGCCACTTTCCGTCGCTGCCGAAGGCCTACGCGCTGGATATTCTCAAGGGCGCGTCGCCGCAGATGCGCGTGACCCTGCTCGAAGATCACCGGGTGCCGCTGGTGCTGTCGCAGCGGGCACGTGCCATGTTGCAGGAGGTGCGCCTGGTACGCCTGCGTGAGGCGTTGTACCTGCGCGGCAGCTACCGTGACGATCTGGTCAGCCTGGTGTTCACCTGGGCGCAGAAGCAGGGATTGGCCGCTGACCAGATCAACCTGGTGTTGCGCGACCGCACCTCAAGCGGCGCGGTGCTCGAGCGCCTGCTGCCGGCCTTCGGCACTGAGGGGCAGTCCCTCGACATGGTCTGGAATGACGGCGCCTTCACGCTCTACGACGCGCGTGGGCTGCCCAGCGAACTGGAGGCGGCCGAGCCGGGCGGTGTGTTCGAAGTACTGGCCGCCACCCTGGCGCCCAGCTTCCTGCAGAAGCTGGAAGTGGCGGGCGAGGACCTGCCCGGGCAGATCCGTGCCAAGGTCCAGGGCTGGCTGCCGCGCGAGCGCAAGGCGTTGCTGGACACGCTCGGCTGGCGCGAGGCGCGACCGCAGGGTGCCACCTTGCAACGATTCGGCGACGGCCGTATCGGCTACCCGTTGGGCCCGGTGCTGTCGTGCCTGGATTCACCGGAATGCACCATGCGTCGGCGTATACGCGATTTGTACCCGAGCTTTGCCGAGGATGAAGTCGAGCGCTATCTGGAGATGATGTACCGGCGCTCGTCCTCGCCGTTCAGCAGCCTGTTGATGCAGGAGATGGAGTACGACCACCTGGACGACACCCTGCGAATCTGGGCCCGGCATACCGACCCCCTGCAGCGTGAGCGGCGGGTGCAGGTCAGCGACGTCTTCCGCCGCGCCTGGCGGATGGAGGGGGCACGCATCGTCAGGGCGGGAGAGCCGGGTTGGAGCACTGGACTGACCGTGACATCGGTGCCCCTGGGGGACTTGCCGATGCTGCCGCCATACACTGATTTCGCCCATATCGTCCGCCTGAACCTGAGCAACCTGCAGCTGGCAGTGCTGCCGCCGGGCTTCCTGCGCAGCTTTCCGCGCCTGAGAACGCTCGACCTGAGCTACAACAACCTGCGCATGTTGCCTGCCGGCCTCGGGCGCTTGCGCGAGCTGGAGGAGTTGAACCTCAGTGGCAACCGGATCCGCCTGACTGCTGCCCAGGCCGAGGTCGTCGCCGGCATGACCGGGCTGCGCCGTCTGGACCTGAGTGACAACCTGATCGGCACGACTGTGCTGTCGGTGGGCGACATGCAGCACCTGGAGTCGTTGATCCTGCGCCGCACCGGCCTGCGTGACATGCCCGAAGGGCTGGAGCGCTGCCAACGCCTGACCTACGCCGACCTGCGCAACAACCAGATCGGGGAACTGCCTTTGAGCTTGCTCAGTTCGCCCGTGCGGCGCCGGCAGGTGATGGTGCTCTCCGGCAACCCGCTGGCCGGTGCGCTGCGCGAGCAACTGGGGGCGGATCCGGTCAGCCGTCCGCCTTCGCCGACCGAGCCCGAAACGGGCCAGTCTCAGGCCCGCTGGTTGGGCGCCTTGGCCGATGACGCCCGTGGCGCGGCTCAACGACAATGGCAGGCACTGCGCGCCGAGGAAGGCAGCGCCGCGTTTTTCGGCCTGCTCGATGACTATGTCTACAGCGCCGAATTCCGCGCCGCCCCTGGGGAGACCGGGCGACGGGTGTGGCAGGTGATTGCTGCGGCGAGCGATGACCCACGCATGCGCCGTGACCTGTTCGACCTGGCGGCCGATCCGCGCACCTGCGCAGACAGCACTGCGCATTGCTTCAGCCAGGTCGAGGTGGGCATGCATGTCTCGCAGTTCACCCACAACGGCGAGCCGGCCGCCACGGCCACTGAGCGCCTGTTGCTGGCGCAACGGCTGTTCAGGCTGCACGAGGTGGAACGCCTGGCCCGTGCCGACATGGACGCTCGCTACGCAGATGGGCGCTGGCTGCGGGGCGAACATGACGAGGAAGAGGTGGAAGTCAGCCTGGCCTACCGCGTGGGCCTGGCCAGTCGCCTTGACTTGCTCGGCCAGCCCAGGGAAATGTTGTTCGGCGGGCTGGCCAGGGTCGACCAGGCCGACCTCGACAGGGCCTATACGGCGGTGCTCGACGCCGAAGCCACGCAGGCGCGAGCGGTGTTCATCAGCGAACGGGAATTCTGGATCGCTTCGCTGCGCGCCTTGCACACCCAGGCATTCACCGAGGTCGAAGACGATTTCCAGAGGCGCTGGGACGCGCTCGAAAGCCAATGGCAAACCCCCGACGACAGTCAGCTGGGCCTCGGTGACCCCGAATACCTGCGCCGTGCCAGGGCGCTGCGCGAGGAACGTGAACAGGCGCTGGGTGCCTTGACCCTGCGCCTGACCCAAGAGGCCTTGCAGACCCCTGTGACGCGCTCGCCAGCGCGGCCAAGCGGCCAAACCGGTCATCCAGATTGACAGCTTTGGCCATTGCCGCGGCACAGGTGTGGCGCGAACATCATCGCAACGATGGATCAACTCCAAAAACAACAATTCAGGAGTCCGACGATGCGCGATTATGCCGAGGCCGCTCGTGCGTTCGACCATGCCCAGGCCGCTGCTGCGGCGCTGCATGGCGACCTCGATGCCCTCAATGCCTGTGTCGAATGCTGTGACCGCCATGCCGGCAAGGGCAAGCTGGCGCTGGTCCACGTGGATCGGGACGGCAACAGCACCCGCTACAGCTTCGATCAGCTTCAGGCGCAGACTGCCCGCTTCGCCAGTGTGCTCAGGGCCCAGGGCGTGGCGCCCGGTGACCGGGTCGCCGGGCTGATGCCACGCACGCCCGAGTTGCTGGTGACGATTCTCGCCACCTGGCGCCTGGGGGCAGTGTACCAGCCGCTGTTCACCGCGTTCGGCCCCAAGGCCATCGAGCATCGCCTGGAACAATCCCACGCCCGCGTCGTGGTCACCGACCGCCACAACCGCGCCAAGCTTGACGACGTACAAGGCTGCCCGACCGTGATCACGGTCGGGGCGCGCAGCGGCGAGCTGGACTTCCAGCACTGCCTGACCACCGCCACGGATAGCTGCGAGCCAGTCATGCGCTCGGGCAACGACCCGTTCCTGCTGATGTTTACCTCGGGCACCACCGGCCCGGCCAAACCCTTGGAAGTGCCGCTGCGTGCCATCGTCGCCTTCCAGGGTTACATGCGCGATGCCATCGACCTGCGACCCGAGGACAACTTCTGGAACCTGGCCGACCCGGGCTGGGCGTATGGCCTCTATTACGCGGTTACCGGCCCGCTGTCGCTGGGCCATGCCACGACCTTCTACGATGGCCCGTTCAGTGTCGAAAGCTGCGCGCGGGTGATTGACCAGTTGCACATTACCAACCTCGCCGGTTCGCCCACCGCGTACCGCCTGCTGATCGCCGCCGGCAATGATTTCTCGGCGCCGATCAAGGGCCGCCTGCGGGTGGTCAGCAGCGCGGGTGAACCGCTCAACCCGGAAGTCATCCGCTGGTTCGCCGATGAACTGGGGGTGACCATCCACGACCACTACGGGCAGACCGAACTGGGCATGGTGCTGTGCAACCATCATGGCTTGCAGCACCCGGTCCACCTGGGATCGGCCGGCTTTGCCATCCCCGGTCATCGCATCGTGGTGGTCGACGAGCAGGGCAGCGAACTACCGGCCGGGCAGCCGGGCATCCTCGCGGTGGACCGTGAACAATCACCGTTGTGCTGGTTTGGCGGTTACCACGGCCTGCCGACCAAGGCCTTCGTCGGCAAGTACTACCTCAGCGGTGATACCGTCGAGCTGAACGCGGACGGCAGCATCAGTTTCGTCGGCCGCAGCGACGACGTGATCACCACCTCCGGCTACCGGGTTGGCCCGTTCGACGTGGAAAGCGCGCTGATCGAACACCCGGCGGTGATTGAAGCGGCAGTGATCGGCAAGCCAGACCCTGAACGCACCGAGCTGATCAAGGCCTTCGTGGTCCTGGCCAGTGGTTACCAAGGCAGCGCCGAACTGGAGGAAACCCTGCGCCAGCACGTGCGCCAGCGCCTTTACGCCCACGCCTACCCCCGTGAAATCGAATTCGTCAGCGAGCTGCCCAAGACCCCGAGCGGCAAGCTGCAACGCTTCATCCTGCGCAACCAGGAAGTGGCCAAACAACACGCGCAGCAGGCCACCCCTGCCAGCGCCTGAGAAGGAACCGATCATGCACATAGCCAACAAACACTTCATCGTCAGCGGCGCCGCCTCCGGGCTGGGGGCCGCCACGGCGCAGATGCTGGTAGAAGCCGGCGCCAAAGTCATGCTGGTCGACCTCAATGCCCAGGCCGTCGAAGCCAAGGCCCGCGAACTGGGTGACCGTGCCTGCTTTGCCGTGGCTGACATCAGCGACGAGCAGGCCGCACAGGCAGCGGTCGATGCGGCTGTCAGCTCCTTTGGCAGCTTGCACGGGCTGGTCAACTGTGCCGGCATCGTCGGTGCCGAGAAAGTACTGGGCAAACAAGGCCCGCATGGCCTGGCGAGCTTCGCCAAGGTGATCAACGTCAACCTGGTCGGCAGCTTCAACCTGCTGCGCCTGGCCGCTGCAGCCATGGCGGAAGGTGCTGCCGATGACGGTGGCGAGCGCGGGGTGATCATCAACACCGCGTCCATCGCCGCTTATGACGGCCAGATCGGCCAGGCCGCCTACGCGGCGTCCAAAGGTGCCATCGCCAGCCTGACCCTGCCGGTCGCCCGCGAACTGGCACGTTTCGGCATCCGCGTGATGACCATCGCCCCGGGCATCTTCGAAACACCGATGATGGCCGGGATGACCGAAGAAGTGCGGGCTTCGCTCGCCGCTGGCGTGCCATTCCCGCCGCGCCTGGGCCGCCCGCAGGAGTACGCCGCACTGGCCCGCCACATTATCGAGAACAGCATGCTCAACGGCGAGGTGATCCGCCTCGACGGCGCACTGCGCATGGCTGCCAAGTAAGGAGACCGATCATGACCCTCGCCAATGACCCGATCGTTATCGTCAGCGCCGTGCGCACGCCCATGGGCGGCCTGCAGGGCGACCTCAAGAGCCTGACCGCGCCACAGCTGGGCAGCGCCGCCATTCGTGGGGCCGTGGAGCGTGCCGGTATCGATGCCGCCAGTGTCGAGCAGGTGCTGTTCGGCTGCGTGTTGCCCGCAGGCCTCGGCCAGGCCCCGGCCCGCCAGGCGGCACTTGGCGCCGGGCTGGACAAGCACACCACCTGCACCACCCTGAACAAGATGTGCGGCTCGGGCATGCAGGCGGCGATCATGGCCCATGACCTGTTGCTGGCCGGCAGCGCCGACGTGGTGGTAGCCGGTGGCATGGAAAGCATGACCAACGCGCCTTACCTGCTGGACAAGGCCCGCGGCGGCTATCGCATGGGCCACGGCAAGATCATCGACCACATGTTCATGGATGGCCTGGAAGACGCCTACGACAAGGGGCGTCTGATGGGGACTTTCGCCGAGGATTGTGCCCAGGCCAACGCCTTCAGCCGCGAAGCGCAGGACCAGTTCGCCATCGCCTCGCTGACCCGCGCCCAGGAAGCAATCAAAAGCGGGCGTTTCGCCGCCGAGATCGTGCCGGTGGAGGTCACCGAGGGCAAGGAGAAGCGCGTCATCAAGGACGATGAGCAGCCGCCAAAGGCGCGTCTGGACAAGATCCCTCAGCTCACGCCGGCCTTCCGCGAAGGTGGCACGGTGACGGCCGCCAACTCCAGCTCCATCTCCGACGGTGCTGCTGCACTGGTGCTGATGCGCCGGTCCGAAGCTGAAAAGCGGGGCCTCAAGCCTCTGGCGTTGATCCACGGCCATGCAGCCTTCGCCGACACCCCGGCACTGTTCCCGACCGCGCCGATCGGTGCCATCGACAAGCTGATGAAGCGCACGGGCTGGACCCTCGCTGATGTCGACCTGTTCGAGATCAACGAAGCGTTTGCCGTAGTGACGCTGGCGGCCATGAAGCACCTCGACCTGCCGCATGACAAGGTCAACATCCACGGCGGCGCCTGCGCGCTGGGCCACCCGATCGGTGCCTCGGGCGCGCGCATCCTGGTGACCCTGCTGTCGGCCCTGCGCCAGAACAACCTGCGTCGCGGCGTGGCAGCCATCTGCATCGGCGGCGGCGAGGCCACAGCCATGGCCGTCGAATGCCTGTACTGAGGTGAACCATGCTGGTAACTGACGAGCAACAACAGATCGCTGATGCGGTACGCGCCTTTGCCCAGGAGCGCCTGAAGCCGTTCGCCGAGCAATGGGACAAGGAACACCGTTTCCCGAAAGAGGCCATCGAGGAAATGGCCGGGCTCGGTCTGTTCGGCATGCTGGTGCCGGAGCAGTGGGGCGGCAGTGACACCGGTTACGTGGCGTATGCCATGGCGCTGGAAGAGATCGCTGCGGGTGATGGCGCCTGCTCGACCATCATGAGCGTGCACAACTCGGTGGGTTGCGTGCCGATCCTGCGCTTTGGCAACGAACAGCAGAAGGAGCAGTTTCTCAAGCCCCTGGCCATGGGTTCGATGCTTGGTGCATTCGCCCTGACCGAACCACAAGCCGGTTCCGATGCCAGCAGCCTGAAGGCCCGGGCAAGGCTTGAGGGGGAGCACTATGTGCTCACTGGCAGCAAGCAGTTCATCACCTCCGGGCAGAATGCCGGTGTCGTGATCGTCTTCGCCGTGACCGATCCGGATGCCGGCAAGCGCGGCATCAGTGCCTTCATCGTGCCTACCGATTCGCCGGGCTACCAAGTGGCGAGGGTCGAAGACAAGCTCGGCCAGCACGCCTCCGACACCTGTCAGATCGTCTTCGACAATGTGCGCGTGCCGGTGGCCAACCGCCTGGGCGCGGAAGGCGAGGGCTACAAGATCGCGCTGGCCAACCTCGAAGGTGGCCGTATCGGTATCGCTTCGCAGGCAGTGGGCATGGCCCGTGCGGCCTTCGAAGTGGCACGCGACTATGCCAACGAACGGCAAAGCTTCGGCAAACCGCTGATCGAACACCAGGCCGTGGCGTTCCGCCTGGCCGACATGGCGACCAGGATTGCCGTGGCCCGGCAGATGGTGCTGCATGCCGCCGCACTGCGCGATGCCGGGCGCCCGGCGCTGGTGGAAGCGTCGATGGCCAAGCTTTTCGCCTCGGAAATGGCCGAAAAGGTCTGTTCGGATGCCTTGCAGACCCTGGGCGGATATGGCTATCTGAGTGACTTCCCGCTGGAGCGGATCTACCGCGACGTTCGGGTCTGCCAGATCTACGAAGGCACCAGCGACATTCAGCGCATGGTCATTGCGCGCAATCTTTGAAGGAGCAGACTGCATGGCATTCGAAACCATCCTGTTGGACATCCACGGCAAGGTCGGCCTGATCACCCTCAACCGCCCGCAGGCGCTGAACGCACTGAACGCACAGATCGTCAGCGAGATCAACCAGGCCCTGGACCAGCTCGAGCGCGACCCGAACATCGGCTGCGTGGTGCTGACAGGTTCCGCCAAGGCCTTTGCCGCTGGCGCCGACATCAAGGAAATGGCCGAGCTGCAGTATCCGCAGATCTACGTCGAGGACCTGTTCAGCGATTCGGACCGCATCGCCAACCGGCGCAAGCCGATCATCGCTGCCGTGTCCGGTTTTGCCCTGGGCGGTGGCTGTGAGCTGGCGATGATGTGTGACTTCATCCTGGCCGCCGACAACGCCAAGTTCGGCCAGCCGGAAATCAACCTCGGCGTGCTGCCTGGCATGGGGGGCACCCAGCGCCTGACCCGGGCCGTGGGCAAGGCCAAGGCCATGGAGCTGTGCCTGACCGGCCGTCTGATGGGGGCTGAGGAAGCCGAGCGCGCTGGCTTGGTGGCGCGTATCGTGCCGCAGGCCGAGCTGGTTGAAGAGGCGTTGAAGGTGGCGGCGACCATCGCCAGCAAGTCGGTCCCGGTCAGCATGATGGTCAAGGAAAGCGTCAACCGAGCGTTCGAGGTCACCCTCAGTGAAGGCGTGCGCTTCGAACGTCGAGTGTTCCATGCCGCGTTTGCCACCGAAGACCAGAAAGAAGGGATGGCGGCGTTCATCGCCAAGCGCGAGGCGCAGTTCAAAGATCGTTGACAGGGGCAGGACAGCGTCCTGCTGCAGGTTGAACTTGATGTCGCCACGGCGTCCCTCGGGATACCGTGGCGAGTTCGTATTTATATCGGGCAAGGGTGCCAGCGGGCGGATTCCAAGCCATTTCGGGCAATTTCTCCCCTGATTGCTGTTGCTCATGACGGCTTGGCGCCTTAGACTGCCGCCCCCTGTAAAAGAGTGCCGGTTGGCGCTTGAAGAATTCCGTTGCCGATGCCAAAGCGTCGGCGGCACCCGAATCGCCCAAATGCACATTTTTTCATAGAGAATTCGATGACCAAGGAACAGTTGCTGGCCATGTCGGCCGATGACTACATGAACGCTGACCAGCTGGCTTTCTTTGCTGGCCTGCTGCAGGCGATGAAAGTCGAAACCCATGAGCGCATCGAGCTGAGCCGTGCCACCATCGAAGGCCTGGACACCCCGTCGGACCCTGCCGACGTGGCATCGGTCGAGGAAGAGCGCAGCTGGCTGGTGAATGCCATCGACCGCGATCAACGCTTGCTGCCGCAGCTGGAAATGGCGCTGGACCGCATCGCCGACGAGAGCTTCGGCTGGTGTGATGACAGCGGTGAGCCGATTGGCCTGAAACGCCTGCTCATCAGCCCGACCACCAAGTACTGCATCGAAGCCCAGGAGCGCCACGAGCAACTCGACCGCCACCAGCGTCAGGTCTGACCGGCTGCCTTGCGCCAGCCCCATGGAGCAATCCCTGGGGCTTTTTGCGTTTGTGCGGCGAAGACGTTTGCGCGTTTTGTTGCCCGGAACGTAACACTGCTGTACCGGGATGTGCTGTTTCAGGGCAGTCGGCGGGCGTATCATGGTCTCATCGTTAGGGTGCTATCTAAGTGCCGGAGGGGATGATGAACAGCCGAGTCGATGTCGCCGTGATGATCGGTTCAGGTGTGCCGGCAGGCTTGCAGGCACTGGGCAAGCGGGTGTGTTGGGTGGTCCTGGTCAATGGCGAGCGTCGTGGTACGGCGTTCGCCACCCGTAGCGAGGCCATGGAATGCCAAGCCGCCTGGTTGCAGATCATGCAGGATGGCCACGCCGCCTGAGGTCATTCAGGCTTCCAGGCTGCGGGCCAGTGCGCAGGCATCGCGGTGCAGTCGGCGAAAACCCTTGACCCTGCCAGTCGCACTTTCGGTCACGTGGAAGAATTCGATACCTGCGGGTATGACGACGTAGCGTGGCCTGTTGCTGACGTATGCGTGGTAAGAAATGTTCTTTACCTCTCGACGGATTTCGGTGTTTTCGTGCATATTCATTCCCCGGTAATGCGTTGATGGATAGCTGAGCCCGTTGTGCCAAGGGGCTTGCAGTTATCTATTGCATCTTTTCTGGCGGGTTGGTTGTCAGACATTACGCTTCCCTGACAGGGAATATGCCGAAAGCCTGTTTTGAGGCCACGTCTGGCAAGCCAGAGTAAAGTTTCCTGCGAGCTGCATCGCCAGCAGGCACAGACGTTTCGTGCATCACATTATTATTCTTTTCGCCTATCGAATTGAAATGGCCGCGCCTCACTGACTCCGAGTGAGGGCGGATGTCACCGGTTTGAGGATACTTCATTGGCAGTCAGTACACTGGATACCCACGCCTTGTTTGCCCTGGGCGATCTGCGCGGCAAATTGGCCAAGCTGTTTCAGGGCCGTTTCATCTATGTCACCGAACAGAACCCCGAAGGCCTTTACATGGCCGAGATCGATACCGAGAGCGCCTTGGTGGTCGATGACAAGCAGCGCCTCGAGCTGAAGGTCGGCGATCACTTTCGTGCTGCAGTTTTGCCTAGCCGCGAAGGTGGCAAACTGGAAATGCGCTTTCGCGACATCAAGCTGAACGTCTACGGTGTAGGCGACTACGCATTTGTTTCGGTGCCCGAAGGTGAGGGCATCGTGTTTCGCGAGGGCCACGGTGTGATGCTGGTGTTCGCCGCACAACAACAGGTTCAGGAAGGCCTGGGCAAGTTGCTCAAGGCGGTGACCGGCAAGGTCGCGAAGTGGCGCAAAGGCGAGCTGACTACCTTCAAGGCCAGTGAATGAACGAAGGTGACGAGGCGCCAGGAACGCGCGCCGAGTTTCATCGGCAGTACCAGGCGCAAGCCATGGCCGAGGCCGGGCGCCTGCTGGCGCAGCGTGAGGCGATGGGCTTGGGCTGGTTGACCTGGGTGGCGGCCCAGTTGTATCAGCTGAGCCCTGCGCCTTATGCCGCCATGGTACGTCGCGAGTTGCAGCGCCTGACCCAGGGCTGAGTACAGCCGCTTCAGTTGCCGCGATCCCGGCCGCTGCTGACTTCTTCCGGTACGGCTTCGTTCGCCATGCGCTTGCGGAACAGCGCCGCCCTGGCCAGCAACAGCGTTGTGACCGGCACAGTGATCGACAGCAGGATCGGAATCAGCCAGGCGTGCAGCACCGGGCTACCCTTGAGCCAGGAAAAGTAGATGATCGATGCCAGGGCCACGCACCAGGCGCCGATGGTCGATGCCAAGGCCGGCGGGTGCATGCGCTGGAAATAGTCTTTCAGGCGCAGCAGGCCAATGGCGCCGATCAGCGCGAAGAGGCTGCCGACCAGCAGCAGGGTGGCAGTCACCAGCTCCAGCCAGAACGGCAGTTCAAGGGTTTCGGTCATTCGATCACCTCACCACGCAACAGGAACTTGGCCAGGGCGAACGAGCCGACAAAGCCGAACAGGGCGATCAGCAATGCACCTTCGAAATAGGTGTCACTGGCATAGCGGATCCCCAGTACCAGCATCGTCAACATGCCCAGGATGTACAGGTAGTCCAGCGCCAGCACCCGGTCCTGTGCGGAGGGGCCGCGGAACAGCCGTATCAACGCCAGGCTCATGGCCAGGGCGAAGATGAACAGGCTGGCGAGGACTGCGTTGGCGAGCAGGCCTGTCATTCGAAAATCTCCATCAGCGGGCGTTCGTAGGTGAGCTTGAAGTGCTCGATGAAGGCGGCTTCGTCGTCAAGGTCGAACACATGCAGCAGCAGTACACTGCGGTCCAGGGCCAGCTCCGACCATACGGTGCCGGGCACCACCGTAGTGATCATCGACAGTGCCGCGAGGCCGTGGGCGTCGCGCAGGTCCAGTGGGATGTGCACGAATGCCGAGCGAGGTGGGCGTTTGCCGGCGCGTAGCACGCCGATGGCCACCAACAGGTTTGACTGGATGACATCGATGCCGACCCGGCCAATCAGCCTTGCTACCACCCAGGGTTTGCGCACATGCGCGTGCTGCGGGCGCAACGGTGCCATCAGCAGCGGGGCCAGCACGCCAAGCGCTGCGCCCAGCAACAGGTTGCCGGGACTGACCGAAAGGTTCAACAGCAGCCACAGCCCGAACAAGGCCATGGACAGCAGAGGCGCGGGGAACAGTCGGTTCATGGCTGCACCTCTGCGTCGAGTGTAGTCGGGCCGGGAATGGGCAGGGCGGCCATCACCGCTTCGATGTAGGCTTGCGGTGCCTGCAGGCTGGCCGCCGTGTCCTGGGTATAGCGCAGCAGCGGTTCGGCCCTGAAACTGAGGATGATGCACAGGCCGAGCAGGATCACGATCGGCAGGCACTCGTAGCGGCGCAGTACGGGCGACGGGCGCTCTTCGGGCTTCCAGAAACGCTGGATGCCGACCCGGCCAAAGGCGATCAGCGAGGCCATGCCCGAGACAATGAGCAAGGCCACCAGCGCCCAGCCTGCCACCGATAGCGGTTGTTCGGCTGGCATGCCCAGGCCTTGTGGATTGAACAGCGCGCTGATCAGGTTGAGCTTGCCAACGAACCCGGATAGCGGTGGCATGCCGATGATCAGCAGGGCGCAGGCGATGAAGCTGAGGCCAAGGAACGCCATGGTCCAGGGGATGATCTGGCCGATGACCGCCTTCTGCTCGTCGTCGAGGTTGATGCCTTTGGGTGGGTGCAGCGACTCGAGCGGTGGAGGCATGGCATCTTCTTCTTCCTCCAGTGGCGCTTCGTTGGCCGAGCGCGAGCGCTCGACCAGTTCGGCCAGCAGGAACAGCGCGCACAGCGCCAGGGTCGAGTTGACCAGGTAGAACAGCGCCGCGCCCGTAAGCGCCGGTTGGGCGAAACCGACCGCGCCGAGCAAGGTGCCGGCGGAAACCAGGATACTCAGTGCGGCCATGCGCTCCAGGCGCTGCGCGGCCAGTATCGACACCGCCGCCACAGCGAGGGTCGCCAGGCCGCCGTAGATCAGCCATTGCCCGCCAAAGTGCGCCGAGGCGCCTGCCTGCCCGGAGAACAGCAGGGTCCACAGGCGCAGTACGGCGTACAGGCCGACCTTGGTCATGATGGCAAACAGCGCCGCGACTGGCGCGCTGGCCGAGGCGTAGGCGGGTACCAGCCAGAAATTCAGCGGCCAGATGCCGGCCTTGGCCAGGAAGGCCATGGCCAGGATCGCTGCACCTGCATGCAGCAGGCCACGGTCGGCTTCCGGCACCAGAGGGATCTTCAGGGCGAGGTCGGCCATGTTGAGGGTGCCGGTCACGCCATACAGCATCGCCGCCCCGACCAGGAACAGCGATGAAGCGAACAGGTTGATGGCGATGTAATGCAACCCGGCACGCACCCGTGCACGGCCAGAACCGTGCAGCAGCAGGCCATAGGAGGCGGCCAGCAAGACTTCGAAGAACACGAACAGGTTGAACAGGTCGGCGGTGAGGAAGGCGCCATACAGGCCCATCAGCTGAATCTGGAACAACGCGTGGAAGCTGGCGCCGGCGCCATCCCAGCGGGCGCGGGCGAACAGCAGGGCACTGAAGCCGATGACGCCCGTCAGGGTCAGCAGCAGTGCGGAAAGATGATCCACCACCAGCACGATGCCAAATGGCGCGGGCCAGTTGCCTGGAAGGTAGACGCCGATCGATTCCGCCTGCCCCTGGGTGCGTACCCATAGCAGTAAGCTCACGGCGATGGCCAGGCCGGTGAAGGTCGACAGCAGGTTCAGGCGCGCCTTGACCCGCCGATGCTTTTCGCCAAGCAGCAGCATCACTGCGGCAGTCAGCAGCGGTAGCAGGATAGGGGCGACGATCAGTTGACTCATGCCACTCATTCGTCACGCTCCCGGCCATCCACATGGTCGGTGCCGGTCAGGCCACGCGACGCCAGCAGCACCACCAGGAACAGCGCGGTCATGGCAAAGCTGATGACAATGGCCGTGAGCACCAACGCCTGTGGCAGCGGGTCGGTGTAGTGCAGTAGGTCCTGAGTCACGCCTTCCTTGATGATCGGCTCCTTGCCAATGAACAGGCTACCCATGCTGAAGATGAACAGGTTGACCCCATACGACAGCAGGCACAGGCCCATGATCACCTGATAGGTCCGAGGGCGCAGAATCAACCACACCCCCGAGGCGGCCAGTACACCGATGGCGACTGCAATGACTTCTTCCATCAGGCGGCTCCTGCTTGGCTGGATTGCGACGGGCTGCCCGGGCGGTAGGCGCGCACCGACTGGTGCGCGAGGGCGGTGAGGATCAGCAGGGTCGAGCCGACCACCACGGTGAACACGCCGATGTCGAAGAACAGCGCGCTGGCCACGTGCACATCGCCGAGCAGTGGCAGGTGCAGGTGGGCGGTATGGGTGGTGAGGAACGGATAGCCGAGCAGCATGGCGCCAGCTCCGGTCAGGGTTGCACAGAGCAGCCCGGTGCCCATCCAGCGCAGCGGCCGCAGGCTCATTTGTGCCTCGACCCACTGGGTGCCGGCCACCATGTATTGAAGGATGAACGCCACCGACATCACCAGGCCGGCGACGAAGCCGCCGCCAGGCTGATTATGGCCGCGCATGAACAGGTACATCGAGACCAGCAGGGCGATCGGCAGCAGCAGGCGCACCAGCACCGCCGGCACCATCATGAAGCCCAGGGCGGTGTCGGTGGCATGCCGCGGGTTGATCAGGTCGGTGACCACGTCCGGCGCCAGCTGACGCTGCTGCGCAGGTAACTGCATGCTCTCTTTCGGCGGACGGAAGCGCCGCAGCAGGGCGAACACAGTCAGCGCCACGGCCACCAGCACGGTGATCTCGCCGAGGGTGTCGAAGCCGCGGAAATCCACCAGCATCACGTTGACCACATTGGTCCCACCGCCTTGTGGCAAGGCACGGCTGAGGTAGAACGAAGAAATGTCGTTGGGTGTCGGCCGGGTCAGCATGGAGTAGGACAGCACGGCCATGCCGCCGCCGACCAGCATCGCCAGCAGCAGGTCGCGCAGGCGGCGGGCACGGGCACGGTCGAGGCTGCCAGGTAGCGGCGACACACCTTCGATCCGCCGTGGCAACCAGCGCAGGCCAAGCAGGATCAGCACCGTGGTGACCACTTCGACCACCAGTTGGGTCAGGGCCAGGTCAGGGGCGGAGAACCAGACGAAGGTGATGCAGGTCATCAGGCCACAGACACCGACCATGATCAGCGCGGCCAAGCGATGGTACTTGGCCTGATAGGCAGCCCCGATGGCACAGGCGATAGCGATCAGCCACAGCGCGACGAACACCCCGGAACCCGGGATCTTCGGCCGGTCACCCCAGCTCAGGCCGCTGTACAGCATCGGCGAGAGGCCTGCGATGAAGGCGGCCAGTACCAGCATGAACAGCTGCGACTGCAGACGGCGGCTGGTCAGCATCCGCTCAATGCGCCGCGATAGCAGCATCAGCCGGACCTGACCGTGTTCGAACAGGCGCTTGCCATTGAAGCGCTCGATCAGCGGTGGGTACGGGAAGCGCCCAAGGCGCAGCTGGTTGCGCAACAGCAGGTAGAGCACGATACCGCCGCACATGGCTGCCAGGCTCATCATCAACGGGGCATTCCAGCCGTGCCAGATGGCCAGGCTGTATTCCGGCAGCGTGCCACCCACCACCGGCAGGGCAGCGGCGGCCAGCAGCGGGCCGACTGACTGGGCCGGGAAAATGCCCACTACCAGACAGGTGAGTACCAACAGTTCGACCGGTGCGCGCATCCAGCGGGGCGGTTCGTGTGGCGTGTGCGGCAGGTCCTCTGCCGTAGGCCCGAAAAATACATCGACAGTGAAGCGCAGGGCGTAGGCGACGCTGAAGGTCCCGGCAAGGGTGGCAATCACCGGCAGGGTCGCTTCGACCCAGGCGGTGGAGCTGATGAACACGGTTTCGGCGAAGAACATTTCCTTGGACAGGAAGCCGTTCATCAGCGGCACGCCGGCCATCGAGGCGCTGGCCACCATGGCCAGTGTCGCGGTATAGGGCACCAGGCGCATAAGGCCGCTCAGGCGACGGATGTCACGGGTGCCGCTTTCATGGTCAATGATGCCTGCGGCCATGAACAACGAGGCCTTGAAGGTGGCGTGGTTGAGAATGTGGAACACGGCGGCGACCGCTGCCAGCGGGCTGTTGAGGCCCAGCAGCAGGGTGATCAGGCCCAGGTGGCTGATGGTCGAATAGGCCAGCAGGCCCTTGAGGTCGTTCTGGAACATCGCGGCGAAGGCACCCAGCAACAGGGTGATGGCACCCGCGCCGCCCACTATCCAGAACCATTCTTCGGTGCCCGACAGCACTGGCCAGAGGCGGGCCAGCAGGAACACGCCTGCCTTGACCATGGTCGCCGAGTGCAGATAGGCGGAAACCGGCGTGGGTGCTGCCATGGCATGAGGCAGCCAGAACTGGAAGGGGAATTGCGCACTCTTGCTCAATGCGCCGATCAGGATAAGGGGCAGCAGCACCGGATACAGGGCGTGCTGGCGGATGGTTTCGCCGGCAGCCAGGACCTTGTCCAGGTCGTAGCTGCCGACCACATGGCCGAGCAGCAGGGCCCCGACCAGAAGGCACAGGCCACCGGCTCCGGTGACCATCAAGGCCATGTAGGCGCCGCGGCGGGCGTCGGCGCGGTGATGCCAGTAACCGATCAGCAGGAACGAGAACAGGCTGGTCAGTTCCCAGAAGAACACCAGCTGGATCAGGTTGCCGGAAATCACCAGGCCGAGCATGGCGCCCATGAATGCCAGGAAGAAGGCAAAGAAGCGCGGCACCGGGTCTTGTGGCGACATGTAGTACCGGGCATACAGCGACACCAGCGCGCCGATACCGAGTACCAGCAATGAGAACAGCCAGGCGAAACCGTCCATGCGCAGGACCAGGTTCAGGCCCAGGCTGGGCAGCCACAGCAGTTCTTCGCGGATAACCCCGCCATCGACAACCTGAGGGTACAGCAGTGCTACCTGGACGGTGCCGGCCAGGGCCACGAGTCCAGCCAGGATGGACTCGGCGTTACGTGCGTTGTGCGGCAGCGCAGCTGCCAGGCAACTGCCCAGGAACGGCAGAAGCAGTAGCACTATCAATGACATAGCGTTCTATTCTGGAAAGGTTTGCAAGGATCATACGTGCCGGGCCGTTGATCACCAACACGCAAGCTGTCGCAGAATCCTACAAAAGCGCTGTGACAAGCTGTTTTTTTATAACAGTTTTTTACAGAGCATAGACGCTGCCGGGCGCTTCACAGGCCGGCTTCAGTTTCGTGCGGGGCTGGCGCCTCAAGGGCATTGCTGCTTTCACGGTTGCGCCGGATCTTGAGTTCGCTCACCACCACGGCAATGACGATCAGCAACCCGCCGATCAGTGCGATGCCTGGCAAGCGCTCGCCAGCGATGCGCCCAACGATGCCGGCCCATACCGGCTCGCCCGCGTAGATCAGCGTGGCGCGGGTGGGTGAAACCGACTTCTGTGCCCAGTTCATCGCCACCTGTATCACCGCGCTCATGGCGCCAAGGCCCAACGCGCTGAGCAACAGCAACCAGGAAAAGTCGGGCAGACGCTCCTGGGTCGGCACGATCATCAGGAACGCCAGCAGCGAAGCGGTCGCCAACTGCACCACGGTGACCCGGCGCACATCGACCTGGCCGGCGAAGCGGCTGATCAGGATGATCTCGGCGGCGATGGCCACGGCGCTCACCAGGGTTACCACTTCACCTTCGCTGAAGTGCAGCGCGCCGCCTTCGGGGCCGGCAAGCAGCATCAGGCCGACGAACGCCAGGCAGATGCCGATGCTCGGCATCAGCCCTGGTCGGCGGCCCAGCACCAGCCATTGGAGCAATGGCACGAACGGCACATAGAGTGCCGTGATGAATGCCGACTGGCTGCTGCTGATGGTTTGCAAGCCCATGGTCTGCAGGCCGTAGCCCAGCATGATGGAAGCGCCGATCAGCACGCCGGCTTTCAGTTCGGTGAAGGTCAGGCCGGACAATGCACGCGCTGATGCCAGGCCGACAAACAGTGCCGCTGCTGCGAAGCGCAGGCCGACGAAGAACATCGGGCCGCTCACGGTCATGACGTTGTGCACCAGCAAGAAAGTACCGCCCCACAGCATGGTGATGAACACCAGCACCATTTCGGCCTTGCTCAGGCGAAAGGAGACTGCTGTTTGAGGGCTGCTGGTCGGTTGGCTCATGGTCTTGCGCACTCGGAGGGAGCGGCGCACAATCGCCGCAAAGTGGGCAGTATACTGCGCAATCCGTACAAGCGAGCAATATAGTGCACAAAGATTCCGCGCACCGCGCCTCGGTGCTACAGCATGTCAGCCTCAATGTGCGCAGCCTGCGCAATGCGAACGGGCTGAGCCAGAGCGCCCTGGCCGAACGCTCCGGGGTTAGCCGGCGAATGCTGGTGGCGATCGAGGCGGGCGAGAAGAACGTCAGTCTGACGACCCTCGACCTGATTGCCGAGGCCCTGGGGGTCGCCTTCAGTACCCTGATCCAGGCCCCCGGGCAACGCGACCCCAGCCGCATCGACGAACTGGCCTGGACGGGCAAGCACCCGCAGAGCAAGGCCGTGCTGTTGGCCAGCAGCAGTGCCCGGCGCGAAGTCGAAATCTGGGAATGGACCCTCGCGCCTGGCGAGTGCTACACCAGCGGAGCCGATGCCGAGGGCTGGAGTGAGCAGATTTATGTGGCCGAAGGCCAGTTGACGCTGATTATCGAAGGCGCCGAGCACTGCCTGCAGATCGGGCAGTTCCATGTGTTCCCCAGCAACTGCCGCTATGCCTATCGCAATGATGGGGCAGTGCCCGTGCGCTTTGTGCGTAATGTGGTGATCTGACGCCTTTGAGGGTCAACTGTTTAGCAGCTCGTCGGTCTTGACCACCTTGGCATAGGCGAACGCCAACGCCGCCATGGCCGAGTCGTGCACATGGGCGGCTGGTACCTGCTTGCCCTCGAACTTTAGCGGCAAGGTGGCGCAGGCATCGTGGGCCACGGTGACGTCGAAGCCGAAGTCGGCGGCGGCGCGGGAGGCGGCATCGATGCACATGTGGCTCATGCTGCCGACGATGGTCACAGCCTTGACCTGATGCCGGTCCAGTGTCTGCTTGAGATCGGTACCGAGGAAGGCGTTGACCTTGTGCTTGAGCACGACCGGCTCGCCTGCTGCAGGCGCCACCTTGTCGTGGATGGCTGCGCCCTCGGAGCCTGGCGCGAAGAAGGGTGCATCGGCGCTCTCGAACTCATGCTTCACATGCACCACCAGGTCACCCTTGGCGCGTGCTGCAGCGAGCAGGCGGGCGGCGTTGTCAGCTGCCTGGTCGGCCCCCTCCAGGGTCCATTTGCCGCCGGGGAAATAGTCATTCTGGATGTCGATGATGATCAGGGCCTGCTTGCTCATGCTGCCTCCTGTGGCAGTAGTCGTTGGATGACGATAGTTATAGGCTGTGGGCATCGACTTGAGGATTGGCGCGATCGACACAATGACGGCAAAAACTGACAGCCCCGGCAACCTGGAGATCGGCCTGCTGCACTACCCGGGCGCGCAGCGGGCGGCGTTGCATGGCCTGAGCGACGTGTTCAGTGTGGCCAATCGCATGGTCGCCGAGCTGGGCGCCGACGGGCTGCCGCAGATCCGGGTCAGCCACTGGCAGCTCGATGAGGCAGGGCTGTTGCAGCGCATCGAGGACGGCCTTGGCACAGCGAGCGAGGCACCGCGGGTGTTGATCATTCCACCGAGCCTGGAGGCGACACCGCCGCCGGACCTGCTCGAACGTCACCGGCAGCCGTTGTGCCAATGGCATGGCCAAGGCACGGTGATGGCGTCGGTGTGCATCGGCGTGTTCTTCCTCGCCGCCAGTGGCCTGCTCGATGGGCGGGCAGCCAGTTCTCACTGGAATTACGCGCAGACCCTTGGCGAGCGCTACCCCAAGGTCCATGTCGAGGCCAATCTGCCGCTGCTGGATGACGGTGACATCATTACCTCCGCTGGCCTAATGGCATGGACCGAACTGGGGTTGCGCCTGCTGGAGCGCTATTTCGGCGCATCGGTGGCCTGGGAGACGGCGCGTTACCTGTCCGTCGAGCCGGTCAGCAGCCCTTTGCCGGGAGCGCTGTTCAGCCCGCGCCTGGATCATGGCGACGAGGCGGTGCTGAAAGTTCAGCACTGGTTGCAGGCAGCGGGTGCGCGAGACGCCGACCTCGCCGGCATGGCCACTTGTGCCGGGCTTGAGGTGCGCACATTCCTGCGGCGCTTTCGCGCGGCCACCGGCCTGAAGCCTACCGAGTACTGTCAGCAAGTGAGGGTCAGGCGCGCCTGCCGAATGCTGGAGTTCACCCGGCGCACGGTCGAGCAGATCGCCTGGGGGGTGGGTTATCAGGACCCGGGGGCGTTTCGCAAGGTGTTCCAACGCATTACCGGGCTGACGCCCAGCGAGTATCGGCAGCGCTTGGCCTTGCCTGGCTCAGGGTAGATGCGGCCCCGGCCCTTCGTCAGCCAGATGATCCTGGCGATTGCGCAGCGGGCATTCCTTCAGCGACATGCAACCGCAGCCGATGCAGCCGTCGAGCTGATCGCGCAGCCTGACCATCTCGTCGATCCTGTGGTTCAGATCCTCACGCCAGCGTGCCGATAGGCGCCGCCAGTCTTCGGCGGTCGGGGTGTGATCGTTGGGCAGGGTGGCCAACGCCGAGGCAATCTCGGCCAGCGCAATGCCCAGGCGCTGGGCCATCTTGATCACCGCGACCCGGCGCAGCATTGCCCTTGGGTAGCGCCTTTGGTTGCCTGCATTACGGGTGCTCCGGATCAGGCCCTTGGTTTCGTAGAAATGCAGTGCAGTCACCGCCACGCCGCTGCGAGCGGCCAGCTGGCCGACGCTGAGCAGCTTTTCCGTGGCAGTGGGAGATGGGTTAGGCATGGGAAAAAACGCTTGACCTTGAGTTAACTGGAGGTTTTACCCTGCTGGCCATTCCGAATCAAGCGTCCGCAGCAAGGAGACACGCGATGACGGCCACCCCGCATTCCCTGTGGTTCACCCAGATGATCGAATATGAAGTGCCCGCTTCCCGCCAGGTGGCGCTGGCTGAGGCACTGGTTACGCGCAGTGAGGAGTTGGCTGTGCGATGCCAAGGTTTGCAAAGCGTCAGCATCCAGGCCAGTGACGATGGCAGCCGGGTCCTGCAATGCCTGCAATGGCAATCACGCCAGGCCTGGGTGGCTGCGGCGGAGTGCTTTGCCGAGGAGCCTTTTTTCGACCTGCTTAGCCGCCATCAGGCGCGTGGGGTCAACTTTTCCGCCTATCAGGCGTTGCGCAGTCTGATACGCGGGGCTGATGGCGGGCTGCATTGCCAGATTGGCGACCCTCAGGCGTACCAGGGGGCGTAGTGCGGGTAGCGGTCAAGGCGTGCGCCGACCACCATCTCGCTGACCCATGCGGCCAAAATCGAGCTATAGGCCTTCTGGCTCTGTTCACTCGATAGTGCATGATCGGCACCGTCGACGATGCGATGGGTCAGCGAATGAGCGCTGACGAATGCCGAGCGGTAGCTCATCAGTGTGGCGTGGGGCACGTAGTCATCCTGCTCCGATTCGACCAGCAGCACATCGCCGGAAAACTCGGCACAGGCCGCCAACGCACGGTTGTCGGAAGGGCCGAGCAGGCGTAAGCGGTAATCGTTCAGGCGCTGGCGATCGAGCGCCTGTTTGGGCATGTTCCATTCGTCATCCCAGTACATCGCTGGCACCCGCAACGCCAGCCACTTCACCGGCCGCTGCAAGGTCAGCAAGGTAGCCAGGTAGCCACCGTAGCTGCTGCCAATGATGGCGATGGCGCCGCTGTCCACCGCAGGGTGGCTTACCAGCCGATCGTAGGCAGCCAGCAGGTCCTTGAGGTTCTGCTCACGGGTGACGGTCAGGCGCTGGCTTTCGGTTTTCGCGTGGCCGCGCAGGTCGAAGGTCATGCACACGCAGCCCAAGCCCGTGATGTGCCGGGCGCGCGCCAGGTCGCGCTGTTGGCTGCCGCCCCAGCCGTGGACGAAGAGAATGCCGGGCATCTTGCTGCCGGGGCTGACCAGCGTGCCGACGATGCTGTCATCCTCGACCTGCAGTTCCACGGTTTCACTCTGAATGCTCATGCTGGCGAATCCGTGCGTATTTGCTGAGTTGTCCGAGTTCACTGTCGTTTCCTTGATAGAAGAGGGTGGCGTCAGCGGGCAAGTAGGGCGTGCCGAATACTTCATGGGTGGAGGCGCGTACTTGCAGCAGCGCCGGATCGTCGGCGAATGCCTGCAGTGCCAGGAGCTCCGCGCTGCTGGCTCCCCCTAAACGCCACGATTGTTCGAGCACGCCGCTGCGCACATGGCCATCGGCGGTAATGCCGCGGGCGATGTCGTAGTTGCGCCGCGATGCAATGAAGCCCGGGAAGTGCTGCTCGGCGGCTTGCTCGTAGGCCATGGCCTGGGTGATCGCAAGGTGCAGGTGATCTTCCAGGGGGCGTTGCAGCAGGGCGGGGTAGTCACCGCGCACCACGACCAGTTCCGAGCCACCGTAGACCTCGGTACCTTGGTGATCACGGGTCAGCTGCTGGGTGCCGTGATAGCTGCAGATCAGGCCCCCGACGCGGACCTGGCCGACACTGAAGGTCTCGACCTTGCTCAGGTCTTCTTCCAGCACCAAGCCCCACAGGGCAAGGTCCCGTTCATCGATATTGCTCAACAGCGGTTCCAGTTGATCCGCCTCGAAGATGACGTGCTGGCCCCGGCCCGCGCTCGCCAGCACTGGCTTGACCCGCACGGGACCATCGCGCAGTAGCATTCGGGTGGCGCGCCGGGCATCGGCCTTGCTGAAAACGGTGTAGCCGCGGAGTAATGCTTTGCTCGCCTGGCGGGCGAAGGCATCGGTCCAGCCCGGTGGGAATTGGGCATCGGCCGGTAACGGGTGGGAAATGGCTTTGGTCGCCATGTAAGGGTGGCTGACCAGTCCTCCGAACAGGTCGTGCTCGCTGCGAATGCCCATGGCGGCATAACGCTCAGGGCCAACCAGGGTTTCGGTAGGCAGGTAATAGTAGTGCGTGTCTGCCTTGGCAGGCGCGTCGGGCAGTACGGCATGGCAACCCAGCAGCCGGGCCAGGCGGTCCGCCAGTTTCACCTGCACGGCATGTTCATGTTCCGGGGTATGCTCGCGGGTGTCGAGCAGTACCACGGCGGTCTTCGGGTGACGGGCACTGGGCATGGGCATCTGCCTGTGTGCAGTGGATGTACAGGTTGTGAAGCCACTGTCCCCGGTAAGTTCAGCTGGATGTGACTGATGGTCCCGGCTCGGTTACAGGAAGCGTCTTGTTTGCAGGTGGTGCGATGGGCATAGCGTGCCGTGAGCCGGTCGCCGCGATTGCGGGACTGTTGCGGCTGTTCCATTATCCTCTACCTGGAATAACCACGATGTCACCGCAGGAGTGCGCATGAACGTTCAGACCACGATTGAGCAAAGTGTGCCGGAGCGCTTGGCGCGCGTGCGCGCAGTCATGGCCCGGGAGGGGGTCGATGCCCTGTTGGTGCCGTCGGCCGACCCACACCTTTCCGAGTATCTGCCGGGCTACTGGCAAGGGCGTCGGTGGCTGTCGGGCTTTGAGGGTTCGGTAGGCACGTTGGTGGTGACCGCAGACTTTGCCGGGGTGTGGGTCGACAGCCGTTACTGGGAGCAAGCCGAGAAGGAGCTGGCCGGAAGCGGCATCATCTTGATGAAGCTGTTGCCAGGCAAACCAGGCGCGTTGGAATGGCTGGGTGACAATGTTCAGCCCAAAGGTACCGTGGCCGTGGACGGCGCAGTCATGGCGCTGGCTTCGGCGCGCCAGCTCGAAGAGCGGCTCAAGGCCCGCGAGGCGCGACTGGTAACCGATCGGGACTTGCTCGCCGAAGTATGGGAAAGGCGACCGGCGCTGCCTGCCAGGCCGATCTATCAGCACCTGCCGCCCCACGCCACGGTCAGCCGGGCCGAGAAGCTACGCCAGTTACGGGCAACGCTGCAGGAAAAGGGAGCTGATTGGCACTTCATCGCGACGCTGGACGACATCGCCTGGCTGTTCAACCTGCGCGGCAGCGATGTGTCCTACAACCCGGTTTTCGTTGCCTTTGCACTGATCGGCAAGGACCAGGCGATACTCTTCGTCGGCGCCGGTAAGCTCGATGACCACTTGCGCCACGTACTTGCGGTCGACAACATCGAGGTGCGCGATTACTCCGCTGTTCGCCAGGCGTTGGCTGAGCTGGCCCCGCATAGCCGACTGCTGGTCGACCCGACTCGTGTGACCTGTGGCTTGCTCAAGCCTCTGGATGCTCAGGTTCAACTGATCGAAGGGCTGAACCCCACCACCCTGAGCAAGTCGTGCAAAGGTGAAGAGGAACTGGTGCATGTCCGCCACGCCATGGAGCAGGATGGCGCTGCCTTGTGCGAATTCTTCGCCTGGTTCGAGGCGCACCAGGGCCAGGAAGTCATCACCGAATTGACCGTCGACGAGCAGTTGAGCGCTGCGCGTGCCCGCCGGCCAGGCTTCGTCTCGCTGAGCTTTTCGACCATTGCGGCGTTCAACGGCAATGGTGCGATGCCGCATTACCGCGCCACCGAACAGTCCCATGCGGTCATCGAAGGTGACGGCCTGCTGTTGATCGATTCCGGTGGGCAGTATCTGGGGGGCACCACCGACATCACGCGGATGGTTCCGGTGGGCACGCCAAGCGTCATGCAAAAGCAGGATTGCACGCGCGTTCTCAAGGGCATGATTGCCTTGTCGCGTGCCAGCTTCCCGCGTGGCATCCTGTCACCCTTGCTTGATGCCATTGCACGGGCGCCGATCTGGGCAGACCAGGTGGACTATGGTCACGGTACCGGGCATGGCGTTGGCTACTTCATGAACGTGCACGAAGGTCCACAGGTGATTGCCTACCAGGCCGCAACCTCGCCTCAGACGGCAATGCAGATGGGCATGATCAGCTCGATCGAGCCGGGGACCTACCGGCCGGGTGCCTGGGGTGTGCGCATCGAGAACCTGGTGGCGAACCGCGACGCGGGCAAGAGCGCGTTCGGTGAGTTCCTGTGCTTCGAGACGCTGACGCTGTGCCCTATCGATACGCGCTGCTTGCTTCCCGAAATGTTGACCCAGGAAGAGCGGGATTGGCTGAACCAGTATCACGCAACGGTGCTCGAGCGCTTGGCTCCGTTGCTGCAAGGTGCTTCGCTGGATTGGCTGAAGGCGCGCACGGCGCCGCTTTGACGGATTGCCGACAATCGGTGCATAAAAGGGCAGCTCGCGGGCTGCCCTTCATTATTTACAGATGACGATCATGCTGCGGCTGGTGTAGCCGGCCGGGTTGATGCCGAACAGGTAGTCCCCGGGCTCCTCGTCGGTGTCGCCGGAACGGGCGACCACCTTGTAGCCGCGAGAGCTGCAGGAAGTGGCCGCTTTGCTGTAACACTTGTCCCACGACGAAGACAGGCCAGAGCAATTGATATGCAGGCCTTTCCTCCCCTTTTTGACCTCAGTCTTGGCCGTTGCGGCGCATCCGGCTATCGCCAAGACGGCCAGGATGAGCAAAATACGTTTCATTCCTGTCCTTAAATGCACGGGCTGATCAACTGCCTGGCCCTGTCGTTATCGCTTCGGTTTTCCTGAATCTTCCTCGGCTTCCGTGTCCGCACAAGTAGATAGCGTAAAGATTATGATTTTGTGACAGCTTAATCAGCGAGGCGAGTGGGGACAATCATTAATCGCGCCTCAATGGAAATCCTTCTCAAATCAGTCTGAGGCGACTGCTGGATTTGCCTCACGACGCATGGACAACGTGGCGCCTACGGAGGCTGCGATGATGGCAAGAATGGCCAGCCACTGGGTGGTGCTTAGCACTTCGCCGAGGAATAGCAGGCCTGACAGCGCGCCAATCGCCGGTTCGATACTCATCAGCGTGCCGAAGGTGCGGGCTGGCATGCGGGTCAGGGCGACCATTTCCAGGCTATAGGGCAGGGCGGTCGAAAGTACGGCGACACCCAGTGCCAGGGGAATAACGGCAGGGGTGAGCAATGCAGTTCCGGCGTGAACGATGCCGACAGGAGCGACGAACAGGGCCGCGACCACCACGCCGAGGGCGGCACTTTGGATGCCATGTTCGGCGCCGGCACGCTGGCCAAACAGAATATACAGTGCCCAGCACACCCCCGCGCCCAACGCATAGGCCGCACCCTGCAGGTCTAGCGGCTGGCCACCTTGCCCGACTGGCAGCAGCAACAACAGGCCCGCGACTGCCAGCGCAATCCACACGAAGTCCAGCGCACGGCGCGAGGCAAACAGTGCGACGGCCAGGGGGCCGGTGAACTCCAGGGCCACAGCGATGCCTAGCGGTGTGGTCTGCAGTGACATATAGAAGAGAAAGTTCATGCCGCCCAGTGACATGCCGTAGATGACGACGTTGCGCAGGGTGTTGGCGGTCATGCGTGCCCGCCACGGTCGCAGGATCAGCAGCATGATGATGCTGGCGAAGATCAGGCGCAGGGTGGTAGTGCCTTGAGCGCCAATGATAGGGAACATGCTTTTGGCCAATGAGGCGCCGGACTGGATCGAGGCCATCGCAATCAGCAGCAGGCCGATCGGGAAGAGGGTGGCGGCCAAGCTGCGTGGCTGTGTGTTCATTTATGCGCGGCTATCCTTGGAAGGTATGCGGGAGTGAGCAATATAGTGCGCAATTGCTTGGGTGCGGTGCAAGGGGGGTGGGGAGCGGGTTTGTTTTGCGAGTGGCCTGCCTTAGCCTTCTGCGCTTGGTATCCCTGATCTGCCTTTTTCAATTTCTTGAAATTAAAGATTGACGGGGTTTCGAATCGCCTTATAATGCGCCCCACTTCCAGCGACATCGGAACGGCAAACTCATTGAGATTCAAAGAGTTAGACGATTCGGCAGGTGCTGAAAGGGCTTCGATCGGTTGATCGATAGCGGTTGAAATGAAGGTTGACAGCGGTTTTAAACGCTGTATTA
Source organism: Pseudomonas sp. NPDC086566 (assembly GCF_050280885.1). Classification (NCBI taxonomy): domain Bacteria; kingdom Pseudomonadati; phylum Pseudomonadota; class Gammaproteobacteria; order Pseudomonadales; family Pseudomonadaceae; genus Pseudomonas; species Pseudomonas sp. NPDC086566. The sequence goes on from NZ_JBNNWD010000012.1 coordinate 151,537, forward strand.
TTCGCCTCCCGCTACGAGTGATCGCAGCGAGCCAAGTGTTTGAAGCTAAACGAGTTTCTCGCAAAAAACTTCAAAATAAACGCTTGACAGGCTCTGAGGAAAGCGTAGAATGCTCGCCTCGGTTGAGACGAAAAGCTCTTAACCAAACGCTCTTTAACAAATCGAATCAAGCAATTCGTGTGGGTGCTTGTGAGTACGGACTGATAGTC
>NZ_JBNNWD010000013.1:0-89736 GCF_050280885.1 Pseudomonas sp. NPDC086566
GACTACGTGTCGATCCGCCAGCTGGATGCGGACGGCAAGGTCATCAAGGAACACCGCTTCATGGGCCTGTACACGTCGTCGGTGTACGGCGAGAGTGGGAAGATTCTCGGCAGCAGTACCGAGAGCTGGAACGCATAGGTTTCCAATGCGGCTGGAATCTGATCATCAAGGCTGTCCAGTAGCCAAGGCACCCAGCCGGCGAAACTCATGCAGCGCAGCCGATCCAGCTCGATACCGCTCCGCTGGGAGAGCATCGCCAGCAGCGCCAGTGGTGGCGCGGTGTCCAGGTCATCAACCTGGCCGTGACCAAGATCGTGCTCCAGCAGCTCGGACACTTCCATGTGATAGCAAAGGGCCACGCGGTTGAGCCACGAAGACAGGGCTTCGGCTTCCCTGGGTGCCGGATGCAGTGGCCAGCGTGGCGCTGGCTTCACATCAGTTCCCGCTCGAATTGCCGACGCCGCTCGCTTGGGCCGGTGTAATCGGCCATGCTGAGCGTGCGGTGGTTGATCGCTTCCTCGCCGCTCTCCACGGCGACGAGGGCCGCCGCCATCAGCAAGTGCGCCAGTTCGCCGATGGTGCCCTCGCTGCGTGTGAGCAGGTAGCGGGCCATGTCCAGCGTGGCAATCGACGAGGGTCGCCGCAATGGAAGCGAAGCGGCGAAGCTGGCCAGCAGTGAGCAGCAATCGTCGTTGGCCTCCCACACCGGCAGCATCATGGGCTCGAAGCGGTTTTCCAATTGGTCATCCGAGCGGATGGCCAGGTAGGCGTCGCGCGTGCCGACCCCGACCAATGGGATGCGCAGCTCATTGCCGAGGAAGCGCAGCAGGTTGAGAAATTCCCGCCGGTTGACGCTGTTGCCGGCCAAGACGTTGTGCAGCTCGTCGATCACCAGCATGCGCACGCCGACCTTGCGCAGCAGTGCCAGCGCCAGTTGCTCCATTTCCGGCAGCCGTGGGCGCGGGCGCAATGGTGCCCCCATCGCGGCAAGTAGCGCGACGTAGAAGCGGATCACCGACGGTTCGGACGGCATCTGCACGACCAGCACCGGCATGTGTTCCTGGTCCGCGTCGGAGCTGGCCGGATGCGTGCGCCGGAATTTCTCGATGATCATCGACTTGCCGTTGTTGGTCGGGCCAACCAGCAGCAGGTTGGGCATGCGTTGCTTGTTTGGCCACGCATACAGGGTTTCCAGCCGGTTCAGCGCCTCGACCGCGCGCGGGTAGCCGATCCAGCGGTCGGCGCGAAGGCGCTGGATGCGCTCGTCCGCCGGCAGCCGAGCCAGCCCCTGTGCCGCTGGCAGCAGGTGTGACAAGTCGATGATGGGATATTCGTCCACGGCTACCACTCCTCGATCTGGTCGAACGGTTTGGCCGGAGGCAGGTTGTCTGCCTGCGGATCAGCAACGTCCGTTTTCGGCGGAATCGGCTTGTCCGGCGGAGGCGATGCCTTGAGGTGCTGGCGTCGATCCGCGTCGCGCCGCGCCTTGCGCGTGGCCTTCTGTGCGGTGGTCACGATCTCGCGCATCTGCCCGATCATGCGGAACAGCGCCGACTCATCCACCTGTTCGCGTCCCTGCTGCCGCAATTTCGTCAGCGCCTGCCGTTGTTCCCAGAGGGTGACAGCCGGGTGCGACAAGGTACGGTAGGGGATTTCCAGGTAATGCTGCCCCTCCGGTTCCAGCACCCAGATACGGCTGATGTCACGCGGGTCGCGCCGGATCAGGAAAGCGGGCAAGCGGTCGCGTCGTGCGATCCACGGTTTGAGCGCATCGGCGTAGTAGTGAATGTGGTCGATGACAAAGCCGGTGCGAGTCAGAGTACGGCGAATGATGGGCAGGAAATCGACCAAAAAAGCCAAGGCGCGGGTGACGACAGCCGGTACACCGACACGCGCCACGGCTTCTGACCAGCGCGCCGCCGGCGGCTGAAGCAGGCCGTTGTGCACAGAGCCGTGATAGGTGCCCACCGCCAACGTGAGCCAGCGCTCCAGCTCACGCAATGTCAGGGCGGCCTTGTTTTCGGAATCGTAGTCCCCGCGCTGGTCAGGGTTGGAGAAGGTCGTCCCTGGCAATTCATCGTGGATCATCTGCATCGCCGTACCGATGATCCGTTCCACGATGCCGCCGTAGTGCGGCTGCCCTGGCGGACGATAGTCCAACCGGATGCCGTGCTGCTCGCAGCCACGGCGCAGCGCCTCGCTCTTGAACTCGGCCGCGTTGTCCAAGTAGAGCAGCCTGGGCTTGCCGCTCATCGGCCAATCCATTTCTATATTCAGACCCTCCAGCCAGGGACGCTTGTCGCAGGCGACATGCACAAGGCACAGGCCGACCGAAACAGATGACGGCGCTTCCAGCGTGACGACCATGCCGAGCACGCAGCGGGTAAACACGTCGATGGCGATGGTCAGATACGGACGGCCAATCGGTTGCCGGTCGCGCTCGTCCACCACGATCAGGTCGATGACCGTGTGATCAATCTGCACTTGTTCCAGTGGCGCGGTCACGGCGGGAGGCTCACCACCGACACCTTGCAGGCTGCGGGACGCATCCTGACCTTCCCGGCGGCGAGTGGCCTTGAGCGGGTCGAGGCCGGCGATCCGCAGGGCCAAAGTGTTGCGCGCCGGCACCCGTAGCTTTTGCGCTTTGCAAGCCTGCGCGACCTCGCGGTGGAACGCCGCCAGGCTACGCTTCTGCTTGGTCAGGAAGCGCTTTTGCAGCAACTCGCGGATGATGCGCTCAACTGATTCCGGCAAGCGTCCCTTGCCTTTTCCGCCGCCGGACTGGCCGGGAACCAGGTCCGTCACAAACCCAGCACCTTGCCGGGCACGCCGGATCAGGACATACACCTGCCGCCTGGATAGGCCCAGCGCTTGAGCAGCGGCATCGGCGGCTTCATGCCCAACCACTTCAAGCGCTGCCAGCGGCCCGATGATTTCGGTCCGGTGCCGGGCCTGTGCCCATGCCGCATCGGGCAGGGTGGCCACGCCCTGCTCGGCAATTGGTAATGTGTCTGACGCCATGCTCACACCTCGCTTTGGTGCACACGAGTATTGAGCATAGTCGAGATTGGTGCAGATGACTTCTGATATTGCGTGGTCAGGAGCCGACTGCACACCTGGCGTTACGCCCCGTCAATTGGTGCAGTCGTCTTCTGAAAATGACATTGATCAGCTTGCGCTGCTTGATATCGTACCTGGCCAGGCGGTTGAGCACACCGTAGATCTGGTTCGGGTCCTTCGGCGAACGCAAGCCGGTGAAGTAGAGCTCGGTCAGGTCGGCAAACTCCTCGGTGTGGGCCTTGCCGGTCCTGAGGTCGATGCTCAGATAGCCATACAGCGGCTGCGCCTCGTTCGGGTCCTGCTTGGCGTCCTTGAACCTGGCGATGGTGTAGAGCATCGAGAACTCGTGGCGCGGGCTCTGGTGCGGCCAGAAGTACAGCACGTCGGGGGCGCTGTAGCCTTTGCGGTTCCAGTTGCGCAGCGGCAAGGCCACCGTGTACTTGCCGGTGTTCACGTCCATCTTGTAGATGTCCGGCCCGGCGACGAACAGGCTGCCATCGTCCGCCGCACGCATCAGGTACACCTGGCGCGGCATCGGGAAAATGCGCACCGGCTTGGCCTCCAGGCCATCGGCGGTGCTGAACACTTCCAGCCGCGGTGGCTTGACCACGTAGTGATCGTTCAGGCGCTGGGTCGGGTTGACTGTGGCGTACACTTCCTTGCCGTCCGGGCTGATGGCGAACGAGTACATTGACCGGCCCACCTCACCCGGCACACTGGACAGGTTGGCGTGAAAGGTGTTCTGGCAGGTGTCCAGGTCGATGCCGTAGATGTCACCGTAGTGGTTATTGAGCACGTAGGCGGTGCGGTTGTCCGGCGCCATCATTGCGGTGCCGGGGCCGAACTTGTCGGGCATCACGCAGCTCTTGTACACCGTGTCAGTGGCCACATCGACCACGTGCAGGTTGTTCGGGTAATTGGTCACGATCATGTATTCGTGGCCAGCCTTCAGTGCCGGCCCGGTGTCGTCGGCCTGAGCCAGCCCGACAAAGGCCGTGGCGGCGATGGTGAGCGCGAGTGGCGTGCAGCGTCCAGCTTTCATGCGGTTTCCCCTTGTCATTCTTGTCGGGCCGGTCACTTGTCTTTAGGGAACACGGTGCCGAGGTTGCGCCAGTCTTCCTGGGAGTTGTTCGCCTGGGCGTTCCAGTCCTGGTAGGTGCTCATCATGTCCGGCACCTGGGCCGGCCACCAGCAAGGATCGGAGCACCCGTACAGGTCGGCCTCCATCGGCTGGCACAGCGAGCTCACGCCACCAAAAGCGTCCACTTCCCAGCCCGGGTCGGTGGTGGCGGTGCAACCGGCCACCGCGCTCATGGCCATGATCTCTTCGACGCGGTCTTCAGCGGCGGCCTGCTCGAGGATGCGCGCCTTGTTGTTCAGGGGCTTCAAGTGCTTCATGTCAGTGCGCCTTCCGCGGGGTGATGTAGCGGTCGATGAAGGCCGGGTTGGCGGCCATGATGCGGCTGTAGACTTCGATGCCGAAGTCGACCCAGTCGCGCATCAACTCGCAGTAGTGGTAGGTCGGGTGCTGCGGGTCGCCGTAACGGGCGTAGCTCTCGTGATAACAGCCGCCGGAACACAGGTTGCGTATGCGGCAGCTGTCGCAGCCGGTGTTGCTGCGGTCCAGGCGCTGCGACAGGAAGTCGTTGAGCTGCGCCTGCTTCACGCCCTGGTGCACGTTGCCAAAGGTCGGCAGGCCAGAGCCGGTGAAGCGGTGGCACAGGTTCAGTTCGCCCTCGTGGTCCACCGCCAGCATCTTCAGCCCGGCACCGCACGGCAGGGCCTTCTTGTGGCCTTCGTGGATGTCAGTGATAAGCTGGTGCAGGTTGGAGAAGCCGATGTTGCGGTGCTCCAGCGCCGCCTGCAGGTACTTGCGGCCCAGCGCCTTCATGTTGGCGAACACCTGTACCAGCTCGTCACCGGTGAGGTTGAAGTCGGCCATGTCGCCGGAGGTGACCGGGGCAAAGCCGACTTCGGCAAAGCCCATTTCGTTGAACAGGTGGTTCCAGATGGTCTCGACGTCGGTAATGCCACGGGTCAGGGTGACCCGCGCGCCCACCGGGCGGCTGGTGTAGCGCGACAGCAGCAGGTCGGCCTTGCGCCGCACCACGTCATAGGTGCCCTGCCCGCCCACGGTGATGCGGTTGCGGTCGTGCACGGTCTTCGGGCCGTCGATGCTGATCGACAGGCCGAAGCGGTGGGCGTCGAGCCAGTCGATGATCTCTTCGGTCAACAAGGTCGCATTGGTGGTCATGATGAACTCCACCTGCTTGCCGGCTGCGGCGAAGCGCTGCTCGCAGTAGGCGACCATGTGCTCGATCAGCGGCAGGTTGGACAGCGGCTCGCCACCAAAGAACACCACGCTGTAGCGTTGCTCGTTGGGCGACTCCTTGAGCAGCATCTCCACCGAGGCTTCGGCGGTGGCGGTGCTCATCTTCTTGCCCGCGGACGGTTTGGCCAGGTCTTCCTTGTAGCAATAGGTACAGCTGAGGTTACAGCCCGTGTTGACGTTGAGCACCACGGTGTTCAGCGCCGTGCGCTCGACCTGCCTGAGGGCGATTTCCGGGGTCAGCGGCGAGCCGTCGCTGACCAGCTCCAGCGCGATCAGCTCGCGAAGGGTGTCCTGGATATCGTCGCCGGCAAACTGCTGGCCAAGGCGCTGCATCAGCTCCTCGGCCGAGCAGCCTTGCTGGCGCAGGGTGTCGATGATGCCACCGGTCACCGCGTCGGCGGTGAACAGCGAACTGCTGGGGATATGGAACAGCATGCGGTCGGCATCGACCTGCACTTCGTGCAGGTTGCGTTCGACCAGGTTCAGTAGCGCGCCCATGGCGACCTCCCGATAATCGATCCGTTGGCAAAACCGTTGTGCCCTGCCCTCAAGGCAGCGGCGGGTTGTTCCAACGCTGAACGGTGACGATCATGTGGCCTTCACCCCGCTGGCCACCGTCTGCCAAGGTGGCGATGACCTTCAGGTTGCCGGCGTTGTTGGTCATCATCTTGCGCGCCGGGTTCGGCCCGGCACCGCCGGGCACGAACACGCCGTCGGCCTGCATCTGCCCAGCGAACTTGACGTCTTCGTCCTCGACCGCACGCTCGTTGAATGGCTCGACCTTCCAGTTGGCCGGCAGGTAGCCGATCCGCAGCGGCTGGCCGCTGGCGTCCTTGCCCCAGGCTTCGGCTTCGAAACGCCCCTGGACCTTGGGCACCGAAGCGCCGTTCTCGCCGATACGGGCGATGGAGAATGCCGGCACCACCTTCACTTCCTCGACTTTGTCGTAGACCGCCAGGTTGACGCCCTTGAGTTCGCCCACCGCCACGTCGCGCTGGCCAGGCTTGGCATCCGCCGCAGCGCGGGCCTTCAGCCGCACCAGGTTCGGGGTCTGTTCCAGCACCTCGGTCACCTCCACGCCAGCCCCCAGGTCAGGCTTGCCGGCCAGGCCGGTGCCGACCAGGGTGATATCGCCCTCGCCGCCGGCCTTGATGAATGCAGGCTGGACCGCCAACAACCGCGCCTTACCCTCTTTGGCGGCGATGAAGTCCAGGCCACGCTCGTCGTGCTCGGCCTCGAACATGCGGCCTTTCATTTCGCCGTCCAGCGCAGCGAACACCTGGCGCAGGTTGCTGTCGCCGATCTTGACGTTGCCGCGCCACTCGTAGCCGTTGTAGAGGATCGCCGTGCCACTGCCGTTGAACGGTGTGCCATCGGTGTAACTGCCTTTGACCTCGACCTTGAAGGTATCGCCCTGGTCGGCAACCACGGTCATCACCCCATGCACATCGCCCTTGGCCGGCATGTGGCCGCTGAACGCCCACTGCCCCGCCAGCGCGCCAGCGGTCGGCCTGGCCTTCTGCCATTCGGCCCAGGCCGGGCTCTGAAGCGGGAAGCGCTTGGCCAGGTCCGGTACCACCTGTTTGAGGGCGATCTCCAGCCAGTCGCGGTCACGCGCCTGGGCCTGGTATTCGAGGGACGGCCATTGGCCAAGGTGAAAGTTGACCAGGTGCTCCCATTCCTGCGCCGGGCGCCGCTGCAGGGCGACACGGGCACCGGAGTGGCAGCGGCCGCAGGTTTCGCTGAGCCGAGTATCGAAGTGCTCGACGGTGTTCAGTCGGCGCTCCATGGCGTAACGCACGCCATCGGTCTCGCTCGGCGCCAGGCCCTGCTTGTCGGCCAGGTACTTGACCAAGGTGCGGCGATCGTCGTCGCTGATCTGCACGCCATGCATGACCTGCATCCGGGCGATGCTCATCAGCCAGCCTTCCGGCGTCTTGCGCTGATGGCTGATGCGGCTGTAGGTATCGTTGCCCTCGGGGATGTGGCACCCCATGCACGTGTTCTGCAACAGGCTCGGGCCCTGCTCGGCCGCCACCACGGCCTGGGTGCCCAGCAGTGCGGCGGCGACCAGCGCCAGTTTGCCCGCATGCCGCCGGAGTCGAGTCGTCTTCAAGGTCAGACCTCCACGGTTGTTGTTCTTATGGTTTTCACACGCTTTGGTACAGCAGGTGTGCTTGTGACGGTGGTGATACAGAAACTGTGCCAAGTGCTGCAAAGGCGTTGTATTTCAGGTCTTTAACAGTTTCCGCCGGGGGTATTGGACGGTTGCCTGGGTGGTTGGAGCGTGCCATTTCGCGACAGGGTGTTTCATCCTGAGACAGAGCCTGCGCAGCCACTGTTTCACCACCGTCTCACAGCGTCTCAATGTGCAACAGCGCACGCCTGCAAAGCTGACCTTGCATAGAAGCAAAACCCAGACGGTTCAACACTTTGCGCCCATTGCACCGGTTTGGCACGCGCCTTGCGCCAGTGCCTGCCACATCCAATGACAAGAGGCACAGCCCCATGCTTTGTGAACTGCCCATCCTGCCCGCCACCCGCGCCTTCCTCGAACGCAAGCTGAAGATGCGCATCGGTGCCGACTGGCAGGACGCCGCCAGTGGTCGCACCCTGGCGTTCCGCAACCCGGCCACCGGTGAAATCCTCGGTGAAGTGCCCGCCGCCGAGCAGGAAGACGTCGACCGTGCCGTACACGCCGCGCGCCAGGCCTTCGACGACTCGGCGTGGAGCCGTGTGCGTCCACGCGAGCGGCAGAACCTGCTGTGGCGTCTGGCCGACCTGATGGAGCGCGACGCGCAACAACTGGCCGAGCTGGAATGCCTGAACAACGGCAAGAGCGCCGCCGTGGCCAAGGTCATGGACGTGCAGCTGGCCATCGACTTCCTGCGCTACATGGCCGGCTGGGCCACCAAGATCGAGGGGAGCACCGTCGAAGCATCCATGCCGTTGATGCCCAACGACCAGTTCCATGGCTTTGTGCGCCGCGAGGCCGTGGGCGTGGTCGGTGCCATCGTCGCCTGGAACTTCCCGCTGCTGCTGGCCTGCTGGAAACTCGGCCCGGCCCTGGCCACCGGCTGCACCGTGGTGCTCAAACCAGCCGACGAAACCCCGCTGACCGCGCTCAAGCTGGCGGAACTGGTGGACGAGGCAGGCTACCCGGCCGGGGTGTTCAACGTGATCACCGGCACCGGCCTCAACGCGGGCGCCGCACTTAGCCGCCACCCAGGCGTGGACAAGCTGACCTTCACTGGCTCCACCGAAGTGGGCAAGCTGATCGGCAAGGCCGCCATGGACAACATGACCCGCGTCACCCTGGAGCTAGGCGGCAAGTCGCCGACCATCGTCATGCCAGACGCCAACCTGCAAGAGGCCGCTGCCGGCGCCGCCACGGCGATCTTCTTCAACCAGGGCCAGGTGTGCTGCGCCGGTTCGCGCCTGTACGTGCACCGCAAGCACTTCGACAATGTGGTCGCCGACATCGCCGGCATCGCCAACGGCATGAAGCTCGGCAGCGGCCTGGACCCGGCGGTGCAAATGGGCCCGCTGATCTCGGCCAAGCAGCAGGACCGGGTGACCGGCTACATCGAGCTGGGCCGCGAACTGGGCGCGACCATCGCCTGTGGCGGTGAAGGCTTCGGCCCGGGCTACTTCGTCAAGCCGACAGTGATTGTCGACGTCGACCAGCGCCATCGCCTGGTGCAGGAAGAGATCTTCGGGCCGGTGCTGGTGGCGATGCCCTTCGATGACATCGATGAAGTGATCGGCATGGCCAACGACAACCCTTACGGCCTGGGCGCGAGCATCTGGTCGAACGACCTGGCGGCGGTGCACCGGATGATCCCGCGGATCAAGTCGGGGTCGGTGTGGGTCAACTGCCACAGCGCGCTGGATCCGGCGCTGCCGTTTGGTGGCTACAAGATGTCCGGGGTTGGCCGTGAGATGGGCGCAGCGGCCATCGAGCACTACACCGAGCTCAAGTCGGTGCTGATCAGGCTCTGATTCTTACCTGTACCGGCCCATTCGCGGGACAAGCCCGCTCCCACAGGACCACACCACATTCAGGTCTTGTGGGCAACCTGTGGGAGCGGGCTTGCCCCGCGAATGGGCCGCCATGCGGCCCCGGGATCTCAGCTATAGCCCTGATCAGCCAGCCACCGCCGAAGCATCATCTGCTGCGCAGCAGGCTGTTTCTTCAGCACGCCCTCAAGCGGCAAACCCGCCTGCAACCTTGACACCACCGGCGCCAGCTCCACCCCCTGCAAATGCCAAATACCCAAAGGCTGATCCGCCGTCACCACCACCTCAGCCTCGTCCACCAGCCCATCACGCAATACCGGCCGCCGGGCGACCCGCACTGCCGCCCAATCCGCCGCCAGATGCATCGGCTGTGCATCCGGCCAGCCTCGCCGCCGTGCCCAGAACGGCTGCCCAGCGCGCTCAAGCTCCTGCTCATGGAAATCCCGGCCGATACGGGCAAAGCGCATGAACAGTTGCTCGATCCGTTGCTGATGAAACTGCTTCGCCAGTGCGGCGCGCTCAGGTCGGCGCAGCAAGGTGTTGATCACCACGGGCGCTTGCAGCGCCGACGACAGCGACTGGAAAATCCCGTTCCCGGACAAGGGGTCGACCGCCATCGCTGCATCGCCCACCCGCAGCCAGTCTTCGCCCACGCAGTCACCCGCGAGGATCGCCGTGCTGCTGCGGGCGTGCACCTGCGCAGGCGCCAGCGCTCGCGCATCGAACAGTTCAGCCACCAGGGCCGAAGCCCTTCGTCGCGCCGCGCAGTGCTCAGGCAACGCTGCCTTGCCCGGCAGCCGTTCGGCGTCCAGGGTCACCTGCCAGTAGCATCGCCCGTCGGCCAGCCGGGCCATCCAGGCCCAGCCATCGTCCAGGCTTTCCACCGCCGACGCAGGCGCGCCAGGGTCCGACTGCCAGAGGTTGAGCAGGCTGACCGTTTCCGGGCCACGCAAGCGGTCGGCCGCCAATGGCGCCTGACGACCACGCGCCTCGACCAGGAAGTCACCCTGAAGCCGCTGCCCGTCATCCAGCCGAACCTGATAACCCGCTGCGTGCGCAACCTCCCGCACACGCCCTTCCAGCAACGTCACCCCGGCGCGCAGCAAGTCATCACGCAATGCACGATCGAAGCGTTGACGATCGAGCAGAAACTCCTGATTGAGCTGCAGATGCTGGCCATTCCAGCGCACCTGGCGTGTGGCCGGTACCGCGGCCTCGGCCAAGGCGCGGCCCAGGCCTGCATGGCGCAGCCCTTCCAGCACCCGTTGCGAAACCCCTTCCACGGCAGCGAAACGCCGCCAGTCGGAGACCACCGATACCGGATAGCCCAGCCGGCGCAAACCCAGCGCCGTGGCGGCGCCGGCCGGCCCGGCGCCCAGCACCAGAATGTGTGGCTCAGGCATCTGCTGCACCTCGCCGCTCCGGGCCGCTGAAGGCAGCATGGGCCTTCAGCCAGGCACAGACTTGCTGATGGCCCAGCCCGGGCTGTTGTTGCAACAGTGCTGCAATGCGCCCGCTCAGCGCCGCACAGCCAAGGCTGGCACCGGCCTGCCCGCGCTCGCCCACATGGCCACCGAAGTCGGCCTGGGCACTGCCGAGCCACGACCACTGCCCCGGCGCGCAACGGGCATCGCCAGTGATGCGGATAACCCCCGGGTACGCCGCCGGGTACACCGCACTGCCCTGTGCCGGGCTGGAGGCGCACAGCAGCACGCCGGCCTGCTGCACTTCAGCACAGGCCTGGCGCAACACCGCACGGTCCTGCGGCAAGCCAAGGCTGAGATTGATCAAGGTCACGCCCTGCTCCGCCAGCCAGAACAACCCGGCGGCAACCTGCAAGGCGCTAGTGCTGCCCTGCTCGGTAAATACCTGGGCCAGCACCAGCGGCAGCTCGCCGGCCTCGGCTTGCAGGCTGGCCAGCACGGCGCTGCCATGGCCGAGCCGGTCTGGGTGCAACTCGCCCTCGCAGAGCACGCCCTCGTCCAGCCAGAAACGCCGGGCAGCGACCAGTGCCTGCGTTGGCGCACAACCGCTGTCGATCACGCCAACCTTGAACTCAACGGCCATGCCTGATCGTCTCCCGGGGCAATACGTGCAGCTGCCCACCTTGCAGATGCAGGTGCAGGTCGGCATCGGCCAGGGTCGATGCGCGGTGGCTGATCAAGATACGCGTGCGCCCGGCGAACAGTTCGTCGATCGCGGCAATCACTTCGCGCTCGGTGGCTTCGTCCACCGCCGAGGTGGCCTCGTCGAGCACCAGGATCGATGGCGCCTGCAGCACCGCCCGGGCGATGGCGATACGCTGCTTCTGTCCACCGGAAAGCTGCTGGCCACGCTCGCCGAGCAGCCCGTCCAGGCCCAGCGGCAGGCTCTCGACCAGGCTATCGAGGTGGGCCAGTTGCACCACCCGTTCCAGCTCCTCGCGGCTGGCCTGCGGCGCGCCATAGGCAAGGTTCTGCGCCAAGGTGCCACGGAACAGCACGATATCCTGGCTGACCACGGCGATGCGCTGGCGCACGGCAGCCAGGCCAAGCTCGCGCAGGTCGGCGCCATCGAGCAGGATGCGCCCGGCGTCCGGGTCGTAGAAGCGTTGCAGCAGGTCGATCAGGGTCGACTTGCCCACGCCGGAGGCGCCACTGATGGCGACCTTCAGGCCACCGGCAATACAGGCATTGACCTGCGCCAGCACCGCGCCCTGGCGCCCGTCATGGGCAAAACTCACGCCTTCCAGGCGCAGTTCGCCCGGCCCTTGCGGCATCGGCCTGGGCGAGTCGGCCTCGCGCACGGCCAGCGCTTCCTGTTTCAGCTCCATTACCCGCCCCAGACTCACCGCCATGCGCTGTACCGCCACGTACAGGCCCAACAGGCTCTGCACCGGGCCGACCGCCATGCCCATGTAAGTGGAAAAGGCGATCAATGCACCCAGCTGCCAGGTGCCTTCGATCACCCACCAGCCACCGACCAGGAATGCACAGGCGCGGCACCACGAGGTCAGGGTGCCCGGGACTGCCTGGGTGAAAAACTCGGTGACCTGGACCTTCAGCAGCTGGCGCATGTAGCCCTGCCCCAGCTGGTCCAGGCGCCCGGCCTCGCGGTTCTGCTGGCCAGAGGCCTGGATGAACTTCATCGCCGGCAGGGTCTCGACCAGGAACGACGACACATCCGCGGAACGCTCACGCAGGCTGCGCACCTCGCGCTCGACCTTGCGCCGCATCCAGCGCAGCCACAGCACTTCGATCGGGATCAGCAGTGCCAGCAGCAGCGACAGTTGCCAGGACAGCATCAGCATCAGCGCTACCGCGCCGACCAGGCCGATCACTGCCGACACCGCCGAGAACAGCGAATCCACGGCGAAACGCTGGATCTCGGCCACGTCGCCGTCGAGCCGCGAGAGGATGTCGCCGGTGCGCCGACGCCCGTAGAAGGTCGGCGACAGCTGCTGCAAATGGCGGTACAGGTCATCGCGCAGGGCAAACAGAATGCGCCCCGACAGGCGCGTGTGCAGGTAGCGGTTGACGCCCGCCAGCACCGTGCCCAGCAGGCCGGCACCCATCATGATCGCCGCCATGTGCCAGAGGGTCTGGTAATCCTTGGCCAGCAGGCCTTCGTCGATCAGCGTCTTGACCAGCCACGGTTGCACAAGCGCCAGCAGCGAAGCACCGAAGGACAAGCCCAGCAACACGCCGATGGCCCGTTGCTGGGGGCGGACGAAACCATACAGCCAGGCCAGGGCCTGGCGCATGAGTAGCGGGTTGCCGGATTCAACCAGCCTGGCTAACAGGTTGCCCATGTCAGCCGCGCAACTGCTTGAGCTTGCGGTACAGCGTCGCCCGGCTGATGCCCAGCGCTTCGGCGGCGGCCGAGACATTGCCATGGTGGCGCGCCAGGGCGCCACGGATCAACTCCAGTTCATTGTCCTTGAGGCTACCCGAGGGCGCCGCGCCGCTGGCCAGTTCTTCCAGCAGGCAATCGGTCAGGTGGTCGAGGGTCAGCACCTGCTCGCCATCCTCGCGCATGGCCAGGGCGGTGCGCACGACCATTTCCAGCTGGCGGATGTTGCCCGGCCAGTCGAAACCTTCGAGCAGTGCGGCCAGGGCCGGGTCGAGGCTTACGCCTTTGGCGCCGGACTTGTCCAGCAAGCCCTCGATGATGTTCGCCAGGTCATCGCGCTCGCGCAGCGCCGGCAGGCGCAGGGACACGCCGTTGACCCGGTAGTACAGGTCTTCACGAAAGTGCTGTTCCTGCACCAGTCGCTTGAGGTCGCGGTGAGTGGCGCAGATCAACGCCACGTCGATGTCCTGTTCATCGCCCGCCCCCAGCGGTGCTACCCGGCGTTCCTGCAGCACGCGCAACAGCCGGGCCTGCAGGGCCAGCGGCATGTCACCGATCTCATCGAGGAACAGCGTGCCGCCATGGGCCTGCATCAGCCGCCCGACCATGCCGCCGCGGCGTGAGCCGGTGAAGGCGCCCTCGCGGTAACCAAACAGCTCGGACTCGATCAGCCCCTCGGGAATCGCCGCGCAGTTGACCGCCACGAACGGTTTGTCGGCACGCGGGCTGGCCTGGTGCAGGGCACGCGCCACCACTTCCTTGCCGGTACCGGTCTCACCCAGCAGTAACACCGGCAGGCCATTGCCCAGGCCCTGGCGGGCCATGCGCAGGTGGCGTGCCAACCGCGCGTCAGCGCCGGCCAAAGCCTCCAGCGCAGGGGTTTTGCTCGCCACCGTCGGCTTGGCATGCGCCGCGCTGCCATTGAGCGCGGTGTGCCGTGGCAGCTGCAGCGCACGGAAAGCGAATTCACCTTTGGCCGTCTGCACGTTGCTCACGCCACCCTGCCACAGGCGGGCGATGAAAGCCGGCGAGCGCTCGCCCAACAGGTCGCTGCAACGGCGCCCGATCAGGCTCTGGCGCGGCACCTGGAGCAATTGACAGGCGCTGTCGTTGGCGGCCAGCACTTCGCCGTCCAGGCTTAGCGCCAGCAGGCCGTGCCAGGCGCTGTTCAGGTATTGCGGGCGGCTGTGGAAGGCCAGCACCAGTTGCTCGGGATGGCACAGGCCGAACATCCTGCTTTCGATATTGCCAGCCGCCAGCATCAGCGTGCTCAGGCTGTCCTGCGGCTGGGCCATGACCCCTTCACGGGTGATGTCGAGCACACCGATCACTTCGCCGCGCGGGTCGCGCAGCGGCACCGACGTGCAGGAGAACGGGCTGAGCCTGTCCAAGTAGTGTTCGCCGCAGTTGATCAGCGTCGGCCGGCCTTCGACCACGGCGGTGCCGATGGCGTTGGTGCCGCGCAGCGATTCGCTCCAGCAGCTGCCGGGGTGCAGGTCGCGCAGGCCTTCGCGTTGCAGTACCTGCTTCTGCCCCTCGATGGCCAGCACGTTGGCCTGGGCATCGCCGAGGATGACGATGCCCGCCTTGCCCTGGCGTGATACCAGGTAGTCCAGTTCAGGGATGACGGCGTCCATCAGCAGCCGGTTGCGTTCCAGCAGCATGCGCAGGTCCTGGCCCTGTTGCAGGCCCACGCCGACTTGCTCGCCTTGCAGGCAATCCAGGCCATGGCCAAGGCTGCGGCGCCAAGAGGCGTCGATTTCTTCGCGCAGCATGCCCAGCGGCAGCTCGCCTTCGCTGGCCAGACGCATGCGGGCCTGGCGGGATTCGTGCAGCGGGTCCTGGGCGTTTGTTATGGGAAATTGTCGCGCCATTTTTTGCTCCAGCTGTGGCCCTTGGGGTCGGGGCTACGGGCTTGGTATTTTTTCCGCAGTGTGCGGGAGAATCTGGTGGGCGTCGAGGTGCTTGGCTTGGGAGGTGTATCGCCCGTGAGATCGAGCGCCGCCCGCGCGGCGCATCGCGAGCTTTGCTCGCTCCTACGTCTGTTTCGGGCCAATCATTCCTGTGGGATCTGCGCGCGGACGCCTTGGCGCATGACTCGATATCGCGTCGTACAAACAAGGCGGTCGCGCGCGCCTGCCACAGGCGTTACTGGCCAAAAACAAACGTAGGAGCGAGCAAAGCTCGCGATGCGCCGCGCGGGCGGCGCTCGATCTCACAGGCGACACACCTCTAAAGGCATACACCTCCAGCCCCACCCCTAACCCCAATACTGGGGATCACCGCCCACCAAAAAACCTGCCCACCCCATCAGACATCACCTGCGCAGCCCAAGCCCCACAAGCCCTGCAGCCCGATGTGAAAAAATTGGCACGGCTGTTGCGCTGGTCCTCCCAGACGCCCCAAGTCCATGGGCCCGTTAGCAGGAGGAACCGACTCATGCTCCGACCGATACCCAACACGCTGGCAGTGGCGATCGTCGCCGGCCTGTTCCAGCTCCCGGCGCAGGCAGCGCTGTACGCAGTCGACACTGGGCCCTATACGCCTGAAAACGGCCACTATGCCGCCTGGTACCAGGACAGCCATGGCCGAACCCTCGACCTGTGCCTGTCCAAGGCGGTGAGTTCACGCGTCGCCGGCGCCCCAGGCGCACCAGCGTACATGTGCACCCTGTTGCCTGCCCCGGGAATCTTCGACGACACCAAGCCGTTGGTCTTTCCAACCAACTGGCCGGATGAATCGTTTTGGTTCACCGCCGATGCCGCCATCACCGATGCCGCCCGGGGCGTCAACCTGACCTACGTCAGCGCGCTCGAAGCCGCATTCGGCGGTGGCGACCCGGCAGAAAACGACCAGATCAGTTTCGCCCGCGTGCGGATCCGGGTCGACGTTCCCGTGGCCGGCACCTACGTGGTCACCCACCCCTACGGCGTCGAAGTGTTCGATGTACCGGCCGCCGGGCGCCGGGCGATCAACATGACCCGCGACATCGGCATCGGCTCCGCCGGCACCTTTACCGGCGCACTGAAGGGCGATGTCGGGCCGTTCCTGCGCAGTGTCAACGGCCCCTACACCGAAGGCAGCGAGAAATTCATCGGCGACCCCAACCTCAACGAGCGCGTCACCGGCAGCCCGTTCAACACCAACTTCGTCCGCATCGAAGGCCCCAACGGCATCGACCTGCGCACGGACCTGTTCGCCATTTCTGGCAAGCTCTCCGAAGTGGTCCGGCCAACCCCGTTGATCCCGTTGCGCAGCACCTACTCACGGCACACCGAGAACGGTGACCTGCGCGCCCAGCAGGATATGTTCGTGCTGGCACCGCCACCGCCTGGCACCGCCACCCTGACCAGCCAGACCCCCAATCTGCCGTTGACCGAAGCCAATGGCACCGGCACCTGGTATGCCCAGTCGGCGCTCAACCCGGCACTGCCCACCAGCCTGCTGATCAGCGCTGACAACAGCGTGGCCATCCCCACCAGCAGCGTGACCAACGCCAGCCTGCCGCTGACCGACCTGGTCACCATCACCAAAGCCGAATACAGCCTGGCCAACGCCACCCTGACCTTGATCGCCACCAGCAGTGACGAAACCAACCCGCCGGCAATGACTGCCCACACCGGCAACGGCACCTTCATCGGCAACTTCACCGGCGACGGCGCGCAGAAAAGCCTGAGCGCCAACTTGTCACCCGTCCCGCCAGCCAAGGTGCAGGTCACCAGTGCCAATGGCGGCAGCGACATCGAAGACGTGGTGCTGGTGCCATGAACAGACAAAGGCTCCGCCTTCAAGGAGGCAGCATGAACACTTGGCAACGCCGCGCGCTGTTGGCCGCCGGTTTCTCCCTCACCCTCAGCAGTGCGGCCTGGGCTGCCCTGTCCGACGTCGACCCGGGCCCCTACACCTTCGCCACCGGCGGTTTCCCGTTGTGGTACAAGGACACCGATGGGTTGTCACTGGAACTGTGCCGCTCGCATGCCGTCAGCACCCTGGTCGCTGGCGCCCCCGGTGCACCGGCCTACATGTGCACCCTGCTGCCAGAGCCGGGTGTCTTCGACGATACCCTGCCCCTGGTGTTCCCTGACAACTGGCCTTCGGAGATGTTCTGGTTCCTGGCGGAAACCAGTATTCCAGCCGTTGGCAACAGCGGCTATGCCCTCGACGCCTATGTGGCGGGCATAGAAGCGGCATTCGCTGGTGGCAACCCGGTCGACGGTGACCAGCAGAGCTTTGCCCGCATCCGTCTGCGCGTCTCGGTGCCCACTGCCGGTACCTACACCATCACCCACCCCTACGGCGTGGAGACGGTCAACGTCACTACACCCGGCCGCCGGGCGATCAACATCACTCGTGACATCGGCATCGGCGCCCCAGGCAACTTCACCGGCGCGCTCAATGGTGCAATCGGGCCGTTCATCCAAGGTTTAGGCGCTCCCTATACCGCCGTGAACCCGGATACCGGCAGCACCGACACCTTCATCGGTGACCCCAACCGCCCGGAAGCGATCAAGGGCAGCCCGTTCAACACCAACTTCATCCGCATCGACGGCCCGCCCGGGCGCATCGAAACCAGCCTGTTCACGGTCTCCGGCAAGGTACTCGACCAACGTCCTCAGCTCCCGGCATCACTGGAACGGGCGACCTATTCGCGCAATGCCGGCGGCACCCGGGTGGAGGTATTCGCCAAGGCGCCAAGCGACGCCAGTGTCTGCTTCCGCAACGGCCTGGCGCTGGTCGGCACGCCGCCCTCGCCTTGCCAGTTCAGCATGACGTCGGACAACAACGGGCTGTTCTTCAGTCAGCAACTGAGCCAGGCGGCGCCGCCGCCGGTGGTCGTGGTGACCGCCAGCAGCAGCGACCTCAACACCCAGCCGACCGCCATTTCGAGCAAGCTTTCCGATGTGGTCAAAGTCAGCACCGCACGCTACGAGTGGGCCAACAAGCGGCTGATCCTCGAAGCGCGCTCCAGCGATGAAGTGCTGATCCCGGACATGGTCGCCCAAGGCTATGGCCGGCTGTCCAAGTCCGGCACCCTGCAAACGCTCACCGTTAATGACCTGACCCAGCCACCGGCCACCGTCACCATCAAGTCCAGCCATGGCGGCGTGGATGTGGAGCCGGTGGTGGTGGTCGGCACCGCACCGGTGTCGGCCGCCAACCAGCCACCGCTGGCCCAGGCCGATGTCGGCAGCACCAGCGTCGGCGTGCCGCTGACGATGAACCTGCTGCTCAACGACAGCGACCCGGACGGCAACGTGCCACTGAGCATCACCGACGTTACCCAACCGGCCACCGGCCAGGGCAGCGTGGCCCTCAACGGTAGTACTGCGGTGACTTACACCCCACCGCCAGGTGCCACGCAGCCGGTGGTCGCCACCTTCACCTACCGGGCAATGGACGCCAAGGGGCTGAAGTCGCAACCGGCCACCGTGACCGTCAACGTCGCGCCCAACCAGGCCCCCACCGCCAACCCGGAAACCGTTACCACCCTGGCCGCACCGCTGACCATCAACGTGTTGACCAACGACACCGACCCGGAAGGCAACGTGCCGTTGACCGTGGCCAACCTGACCCAGCCTGCCGCCGGTCGCGGCAGCGTGAGCACCGATGGCACCACGGTCAGCTACACCCCTCCGGCCACGGTGACCACGGCGTTCACCACCACCTTCACCTACCAGGCGCGTGATTCCCTGGGTGCGCTGTCCGCCCCCGCCACCGTCACGGTCAACGTGCAGCCACGGCCCGCAGCCGGCGAGACCTTCACGGTCACCGCCGCCACCGTCCTGGCCCGCTCGAACAACCGTTACAACTGGGATGTCAGCGGCACTTCGTCGGTAACCACCGGCAACACCGTGACCGTGCGGGTGACCACCACAACCGGCATACAGACCCTCGGCACCACCACGGTACCGGTGACTGGCCGCTGGCGCCTGACCGTGAGCAACAGCACCACGATCGTCCCGACTGCGGCACCGACCGCCACCGTGACCAGCAGCCAAGGCAGTACCCGTACTGTCAACGTGACGGTGCAGTAAGGCCAGGAGAACGCCATGAAGTGCCTGTATCCACTGCTGCTGAGCCTGGCCCTGGCGGGCCAGGCCGGAGCCGATGACCTGATGGACAACGCCGACCTGGCACCCGGCAGCGACCTCGGCGAACCGCTGGTCATCCGCCTGCTGCCGGTCGGTGCCGGTCAGGCGGCGGTGATCGAGCAGCAGGGCAACGGCAACCGCGCCGCCCTCGACCAGAACGGCCAGGCCCTGCTGGGCCGCATCGTCCAGGCCGGGGGCGCCCAGGAGGCGTACATCCTGCAGGAAGGCAGTGACCTGATGGCCAACATCAGCCAACAGGGATATGGCAACAGCGCTGCGATCCGCCAGAGCGGCACCGGCAACAGTGCCAGCATCGAGCAGATCGGCAACCACAACAGCGCCAGTATCGAGCAGGCCGGCACAGGCCTGAGCAGCTCAGTGACCCAAGCCGGCAATGGCCAGCATGTTCAGATCACCCAATACCGATAGACCTGGAGGCACCCCCATGTTCAAGCTCGCTCCCCTCAGCGCCGCTATCGTCCTGGCCCTGGCCGGCCAGGTCATGGCTGACGACAGCACCTCGAACCAGTCGCAGAACGGTAACCAGAACATCGCCGAAGTACAGCAGACGGTGGCGCCGTTCGCCGCGGCCACCCAGACCCAGACTGGCAAGGGCCACAACCACCTGGCGGTGCAGGAAAACAGCACCAGCACCATCAACCAGAGCGCCAGCGGGTCGTACAACGCCGGCTACGCTGAGCAACTGTTCGAAAATGGCAGCCAGATCACCCAGCAGGCCGCGGGGTCCTACAACGATGCCTTCGCCAGCCAGTCGGTGGGCGAGAACAACCAGTCGCTGCAAAGCCAGCAAGGCAGCGAAAACCGCTCGACCGTGTGGCAGGACACCCAGACCAGCAGCCAGGCCACCACCACCCAGAGCGGCCAGCGCAACGAAGCCTTCGTCGAGCAGCTGTTCGGCGGCAGCAACAACCGCGCCAGTGTCACCCAGGATGGCCAGGACAACTACGCCGCCTCCGAGCACATCCTGCATAACGATGGCTACGTGCAGATCTACCAGCAAGGCAAGCAGAACTTTGCCTACGGTGACCAGCGCGACGGCAATGGCGGCACCATTGCCATCGACCAATACGGCACCGGCAACTCGGTGGAAGTCTGGCAGGACACCCAGACCGGCAGCCGTGCCACCGTCAACCAGACCGGCCAGACCAACGAAGGCTACATCGACCAGAGCTTCGGCAAGGACAACGTCGCCAACCTGTATCAACAGGGCCAGTCCAACGCCAGCTGGTCGGATCAGTTCGAGACCAACAACTCGAACACCACCGTTTCCCAGGGTGGCAAGAACAACAGCAGCTTCACCTACCAGACCGGTGACAACCAGAGCCTGACCATCAACAGCAAGGGCAACGGCAACAAGGTCCTGGCCAGCAACTGGAAAGGCGACAAGCTGGGTGGCCAGTTCGGCAACAACCAGACCGCCAATATCCACCAGAACGGCACCGGCAACAGCGCCAACCTGACCCAGAATGGCGAGTACCAACTGGCCACGCTGAGCCAGAAAGGCACCGGCAACACCATGCAGACCAAGCAGGCCGACAGTTACAACGAGCTGTACTTCGAGCAGAACGGGAGCGACAACAGCCTCATCGCCGACCAGCGCGGCACCGACAACTATGCCTACGGCTCGTCCACCGGCAGTGGCAACAGCATCAACCTGGACCAGTCCGGCTACGCCAACCAGAGCTACACCACCCAGCTGTACGGCAGTGGCAACAGCGCCACCATCAAGCAGGCTGACAGCGCCAACGTCGCCTACGTCACCCAGGGCGGCAACAACAACGCCGCCATCGTCAACCAGAGCGGCGCCTACCAGAGCGCCACCATCAGCCAGATGGGCAACGGCAACACCGCTACCGCTACCCAACGCTGACCAGCTCCCCCTTGAACCGCGGCGTCTCCTCTCCCTGGCGTCGCGGTTCCTTTTTAGATTTCGACATTTGATATATCCGAATCAAAAAAGCTCTCGACACTCTTGGCAAGAAGGCACAAGATTTTATAACACACTATTCCAAACCCTCAAACTTCCTGACAGAATTCGCATACACTCTCATCCGATAGGCTAATGAATTAATGTTGACCTTACTCAGATGGGGATGCATGTTCTTCGCCCCATAATAATACGTTCTGCTCCCGCCAAACATAAGACCTTCACCAATAGCGAGACTAACTATTTTCTCCCCTTCCGTTAGCTTTAAGGGTGCCCCAGCGCGTGATTTTCTGTCATAAGCGGCTACCCGCCCCGTCAAATAACCAATCATATTGTCTGCTTCTTTCCCTGCGCTTTCACCCCATTTACCCTGCATGTCTTTGACCACGTCGACTACAGCTGCCGGAATCGTAGAGGGTGAATCTCTCATACGCTTTGGCCGGACATGAAGTTGCTCAATTGGCGAGCCTGTTCGCTTCAAACGCCCCTGCTCAGCAATTTGCTTAAGATTTTTACGCACAACGCTCCAATATTTGTTCACCCTAGCCTGGGGATTCTGCACGATCACCGACGGGCGTCCTGGTGAGTTCCCACTCGGATCCACGTAATTAACTGGATCACCTTTGCAGTAAGCGTACGCATTGATTCCTCCTATGTCGAATGGACTAAACCCGTCCGGGCTGACGAACCGCATCAATACCGAACTGTAAGCACGCTTACCCATGCCTAAAAAGTCACAGCCCGTTACCCCATCACGCGTTTGACCATTGAACCCTAACAGGGTGCTGCGCTTGTGCCACTCATCATATCCATAGACTGTATAAGGTGTTGCACCTCTCGTTTGCATCACTGATTTTTTTTCATCAGTAGAAAGCAGATGACACTCGGGCAATGCGCCAGCGCGAGATTCGGAAAACAGCACGTCCTCGAACTGAAATACCCTGACGCTTTCACTTCCAGTAATGACGGCCAATAAATTATTGCCGCTGTAGAAATTTCTTGTCTTCATCGTGCCCCCACGCCGGATTAGCATCAACCTCAATATGAGCACGCTGATGTGCAGGCGACAACTATCATAATTATCAGTTGCTTGACGTCGAGCTGTTCGGTCCCCAGCCACATCTTGCTTAACCTGATGTAGCGGATCGATTCGGGCACACCTTACAATGCCTGGCATCCCCACATTACGTCGCCGCCCCATGATCCAGTCCGACCTCGACCTGTTCGGCCCCCAGCCGCAACGCCTGGCCAGCCACACCGTGCTGCTGCCCGGCTTCGCCCTGGCCGAGATCGAGCCGCTGCTCGATGCGCTGCGGCCGGTGCTGCGAGCCGCACCCTTCAGGCACATGCAGACACCGGGCGGCCTGAACATGGCGGTGGCGTTGACCAATTGCGGCGCGCTGGGTTGGGTCAGTGATGCTAAGGGTTATCGCTACAGCCCCACCGACCCGGTCAGCGGCCAACCCTGGCCTGCCCTGCCCCAGGTACTGCTCGAACTGGCGGGCCGCGCAGCGGCGACGGCCGGCTTCGAAGGTTTCGTGCCGGATGCCTGTCTGGTCAACCACTACCTGCCCGGCACCCGCCTGAGCCTGCACCAGGACCGCGACGAGCAGGACTTCGGCCAGCCGATCGTGTCGATTTCACTGGGGTTGCCGGCGGTGTTCCTGTTTGGTGGGCTGCAGCGTTCGGACAAGACTCAGCGGATACCATTGAGCCATGGGGATGTGCTGGTGTGGGGAGGCGAAGATCGGCTGCGCTTTCATGGGGTATTGCCGATAAAGCCGGGGGTGCATTCGCGGATGGGCGAGCGGCGGATCAATCTGACCTTGCGCAAAGCGGGTTGACCGGTAAGCCGGTCCGGCCTCTTCGCGGCGGTTCGACGCCTCGATAAACCCGCTCCCACAAGGACGGCCTCGCATATGAGATCACGCAATACCTGTGGGAGCGGGTTCACCCGCGAAGAGGCCCTGAAGCCCAACCAAGCGTCAGATAGCCGGCGCCGTCTTCCGTCCGGCCAGCTGCTGCCGTTCCAACCCATCCAGCAACGCCTCCACCACCGCCTTGGCCGAATCCAGCCCATGGTCGTTGCTCAACAACAGATCACGACAGGTTCCCTTGGCCAGCTCCAGCGCCTTCAGATTGGTGGCGCGTACGGGAGGATCAGGTAAGCCTTTTGTCATTGTGTCGCTCCTTGATTCAATGGAGCCGCCACAAAGCGTAGGGGCATGTGCAGTAACACTTCTCCCGCCGGCTTCCACTTCCTCACCAACTGACGCGGCCGATGGCACGGGCCAGCAGGTGCCCCACCGCTGCCTCGATCTCCTACAACACGCACAGCTGCGCCGGTTCGTTGGTGGTGTAACCAACCCAACACTGACCAGCTCCCCCCTTGAACCGCGGCGTCTCCTCACCCTGGCGTCGCGGTTCCTTTTTGGTTTGACACCAGCAATGTCAGGGTTGACTACGAATTGAAGAAGCTATAGCTAATGGCAAATCGCTTGCAGACTTAAATTTATTCAGCTTTGACACCCAGTTCCTAAGTTCCCCATAATAATTGGAGTCAACAACACCGTACTTCTCTTTTAAATATGCACTCAATGAAATTGGCAGGCCTTGCTCCTTAAGCGTTTGAATGCCATATGCCGAAGCAATGTCATTTGTGGTCACCCTACGCGGCCTCCCTTTTCGTCTGCCATGCCCATACATCCCAAGTAGCTGATGTCCCTCCTGAATAGCATTATTTATCTTTGTATCAACTTCGGGCGCCGTCAGCGCCTGATCTACCTTTGATCCTTGGTCAAGTAATTCAGGCAACTCAGCATTCACTTGCCGTTCACGAGCGCGCTTCAGCCTGAACTTAATATTAGTGGGCGCCTTAAGGCGATGTGTGATTCCAACCGACGGCTTGAACTTGGCTTCACCTTCAGGGTCCGTAAAGTTGATCGGATCTCCCTCGCAGTACGCGTAGGCATTAAACGAACCGACGCCGAACGGACTAAAGCTATCAGCTGAGCAGAAGCGTCTCAATATCGGACTGAACAACCTCGCGCCCCTCCCCAGCAAGTAACAGCCTGTCCGAATGTCCCGCATTTCTCCGTTAAACCCTAAGGTGGAAATCCCAAGAGAGAAATCGTCAAAGCCGTAGGGCGTATACACGGTTGCAGCCGCAGCGCGCAGCACTGAGCCGTGGGCATCCGTTAATATCAGAGCGCATCCACCCCATATCCCAGAATGGCTCTCGGCCAACAGAGTATTTCGATGACGAATCAAGCGTCGCCCCTGATCACTGCCCCCAACAACAGATAATTTATCGAGGTGATAGAACAAATGCTCCCTCATCATTCACTCCCGCGTGCATCCAAGGATCGAATGATGATTAGTACACCAACAACACAGTTTCTCAACTGGCAGATTTGATAGGGCCGGGTAGGCCAGAGGCGTAAGCGGGGCCCGCCTGAGCCTGCACCAGGACCGTGACGAACAGGACTTCGGCCAGCCGATCGTGTCGATTTCACTGGGGTTGCCGGCGGTGTTCCTGTTTGGTGGGCTGCAGCGTTCGGACAAGACTCAGCGGATACCATTGAGCCATGGGGATGTGCTGGTGTGGGGAGGCGAAGATCGGCTGCGCTTTCATGGGGTGTTGCCGATAAAGCCGGGGGTGCATCCGCGGATGGGCGAGCGGCGGATTAATCTGACCTTGCGCAAGGCGGGGTGATCGCACACTTTTTCAATGTCGGCGGTTCACCTGCCAATCGCCCTACCTGACAGTCCTAGCACTTTTACCAGTTGCGAGCTTTTGCAACTGGCCTCAGTCTTTTGTACAGGCATAATCCCGGGTACGAGAATTGTGAAAATGCGACGACAAGCCACCTTGAACCCTGCATTTACACCCTATGGTTTTTCATTACGGGAAGATATTCCAAAATCTCACCTTGGATTTTGCGGCGAGCATCCAGACATTCTCACTGGTCTTTACTGGTTAGGAAATGGATATCGACTATACAACCCTACGGTCATGCGCTTCACCGCCCCTGACGACATGAGCCCATTTGGCAAAGGGGGACTGAATAGCTACGTTTACTGCGCTGGCGACCCGGTGAATTATACCGACCCGACTGGGCATATGCTGAAACATAACGGCTTTAAGCCAAAACCATCCCCTCGCGTGTCGCAAGCACCCCGCAAGAGGGCTCGCTCAGAGAGTCCACCCCCTCCCAGTAAACGTCAGCGAAGCGCTTTGTTAGAAAATAGAACGCCTGCACAGGGGCCGGTAGAACGTGCTACGTCACCGATCCTCCCGGGGTATTCAAGGAACAATCCAGATACTGATTCAGCATCGGGCGAGACCTGGCAAATTCGAAGCCGTGCGAGTTCGAATAACAGCCTGGATGCTAATTTTGCGAGTGACAAAGAAAGTTCGAGCCACTCATTTGGCAGCGCAGCTGATCCATCAACACCACCCGCAAGCCCGGTACCGGGCGAGGTTCAAAACGGCAGGACAATCGACTTCGAAAAAATGTTTCAAAGTTTAGATCTGGAAGCACTCAATCAATCGGTTAAAAACCTACGCAGAAGCCCTTGACTGCCTGCCCATCGTCCTCGCAAAAGTTGATCAGGTCACGACGAAACGCTCGCTTCTGCTGCTGGCGATGTGCGGACCTCTTTGCGGGCAAGCCTGCAAAGAGGCCCAGAAGGTCAATCACGACTGTCGCTCGATATCAACAGAGCCCACTCCTCAAACACTCCCCACCTGCGGCGCCTTCCCTCGCCCGGCCAGCTGCTGCCGTTCCACTCCATCCAGCAACGCCTCCACCACCGCCTTGGCCGAATCCAGCCCATGGTCATTGCTCAACAACAGATCACGGCAGGTCCCCTTGGCCAGCTCCAGTGCCTTCAAATTGGTCGCAAACGCCCCTTTCAGCAGCGTGGACAGGTGCACCAGCGCATCTTCGTAATCCACCCCCGAACGCACGGCAAACAACGGCGGATGGCTGCATTCGCAGGTGGAGAAACTGGAGGCCGCCGTGGTGGCGCGTACGGGAGGATCAGGTAAGCCTTTTGTCATTGTGTCGCTCCTTGATTCAATGGAGCCGCCACACAACGTGACCAAACGAATGGGTGGCGACTGTACGCGGGTTGGTCAACCGGGAATCAAGGAAACCGGCGCGCACGAAGGCGCCCCACGCACAGCCGCCATAAAACGAAACAGCCGGGCACAAAAAAAGTGCCAACTGTATCGTAGAGCGGGCGCTTGTGCGCCTTGATGATTGCGGGTGACCAAACCCGGCTGCTGGATTTACAGCAGCGGGCAAAGACTACCGGTGTCGGGGAAGCGTTTCAAGCGAAGGGCATGTGCAGTAACACTTCTCTTGCCGGTCGCTACGTCCTCACCTGCTGACGTGTATGGCTCAAGCTTTGGGTTGGGGCTGACATCGAGCGCCGCCCGCGCGGAGCAGAGCTCGCGATGCGCCGCGCGGGCGGCGCTCGATCTCACAGGCACTGAAAACCTCACGGCGAACCCTCTAGAACCCATCACTGCGCCTGATTCTGGCTCAGGAACTTGTCCACCTCTGCCTTGCCCTCCCCCGGATCCCCCGCCACCTGCCACAGCCGCCGCTCGATCCCCTGGGCCAGCAGGTGCCCCACCGCTGCCTCGATCGCCGACAACACGCACAGCTGCGCAGGCTCGTTAGTGGTGTAGCCCACCTCGGCTTCCAGCAACTTCTTGAACTCGATGAACTTGAACACCCCGGCATTGCGACCAATCGAATAGATGGTCTTGCTGGTCATGACGTTGGCCAGCACCTGCCCGGTGCGTACGTCCACCGCACGCAGGTTGACCGTGACCTGGTCGACCCGGTACTCGCGGGAGATGTCGACGCCCAGGTAGCGGGCGCCTTCACCGCCACTGCGCACGTTGGTGTCGTAGGCGATGATCCCGCCTTCGAGCATCAGGTTGGCGGCTTGCAGCGGTGGCAGTTCGCTCATGATGTTTTCCGGCACGTCGGGCTTTTTCTGCGAAGCACGGATGATCTTGCGTTCGGTCAGCAGGTTCTGCAGGCCTTCACGCTCCAGCACCACGAACCAGCCGCTGGCGTTCAGCGCGTCCATCAGCATGCTCGCTGCGCCCTGGGTGACGCTGGTGGAGAACGAACTGGCCGGGGTTGGCTTGTATTGCCCGGTCTGGTCGCGGAAGCCGTAGACCACGGCCATCAAGCGGCCTTTGGGGCGCGGCATGTTGATCAGGTCGTAGTAGGTAGAGGCCCGCGGCGTCAGGGTCGGAGTTTCGCTGTCCTGTTCGGCCGGCATCGGCTCGCGCAGGCCGCAGCCTTGCAGGCCGGCAAGTGTGGCGACAATCACTAGAGTGCTCAGCAGACGTTTCATGGTGCTCTCTCCCCAGCTAAACGACCCGTCCCTCTCAGGGGTTCAGGCCACTGACCTCAATGAGCGACGTTTCCCCTGTGGCGCGGTCGGTGACCTTGATGCTCAGGGCACCGGAGTCATCGATCACATCGATCAGGAACGCGTCGGTGGCCATGCTGCCGGTCTTGCCGTTGCTGATGTTGTCCATCAGCTGCGACAGCATCCGCGACTCCAGCTGGTTGCTGAAGCGCTCCAGGGCCGAGGTACCGTTGATGGCGGATGCGCGGTCCTTCAGGTCCGGGTCGTCGTGGTCGTTCTGCGCCTGGGCGTTGTTGAGCAGCCAGGTGCCGTTCAACGGGTTGCCGCCGAACGCCGGGTTGACCGGGGTATACACAAGTTCGGTGGCGTGCACGGCGCAGGCACTGAGCAGCAGGCCAGCCGCAAGGCAACGGGGTATGCACGTGTTCATAGCTCATCCCTATCCAGATCAGTGGTGTCCTGCAGCAGCCGTTGCAGCTTGCGCTGAATGACTTCCTGCTTGACCAGGTCGGCGGCCGCGACGGCCTCTTCTTTTAACTGCGTGACATTCGGCGGCAGAAAGCGCCGGTACAGCACGTCACGGTCGAACTCCACGGTCACCAGGCTGCCCCAGCGGGCATCCGGGCGTTCGCGCACCACCAGGTTGAAGTCCAGCCGGCTGGTGGCGCGCAGGCGGTCGGCGAAGTAGTAGTAAAAGTCATGGCCAATGTGCGAGATGGTGTTGTCGACGATGAAACCCTTCATCTCGTCGGCCCCTGCCATGGCCGCATCCGGCCCCCCGGCTGCCAACAGCAGGCTCAGGCACAGGGCATGCAGGCGTTTCATGGCGTGTCTCCCGGCCCCGCATGGGTACGGCCGCCACCAGCACTTTCGTTGAAGGCCTGCTCGGCGACGAACTGCCAGTCGCTGTAATGTTCCAGGCCTTCGAAACCGGAAAACTGCATGTCGAAGCCACTGCGCTTGAACGGCGTGGCATCGGAGCGGCTGTGCACCCCGGTGATACGGCCATCGATGGCGCGCAGCAGGCCCCAGTCGTCACTGTTGGTGATCGGGTCCGGGTACAGCCGGCGGATGTGCCGCTTGGCCTCGGGGAAGCGGTTGTCTTCGAGCAGGTCGGCCAGCTCCTTGGGGTACTGGGCCAGGCCTGGCGAGGCGCGATAGTAGCTGCGCAGGGCCTGGGCATACTGGCCACCGACCCACAGCAGTTGGCGCTCCTGCTCGCGCTGGGCAACGCTTGACCACACTGTGCCGGTAGCGGCCAGGGCCACGCTGCTGATCGCGATCAGCAGCAGCACACCCAGGTAGGTGAAGCCGGCGCTGGCCTTACCATTCGGCGAACAGGCTGCCATCACGCGCCCTCCCTGTGGCACCGCTCTTGATATCGGCCACACCGCCGGCCACGCCCTCAGGCGGCGGCACCAGCTGCCAGGCGTCACTGCGCTCGGTGATCGGGTCGACCGGGGTGTTGCGCAGGTAACGCTGCTCGACCAGTTGCTCCAGCGAATCCGGGTAATGGCCGGTGTCGCCGTAGTAATGGTCCAGGGCTTCGCGCAGCACCGCCAGGCTCTGGCGCAAGGTGGCCTCGCGGGAGCTGTCCAGGCTGTTGAAGTAGCGCGGCATGGCGATGGTCATCAGCGTGGCAATGATCGCCATCACCACCAGCAGTTCGATCAGGGTGAAGCCTTTGCTGCGTTTCATGGCTGTCACCATTGCCCGTAAGGGATGTTGTTGAGGCCTTTGCCGCGGGCCTTGGAATACACGTCGAAGACGTCCTCGCCTTCACGCGGGTTGTCCGGGCTGCTGGCGTACGCACGCAGGCCCCAACCGCCTTCGTCCTGGTTCCTGGCCGCCACCAGCGGGTCGTGGGGAATGCGTCGCAGGAAGTAGAACTTGGCGCCCTTGGCACTGCGCACATCGCGCACGCCATCGACCAGCACCTGCAGGTTCGGCGGGTAGCCGCTGGCATCCAGGCGCTTCTCGATGTACCCGGCGTCAAAGGCGCGCTTGTAGGCGTCGATGGCATCGCGGATCTGGTACAGCGCCTCGCGCAGCTGTTGCTCCTTGCCACGGCGCACCACCGTCTCGGTCAGCGGTGCAGCCATGGTCGCGAGCAGCCCGAGCAGGGCCAGGGTCAGCACCACTTCGATCAGGCTGAACCCCTGCTGGCGGCGTTTCATGGCCGTGGGCTCACAGTGACAGGGGCCGGGGCAGTGGCCACTTGGCTCTGGATCACCGGGGCACTGTCCTGGCTATCGCTCGGCACGTCGCCTGGCACATCACGCACGGGCAGCGGCGCCGCCTGGCGCACCTGCATGCTCGACTCGGTGCCGGTACCGAACTCCATGTCCGAAGGGCTCTGGTACGGCAGGTTACGCACGATCCGCGGGGTGATCGCCAGCACCAGCTCGGACTTGCTCATGTCGTCCTTGTTGCTGCCGAACAGCCGCCCCAGGCCAGGGATGTCGCCAAGGCCGGGGATCTTGTTGCCGGCGGCGTTGTGGTCGTTGCGCACCAGGCCGGCCAGCACCTGGGTTTCGCCGTCGTGCAGGCGCAGGCTGGTCTGCGCGTTGCGGGTATCGACCTGGACCGGGATGGTGCCCTGGCGGGTGGCCTCCAGGGGGGTGGCGTTGCTTACTTCAAGGGCAATCTTGATCGCCACTTCGTTGTTCAGGTGCACCGTCGGCTGCACTTCAAGTTTGAGGCCCACGTCCAGGTAGGTCACGCTTTCGGTGATCACCGGGCCTTGGGTGGACGGTACCGAGGTGGCACTGATGATCGGTACCCGCTGGCCGATGTGGATACGCGCCTGCTCACGGTTGCTGACGCGAATCACCGGGCTGGCCAAGGTGTTGATGTCCTTGTCCTGGGCATTGATCTTGGCCTGTGGTGCCGGCGAGATGCTGATACGGCTGGAGTTGATGCCGCGCAGCTGGTCGAGCACGCTGACCGGGTTGCCGTCGTCGGTCAGCACACCGAAGGTGTTGGGCCATTGCAGGCCAAGGTCGAGGATGCGCGAGGTGGCGACTTCCATCACCTCCACTTCCAGCACCACCTCGGGGTTGGACTGGTCCTGCGACTGCAGCAGTTTTTCGGCCATGCGCACGGCGTCGGGGGTGTCACGCATGGTCAGGGTGTTGAGGCGTTCGTCGACGAACACGTCACGGGTCTTGAGCATGGTCTTGACCATGTTCAGCGCGGTGTTGGCGTCGATGCTGGTCAGGTAGAACGTGCGCATGACCAGTTCCTGGTAGTCCTTGGTCTTCTGCGGCGAATCGGGGTAGATCAGCAAGGTGTTGTCGTTGACGATCTTCTGGCGCAGCTGGTTCTGCTCCAGCAGCAGCGCCACGGCATCTTCGATGCGCACCTCGCGCACGAAGATGGTGGCTTTCATGTCCGGGCGCAGGTCCTTGTCGAAGATGAAGTTGATGCCGGCGACCTGCGACAGCACCTCGAAGATGGTCTTCAGGCCGGCATCGCGAAACTCCAGGGTGACCGGGCGCTCCAGCTTGCTCTTCAGTTGCGGGTACGGCGTTGCGGTGCGGGCCTGGACATTCTCGATGTCGGTGCGCAGGGCTATGCCCTTCTGGTTCTGTGGGTCCAGGCGCAGCACCTCACGCATGTAGCGCTCGGCACCGAACAGGTCGCCCTGGCGCAGCGCGGCCTGGCCCAGCGCGACACGCTCGTCGAGGGTGCGGATCAGCTCAAGGTGGCGGATGCCTTCCTGGGCGCGGCGGTTGTTCGGCTCGAGGGTCAGCACCCGGCTGTAGCCGGTGCGGGCGCTGGTGAAGTCGTGGCGGATGCGGTCGGCATCGGCCTGGCTGATCAGTGCTTCCACCGCCGCCTGGCGACCGTGGGCCAGGGCGATGTTCAGCTCGGTGTCGCGCGGGTTTTCCCTCAAGGCCTCTTCCAGGCGGGCGATGCCGGCCTCGTACTGGCCCTCCTTCATCAGCTCGGCGCTGTCCTTGCGCACCCCGCTGGAACCGCAGCCGGCAATGGCCACGCACAGCGCCAGGAGCATGAACGGAGCAGGCTTGCACAGTTTTGACGACTTCATGGTGCGCTCCCTACAGACAAGGTCTGTGACTGATGCAAAGGCAGATAAACCAGGTCCAGCTCATTGGCCGAGACTCTGTCGAGGCGATAGGTACTGTCGATCACGTCGCCCTTGCGCACGACATAGAGCTTTTCGCCGCTTTGCAGGAAGATCTGCAGGTCGTCACGGTCGCCCATGCGGCCGACGAACTGGAACGGCAGCGCCGGGGCGGTGGGGGCCGCAGCTACCACGGGCGCGGCGGCTACGGGTTGTTCGGTGACCGTGGCCAGGGCTTGTGGCTTGGTCCATTGCTGGGGTGGGAACAGATCTCTGGAGGCCTGTACCGACCCTTTCGCCGGCTCACCCGCTCCCACAGGTTGCGCATGCGACGCCGCTCCTGTGGGAGCGGGCTTGCCCGCGAAGGGTGCGACGCTGTCTTCCTGGTTGAACCAGTGCCCCGGCGCCCATGCCAGCGCTGCCGACACACCCAGGAACCCGACCCACATCACTGCGCGTTGTGTATTCATCACGACCTCGACAGGTAGAGGGTCAGGCGCACCCGGCCGATGAGTTCGGTATCGCCGATGTTCTTGCGTTGCAGTTCGAGGTCTTCCAGCACCAGGGTCGGCAGCTGGCCGATCAGGCCGCGCAGGAAGCCGCGGATCTGCGGGTAGCTGCCGCGCATCGGCAGGATGATCTGGTAGCGCGACAGCTGGGTCTTGGGATCGACCCCCAGGGCGTATTCGCCACGCGCCAGGCTGATGTGCTCGGCACTGGCCAGGTGATACAGGCGCTCGATCAGCTCGCTCGCTTCAGGCTGCCCGGGCAGTTGCTGGCGCAGGCTGTCCAGCGCTTGCTGCTCGGGCTTGACGGCAATCTTCAGCTCGCCGCGCTTGACCCGTTCGACCTGGACGCTGGCATCCGCTTCGCTGGCACGCAGCTCGCGCACGGCCTGCCATTCGGGGGCTACGCCCAGCATGGCGACACCGACAGCGAGCACGGCGACGGCGGCGGCGCCCAGGCCGACCGGGCCGATGCGGCGCAGTTGCTCATGAATGATCAGACTAGGGACGCGCATGGCCAATCTCCCAGCTGGCAGTAAGGTTGAAGCGCACCGGGTGCTCAGGCTGCCCGGCCAGCACTTCGTGGTTGAGCAGCGAGACATCGCTGAGCTCGTCGCTTTGCTCCAAACGCTGGTGGTACTGCAGCATCGCTTCCAGGTTGCGGGCCTCGGCGGTGATGCGCACCTGGCCCTTGCGGGCGTCCGGGGTCAGGGTCAGCAGTGCCACGTCGTCCTGCGGCTGCGCTTCGAGCATGGCGAACAGTTGTTGCCAGGGCCGTTGCAGTTGCTGCGAGACGCTGCGCATCTGCGTCAGGCGTTCGGCCTGTTCGCGGCTGGCGGCGCTGTTCTGTGGGGCGACCGGGGCCGGGCGGCGGCCCAGTTGCCGCTCCAGGCTGTGCACGCGGGCTTCCAGGTCTACCGCTTCGACCTGCAGCTGCTGTTGCACCAGCACCAGCCCGGCGACTGCGACAGCGCCCAGGGCCAGCAGCGACCAGGCCAGCGGGCCGCTGCGACGGGGCTGAAATTCCAGGTCGAGGCGGCGCATGTCAGGCCACCGCCCGCCACATGGCGCACAGCGGGTCGCTGTCGCCAGCGGGCTGGCACAGCTGCACGGCCGCCAGTTGCGGTAGATCGCCGCGCCCCGCGGCATGCAGGTACACCCGTGGCAGTTGCTCGCCGTACAGCTCGCCGGTGCGTTCGATCAGCGCCTGCAGGGCCTGGTCGCTGTCAGCGCAGCCCTGGGCCAGCACCTGTTGCCAGGCACCGCCGGCGGCCAGCAGCAGCACGCTGCGGCGTGGTTCGGCGAGCACGAACAGGAAGTCGCCCTGCTCCAGCTGCGCCGAGCAGCGGTTGTAGGCAGCCATCAGGTAGGGCTGCACCGAGCGCAGGCTCAGGCGGCTTTCCCGTCCCAGGCTCTGCAGCCCCAGCAGCAGGGCTTCCGGCAGCGCGGTGGCGATACGTGCGGCCCCGGCGGGCTCCGGCGAAAGGACGATGCGCCAGTCACCGAGCGACTGGCCGTAAAGGTGCTCGAAGCAGGCCCGGGCGTAGGCATCCAGCTCGCGAGGCTGGCCGATGGCATCGCTCCACGGCACCAGGCAGAAGCGGCTGTAGCGGGCCGACAGCAGCACGCGCAGCTGGGCGCCCTTGACGGCGTGTTCGGCCAGCAGCGCGCTCAAGGCTTGCAAGGCGGCCTCCCAGGCGGGTTGCGTGGCATCGCAGGTGAACGCGCGGCTGCCAAGCCACTGAGTCTGGTTAGCGTGCCAGCAACCCAGGCCGACACCTTCAGCGCCGAGGACGGCACAGAAACGATCAGATGAATGTGACACGGTTGATCTCCTCGAGTGTGGTGCGGCCATCACGGACCAGGTCCAGGGCCGAGGCACGCAGCAGGCGCAGGCCACGTTGGCAGGCCAGCTGCTTGATCTGCGACAGGGGGCGGCGTTCGACGATCATCTGCCGCAGGTCGTCGTCCAGGTGCAGCAGTTCGGCAATCGCGCTGCGGCCGCGGTAGCCGCTGCCACGGCACTGGCCGCAACCCTGGGCTTGGACGAATGTCCAGCCGCTGACCGCCTCGCGGGTCAGGCCCGAGGCGGTCAGCGTGTGGTCATCGACCTCGCACGGCGTGCAGCAGTGCGGGCAGGCCAGGCGGATCAGGCGCTGGGCCAGCACCGCGTTGAGGGCAGAAACGAAGCTGTAGGGGTCGACCTGCATCTGGCTGAAGCGGCCGATCACATCGAAGACGTTGTTGGCGTGGATGGTGGTGAACACCAGGTGGCCGGTCAGCGCCGACTGCACGGCGATCTGTGCGGTGTCCGGGTCGCGGATCTCTCCGACCAGGATCTTGTCCGGGTCATGGCGCAGGATCGAGCGCAGGCCACGGGCAAAGGTCAGGCCCTTCTTCTCGTTGACCGGAATCTGCAGCACGCCGGGCAGCTGGTACTCGACCGGGTCTTCGATGGTGATGATCTTGTCCACGCCATGGTTGATCTCGCTGAGCATGGCGTACAGGGTGGTGGTCTTGCCGCTGCCGGTGGGGCCGGTGACCAGGATCATGCCGTAGGGCTCGCAGGCCAGCCGGCGCAGGGCGCTCAGGGTTTGGTCGGCAAAACCGAGGGCCTGTAGCTGCACGCCGCTGACGCGGTCGGACAAGTCCTGCTTGTCGAGCACCCGCAGCACCGCATCCTCACCGAAGATGCTCGGCATGATCGACACGCGGAAATCGATCTGCCGTTCGCCAATGGCGACCTTGAAGCGGCCGTCCTGGGGGACGCGTTTTTCACCGATGTCCAGCTCGGCCATGACCTTGATGCGCGAGATCACCTGATCGGCGAAGGCACTGCCACTGGCCTTGCCGGCGCCATTGAGCACGCCGTCGATGCGGTACTTGATGACCAGGCCTTGGCCGGTCATGCCCAGGTGGATATCGCTGGCATGCTGCTTGAGGGCGTCGTACAGGGTCGAGTTGACCAGCTTCACCACCTTGCTCTGGTCTTCGCTGATGCTGGTCAGCGACAGGCGTTGCAGCGGGTCGCTTTCACCGCCGGCTTCAGGGTCATGATCGAGGGCGTCGACGGCGTGGAAGCTTTCTTCGTGGCGGGCCAGGAAGGTGGCCAGGTCGGCAGCGTGGGCCAGGTACAGCGGCGCGCCTTGCAGGATGTCGTCGATCCAGGCCAGGCGGGCGTGGTCGAAGGGGTCGGCGAATACGCCGGTCAGCTGGCCGTCCTGCTCGATCATCACGAACTCGTGCTTCAGGCACTGGGCCAGGCTGACCGTGTCGAAGCGCGCAGTGCTGGCCAGCAGTAGCTGGGTGGCCAGCACCGGGTAATGCAGGGTCAGGCCAAGGCGCTGGATGAAGCGGTCGGGGGTGTCGTTGGCCAGGCGCTCCAGGCAGTTGAGCAGACGCTCGTCACCCGCTTGAAGGCGGGCCTGGGCCAGGAGGTCGCGGGGGTAGGCGCTGTACTTGCCTGCAGCTGACTCGAATACGTCTGACATGGCCTGCGACTCCGCTCAGGGGCGCGTCGCGGGCTGGCTTGGCCAGGGCAGCGGGCGCCGCTATTCCCCGGTGAGCAGTTGTTCGTCGTCAGGTCCTGGGGGCCTGGCGCCATTACGGCGGCGATCGGCCAACACCCAGCTGCCATCGTACAACTGCAAGGGGAACGATTCGTTCCTGTTCTGGCGTCGTTCGACAAACCCCTCGGCTGGATCGTCAGTGGCCCTGCGCCGGCGCTCGATGCCCATCAGGTCGAAGATCGCGCGGGCCAGTTCGGCCAGCGGGAACGGCTTGAACAGGACATGACTCACGCCAAGTTCGGCAGCCCGCTCACGGACTTCGGCAGTCGGGTGGGCGGTGATCAGCACGAAATGGCACTGCCTGTTCTTGCGCACGGTCTCCAGGAGTTGAAACCCCACCATGTCGGGCAAGCGGTAATCCAGCACTATCACGTCCGGCGCCAGGCTTTGAGCCTGCTCGATACCACTGGCACCGTCGTGGGCGACGTGAACTTCCAGGCCTTGCGCCTGCAGGTACGCTTGCAGGTTTTGCGCAAGGGTCTGTTCGTCATCGACTACCAATACTCTGTTCACCAAGGTCGACTCCCAAATACTGCCCGGTTACCCGGGTTGCGAAGTGCGGCCTCGACAAGGCTAGAGCAGGCTTCGTGCCAGGCGTGAATTGTCATCTCGCACCACTGTAAGTCATTGATCCTGCTGGGTTGCGGCAAACCCCACGGCACAGGCGCAGGCCTTGTTCCCCACATCCGGGGAAAGTGATGGCACTTTGCCAAACCGCTATTCCCCAGCTTTGGGGAAACCCGTTCGAGGGCGTCAGTCTGCGATTTCCACTGTAGCGGATTCGCGCAAACGTTGGCGCACGGATTGGCGCGCCTGCGCCTGCAACTGGCCGATGAGCGCAGCCTTGGCCAGTTCCAGGGCCGGTTCGGGTATGACCGATGTACTAACACTTTGGTTCTGCGCTCCTTGCAGGGTTTGCCGGTTGGCCTGGTAGAACGCCGCGACTTCGGCCTGGCTGGGTTCGTCTACCGCGCTGAGCTGGGCGTATACCCGCTGCGCGGCCATCTCGCGGCGCATGTAATCAGCGTACTCTGCGCGGTCGAATCCTGCATCTGCCAGGCGCCTTTCGAACAGTGCGGGGCTGGCGAAGGCTGCTTCGATTTCGTCGATTTGAGCTGATACCTGCTCATCACTGATGTGAATACCCTGGCGCTGGGCTTCCTGCCAGAGCAATTCCTTGTCGATCAGTTCATCCAGGGCCTGCTCGCGCAGGCGCTTGTAAAGCGTCGGATTGCGGATGCTGGCCACTGCCCTGCCCTGTGCCTGCAGATACTCGGCAAAATAACGTTCAAGGCGCAGCAGGTCGATATCCACCCCGTTGACCCGCGCGGCGGGCACGTCGGCCCAGCTCACCTTGGCGGCCACCAGCAGCAGGCACAGCAACAGGATCCGCATGACCACCTCCATTCATGGGCTGTCCGGCAACGGCCGGTACGGGGCAACAGCGGTGAAGCGCGGCCCAGGCAGCGCCACCGCGACGACATGGGCGCCGCTCATACCCTGGCGCCTGCCGGGGCCGAAGCCCAGTGCCGGGGTCAGGCCGGTATCGACATCGTGCAGGCTCTCCAGGGCGGCCACCAACCGTTCGCGGCTGGTATCGCGGCCACTCTGCTTCAGGGCTTCGGACAGCAGTTTGAGGGCACACAGGGCGTTGACCTGCAGCGATGCCTGGCGCGGGTCGAGGCCCTGGCGCTGTTGCAGGCCAGCCAGGGTCGCCATGCCCTGCCCGGTCCAGTCATCGGGCAAGAACGGATAAGCCAGGAACACCCGTTGCGACCATTGCGCTGGCAAGCCGGCAACCGCTGCCGCCACCTGGCTGGAGGCGGCGAGCAGGTATGGCGCGCGCCCTTCGGCGTGCAGCGCCTGGGCTAGCGCGGCGAAGGCCTGGGCGCGGCCGACGAAGACGATGCCCTGGCCATCGACGGCCTGGCCGTCAAAGGCAAGGACCGGTGCGGGCATCCAGCCTTGCTGGAGCAGGCGTTCGCGCACCTGCTCGGCCAATGCCGCCTGGTCGTTGCCGGCATACACCACGCGCAAGCCATCAGGCGGCAAGCCGAGCGCGCCCTTGGCATGGGCTGTCAGGCTCAGCAATTGGCTGGCGACATCCGGCAGCGGGTCGAAAATCAGTGGGCTGGCGCCGCTGCGTGGGGTGCTGCCGATCAGCGGCACGCCCTGTTGCTCGAGCAGTGTCGGCAGTTGCTGATCGAGCATGGGCACCAACGGCGTGATCAAGGTAAACACCTGCTGCTGGTCCAGCAGGTGCTGCAAGGCATGCTCGGCACTGGCCTGGTCGGTGCCAGCATCGGCCACCACCAGTTCCAGGCGCCGGCCATGAATGCCGCCCTGCTGGTTTATCTGAGCCAGGCCGTCCTCAAGTACGGCACGCACGACATGCCCGGCTTCAGCCAGTGGGCCACGGGCTGGGAGCAAGGTGCCCAGGCGCAGCACGCCAGCTTCCACCCCGGGGTCGCGTTCATCGCCCAAACGTTTGAGGTAGGCCGTGAGGTTGCGCTGGTCAGCCAGGGTCAGTTCGAAGCGCGGCATGGCGGGGTCCAGACGCTGCCCTGCCGGGTCGACGCCGTGCTGGATCGCGCGGGCCAGCGTGCCGTCGCGGTAGGCCGGGTAGCGGCGACCGTTGCTTTGTCGCTCGCCCTGCCCCAGCGCCAGGCGTTGCCAGTCGAGGCTGGGCGGGCGTACCCCGCCTTCGGCGCGCCCACGCCCGTCAAGCCCGTGGCAACTGGCGCAGGGCAGCACGCTGGCGGGCACGCTCATGTTGCTGGCGCCGACCCGAGCCATCAGCTGTGCGTCGCTGCTCGATACCCCGTGCCGGTACAGGCGTTTGCCGGCTTGTTCATTCGGGGTAAGGTCGAGTGCCAGTGCTGAGTGGCAAAGGCTGAGGCTTAGGAGCAGCGCCATCACCCTTGTAGCGCTCGTTCGGCCGTCTTCGCGGGGCAAGCCCGCTCCCACAGGACAGCTGCGCCTGATAAAGAGAGCGCAACTCCTGTGGGAGCGGGCTTGCCCCGCGAAGAGGCCGGCACAGGCGGACCGAACGTTCATGGCTCAACGCCCAGCCAGCGGTTGCGCCAGCAACTGCATGCGCTGGGCAATGGCGGCTGCGGGTGCATCCGGGCGGATCTTGCTCCAGCGCTTGCCGGCCACGTCACCGGCAATCAGCTGGGTCGAATGCTGCTCGGGGCTGGGCAGGAACTGGCCGATGCGCCCCAGCACCCGATCGACATCGGCCTTGTCACCGGTGAGAAACAGCCAGTTGGCGCTGTCTGCACCTTGCTGCTCGGCGAAGGCCTTGAGCGCTGCCGGGGTGTCGTTGAGCGGGTCGCTGCTGATCGACACGAAGGTCACCTGGCTGGCCAGCTTCGGCCCCATGGCATCGCGCACGTCACGCAGCTTGCGGGTGATCAGCGGGCAGGCGTCGGTGCAGTGGGTGAAGATCACGTTGAGCATCACCACCTTGTCCTTGAGCACATCGCTGTAGAAGCGCAGCTCTCGGCCGTTCTGGTCCTTGAGCACGGTATCGGTGAACCAGGTCTGCGCATCGCGGGTGCCACCGCCACTGGTGATGGTCGGCGGTGCCGGTTGCGGGCTGGGGCCCTCTTGCCCATGGCCCTCATGGGCGAAGGCGACCGAGCTGAGAATCCACAGCACGACCACCAGGGCCAGCCAGTCAGTGGTGCGCATCGTGGTGTGGCGGGCTGCGCTGCTCATGGCTGCACCTCACTGTGTTCGGCGATGGCGGTGCTCTTGGCGTGTACGCGGCGGGCACTCAGGCGGTTGATTTCCTCGACCAGCACGGCCGGGTCGGTGAAGCCGTAGTAGCGGGTCCAGTGGCCAGTGCGGCCGTCCCCCACGAGGATCAGCGGCGGATGCTGGCTGAGGTCGGCACTGAAGCTGCCGAGGCCCTTGAGGGTTTCGGTAATGGCGTATTGCGAACCGGTCAGCCAGCTCCAGCCCGGACCGTGCTGGAAGGCCTTGGCATAGTGCTGCAGG
The DNA here is from genome assembly GCF_050280885.1 of Pseudomonas sp. NPDC086566. Lineage (NCBI taxonomy): Bacteria > Pseudomonadati > Pseudomonadota > Gammaproteobacteria > Pseudomonadales > Pseudomonadaceae > Pseudomonas > Pseudomonas sp. NPDC086566. The sequence goes on from NZ_JBNNWD010000013.1 coordinate 39,856, forward strand.
CGCTTGGAGTCGTCACGTTGCGGGTCGACGCTGATCGACACCAGCTGGATCTCCTCGCCCACCCGCCCGCCCAGCTGCTGCTGGACCTTGCCCATGATCGACGACACCACCGGGCACACCGTGGTGCAGCTGGTGTAGATGAAGCCCATGACCACCAGACGCTCGCCCACCAGGTCGTGCTCCAGGCGCACCGGCATGCCGTCCTGGTCGAGCAGCGGGACATCGGCAAAGCGCACGCTGGCCTTCTCCTGGCGCGCTGAAGGCGGCTGCCCGGCGTGGCCGTCATGGTCATGGCCGGCATGGGCCAGCGCCAGGTTGCTGGCCAATGCCAGGCTCAGGGCAAGCAGCTGGAAACAATGCTTGGCGTTCATCGCACATGCCTCACTTCGGTCTGGGAAGCGGTAGCCGCTGCGGCTGGCAGCACGCGCAGGCTGGTGTAGTTTTCTTCGGCGAAGGTGCGCCCGAGCGATGGCGACTGCACGTGCAGGTACCAGGCACCGGCTTCGGGCAGGGTCAGCGCCGCCTGGTACACGCCCTCGCCCACCTCTTCGAGCGGCAGGTTGCGCGCCAGTGAAGACGGCGCCAGGAAGTAGCGCAGGGTCAGGTCGCCCAGGCCGACCCGTGGCCGGCCGTCGTCGCCGACGATGCGCACCTTGGCGGTGAATGGCGTTTGCTGCGCCATGGGCTGGTCGAGGCCGATGAACTCGGCATGCGCCCCCCGGCGCTGGCTCGCTGCCGGCGCAGCGGCCACCTCGGTGCTGAAACAGTGGATGATCTGCGGCTGGTTGAGCAGGAACGCCACATCGAACGTGCCCGCTGCCGGCATCTTCACCGTCGAGCCATACACGCCCGGTGCCAGCTCCCGCAGGCTGCGGTCGATGACCAGGGTCGCGCGGGCCTGGTGGCCACGGTTGTTGTAGCCGGACATCGGGGCGTTCATGCCCTCGGCGTAGAAGTAGGTGGTGTTGTCCACCGGGTTGACCACGAATACCGAGTTGTCGTCACGCGACACCGCCAACCCTTGGGCCAAGGGCAGCTCGCCGGCCTGGCGTGGCGCCGCAGGGCCGGCTTCGAAGCCCTGCACGATCGGCTGGCGCCCTTCGCCCAGGCTGCTCAGGTTGATCATGCTGACCTTGGGCGAGGCCAGGCCGCGGATGTAGGCATAGCCTTTGGTGAAGGTCAGCTGGTACGGTTCGGCCGCCACCGGAACGCGATGGATCAGCGTGTCGGTGCTGGCATCGATCACCAGCGCCTGGTTGTCCAGGGTGTTGAGCACAATGCCCCAGCGGCCATCACCGCTGAAGCGCATCGGCCCGAGGCCTTGCTCGGCCTTGACGATGTGGCGCAGCTGATGGCTGTTGGCATCGATCACCCGCACCGTGCCCTCTTCGCCATCGCTCACGTAGACCGCCTGGGACAACGCCGAGTAGGCCACCGACAGCGGGTGCGGGCCGACCTCCAGGGTTTTCACCAGGCGCATCTGGGGGATGTCGATGATGCTCAGCGTGCCGCCATCGCGGTTGCTGACAAAGGCGTAGCGTGAGTCGCCGCTGAAGGCGATTTCGTGATGCCCGGAGCCGGTGGCGAATGACTTCAGGGTGCTGCGCGCGGGAACGTCGATCACCGTCACCCCGCCTTTGGCCGGGTCGCTGCTGTTGTTGCCGACCCACAGCCGGTGCTGGTCCGGCTGCAGGGCCACGCGGACCGGTGACTCACCGGCCTCCAGGGTGGCAACGCGGGTGAAGGTCTCGGTGTCGATGACCGCCACCTGGCCACGCTCGGTGATCGACACGAAGACCTGCTTGTCGTCGGCAGTGGCCGCCCAGTCCATGGGCCGGCCTGGCAGATCGATGCGCGCCAGGGTACTGGTGATGCCGCCTACCGACACCGTAGGGTCGATCACGGTCAGGCTGGCGTCCTTGTTCAGCACCAGCAGGAAGTAGCTGTTCAGGTCGAGCAACGGGCGTGCACCGATGCTGCTCTTGAGGAACAGCGCAACACGGGCCTTGCAGCTCTGGTCGCGGTTGCCGCCTTCTGCCGGTGCCGATTGCGCCGGGTCGATCCAGGCCCCCGGCGCCATGCCCGACAGCGGCTGGCCGCTGGCCTGGTCGGTGACCTTGAAGCGGATGTTGGCAAAGCCCCCTTCACGCAAATCGCCACCGGCCAATGGCCGCGCCTCGAACTCCACCGTCACGCCGTCCCGGCTGAGCCGGTGCAGGGCCTGCGGGTCGGCAGGCTCCTGCAGCAGTTCGCGCGGGTCGCACCAGAGCTTTTCGTAGGCCATGCCCAGGCCGATCAGCACTGCCGCCATTACCAATCCCATATAGGCAGAGCGAATATTCTTGTTGTTCATGCTCGCGCTCCCTTACTGGCCCGCGGCGGTTGCCGGCGGCAGGTCATTGGTCACTCGCAGGATGCCCCACAGTCCCGAGAGGTTGCCGTAGGCGGCGTAGTCGCGGAACAGGTAGTCACCCTGCACAGCGTTGGCGCCACCGGCACTGGGCAGCATGAAGCTGAAGTGCGCGGCTGGCAGCACGCTCTCCTGGGCGCCGATATACATGGCCATCGGGTTAAGGCCGAAGCGCACCGAGCCGATACCAGGCAGGTTCATCGGGTAGCCGTCGGTGTCGTTCTTCTCGGCCTGGAATGCATGCAACGGCCAGACATGCCCGTCCAGCTGGTAGACCATGCCGCGGCTGCCACCGCTGGGCATGACGATGTGGTTGCGCACCGGCTGGCCCGGCCTGGCGTACAGCACCGGGGTCAGCGGGTCGCCACCGACCAGGGCGTTGGCGTAGGCCATGTGGGCGTTGGGCACATCGGCGAAGCCCAGGCCGTTGGCGTGGCCGAACGGCGAGTCCGGGGCCATGCCGAAGCGCAGCCACAGCGGTTCGGTGCGGTAGTTGACGGCCATGTTGCCGTTGTCTTGCGGGTCGCCCGCCGCACCGTTACCTTCGGCGTTGATGCCTTCCACCGGGCGACCATCGGCCCAGCGCATGTTCAGCGCGCGCTGCCAGACCGTGACGAAGTCGCGGTAGTCCGGCTGGCCAGTGACCTTCACCGTGGCCTGGGCGCGCGTGGCCGTGTCTTCGCTCCAGGTCGCGGTCTGTGGCAGCACGCTCATGGCACCGACCAGGCCCTTCTGCGGTTGCTTGATGAAGTCCGACGGGGTCAGGTTGAGGCCGCCGAACTCGATCGCCGTGGTGTTGATGTTGTCCACCGTACGGCCCAGTTGCAGCACCGGCTTGCCTTCACGCTCCAGGTGGCCGGCGTAGTACTGGTACACCTTGCTCGGATAGGCTCCATTGTTGCCGACCCGGGGCGGTACGGTCTGCACCGGGTTGAGGCCGACGTTGGCACCATCGGACTTGGTGATGTCGTAGGCCAGCAACTGGGCGTGCAGGCCGACATGGCTTGACGGGCGCATCAGGTTGTTGGCAAAGGCGGTGGAGCCTTCGCTGTCGAACCGGTCACGCTTGACCACGTTATGCATCACCGCCGTACTGGGCAGGTCTGGCATCACCTCGGGCAGGCGGTTCTCCAGGGTGATGCTGATGCAGTCGCCAGCGTTGGCACGCAGGATCAGCGGCTCCACCGGCACGCCGGCTTTGAGCTTGCCGGTGGTGGCATCGAGGTCGGCCTTGCGCACGTACAGGATGGCCGTCGGGTCGTGCAGCGGCGCACTGTGGCCGCCGATACTGAACGGCATGCCGTCCTCGGGATCGACACCGCTGACCAGCGGGATGCTGGTCTTGCGGTTGTTGAACACCAAGGTGCCACCGTTGGCCTTGAGCGGCCCGCCGACATGCTGGCCGATACCGGCGATGTCGTTGATGGCCACGCCGTTGCGGTTGTCGAGGATGTCGTTGGCCAGCGCGGCGACGATCTCGTAGCTGCGCTTGACGGTGGCGCGGGTGCCGATGCCGTTGGGGTTGGCCGTGGTTTTCGGGCAGATACCGTCGAAGTTCACGGTGTTGCGCATGGCCACCGGCTGCGAGTTGTTCGGCAGCGGGAACAGGTCGGCACGCTGGGCAGTGTAGTTGCGCATGATGCCCCAGATGCCGTTCCAGTAGCCTTCCAGCGCCGCGTCCAGCGAATACAGGTAGTCACCGTTGGGGGCGGCGGAACTGGAAATCATCGATACCGGTGCCAGGAAGCCAAGCTGCTCTGAGATGCCGATCATCTGCGATGACTTCCAGCCCGAATTGGAACTGTTGCCAAAGCCGGAGCCGTTTTGCAGCCATTTCACGCCGTGCAGCGTCACGTTGTGCTCCTCTTCATGGCCGCCGGCATGCATGCGCAGGCGCACGTTGTCGCCGCTGTAGGTGCGCAGCATCGGCGTGAACGGGTCGCCCGGCTCGCTGCCGCCCCGGTTGATGTGCGGTGGGAACAGCGTGGTGCCACCGGTCGGGCCGACCGCCGAGGTGATCGCCGAAGGCGCCAGGTTCAGCGCCGGGATGGCGCGGTCGGTACGCGTCTGCAGCGCGTAGCTGAGGTCACCGCCAAGGCCGTCGGCCTGCATGCCGCGCTTGCCGTCCGGGCCAACCTTGTTCGGGTCGAACACGCGCAGGGCCAGCGGTTCGTTACGGTAGTTGACGACGAACATGCCAGGGTCATCCACCGAGATCGCCTGCGGGCATGGCCGGCTCGGGCAGCCCGGATTGATGCCGCCACGTTCCTCGACGATAGCCTCCAGCAGGTTCGACGCCTTGCCGCGTACCGGCGGGTTGATGGCGTAGCGGAAGCTGTCACCGGTGGCCGGGAATGACTGGGCATTGGGGATGCCATCCGGGCCGGCGCCAACGTACACCCCCGCCTCGTAGGCATGCTGGAAGTCGCTGTACTCCAGGAAGAACTCGCGGTAGCTGTCGTTCTTGCCGTCACCGTCGTTGTCGCCGGTGTGGATCACCGCTTGCCACGAGGTCGGGCCACCATCCTGGCGGGTGGCCGGGTTGTACAGCTTCTCGCCAGTCTCGGCGTGGTACCAGGTGGAACCGGCCGGCTCGGCCAGCACGGTGGCGTACAGCCCGAGTTGCTGGTGGGTCGATGGGCCGAGGTGGTCGTGGGTGAAGATGGTGCCCAGGCCACGGTCGACGTTGAACACGTTGACCAGCGGGTCGGCGAACCAGCGCTGCATGGCGGTGCGCGCGCCCAGCCAGTCGGCCCGGCCGAAGCGGCCGAAGTATGGATGCTGCTTGGCTTTCGGGCAGGCAGCGGTGCCGTCGCGGGGGTCGCCCTCGCTGCAGTTGTTGTAGGCACGGATGGCCTGCACGCGCTCGACCACACTGCCGGGCGAGAGGATGCCGTCTTCGTAGTTCCAGCCGTTGGCCGAGCCGTCGGCGGCGGTCAGGTCCCACTTGGGCAGGTGGATGTGCTGGCCGATCACGTCGGTCGGGGTGCGCACCTGGTAGTCGTCCATTTCATAGAACGACGGGATCAGGTTGGTGTGCTGGTACATGGTGCAGTCGAAGGTGTTCATGCGCATCACCAGCGGCTCTGGCGGGCGCTGCTTGGTGATCACTGGCCAGGCGTCTTCCCACAGGGCGATGATGCGCGCCTGCGGGAAGTGGTAGCCGACCTTGTTGTACACCGCGTCGAACTGGATGTTGGCGCCCTTGTAGATACGTGGGCGATCAGCAGTGAAGGCAGACGCGCCACGGAAATTGATACCGCTCAGGCTTTCGCCGCTGAAGAATTCGCCCGCGCCCGAAGACTGCGTCAGGCGTTTGCCACGGTCATCCATGCACGGTTCATAGAACGGGGCGCCTGCAGTCGGCAGTGCGCCGTTGGTGCGGAAGGCCTTGGGTACCGGTTGGCTGCCAGGGATCAGCGCATAGCTGGGGTGCTCGGCCGCAGCATGGAACTGCATGGCAGCCTGCTCGACGTCGGTACCCTCTTCCGGCAGGTAGATCGGCTTGGCCCGGTGCACCACCTTGGAAAAATCCAGCTTGGTGGTGGTGGTGACGGCTTCGCCGCCAGCGGATACGCCGTCCAGCGCGTGGCGCCCGAGCCCACCGTCCCAGCCATCGACCTGGTTGGGGTCGAGGTTGGCCCACAGCGCATTGCCGCTGTCCTTGAGCTGCCGGGCCAGGGCGGGGTCGAGCATGTCCAGTGGCGGGGTTGGCGGGCGGTTACCGACGCTGCTTTCCATACCGCCAATCCAGAACGGGTAGCCCGGGTTCTTCAGCGTGCCGTCGGCATTGCGGTTGGCCTCGCTGCGGTCGACCAGGGCCAGCGAGCCGATTGCCCTGGCAGCGCCAGGCGGCTGGGCATGGTCGTCATCACCTTCGCTTTCAGGATGGTCATCGTTGTTGGCGGCCACCTGCTCGGCAGCGAGCTTGGGCACCACCACCACCTTGCCGGGCATCGGCGCCATCGCCTTGCCCGGCAGCGGCACAATGGCCGGGATTGGCGTGCCGGCAACGATCTCGCCGTCCGGCAGGGCCCGGGCGCCCGCCGCTGGCTTGCCGCTGCGCAGCGCGAACGGCGTGCGATGGAAGCCGTCCTCGCCCTGCCCGCTGACGTCCAGACGGGTGCCTTCCTCGAACACGTCATGCACCCGCCACATGGCCCACATGCCCTGGGCGAAGTGCGGGTAGAAGTGGCAGTGATAGATGGCATCGCCGGCCACCCGGTTGCGGTTGCCTGAACCTCCGTTGGCGATCTCATAGGTGTAGCCGACGCCGGCACCGATACCCTGGGCATCGATGTAGTCGGAATTGTCGTCGTTGGGGTTGAACAGCCATTGGTGCCCGTGCAAGTGGAAGATGTGCTGCTCGTGACCGTTGTGGGTATTGCGGAACTTGGTGAAGTCACCGATGTAGCTGTGGTGCACGTTGGCCGGTTCCGCCGGGTACAGGGCCATGCTGGCCTTGACCCCGGTGGCACTGGCCGGCGGCACTTCGCCGGGGCGGATATGTTCGAGGCCGACGTTGGCCGGCACATCGACCAGGGTGCCGATATCGCCGACGGTATGCGCACTGAGGAAGAACTCCTCATAGGCGCACGACAGGCAGTCATGCATCGGCCCCACGCCGAGGCGGTTGGCAACCACCTCGGCGCCCATGCCACCGGAGCCATAGTTGATCATGAATGCGTCGCGCGCCGGTTCCAGTACATGACCCATCACCGGGTCTGCCCAGTAACCAGGGAAGGCCTGGGTGCCGGCCACCTCATCGGCGAACTGCGAGGCGAAGTCGCGGAACGCCTCGAGCCGGTTGGGCAGCGCCGGGTTGCGCTTGCCGATGCTTTCCAGTGGGTAGGTGGACTTGGGGAAGCTGCCATCAGGGTTGGGGCCCATGACGATGGCGTCGGTTTCGCTGCTGATGATCTGGTTGCCGTCGATCATCGCGATGATCGGCTTGCCGGCCTTGCCCTCGGTGAGCCAAGGCTCGCGCTGTGGGTAGCGGGCCTCGTAGTCGATCACCGGCTGGCCGGTGGCGGTACGCCCGGTGGTGGCCAGGCGCATGTCTTCTTCGCTCAGGGTGTTGCGGTAGGTTCGCCCACCTTTGGGGACCACCACCACCTGGCCGAACAGGCCGTTGGCGACGTTACCGGCAGCCCCTTCGCCGCCAAAGGTGGCGGCCTTGCTGGTAGCGGCGAATGCCCCTTCGCGCTCGGCAAACAAGGTGTAGCTGCGGGTGCTGCCGGGGCTGACCAGGAAGTTGCCGTTACGGCCGGTGTTGGCGGAGATGTCGGCGATGCTGTTGACCGCCTGCATGCCGTTGACCTGGAAGCCGACCATGCGCTCGGCGACTTGCTCGTCGGCGACGAAGCCTTCGGCAGCAGGGTCTTTCGGCAGTTCGACGCCTTCGACTTGTTCCGCCTCGATGCCGTGCTTGTTGGGGTTGGCCTTGTAGTCGAGCAAGTTGGTGAGGTTGACCGTGAGGCAGTCCCCGGCGGCCACGCGCAGCACGATCGGCCGTGGGCGCTTGTCTGGCCGCAGGGTGACCTTGCCCGGCACCGCGGCGCCGCCCTTGCTCAGCGGAACCTGACGGTCATCCACCACATCCTCGCGCAGGGCGAAGATCATGCCGTTGGCGTTTTGCGCACCCAGGCGGTTGAACATCAGCGGCTGGTCCAGGGCCACCACGTTGGCCACCAGGGTGCGCTGGCACTGCACGGCAGCCTCGCTCTCGCTGGTCGCTTCCCAGCCAAACAAGGCCAGGACAAGTGATGTCAGGACGGGGCCTTTGGACGGGGTCGGCATGCTGCACCTCCGGGACACAGGAACACTGCAGAGAGGGCAGCAAGGTGTGTGCCATAAGGAAATAGCTTGCTATTTCAGTCAGTTAGTAATGGAAACGGACCCATTTGGGGAGGATCCCCCATGGAAATTCCCCGAATCGGGGGGATGATATGCATTGTCGTTTCGGAAGATGGCAGCGGGGCTTTTTCGGGCAGGCGTGAACGCAGATGGCGGCCCTTCGTCGGCCCACTGCAAAAAAAACCGTGAAAACCCATGAAACAAGTTGAACATACAGCTCCGGTAAGCTTCCAAAAGATGATACGTGCCATCCTTTTGCCAGGAGCCTGCCGCCCATGCCTAACCAGTCTTCCCTGCCGTGCCAGCGCCCAGGAGCCCTGCGGCCATGAAGATGCCCGGCCGCGCGCCCAACTCCAGCCTGCAGCTCGACTACGTCCGTGACACCCTGTTCGGCCCGGTCGCCCTGAGCGTGGAATGCCAGTGCCAGCTCGCCCCTCTCAATTTGCAGGGCCGCCCTGGCTTGCGCCTGCATATCTGTCCACCCTTGCCGGACAAGGTCGAGCGCGCCCACAGCGTCGCGTTCGTGTGGGACGGGCGCAGCTATCATGGCGTGGTCCGCGATCAGGGCAAGTGCGGCGATGGCGGCTTGAACCTGCTGCTGGAACTGCAATAAGCCGATCAACGGCCACGCGCCAGGATGAACCTGATACAAGCGGCGGATCTCCATAACTACAAGGCTTGCCTTCTGGAGAACGCCATGAACAGCCCGTTGCTCAAACTCTTCACTCGCCCCTCCGACGCCTGGATCGACATCCGCCGCGCCGAAGAAGACCACCCGCAGCAATACCTGCCACGCCTGTTGGTGCTGGCCCTGATCCCTGCCCTGTGCCTGTTCGTCGGTACCACCACCTTCGGCTGGAGCCTGGCCGCAGAGGACCGCGTGCGCTTGAGCATGGCCAGCGCGGCACAACTGGCCGGGCTGTTGTATGCCACCACTGTGGTCGGGGTCATGCTGATGGGGGTGATGATCCGCTGGATGTCGCGCGGCTTCGATGCGCAACCGACGCTCAACCAATGCATCGGCTTTGCCGCCTACTGCGCTACGCCATGGTTCTTCGCTGGCGTTGTTGGCCTGGTGCCGATCCGCTGGCTGGCACTGCTGGCGCTGGTCGCCGCGTCAGCCTACGCCACGGTATTGCTGTACGGCGGCTTGCAGACCTTCCTGCGCCTGCGCAAGGAGCAGGCCATGCTGTTTTCCAGCTGCGTGTGGGGCGTGGGGTTACTGTTGCTGGTGACCATCCTGGTCTCGATGATCCTGTTCTGGAGCCACGGGCTGATGCCAGAATACGTGCGCCCGGCCAGCCTCGGCTGACCGGGACGCATCGGGTGCTCAGGCGATGGCCCTGAGTGCCGCCGGGTGGCTGTCCCGCAGGGTATGCAACTGACCGACAAGATTTACCAGGTCGCGACAACTGTTCAAGCTCTGCAATGAGACCCCGGAGAGGGTCACGCCCTCTTCGAGGCTTTGCCCCTGACCCAGGCGAATGGTCAAGGTGTTGCCGTCCGGGCAGCTGACTTCGCAGCGGTCGGGCAGGCAAGCCTGCTCGATGATCTGCCGCATTTCCAGCATCGAAACTCCTATCAACGACATAGTACGACCCTCTCTGTACTGGATGGCCTGTTGTGTGTGAGTACGCCTTTGGCAGGCAGGGTGCCAATTGATAATGCGCATGCCCAAGCGGCCGTCCATGCGCCGGGGCAATGATCGTGCGGGGAATCCCTTAGCACCTTAGTGGAAGAACGGCGGGGAGCACCGCTCGTTCGATCGAATGCTGGCACTTCGCGACAGGCGGTCACAGAACGTCCCTATCTGTCAGCCAGGGACGCCCACAAATGCTGCGCGGCATAGGCACGCCAGGGGCGCCACGCCTGGGCGCGTTCGGCCAGTTGGGCGGCAGGGCCTTCAAGCAGGCGCAAGGCCTTGGCCAGCGCCACATCGCCCAACGGCAATGCATCGCTGGCGCCAGCTTGGCGCAGTGCCAGATACTGGGCACTCCAGGGACCGATCCCTTTCAGGAGGCGGAGATTGGCCAGCAGCGGCTCGAGCGCCTGGCCTTTGCGCAGCAAGCTGGGTTGTTCCTGCAGCGCACGCGCCAGCGTACCGAGGGTGGCAGCACGTGCGCCAGGCATGCCCATGTTTTCCAGGTCGGCAGCGGCAAGCACGTCCGCCGTCGGGAAGACATGGGTAAGGCCGGCGACCGCAAGACGCAACGGCTGACCATGGCGCACCACGAGGCGCCCGGCCAGGGTCATCGCGCCCGCCACGCTGATCTGCTGGCCGAGCACCGTGCGCATGGCTTGCTCGCAGGCGTCCCAGCCTTGCGGGACGCGCAGGCCTGGGCGGGCGGCGAGCAGCCTGGCCATCAACGGATCGCGGGACAGCTCGGCGGCGATGCGGAGGGGGTCGGCGTCGAGGTCGAAGAATCGACGGATGCGGGCGACCAGGAAAGGAACGGATGATGCAGGCACACCGCTGAGCTGAATATACAGGCGGTTGCCCCTGGCAGGCCTGGCTTCGAGTACAGCGTGCTGGCCAGCTACGGTGAAACTGCGGCGGTAGGTGCCATTGCTGAATGTTTCGATGCCGGGGATGCAGCGGGCGGACAGGAAGGTCTGGGTTGAAGGCCAGTGGTAGGGCATGGGGTAGCGCAACCACAAGGTGTGCTGGCCGCAAGCATTTAATGAGCGGTGAACGGCGTGCAGTCGGGACAGAGACATCGCTGCATCATGCCAGGATTTACGGGGCTTGTACCGACCTCTTCGCGGGCTCGCCCGCTCCCACGATGCTCAAGCCTGTGGGAGCGGGCGAGCCCGCGAAGAGGCCGTTACAAGTGATCAATGATCCAGGCCGGCGCCCTCCTCCGACATCTGCCCAAAGCGGCCGGCGTGGAAGTCATCGAACGACTCGGCAATCTCCGCCTGGCTGTTCATCACGAACGGGCCGTAGCCTACGATTGGCTCATCGATCGGTTCACCGCTGAGCAGCAGCAGGCTGGTGCCTTCGAGCGCCTCGATCGCCACATCCTCGCCACCGCGCTCCAACAGCACCAGGCTGGCCGGGCCGGCTTCGCGCTCGCCGTTGACGCGTACGCTACCGCGCAGCACCACCAGTGCCGCATTGTGGCCGTCGGCGACGGGCAACTGCAGGCTGGCCCCGGCGTTTAGGCGCATGTCGCACACGTTCATCGGAGTAAAGGTCCGCGCCGGGCCTGCGTGGGCCTGAAAGCTACCCGCGATCACCCGCAGGCTGCCGGCGTCACCCTCCAGTTGCACCACCGGAATGTCCTTGGCCAGCAGCGTCTGGTACCCCGCCGCTGCGCGCTTGTCACGTGCCGGCAAGTTGACCCACAGCTGCACCATCTCCAGCGAACCGCCGCTGCGGGCAAAGACCGGGGAATGGAACTCTTCGTGGATGATGCCATTGGCAGCGGTCATCCATTGCACGTCACCCGGGCCGATCAGGCCACCGGCGCCGGTCGAGTCGCGGTGCTCCAGTTCGCCCTGATAGACGATGGTCACGGTCTCGAAACCACGGTGCGGGTGCTGGCCGACACCGCGTCGCGCGCTGGTCGGGCTGAAGTCGTACGGGCCGGCATAGTCCAGCAGCAGGAACGGGCTGATCTTGCTGGCCAGGTTGTCATAGGTGAACAGGCTGCGCACCGGGAAGCCATCACCCACCCAATGGGCGTTGGGACTGCGGTGGATACCCAGGATCTTTTTCATGAGAAGTCTCCTCTCTCGGCTGGGTTCACCTTATCAATGAGACCAATAAGCCGGTAGCCCGTTGAAATAACACTCATCGTTCCATCAACAGAACAATCAGTTCGGTTTCAGGTAGCCCAGTATCTGTTGTGCAGCCATGGCCGGGTCCTCCTGCATGAAACAATGCCCGCCAGCAACCTGGCGGGCGCTCACTGCAGGGTTGAGGCGGGCCAGGCGCTGCACCGAATGGGGCACGAAGGGATAAGTGTGTTCACCATGCAGCACCAAGGTGGGGGCCTGGATGGAAACCAGTTGCGCCCACATGCGCGACGGGAACGAGCTGAAAATCTCCACTTCGCGGCTGGGCCGGCACTTGAGCACCACTCCCTCGCCGCAGTCCCCGATCGCGTGCTCGACATAGGCTTGCAGCGCCGCGTCGGTCCAGCCCTTGAAGATGCCACGACCATGCAGCGAGGCCCGTGCCGATTCCCGGTCCGGCCAATGGCTGCGGCGGCTGGCGGCCTTGCGCGCCAAGGCATGCCGACGGTGCAGGCCAACCAGCGCAGCGGCGCCCATCACGCCGATCATGCGCCGGCTGAAGAGCACCGGGTCGAGCAATACGGCACGGGCAAACAAGCCCGGCTGGCTGGCCAGCATCAACGCGGTCAGCACGCCACCGAAGCTGTGCCCCACGGCATACCGGGGAACCTCGCCATACTCCCCTCGGCCGGCCTCGAAGGCCTCCACCGCCAGCGCGGCGGTGCGGTTCCAGCCTCGGAAAGCACCACCATGGTCGCTGTCGCCATGGCCCTGGACATCGCAAAGCCACAGATCGAAGTCTTCGCTCAGGCTCAGCAGCAACGGCTGGTAGGCCAGGCAGCAGAAGCCGTTGCCGTGCAGGAAGTGCAGCAAGGGCTTGCCGCTGGCTGGCGAGCGCCAGCCACGGAGGGTGAAGCCTTCGGCGCTGTCAAAGGACCAGGGGATCAACTGCATCGGTTTGCTGTACTCATGGCGTCATGAAAACGCCGATTCTACAAACAGCAGCGGGTACAGCGATATCACCAGTAGCAAGGCCATCAGGACATTGAACAGCATCAGCCAGCGCGGGTTCTGCAGCAGGTTGCGCAGGGCGCTGCCGAACATCACCCAGACGCCGACGCTGGGCAGGTTGACCAAAGCGAACAGTGCGGCGATGACGATCACATTCATCACGTAACCCTGGGCAGGCGTGTAGGTAGTGATTGCCCCGACCGCCATCACCCAGGCCTTGGGGTTGACCCACTGGAATGCCGCCGCCCCCCAGAACTCCAGCGGCTTGCGCGCCCTCGGCGAGTCAGCGCCGAGCGGCCCTGAGGTGGCGATCTTCCAGGCGAGGTACAACAAATAGGCCGCACCGGTGTAACGCAACACGCTGTACAGCACTGGCCAGGCCTTGAACACCTCACCCAGGCCGAGGCCCACCGCCAGCACCATGACCATGAAGCCGACGCTGATGCCCATGGCATGCGGGATCGAACGGCGCACGCCGAAGTTCACGCCCGAGGCCAGCAGCATGGTGTTGTTAGGCCCAGGCGTGATCGAGGACACGAAGGCAAACAGCACAAAGGCGGTCAGCAGATCGGCAGAGGCAAGCATGGCAGGCATTCCAGAATCATCGCAGGAGCTGTCACACTAGCGGAATCGCCTTACCCTGCGACCGGTACAGCTGTATTAAATTATGCACATACACATTACTGTACCGTTCACCAAGCGCCCCCTCAGCCAAGCACAAGGAAGCCCTGCATGAGCTTGACCATCCGCCCCGCCGTTCGCGCCGATGCCGCGCAGATTCTCGCCTACATCACCGAGCTGGCGGACTACGAGCGCGCCCGTCACCAAGTGGTGGCCACCTTGGCCGATATCGAACACAGCCTGTTCGATGACGGCAGCACCGTGCATAGCCTGATCTGCGAGCGGGATGGCCAGGCCATCGGCTATGCCGTGTACTTCTACAGCTACTCGACCTGGCAAGGCCGCAACGGCATTTACCTGGAAGACCTGTACATCACCCCTGAGCAACGTGGCGGCGGTGCAGGTCGGGATGTGCTGCGGCACATCGCTCGCGAAGCCGTGGCCAAAGGTTGCGGACGCTTCGAGTGGAGCGTGCTGGACTGGAACGAGCCGGCGATCGGTTTTTACCAATCGCTGGGCGCCGAACCGCAAGCGGAGTGGGTGCGCTATCGGCTGGAGGGCGACAGGCTGTTGCAGTTTGCCCAGGGCTGACCGTGGGTCAGCACGTCAATCCTGATGCCAGACCGCACCGGCAATGTCTACCTGCCTGGGCAACAGCCGGTTCTCGTAGAACAGCTGCGCCGTGCGCTGTTGCGCTGCGACGATGTGCTCACTCACCGGGATCACCGGCGATGCCGGCCGATGGCTGAAACTGCGCCGTACCACCTCCTCCGGCAGCCCCATGAACTGCGCCAGTACACGGACGCTGCCCGCCTCGTCAGTGCGGGTCAGCGCCTCAGCCTCGGAAATCTGCGCCAGCAAGCGCTTGATGAAATCGCCATTGGCTTCGACATAACCCCGCGCCCCCAGCATGAATGGCCCGATCAATCCCAGCCCCTCGCCATCCGTCAGCAGCCGTGCCTTGCCTTCCAGATCGATGGCCGAATAGTACGGGTCCCAGATCGCCCAGGCATCGATGCTGCCACGCTCGAAGGCTGCCCTGGCGTCAGCGGGCGCCAGGTACACCGGTTGCACGTCGCGCATGCTCAAGCCCACGCTGGCGAGGCTGCGCAGCAGCAGGTTGTGGGCGCTGGAGCCCTTCTGCAGCGCGACACGCTTGCCTTTGAGCTCAGCCACCGAAGTGATCGGGCTGTTTTTGGGTACCAGAATGACTTCGGCCTTCGGCTTTGCAGGTTCGGCGCCGATGTACAGCAAGTCTGCACCGGCGGCCTGGGCGAAGATCGGCGGAATGTCACCGGTGGAACCTATATCGAGGCTGCCGATGTTCAGCGCTTCGAGCATCTGTGGCCCCGCCGGGAATTCGATCCACTGCACGCGGGTATTGGCGAACCGCTGCTCCAGCAGCCGGTGCTGCTTGGCCAGCACCAGGCTGATCGAGCCCTTCTGATAGCCGATGCGCAGTGTCGCAGGGTCCGCCGCATGAACGGCGCCCGCCAGCGCCAGCAGTACGAGCGCGGCAAAGCGTAGTACGCGCATGGCTCATTCCTTCCAGTCGGTCGAGGGCTTTTCCCACAGGTTGATCCCGCCTTCAACGGCATGCCGGTCGATTTCGGCGAGCTCTTCAGGGCTGAAGTCCAGGTTGTCGAGTGCCGCGACATTCTCGGTGATCTGCTCCGGCCGGCTGGCACCGATCAGTGCCGAACTCACCCGCGGATCACGCAGGGTCCAGGCCAACGCCAGTTGCGCCAGGCTCTGGCCACGGCGGCGGGCAATCTGGTTGAGCGCACGGGCGCGGGCCAGATTGGCCTCGGACAGATGCTGCGGCAGCAGCGAGCCGCCACCGGGGCGGTTGACCCGTGCATCGGCCGGTATGCCGTCCAGGTACTTGTCACTGAGCAGCCCCTGGGCCAGTGCGGTGAACACGATGACACCGGCGCCCAAGGCGTCGGTGGTGTCCAACAGGTCGTGTTCAATCCAGCGATTGAACAGGTTGTACGAAGGCTGGTGAATCAGCAGCGGGACCTTCAATTCCGCCAATAGCGCGGCGATCTCGCGGGTTTTGTTGGCCGAATAGGACGAAATCCCGATGTACAGCGCTTTGCCCTGGCGCACGATATCGGCCAGGGCGATCGCGGTTTCCTCCAGCGGCGTTTCGGCATCGAAGCGGTGCGAGTAGAAGATGTCCACGTAGTCAAGCCCCAGACGCTTGAGGCTCTGGTCAAGGCTGGCTATCAGATACTTGCGTGAGCTGCCGCCCTGACCGTAAGGCCCCGGCCACATGTCCCAGCCGGCTTTGCTGGAGATGATCAGTTCGTCCCGATAACTGCGCAGGTCTTCTCGCAGAAGGCGGCCGAAGTTGCGCTCGGCACTGCCATAGGGTGGGCCGTAATTGTTGGCCAGGTCGAAATGGGTAATGCCGGCATCGAAGGCCGTGCGCAGCAAGGCGCGCTGGGTGTCGATCGGCGTCGCATCGCCGAAGTTGTGCCACAGGCCCAGGGACAGGGCCGGCAACACCAGGCCGCTGCGGCCGACACGGCGGTAAGGAATTCGCGCATAGCGCTCAGGGTTGGCAATGTAGCTCATGCATGACCTCACTCGGCAAAATAGGGATTGGCGGGCCGCTGCAGGCCCAAGTGCTCGCGCAGGGTGTGGCCCTGATACTGGCGGCGGAACAGGCCCCGGCGCTGCAACTCGGGCACCACCAGGCTGGCGAAGTCTTCGAGCCCCTGCGGCAGGTGCGGGACCAGCACATTGAAGCCGTCGGCCGCGCGGCCTTCGAACCAGGCCTGCAGCGCATCGGCGATCTGCGTCGGCGTACCGATCAGGCTGTAGTGCCCTCGCCCGCCAGCGATGCGCCGGCCCAGCTCGGCGAGGGTCAACTGCTCCTGCCCCGCCAGTTCGGTCAGCAGTCGCTGGCGGCTGCGCTGGCCGTCTTCAGTCAGTGGCAGCGTCGGCAGCGGGCCGTCCAGCGGGTAGCCGGACAGGTCGAAGTTGCCGAGCATGCGGCCGAGCAAGGCAACCCCCACACGGGGGTCGACCAAGTCCTGGAACTGCTGGTACTTGGCCTGGGCTTCAGCGGCACTGCGGCCGACCACGACGAACACGCCCGGCATGATCTTCAAGTCATCGTCGCTACGCCCGTAGCGGGCCAGGCGCCCCTTGAGGTCGGCGTAAAACGCCTGGGCGCTGGCCAGGCTGGGCTGCGCGGTGAACACCACTTCGGCACTCTCGGCGGCCAGTTCGCGGCCGGCTTCGGAAGATCCGGCCTGGACCAGCACCGGTCGGCCCTGGGGCGAGCGAGCCACGTTAAGCGGACCGCGAACCCGAAAATGCGCACCGGCATGGTCGATGCTGCGCACCGCCTGCGGCCGGTGAAATTCGCCGCTGGCCTTGTCACGGACGAAGGCATCATCGGCCCAGCTGTCCCACAAGCCCTGCACCACCTGCTGGAACTCGCGGGCCCGGGCGTAACGCTCGGCGTGGGGGATATGCGCATCGCGGCCGAAGTTGCCGGCCTCGGCGGCGGCGTCGGACGTCACCAGGTTCCAGCCGGCACGGCCGCCCGAGAGATGGTCGAGCGAGGCGTACTTGCGTGCCACATGGTAGGGCTCGTTGTAACTGGTGGTGGCCGTGGCGATCAGGCCAATGCGCTCGGTCACCATGCTCAGCGCCGAGAGCAGGGTCAAGGGTTCGAAATACACCGATCGGGCGCTGCGGCTGGCCAGCGCATCAGTGGCGGCGGCAACGCTGTCGGCGACGAACAGCGCGTCGAAGCAGGCCGCTTCAGCGATTTGCGCAGTACGCCGGTAGCTGGCGAAGTCCAGCGGGTCGGCGGGCACGTCCGGGTGACGCCAGGCGGCGACATGGTGCCCGGTGGCCATGAGAAAGGCCCCCAGGCTCATTTGACGACTCATGCTCTGTCTCCTTGCAGTGCTCGCACAGTCAGAAATCCTTGCGCAGCTGAACGCCGAAATAACGCCCGTCATCACGCGGCACGGCCCGGTAGATATAGTCGCCACCACTGGCCAGCATCTGCGCGTAGGACTTGTCACCCAGGTTCTTGCCCAGCAGCGCCACGCGCCAGCCGTCGTTGTAGTCGGCCAGGGCGATACTGGCGTTCCAGATGCCATAAGCGCCCTGCACGGTGTCGGGGTTCTGGTCCAGGCTGAACTGCACCGAGTCCTGCCAGCTGTAGTCGCTGGACAGCTCCACATCCAGGCCGTTGTCCAGCGGGATCACGTAGTCGGCGCGCACGTAGGTCTTCCAGTCCGGCGTGAACGGCAAGCGGCCGCCGTCGATGTTGCAATTGGCCGCCGCGCCGACTGGGCAGTTGAAATGATCGACCCGCGCCTTGGTGTAGGCCGCAGCGGCTGAGAACTTGAGCTGACGGGTAGCCTGGAAGCTGGCGTCGAGTTCGACGCCTTGAGTCTTGACCTTGCCGGCGTTGACCAGGCGGGTCACCACCTGGTTGGCCACGGTGTCGAAGAAGTTGGCCTGGTAGTTATCGTAATCGGTGTGGAACACCGCCAGGTTGGCCATCAGGCGGTTATCCAGCGCGGTGCCTTTCAGGCCGACCTCGTAGGCGTCGGATGTTTCCGGCTTGAGCGCCTGGGTATCACGCGGCTGCATGTTGAAGAACACGTTGTATGCCGGCCCCTTGTAGCCGCGCGAATAGGTGACGTAGCCGGTGAGGTTGTCGTTGAAGTCGTATTGCAGGCCGGTGCGGCCACTCCAGCCATCCTCGTCCACCGAGCCGGAACTGGCGGTCGACGGCTGGATGCCGGTAACTGCCGTGGCTGAAGTCGATACGCGCCGGTGGTCGTACTCAAGGTCATCATGGGTCCAGCGCAAGCCGAAGATGGCGCGCAAATCGTCGGTGAAGTTGAAGGTGTTTTCACCAAACAGCGCGACGCTGTCGTTGGTCGTCGAGTAATCCGCCCTACCCGTGTTGGCCACCCCGCTGTTGACCGACAGCCGCTGGTACGTCTCGTTGGACGTGCCGTGCATGTAGAAGGCGCCGAGCACGTACTCATTGAACTGCCCCTTGGGCGACGTCAGGCGAAACTCCTGGCTGTACTGGTCATAGTCCACGGTGCCTTTGTCATGGGAGGCCGTGACTGGCAGCAAAGCGCGGCGGTCACCATCCTGGTACTGGGTGTTGTCCCAGCCACGCCAGGCACTGATGGAGGTCAGCGTGTAGTCGCCCAGCTGCCAATCGAGCTGTGCCGACAGGCCCTGGTTCTCGTCTTCGACGTGGGTCTTGAAGTCACTGTTGATGTCGCGGTTGTGCGCGCTGGGCGTCACCGGGCGCAGCTGGTTGGCGATGGCCGTGCTGGCGCGGGTGACAACCCCGCTGGGCAAGCTGTCCTCGCCTTTCATGTAGTCGGCGATCAGTGTCAGGCGCAGGTCATCGCCGGGCTCGAACTCCAGCTTGCCGCGGGCGCCCTTGCGTTGGTAGCCATTGACGTCGTGGCCATTGGCGACGTTTTCGACATTGCCGTCATAGTCGCCCCACAAGGTGCTCAACGAGCCTTTGAACTGCTCGTTCAGGCGGCCGCCGATGCCGAAGCGCAGGCGGTTTTCGTCGCCACCGCCGAAGTGCGAATAATCCACGTAGCCTTGCGTCTGTTCAGGGATGGCCTTGCTGACCACGTTCAGCACGCCAGCCGAAGCATTCTTGCCAAACAGCGTACCCTGCGGGCCGCGCAGCACTTCGATACGCTCCAGGTCGAGCAGGTCGAGGGTGGACTGACCAGGGCGGCCGAACACGACGCCATCGACCACGGTCGCCACGGTCGGCTCGACACCGGGCGAGGTGGAAATGGTCCCCACGCCGCGGATGAACAACGAGGTATCCTTGTTCGACGCGCCGGCGCGGTAATTGAGCGTAGGTACCTGCTGGACGATGCTGGCGACGTTGTTGCGGTTGTCACGTTCGAGCTGTTCGCCATCGACCACCGAAACGGCCACCGGCACCTCCTGCAAGGTCGATTCGCGGCGGGTGGCGGTTACGGTCACTGCGTCCAGCGACGTGGTCTGCGGCGCGGGTTCGGCCGCCTGCGTGGGTTGGCCGATGGCAGCCAGCAATACAGCGGCGGCCAGTGGTTGGCGTTGCTTGAACGGGAATGCCTTGCGGTGCTTGTGCATGATGCGACTGCCTTCAAAGACCAGACCATGGCCCGCACGGGGGCCGACACGGGTAATGCTGTGGGTGTCTGGTCTCGCTCGTGCGAGTGGCAGGCGCTTGCCAACAGCAGCGCTTGTTAGCGCTAACATCAACAAGTATCAGAGCCTCATGCTTAGCAGGTCAAATACTTAAAAATAAGATTTATATTCCATAAAGCTATTTGCCATGTCGGGCTTCGTTAGCGCTACCATCGCGGCATTTCCCATCGAGGCCAGCCTGTGAGCCAAGCCAAGGAACCCACCCGCAAGCGCCGTGGCGCGGGCCGTGTCACCCTCGCGGAGGTGGCGCGGGCCGCCGACGTGTCGGCCATCAGCGTGTCGCGCTACTTCAACCAGCCCGGGCAGGTATCCCCTCCCCTGCGCGAACGCATCGAGGCAGCGGTACAAGCGCTAGGCTATGTGCCCAACCTGGTGGCCGGAGGCCTGGCCTCTGCCCGTGGCCGTATCGTCGGCATGGTCATTCCAAACATTTCCGGGCCGATCTTCGCCCAGACCATCCAGGCCTTCAGCGACACCTTGAACCGGCATGGCTACCAGCTGTTGCTGGCGTCCAGCTATTTCAGCGAGGCCCAGGAAGAAAGCGCCGTGCGGGCCTTTCTCGGCTGGTCGCCGGCAGCGCTGGTGGTGACCAGCCATTTCCACAGCCCGGCCACCGAGAAGATGCTCAGCGAGGCCGATATACCGGTGGTGGAGATCTGGGACTATCGCCCGGAAAGGTCCCCATTGCAGGTCGGCTTCCGCCATCACCAGGTGGGGGTGCAGGCGTGCCGCTATCTGCTGGGCAAGGGCCACCGGCGCATAGCCTTCGTGCAGAACAGCGCGGCAGGTGACCTCAGCGCGCTGGAGCGGCGCGATGGCTACATCGAAGCACTGCGTGAAGCCGGGCTCGAGCCCTGGGTGTTCGTGCCGTCGACTGACTGCGCGCCGTTCGAAGCCGGCAAGCAGGCCATGCAGGCGTTGATCCGTCGCGACCCTCGTCCCGAAGCGATCATCTTCGCCAACGACAACCTGGCCGCCGGCGCACTCCTGGCCGGCCAGCGTGCAGGGCTGCGCTTGCCCGAGGACATGGCCATCGTCGGTTTTGGCGACTACCCCTTCGCCGAGATGCTGTTACCCAGCCTGACCACCTTGCGGCCCCCGTCGCGGCAAATTGGCGAATTGGCAGCCATGCGGGTGTTGCAGCACCTGGGTTGCGTGGCACATGAGGGTGAAGTGGAACGCTTGAATCTGCTGCAATGCGAATTGATTACCCGGGAAAGCGCATGATCCGGTAACGGCAGCTGCGGCTGCAGGACACCGGGCACAAGCCTGACGCAGCAGGCAGGTTACACTAACGCGCAACCCTCACTTGCTCTGCCTTCGTCAGGAGCCCCCTTGGAACTCAGGCAACTGCGCTACTTCGTCAAGATCATCGAACACGGCAGCCTCGGCCGTGCCGCGCTCGAACTGGAGGTCGGCGTCTCTGCCCTGAGCCAGCAGATCGCCAAGCTTGAAAGCGAGCTGTGCACCCGCCTGCTCAACCGCAGCAGCACGGGTGTCACGCCAACCAGCGCCGGCATGGCGTTTCTGCACCATGCCCAACTCAGCCTGCGCCAGGCCGAGAACGCCGTCCTGGCTGCCCACCGTGGGCGCATGAGCGGCTACGTCACCGTCGGCCTGCCACCGACCACTGCGACCGTGCTCGCGCTGCCGCTGATCAGTGCCATGCGCGAGCGCTACCCCGACATCCAGTTGCACCTGGTCGAAATGCTCTCCGGGCACCTCGCCGCGCAGCTCAACGCACGGCAGATCGACCTTGCCATCCTCTTCCAGCTCGAGGGTGGCAAACGCTGGAGCGTGACGCCGCTGCTGGATGAAAAGCTATTCGTCATCAGCCCGCCACAGCTGGCCCATGCGCCGGTAAACAGCGTGCAACTGGCCGACCTGGGCCAGCTGCCGCTGGTCATGCCCAGTGTCCAGCATGGGCTGCGCTCGACCTTGATGACCGCGTTCGAACGCTCCGGCCTGGTGCCCAACATCATCATGGAAGTCGATGGCCTGGCCGTACTGATGAACGCCGTGCGTGCCGGCCATGCCGCGACCATCCAGCCGGGAGCCGCCGCGGCGCTCAGCGGTGAAAGCGGGCTGCAGGTCGCGCAGATCAGCGATGCCCACGTTGGCCGGCGCAACCTGCTGGCGACCCTGGCGGAGGACGAGCTGTCCCCTGCCGCGCTGGCCGCACGACGGGTGATCATCGACGTTGCCCACCAGCTGGTCAGCCAGCGGCAATGGCCAGGGGCGACCTGGATCGAAGAGGCCAGCCTTTAGTAAAACTGAACACCTCATGCCGTAATCCGCCTTTCGACGCCTCGCCGACCGCCCTATTTTCTGCTCACTCGCAAGGGGCTCTTCGTTCATGCCTCCTTGCGACCGAGGAGCGAAAATGATCGATGTTCTTGTAATCGGCGGCGGCAACGCCGCCCTCTGCGCCGCGCTGATGGCCCGTGAGGCCGGCGCCAGCGTCATGCTGCTGGAAGCCGCGCCAAAGGCCTGGCGTGGCGGCAATTCGCAACACACCCGCAACCTGCGCTGCATGCACGACGCGCCCCAGGATGTGCTGGTCGACGCCTACCCCGAAGAGGAGTACTGGCAAGACCTGCTCAAGGTCACTGGCGGGCTGACCAACGAAAAACTCGCACGCATTGCCATTCGTGCCTCCTCCAGCTGCCGTGACTGGATGCGCAGGCACGGTGTGCATTTTCAGCCGCCGCTGTCCGGCGCCCTGCATGTGGCGCGGACCAACGCGTTTTTCATGGGCGGCGGCAAGGCGTTGGTGAACGCTTACTTTCGCAGCGCCGAACGGCTCGGGGTGCAGGTGCGCTACAACGCCCTGGTGAGCGATATCGAACTGCAGGACGGCAGGTTCGTCGCCGCTCACCTCCCCGCCCGTGAGGTCGAGGGCCAGCAGCTACCGGCCGAACGCATCCAGGCCAAAACCTGTGTGCTGGCGGCGGGCGGCTTCGAGTCCAACCGCGAGTGGTTGCGCGAAGCCTGGGGCCAGAATGCCCGTGGCGAATGGCCGTCGGACAACTTCCTGATCCGCGGCACGCGCTTCAACACCGGCATCCTGCTCAAGCGCATGGGCGAAGTCGGTGCCGATATCATCGGCGACCCGACCCAGGCGCACATGGTCGCGATCGACGCCCGCGCACCGCTGTATGACGGCGGTATCTGCACCCGTATCGACTGCGTGTCGCTGGGCGTGGTGGTCAATCGCGACGGCGAACGCTTCTATGACGAGGGCGAAGACTTCTGGCCCAAGCGTTATGCCATCTGGGGCCGCCTGGTAGCTGGCCAGCCGGGCCAGCAGGCCTATTCGATCATCGACCAGCAGGCCATCGGCCGCTTCATGCCACCGGTGTTCCCAGGCACCACGGCCCACTCCCTGACGGAACTGGCACGCAAGCTGGGCCTGCCAGAAGCGCCGTTCTGCCAGACCATCGAGGCGTTCAACAGCGCCTGCCAGGTCGGCACCTTCGACCATACCGCGCTCGACAACTGCCACACCGTCGGCCTGACCCCGGCCAAGACCCATTGGGCCCGCCCGCTGGTCAAGCCACCGTTCTACGCCTACCCGCTCAAGCCAGGCGTCACCTTCACCTACCTGGGCCTGGCGACCGACGAAAGCGCTGCGGTGCATTTCGCCGGCAAGCCCAGCCCCAACCTGTTCGTCGCAGGAGAAATGATGGCCGGTAACGTACTGGGCAAGGGCTACACCGCAGGCATCGGCATGGCCATCGGCACGGCGTTCGGCCGTATCGCCGGTGTCCAGGCGGCCGCCAGCGCAGGTTTTGTCGATAACCGGGAGGCACGTCATGCAGCTGTTTGATCCACAGCAAAGCCAACTGATCCCGGTGCTGAATGTGCACGAAAGCGAAGTGCAACGGCAGATGAGCATCTGCAACGCGTGCCGCTACTGCGAAGGGTTCTGCGCGGTGTTCCCGGCGATGACCCGGCGCCTGGAATTTTCCCAGGCCGACATCCACTACCTGGCCAACCTGTGCCACAACTGCGGCGCCTGCCTGCATGCCTGCCAGTACGCCGCCCCCCATGCGTTCGAAGTCAACGTGCCCAAGGCCATGGCCAAGGTGCGCCTCGACACCTATGCCGAATACGCCTGGCCGCGTGCCCTGGGCCGACTGTACCAACGCAATGGCCTGACCCTGGCGCTGGCCAGCGGCTTCGGCTTGGCGCTGTTCCTGTGCCTGACACTGCTGGCCATGGGCAACCTGTTCACGCCAATGCCCGGCGGCAACTTCTACGGGATCTTCCCGCACAACACCCTGGCACTGATGTTTGGCGCGGTGTTCGGCTTTGCGGTCATCGCCCTTGGCCTGGGCGTGCGCCGGTTCTGGCGCGACGTCTCGCCCCCTGCTGCAGGCGCCGGGCTGAAGACCGCCGCAGCCCTGGAAGCGACGGCCAGCGTGGCCAGGCTCAGGTATCTGGACGGTGGCCACGGCGAAGGCTGCAACAACGCCGATGACCGCTTTACCCTGTGGCGGCGGCGCTTCCACCACCTGACCTTCTACGGCTTCCTGTTGTGCCTGGCTGCGACCGGCACCGCGACGCTCTACCACTACCTGCTGGGCCTGGCAGCGCCCTACCCGGTGCTGAGCCTGCCGGTTCTGCTGGGTATTGCCGGCGGTCTCGGCCTGCTGGCAGGCCCCGCCGGCTTGCTCTATCTCAACCTGCGGCGCAACCCCAACCACGGCGACGCCGGGCAGAAGCCCATGGACCGCGGCTTCATCGCCCTGCTGTTGCTGGTCAGCGCCAGCGGCCTGGCCCTGCTGGCGTGGCGCGAGACCAGCGCCCTTGGCCTGCTGCTGGCCGTGCACCTGGGGCTGGTGATGGCGTTCTTCCTGACCATGCCTTACAGCAAGTTCGCCCACGGCATCTTCCGCAGCGCGGCGTTGCTCAAGCACGCCATCGAGAAACGCCAGCCCAACCCGATCAATGCCGGTAGCGATTGAACATTCAAAAACAACAAAAGCGAGCAAAACGGTAGCCATGATGAAAACAACAACACAGACCAGGGGCGCCAAGCTGGGCGCCATCCTGCGGGTGACCAGCGGCAACTTCCTCGAACAGTTCGACTTTTTCCTGTTCGGTTTCTACGCCACCTACATATCGCAGACGTTCTTCCCTGCCAGCAGCGAGTTCGCCTCGCTGATGATGACCTTCGCTGTGTTCGGCTCGGGCTTTTTGATGCGCCCGTTGGGCGCCATCGTGCTGGGGGCCTACATCGACAAGGTCGGGCGGCGTAAAGGGCTGATCGTGACCCTGTCGATCATGGCCGCTGGCACCGTGCTGATCGCCTTGGTGCCGGGCTACGCCAGCATTGGCATACTCGCCCCGCTGCTGGTGCTGCTGGGCCGACTGTTGCAGGGCTTTTCCGCCGGTGCCGAGCTGGGTGGGGTTTCCGTGTACCTTTCGGAGATTGCCACGCCGGGGCGCACCGGCTTCTTCACCAGCTGGCAGTCGGCGAGCCAGCAAGTGGCGATCGTCGTGGCGGCGGCGCTGGGCTACACCCTCAATGCCTGCATGGCCACCAGCGAGGTGGCAGCCTGGGGCTGGCGCATTCCGTTCTTCATCGGCTGCGTGATTATCCCGTTCATCTTCATCATCCGCCGCTCGCTGCAAGAGACCGACGCGTTCAAGGCCCGCGCACATCACCCGGGCGCTGCCGAGGTGTTCCGCTCGATGTGCGACAACTGGCGCACGGTGCTGGCCGGCGGCCTGCTGGCGGCGATGACAACTACCACGTTCTACCTGATCACCGTCTACACCCCGACCTTCGGCAAGACCGTGCTGCAACTGAGCACTACCGACAGTCTGGTGGTTACCTTGCTGGTGGGGGTCAGCAACTTCATCTGGCTGCCCATCGGCGGCGCGCTTTCCGATCGCATCGGCCGGCGCCCGCAGCTGTTGGCGATTTCCCTGCTGTGCGTGCTGACGGCCTACCCGGCCATGCACTGGCTGGCCGAAGCCGCCAGCTTCGAGCGCCTGCTTGCGGTGTTGCTGTACTTCTCGTTCTTCTTCGGGATGTACAACGGCGCCATGGTCGCGGCGCTGACCGAGGTGATGCCGGCGAACGTGCGGGTGGTCGGTTTCTCGCTGGCCTTCAGCCTGGCCACCGCACTGTTCGGCGGCTTCACGCCAGCGGTCTCGACGCTCTTGGTGCAGGCCACCGGGGATAAAGCGTCGCCGGCCTACTGGCTGATGTTCGCGGCCGTGTGCGGGTTTACCGCCACGACCGTGCTGTATCGTCGAGCCAAGCCAGTCGCGGCGCGTAGCTGCTGAACCTCGGCAGTCAACCGGTGGAGCCAGCAGCCTCAGCTGCTGGTTCGCACCCGATGCAACACCATGCCCACCAGCAGCACATTGGTCAGCGCCAGCAGGCACAGGGTCACCAACACCCCCATCGAACCAAAGTGCTCAAACAGAAAACCACCCACCACGGGCGTAAGCGCCTGCCCGATCAGCGAAGGCCGCGACATGCGCCCCATCAGCAACACATATTGCGCCGGCGGCATCATCGCCAGCGGCAGCAACCCACGTACTATCGCTCGCAGGCCATTGCCGCAGCCGAACACCAGCAAGCCCACCGCCGTGGCGGCCGGCACAAAGGTCACCATCAGCAACCCGACCAGCACCAGGCTCACCCAGGCCAGGGCGGTCCAGATCGGGTGACGCTTGCCCGCCAGGATCTGCAGCACCCGCGAAGCTACCTGGCTGGGCCCGAGCATCGCCGCCAGGCCGATGGCCACCGGCAGCGAATGCCCCAACCCCTGCAGCACGGCCACCAGCTGTACGGCGATGGCGGTCATGATGATCGCGCCGATGGCGAACATGCTGGTCAGCAGCAAGTAAAGTGGGCGGTCCACGCCGACTGTGTCGCCTTGCGCCTGCGCCTTGGCCGGCACCTTGATCCGCCCACCCGCAGGCAGCACTCGCCAGTACAACGGCGCCACCACCACGATCAGCACCAGCGCATAGCACACGCAGGTCGCCCGCCAGCCGAAATGCTCGATGGCCAGGGCCACGGTCGGCCATGAGAGGGTCGAGGCGAAACCGGCAATCAGAGTAATACCCGTAATCGCCTTGCCCGCGCCTTCGCCGTACAACCCGCCGAGGGTGGCGAACAGCGCTTCATACAAGCCCATGGCCATGCCAACGCCAATCACCGCCCAGGCCAGCAGGAACAGCCCGAGGGTGTGGCTGGCGGCCATGACCAGCAGCCCCACCGCTACCACCGCGCCACTGGCGGCCATTTGCGGGCGGCCGCCGTAGCGGGCGACCAGTCGGCTGGACAACGGAGCCAGCAACGCCGAGACCATCAGGCTCAGGGACAGTGCGCCGTACACCCATTGGCTGGGCCAGCCGGTGTCGCGGCTGATCGGGTCGGCCATCACCGCCATGAGGAAGAACGAGCCGCCCCAGACCAGGATTTGCAGCACGCCGAGGAGGACGATGCCGAGGGGGCCGGGCAGGCGGTGGCTGGTGTGCAAGGTGGGGCCTATTCAGTTGCTGTGCGGGGGTGTCTGCGCCGGCCTCTTCGCGGGTAAACCCGCTCCCACAGGGTCCGTACAGATTTCATGGCTTGTGCAGTACTTGTGGGCGCGGGTTTACCCGCGAAGAGGCCGGCACAGGCTTTAGAGAGCTTACCCGCAAGCGCCGTCACATGCCCGCCATCGATGATTGATCCAGACATATCATTGCGCGTGATATTAACCTTCGCTCCATTCGATTCGTGCGTCGCGCGCAAGACACTCACACTCCGCCCACTACTAATACATTGGCGGAGTTCTCCATGGATCACTCACTCAAACCCTTGCGCTTCCCCCTCGCTGCCCTGGCAGTGGTGGTGCTCAGCGCTTGTGGCCGCACCCCCGACGCCGTGCAGGCTCCCGCCGCGCCCAAGGTCAGCGTCGCCAAGGTCATCGAGCAGCCGATCAACGAATGGGACGAGTTCACCGGCCGCCTGGAAGCGCCGGAAACCGTCGAAGTGCGGCCACGGGTCTCCGGCCAGATTGACCTGGTGGCGTTCACCGAAGGCGCTCAGGTGAAGAAAGGCGACCTGCTGTTCCAGATCGACCCGCGCCCGTTCCAGGCAGAGGTGCGCCGCCTCGAAGCCCAGCTGCAACAGGCCAAGGCCACCGCCATCCGCAGTGCCAACGAAGCCCGCCGTGGCGAGCGCCTGCGTGACAGCAACGCCATTTCCGCCGAGCTGGCCGAGTCGCGCAGCAGCGCCGCTGCCGAAGCCCGCGCCGGGGTCGACGCGATCCAGGCCCAGCTCGACCTGGCCCGCCTGAACCTCAGCTTCACCCGCGTCACCGCGCCGATCAGCGGCCGTGTCAGCCGTGCCGAATTCACCGCTGGCAACATTGTCACTGCCGATGTCACGCCACTGACCAGCGTGGTGTCCACCGACAAGGTGTATGCCTACTTCGACGCCGACGAGCGCGTGTACCTCAAGTACACCCAGCTGGCGCGCGAAGGCCAGCGCGGCCAGAGCACCCCGGTGTACCTGGGCCTGACCAACGAAACCGGCAACCCGCACCTGGGCCAGATGAACTTCGTCGACAACCAGGTCAACCCGCGCACCGGCACCATCCGCGGCCGCGCCGTGTTCGACAACCGCGACGGCCAGTTCACCCCGGGCCTGTATGCGCGCCTGAAGCTGGTCGGCAGCGCCCAGTACGACGCCGTGCTGATCAACGACGAAGCGGTCGGCACCGACCTTGGCAAGAAGTTCGTGCTGGTCATGGACAAGGACAACAAGGCCGCCTACCGCGCCGTGGAACTGGGGCCGAAGCTCGAAGGCCTGCGCATCGTCCGTAGCGGCCTGGCCAAGGACGACCGCATCGTGGTCAAGGGCCTGCAGCGTGTGCGCCCCGGCTCGCCGGTGACCCCGGAGGAAACACCGATGGCCAGTGAACAGACCCTCGCCGCCCTCGCCCAGCAGCGCCAGGCCCTGGAGGCCAGCAACCCGGCGCCGAAAGTGGCCGGCTCCACCGAAAAAGTCGCCAGCGCCCAGGCGCCACGCGGTTAAGGGACCACACCGATGAACTTTTCGAAATTCTTCATTACCCGGCCGATCTTCGCCGCGGTGCTGTCGCTGGTGCTGCTGATCGCCGGTTCGATCTCGCTGTTCCAGTTGCCGATCAGCGAATACCCCGAAGTGGTACCGCCGACCGTGGTGGTGCGCGCCAACTTCCCCGGTGCCAACCCCAAGGTCATCGGCGAAACCGTCGCCGCGCCGCTGGAGCAGGCCATCACCGGTGTCGAGAACATGCTGTACATGTCCTCACAGTCCACTGCCGACGGCAAACTGACCCTGACCATCACCTTTGCCCTGGGCACCGACCTGGACAACGCCCAGGTACAGGTGCAGAACCGCGTCACCCGTACCCAGCCCAAGCTGCCGGAGGAAGTGACCCGGATCGGTATCACCGTCGACAAGGCGTCGCCCGACCTGACCATGGTCGTGCACCTGACTTCGCCGGACAACCGCTACGACATGCTCTACCTGTCCAACTACGCCATCCTCAACATCAAGGATGAGCTGGCGCGCCTGGGCGGCGTCGGTGACGTGCAACTGTTCGGCATGGGCGACTATTCGCTGCGCGTGTGGCTCGACCCGAACAAGACCGCGTCGCGCAACCTGACCGCCAGCGATGTGGTGGCCGCGATTCGCGAACAGAACCGCCAGGTCGCCGCCGGCCAGTTGGGCGCCCCGCCCGCCCCCGGCTCCACCAGCTTCCAGCTGTCGATCAATACCCAGGGCCGCCTGGTCAACGAGGAAGAGTTCGAGAACATCATCATCCGCGCCGGTGCCGATGGCGAAATCACACGCCTGAAGGACATCGCCCGGGTCGAGCTCGGCTCCAGCCAGTACGCCCTGCGTTCGCTGCTGAACAACCAGCCGGCGGTGGCTATCCCGATCTTCCAGCGCCCAGGCTCCAACGCCATCGAGATCTCCGACGAAGTGCGGGCCAAGATGGCCGAGCTGAAGAAGGACTTCCCGGAAGGCATGGACTACAGCATCGTCTATGACCCGACCGTGTTCGTCCGTGGTTCCATCGAAGCCGTGGTGCACACCCTTTTCGAAGCGTTGGTGCTGGTGGTGCTGGTGGTGATCCTGTTCCTGCAGACCTGGCGCGCCTCGATCATCCCGCTGATGGCCGTACCCGTCTCGCTGATCGGTACCTTTGCGGTGATGCACCTGTTCGGCTTCTCGCTCAACGCCCTGTCGCTGTTCGGCCTGGTGCTGGCCATCGGTATCGTGGTGGACGACGCCATCGTCGTGGTGGAGAACGTCGAACGCAACATAGGGCTGGGGTTGAAGCCCCTGGAAGCTACGCAAAAAGCCATGAGCGAAGTGACCGGGCCGATCATCGCCACGGCGCTGGTGCTGTGCGCGGTGTTCGTACCGGCGGCATTCATTTCCGGCCTGACCGGGCAGTTCTACAAGCAGTTCGCGCTGACCATCGCCATCTCCACCGTGATTTCGGCGTTCAACTCGCTGACCCTGTCGCCAGCGCTGGCTGCCGTGCTGCTGAAAGACCACCATGCGCCGAAGGACCGCTTCTCGCGGTTCCTCGAGCGGCTGCTGGGCAGCTGGCTGTTTGCCCCGTTCAACCGCTTCTTCGACCGCGCCAGCCACGGCTACGTCGGCGGTGTGCGCCGGGTCATCCGCTCCAGCGGCATCGCCCTGTTCATCTATGCCGGGCTGATGGGCCTGACCTACCTGGGCTTCGCCTCCACGCCGACCGGTTTCGTGCCGGCGCAGGACAAGCAGTACCTGGTGGCGTTTGCCCAGCTGCCCGACGCCGCCAGCCTCGACCGTACCGAGGCGGTGATCAAGCGCATGAGCGAAATTGCCCTGGAGCAACCGGGCGTGGCCGATTCGGTAGCCTTCCCTGGCCTGTCGATCAATGGCTTCACCAACAGCCCGAACAGCGGCATCGTGTTCACTCCGCTCAAGCCGTTCGACGAGCGCAAGGACCCGAGCCAGTCGGCTGCGGCGATTGCCGCTGCGCTGAATGCCAAGTTCGCCGACATCCAGGACGCCTACATCGCGATCTTCCCGCCACCGCCCGTGCAAGGCCTTGGCACCATCGGCGGCTTCCGCCTGCAGATCGAGGACCGCGGTAACCTGGGCTACGAAGCGCTGTACAAGGAAACCCAGAACATCATCGCCAAGAGCCACAACGTGCCGGAACTGGCGGGCCTGTTCACCAGCTACCAGGTCAACGTGCCGCAGGTCGATGCCGCCATCGACCGGGAAAAGGCCAAGACCCACGGCGTGGCGATAACCGACATCTTCGACACCCTGCAGGTCTACCTGGGCTCGCTGTACACCAACGACTTCAACCGCTTTGGCCGCACCTACCAGGTCAACGTCCAGGCCGAGCAGCAGTTCCGCCTCGATGCCGAGCAGATCGGCCAGTTGAAGGTGCGCAACAACCTCGGCGAGATGATCCCGCTGGCGACCTTCCTCAAGGTCAGCGACACCTCCGGGCCTGACCGGGTGATGCACTACAACGGCTTCATCACCGCCGAGATCAACGGTGCCGCAGCCCCAGGCTACAGCTCCGGCCAGGCCGAGGCGGCGATCGAGAAGCTGCTCAAGCAAGAACTGCCCAACGGCATGACCTTCGAATGGACCGACCTGACCTACCAACAGATCCTCTCAGGCAATACCGCGCTGTTCGTGTTCCCGCTGTGCGTGCTGCTGGCCTTCCTGGTGCTGGCCGCCCAGTACGAGAGCTGGAGCCTGCCGCTGGCGGTGATCCTGATCGTGCCGATGACCCTGCTGTCGGCCATCACCGGGGTTATCGTGTCGGGTGGCGACAACAACATCTTCACACAGATCGGCCTGATCGTGCTGGTGGGCCTGGCGTGCAAGAACGCGATTCTGATCGTCGAGTTCGCCAAGGATGAACAGGCCAAAGGCCTCGACCCGCTGGCTGCGGTGCTGGAAGCCTGCCGCCTGCGCCTGCGGCCGATCCTGATGACTTCGATCGCCTTCATCATGGGCGTGGTGCCGCTGGTGTTCAGCTCCGGTGCCGGCTCGGAAATGCGCCATGCCATGGGTGTGGCGGTGTTCTCGGGGATGATCGGCGTGACCGTGTTCGGCCTGTTCCTGACCCCGGTGTTCTTCTTCCTGATCCGCCGTTTCGTCGAGCGTCGCCAGGCCCGCAAGGCCGAACACGCACCCGTGCTGGAGAACCATGCATGAACCTGCTCAAACCCCTGACCCCGAGCCTGCTGGCGCTGGCCCTGGCAGCCTGCGCGGTCGGCCCGGACTACAAGGCCCCGGACACCGAAGCTGCGCAGTTCGACAGCACGGATGTGCAGGCCAAGGCCTTCGACCGCAGCCGCTTCGAAAGCGTGTGGTGGAAGCAGTTCGACGACCCGGTGCTGAACCAGCTGGTGCAGGCATCGCTGGACGGCAACCGTGACCTGCGCGTGGCCTTCGCCCGGCTGAAGTCGGCACGAGCGATTCGTGATGACGCCGCCAACGACCAGTTCCCGGTGGTCACCAGCCGCGCCAGCAGCGAGATCGGCAAGGGCCAGGTTCCCGGCCAGACTACCCAGCGGGTCAATCAGGAACGCTACGACCTCGGCCTGGACATGGCCTGGGAGCTTGACCTGTTCGGCCGCATCCAGCGCCAGATCGAGGCCAGCGAAGCCCAGGAAGCAGCGGCCCAGGCCGACCTGCAACAGCTGCAGGTGAGCCTGATCGCCGAACTGGTGGACGCCTATGGCCAGCTGCGCGGGGCGCAACTGCGCGAAAAGATCGCCATGGCCAACCTCAAGACCCAGCAGGAGTCTCGCAGTATCACTGTGACCCTGCGCGACGCCGGGGTTGGCAACGACCTCGACGTCGTCCGTGCCGATGCCCGCCTGGCGGGTGTCGAAGCCACCGTGCCGCAGTTGCAGGCCGAACAGGCCCGGGCGCGGCACCGCATCGCCACCCTGCTCGGTCAGCGCCCGGACGCACTGAGCGTCGACCTGTCGCCCAAAGCCTTGCCGGCCATCGCCAAGGCCTTGCCGGTGGGTGACCCGGGCGAGTTGCTGCGCCGCCGCCCGGATATCCGCAGCGCCGAACGCCAGCTGGCCGCCGCCACCGCCAATGTCGGCGTCGCCACTGCCGACCTGTTCCCGCGGGTAAGCCTCAGCGGCTTCCTCGGCTTTACCGCCGCCCGTGGTTCGCAGATCGGCTCCTCGGCCGCCAATGCCTGGTCGCTGGGGCCGAGCATCACCTGGGCCGCCTTCGACCTGGGCAGCGTGCGGGCCCGCCTGCGCGGGGCCAAGGCTGACGCCGAAGGCGCCCTGGCCAATTATGAACAGCAGGTGCTGCTGGCCCTGGAAGAGTCAGCCAACGCCTTCAGCGACTACGACAAGACCCAGCAGCGGCTGCTGTCGCTGATCCGACAGAGCGAGGCCAGCCGCAAGGCAGCCGACCTCGCCTCGGTGCGTTACCGCGAGGGCACGGTGGACTACCTGGTGCTGCTCGATGCCGAACGCGAACGCCTGAGCGCCGAAGACGCCCAGGCCCAGGGTGAAGTCGAGCTGTATCGCGGCATCGTCTCGATCTACAAGGCCCTCGGCGGTGGCTGGCAGCCGGAAACCGTCGCCAGCGCCCGCTGATCTTCTGTTTGCAACGACTCCTTTGGTTGGTTCCTCCCCCAACCGTTTGCCCCGCCGGCCTTGGTCCGCGGGGCTTTTTTATGGGCCGCTGGCGCCCCGTTCGCTTGCAGCCCGGGGCATTCTGCCCCAAGCTCTGCCTTCCCACCGCCATGGACCGCTGCGTACGATGCCCAGACGCCACCGCTACCTGATCGCCGTGTTGTTGCTGATCCTGGTGTCGCTCGCCATCGTTTTCCTGCGCCGGGACGACAAGCCCGCGCCACCGGTGCTGCCACCGCACAGCTACGGCAAGGCGTTGCGCCAGGCCCATGACGGCCTGCCAGGTGCCGCGCGGGTGCTGTACCAACAGCTGCAACGCGATGACCTGACACCGATACGCCGCGCCGCGCTGTATGCCGAATTACCCAACTACCCCTCGCCACAGGCACTCAAGCTGGCCAGCCTGGACCTGGAAAACGAGGATCCGCTGGTGCGTCGCGCAGCCATTGCCAGCATCCGCAAGCTGCTGCCGCCCTCTCAGCGCAGCCTGGTGCTGGGGCCATTGCTGGACGATGACGAGCAGAGCGTGCGCTTCGCCGCCGTGGATGCATTGCTCGGTCTCGACCCTGATGCCATCGGCCTGTACTTCGGCCCGTTGCAGACCGCACTGGAGCAATACCAGCAAGCCCTGGAACAACAACCCGACGACGCCGAGGCCCAAGTGCACCTGGCGCGCCTGTACTTACACGAGAACGACTACGATCAGGCCGCCGCTGCCCTGCAGCGCAGCCTCGCGGTGGCCCCGGAAGGCCTCGACGCCCTGGCCACCCAAGTGCGCCTTCTGGAGCGCCAGGGCCATCACGAGCAATCCCGCCAGGTGCTGGCCAAGGCCCTGGCGCTGCGTCCGGACTCGGCGTTCCTGCAATACGAACTGGGGCTCTGGCTGATCCGCCACGATCAGCGTGAATACGCCCTGCTCGCCTTGTCCCGCGCAGTGGAACTGGAGCCGGAGAATGCCGACTATCGCTACACCCTGGCGGTCACCCTGCATGAGCTGGACCAGTCCGATGCTGCGCAAAAACAACTGGAAACCCTGCTCAGCCGCCAGCCAGCCAACCGCAAGGCGCGGGTGCTGCTGATCCAGTACTGGAAAGCGTCCGGCCAGTTGCAGAATGTCCAGGTCTTGCTGGCTGAACTGGAGCGGCAGAACCCGGACGATCCCTTCCTGCAACAGGGCCTGTGACTTGCACTGGACCGGTTCAGTCGCTCAGCATCAGCAGGGCCTGGTTCATCAGGCTGGCCAACGCGAACGGCTTGAGCATCAGCGCCGTGCCTGGCGCCTCGGACAGTTGCGGGTCCAGCGGTTGGTCATTGAACCCGGTTATGAACAGAATTTTCTGCTCTGGCACAAGCATGCGCATCGCCCTGGCGACCTGCCGCCCACTGAACCCTCCGGGCAGGCCGATGTCGGTGATGACCAGGTCGAATGGGCCGTGGTGGCGGAAGCGGTCAAGCGCCGAATTCGCATCCTTCGCATCGCACACGTCGAAACCCCGCTCCTGCAGATACTCCTTCATCACCGAACGCAGGTTTTCTTCATCATCTACCAGCAGCACCCGTTGGCCACTGGCCCGGGTTAAAGCCGGTACCGGCTGCGGGGGCTCCTGCGCCATGTGCTCAAAGCATCGCGGGAACAACATACAGACCTTGAAACCCTGGTCAGGTGCTGACTCGAGCCACACGTGGCCACCCGACTGGCCAACGAAGCCATACACCATCGCCAGGCCCAACCCGGCGCCGTGGCCCATGGGTTTGGTGGTGAAGAACGGCTCGAATGCCCGAGCCAGATCCACTTCAGGCATACCATGGCCATCGTCCATGACATACAAGGCGACATAGTCACCAGGCGGAACACCTTGGTCGTCGGGAAACGGCCCTTCCAGGCGCTTGTTGATCGTACGCAACGTCACCACGCCACGGCCAAGGCACGCCTCGCGGGCGTTGGCGAACAGGTTCACCACGGCGGTTTCCAGCTGTGCAACATCCAGGCAGACGGTCCAGGGTTGTACATCCAGCTCCCAGCCCAGTCGCATTTCAGTGCCCAGCACCTGAAGCAACAGCGGTTCCATGGCGGCCAGCTGGCGATTGATGTCCAGCGGCCTGGGTGACAGCGGCTGATGGCGCGAGAACGCCAGCAGACGGTGTGTGAGCTTCATGGCGCGCTGTACCGAATCGCTGGCCAGGGTCACATAACGGTCAATCTGCTCCAGGCGTCCTTGATCCATGCGTCGTTGCAACAACTCCAGGCTGCCGCCAATACCCGACAGCAGGTTGTTCATTTCATGGGCCATGCCTCCAGCCAGATGGCTGACCGCGTCCAGCCGCTGGGTTGCCCGTAAAAGGGTATCGGAGTGGCGCAAGATATCTTCATGTTCCTGCGAGATGTCTCGCCCTACGGCCGTCAGCAGCGTGCCGTCGAAACTCGCCGTCCAGCGGAACAACCGGTAGTGCCCGTCCTTATGGCGCAAGCGCGTCTCGAGCTGCTCAAGCCCGCGGTCGTTGACGAACTCCATCACTGCGACCTCCACTTCGGCTCTGTCCGCAGGATGAATCAGTTCCAGAATCGGCTTACCGGCCACCTCTTCTTCAGTCCAGCCCAGCGCGCGCTGCAAGGTCGGGTTGGCCGCTTGCAGCCGCAGGTCCGGGGTCACGACGATCATCGCATCGCGAGACAGTTGCCAGATGTGATCACGATCGGCCATGACGGACTGGATCTTGTGCTCGAACGCCAACGCCTGCTCGCGCCATTGGTCATGCGCGTCGACGCTGGCGCTGGTTTCGATCACCGTATGCAGGAACCCGACCACTTCGTGTTGTTCATCGCGTAACGGGGTATAGCTGAAGATATAGCAGGCTTTGTTGCCCGTTTGCTTGTTCGTCAGCCATAGCGGCTGGTCTTCACCAAAGATCGAGCCACCTTCAAGCACCTGGAACACGCAAGGGCCGATGACCTTCCAGGCTTTTGCCCACAGCCTGTCGAACGCCTGCCCCAGGGCATGACCGTCACATTCGAGCACATTCGCGTAAGCATCATTGTGAATCACGCTCATCCCGGCGCCCCAGACCACCGCGCAGGGAAACGGCGAAAGCACCATCATGTCGACGGCAATGCGCAAAGGAGCCTGCCAATGCGGCAGCGGCCCGAGCGCGCTGTAACGCCAGTCGAACCGCGTGACCTGATCAGCCATGCCCGCTGCCGTTGCCGGCTGCGTGGCGAGCTCCATGCCTTGCGCTGAAGGTTTGCGCGGTGTGTCATTTACCAGCACTGTCGTGATTCCACCGTTGCGTTGGGATGAAGGTTCCGTTTGCGCATCATCTGCCCGGCGATTTGCCACTGCAATAGCTGCACATCCACCGTGTCGTCCAGGCATCGACCACTAGCATAGAGCCATTACCGAAATAGCGCCTTGGCAAACGGAAGCTATGCTTAACAGGTTTTCCCCGCGCCACTGAACCCATTGCCCTACAACGACAGACCAGGGAGCGAGGTGATGAGCAAGAAGATTCTGGTAGTGCTCACTAACACGGCCAAATACCCGACCTTGAAACGGGCCACAGGCCTATGGCTGGGGGAAGCCGTGCATTTTGTCGAGGTCGCGCTGAAAGCCGGATATCAAGTCGACTACGTGAGCCCGAATGGCGGCTATGTGCCAATCGACCCGCATAGCCTGCAAATGGCTCCGGAGCTGGACTGGCAATGGTATGACGACAAGTCGTTCATGAACCGTCTGGGTGCAACGTCAAGCCCGGGCGAGGTCAGCGCAAGCGATTACTGCGCCATCTATTACACGGGCGGCCACGGCGTGATGTACGACTTCCCCGACAACCAGCCATTGCAGGAGCTGGCACGCAGCATCTATGAAAACAACGGCGTTGTTGCCGCCGTCTGTCACGGCGTGGTCGGCCTGTTGAACATCAAGCTCAGCGACAACAGCCTGCTGCTCAAGGACCGGCAGGTCACCGGGTTTTCCAATATCGAAGAAAAACTGGCAGAGCTGGACAAGGTGGTGCCCTTTCTCACCGAGAACGAACTGGTTGCGCGGGGCGGCAACTACAGCAAGGACGACGACCCATGGAGGCCATTCGTGGTGGCCGACGACCGGCTTATCACCGGGCAGAACCCCGCCTCGACGGGCTTGCTCGCCGAAAAGGTCATCGCTGCGCTGCAGTCGAAATGAGTACTACACCTCAGCAGCCAGGTTCGCTAGGCAACTATGGCTTTGGACTACAGCGGGCGTAATCATTGATTCATAGGCTCTTCATCGGGCTGGCCATCTCGGGCAGCTTGGAAAATGGGGGCCGAACATTCATGTCGAGAATAAAAACTGCAGGGCAGGGTTTGATAGAACTGTTACTGACCTTGGCAATCAGCCTGCTACCGGTCGGCACCGGGCTGATGGTCATGATTTATCAGCAGGACAAGAAGCTTGAAGAAACCGCACGAATCTCTGTCAAGGAAGCGATCTATTCCGTGGATCTGGCACTGGATCGCATACACGCTTCCGCGTCTGCTGCAATGAAGTTGGCAGGAGCTGCCTGCGAAAGTGCCCAGCCACAATTAGTCGATCAGGTTACCAAAGCACCGCACCTGCGCTCGCTGGCGTTGACCATTGATGGCCGCACCTATTGCAACACCTTGAAGACGCCGTTCCCAATCGACGACATGTTCCCAGACGCTCGAACACAATTTCGTCTGGTGCTCGATACGCCAGCAACACCCAATGCAGTTTTGCTCGCCTATCAGCTCAGCGGAAAAAAAACGGGGGTCATTGCCACATCCTATGGCATGTTGCTGCGCAATGAGTTGCGGGCATTTCAGACGGGGCTGACGTTATTGCTCGAATTCGGTGAATTTTACATCTGGGCCGACGGCGATAGCCGAGATTCAGCGCGCCCGTCACAGGACGAGTTTTTCCAGGAGGATGTCTCGAGCAAGTATGGCTATACCGTCAAGGCGGGCTATGCCCAAGGCTATGCGGCACACCAGACACACCAGACATTGAAACAGCTTTTCCCTATATTGGCGCTGATCGGGGTCATTACCGGCTCGATCACGTACTGGGGGCTGTTCAGGCAACGTCGCCAGCGTGTTCGTAGCGCCGCCAGCAAAGGCTGACGGCGCCACAATTCACTCATTCGGCATTGAGCACGCCGCGACGGACCTGGTCACGCTCGATGGACTCGAAGAGGGCTTTGAAGTTGCCTTCACCGAAACCGTCATCCCCTTTACGCTGGATGAACTCGAAGAACACAGGGCCAAGCAAGGTTTCCGAGAAAATCTGCAGCAGCAGGCGCTTGTCACCCGGCTCGGAAGCGCCATCCAGCAAGATGCCACGGGCCTGCAGCTGATCGACTGGCTCGCCATGCCCTGGCAGGCGTTCTTCGAGCATCTCGTAATAGGTCTGCGGCGGTGCGGTCATGAAACGCATGCCAAAGCCCTTGAGTGCATCCCAGGTCTTGAGCAGGTCATCGGTGAGGAAGGCTACATGCTGGATGCCCTCACCGTTGAATTGCATCAGGAACTCTTCGATCTGCCCTGCCCCCTTGGATGACTCTTCATTAAGCGGGATGCGGATCATACCGTCAGGCGCAGTCATGGCCTTGGAGGTCAGGCCGGTGTATTCGCCCTTGATATCGAAATAGCGGATCTCGCGGAAGTTGAACAGCTTCTCGTAGAAGCCGGCCCAGTAGGCCATGCGCCCGCGATAGACGTTATGGGTGAGGTGATCGATGATCTTCAGGCCTGCTCCCGCCGGGTTGCGATCAACACCTTCGATGAAGTTGAAGTCGATATCGTAGATCGAGCTGCCTTCATCGAAACGGTCGATCAGGTACAGCGGTGCCCCACCGATGCCCTTGATCGCCGGAAGACGCAGTTCCATCGGACCGGTTTCGATCTCGACTGGCTGTGCGCCCAGCTCCAGGGCCCGGGCGTAGGCTTCATGCGCGTTACGCACACGGAACGCCATGCCGCATACCGACGGGCCATGCTCGGCGGCAAAGTAAGAGGCGATGCTCTTTGGCTCATTGTTGAGGATAAGGTTGATGCCACCCTGGCGATACAGGTGCACGTCCTTGGAGCGGTGAGTGGCCACCTTGGTGAAGCCGAGCATCTGGAACACCGGCTCCAGCACGCCTGGCGTCGGCGAAGCCAGCTCGATGAATTCAAAGCCCATCAGGCCCATTGGATTGTCAAAGATATCAGCCATGTTCGTACCCTCATCTGCAGCGAAAATTAATGAATGCGTAGGATGTGGAACGGCAATGGCGGAGAGCATGGGATACCGCGCACGCTGCGGGCGAGGAAGCCTCCAATGATCAGCTTGAACCCATGGTATGTCATAGGGACCCATTCTCGGCGAGGTTGACCCTTCAATAACGAAGGACCTTATTGTTGTATTCGTAAACCGATTCTACAGTGCGTAAATTGCTTTGTCGCGCTTTAGTTCGCCACCTGCGCCGACAAACGGCTATCCTCATCAGGTCAGTCATCAGGAAGATCACCCCAGCATGCCCCTCACCGTCAAACGCCCCGCTCGCTGGAGCTGGCGCACGCTGCTGCCCTTGGCTGTCGGCGTGGTGCCGCTTGTCTGCGGCCTGGCGGTAATGAACTGGCAGATCGAGCGCGAATTGCGCGCCAGCAGCGAGGCGACAACACGCCAGGTGATCGAGCATGTCGAGCACATTCTAGACAACCTGGCCAATGCCGCGCAGGCCCTGCTGCCACTGGCTGGCACCCCCTGCGCAGATGCCCAGCTGGCCTTGCGTAGCCAGGTCACGCGCAATGCCTTCGTGCGTTCGACCAATCTGTTCCAGCACCATAACCTGTACTGCAGTTCGCTGTTCGGTGACTACGACGAAGAGGTCGAGGCCAATGACTACACCCATGGCCGGCTATGGCTGATGGATGGCAATTCGGTAACGCCTGGCCATCCCCTGCTGGTTTATCGCGTCAGTGATGGCGACCGCGGAGCGATCACCACCGTGGATGGCGACCACCTGCTCACCGCCTTGCGCCTGATTGGCCCGGAAGAAGCCCTGCAGATCCGCGTCGGCAAGGCCTGGATGGGCAAGGACGGTGTGGTGCATGATGGCGTGCCACCGGCAGCCGCCGCCGCCGATGTGACGCTCGGCTCGACCCGCTACCCGTTCAGCGTGCATGGCGGCTACGCAGCCGGCAAACAAGGTGAGGTGCTGCGCAGCCACTACCCCGGCCTGCTCACACTGCTGCTGGTGCTCGGCGGGGTGGCCGGTTGCGCTTGCCGCTGGCAGATTCGCCGGGCCAGTTCGCCGCGCGCCGAGCTGCGCCGGGCCCTGGAGGCGGACGAGTTTCTGCCGTACTTCCAACCGGTGGTGCGCAGGGGCGACTACCGCTGGGTCGGGGCTGAAGTGCTGATGCGCTGGAACCATCCCCGTGAGGGCCTGGTGCGTCCGGACCTGTTCATCCCCTACGCCGAACACAGCGGCCAGATCGTCGCCATGACCCGGGCCCTGATGCTGCACACTGCGCAAAGTCTTGCGCCCTACACTGCGCTGTTGGAGGACGGTTTCCACATCGGCATCAACATTACCGCCGACCACTGCCGCGACCTGAGCCTGCTCGACGATTGCCGCACCTTCCTCCAGCATTTTCCCCCAGGGCGGGTCCGGCTGACCCTGGAGCTGACCGAGCGCAAGCTGCTTGAAGCCACTCCGGTAGCCCTCGAACTGTTCGCCAAGCTGCATGACATGGGGGTGATGATCGCCCTCGATGACTTCGGTACCGGCCAGTCGAGCCTCAATTACCTGCGCCAGTTCAAGGTCGATTACCTGAAGATCGACCAGAGTTTCGTGGCCATGATCGGTGGCGACGCGTTGTCGCAGCACATCCTCGACAGCATCATCGAGCTGTCCGCCAAGCTGGGCCTGGGCATCGTGGCCGAAGGCGTGGAAACCGATGTCCAGCGTGACTACCTGGCACGCAGCGGGGTGGATTTCCAGCAAGGCTATCTGTTTGCCCGACCGATGCCGGCGACCGACTTCCTCAAGGCACTCGCCAGCCACCCGGCTGTTGCGCGGTTGCCGCAGGACGCGCCCCCTGAGATCATGCGCGGCTGATCCACCCGCTCACTCCCTATCCGAGGCATTCGTGTCAAAAGGCATTATTTCGTCGGTCATGGCGTCCTGTCTGTTCGCCGTGATGTATTTCTATACCTCCTTGCTGTCGCCGCTCGATGGCGAAGAGATCTTTGGCTGGCGCACATTGTTGACCCTGCCCTGTCTCACCCTGTTCATGTGGGCCAGCAAAGACTGGAAGCGCGTCGGCGAGCTGCTCGCCCGCGTGCGCCAGACGCCAATGCTGCTGCTGGGCATGCTGGGGACCTCGTGGCTGATGGGGGTGCAGCTGTGGCTATTCCTCTGGGCGCCGCTGCACGGGCGCAGCCTGGAAGTGTCGATGGGTTATTTTCTGCTGCCGCTGGCGATGGTAGTGACCGGGCGCCTGGTCTATGGCGAGCGCCTGTCAC
Source organism: Pseudomonas sp. NPDC086566 (assembly GCF_050280885.1). Taxonomy (NCBI): domain Bacteria; kingdom Pseudomonadati; phylum Pseudomonadota; class Gammaproteobacteria; order Pseudomonadales; family Pseudomonadaceae; genus Pseudomonas; species Pseudomonas sp. NPDC086566. The sequence goes on from NZ_JBNNWD010000013.1 coordinate 81,922, forward strand.
GCTTGCAGGCAGTGGCGGTCGGCTGCGCCGCGCTGGGTGTCGGACACGAGCTGTACCAGAATGGCAGCTTCGCCTGGGAAACCTTGTTGGTGACGATCGGCTACCCGATCTACTTCGTCTTGCGGCGACGCTGCCGCACCGACCACCTGGGTGGCCTGTGGTGCGACATGTGCCTGCTGCTGCCCTGGGCGCTGTACTTCGTCACCCAGGGCCCGTTGTCGGCGGCCGATCTGCACCAGCACCCAGGCCTCTATGGCTTGATTCCGTTGCTGGGGGCGATCAGCGCCTGCGCACTGATCGCCTACGTGCTGGCCAGCCGCCTGCTGCCGTTCAGCCTGTTCGGCCTGCTCAGCTATGTCGAGCCGGTGTTGCTGGTGGGCGTCGCCCTGCTACTGGGGGAAACCATCGGCCCGGATCAGTGGCTGACCTACCTGCCGATCTGGGCCGCAGTCCTGGTGCTGGTGCTTGAAGGCTTCAAGCACCTGCTGCGTCAACGTCGGCGCTCGGTGTAAGGCGCACCTGGCGTACCCGGCGCTCCTCCACCGCCACCACGGTCATGCGCCAACCGTTCCAGGCCAACTGGTCGCCCACCACCGGCAGGCGGTCCAGCAAGCTCATCACCAGCCCTGCCAGCGTCTGGTAGTCCTCGGTGGCACGGGCGCTGAAGCCTGTCCGCGCCTGGACCTGGCTCAGGTTCAGGGCGCCGCTGACGACAAAGCTGCCATCTTCCTCGATGATCGCCGGGCCTTCCACCTCGCTGGCATCCGGCAACTCACCGGCGATCGACTCAAGGATGTCGGTCATGGTCAACAGGCCGGTGAAATCACCGAACTCGTTGATCACGAAGGCAATGTGCGTCGACTGGCTACGCATTTGCTCGAGGGCGTTGAGGATGCTGAAACTCTCCAGCAGGTTCAACGGCGCCCGGGCCATGCGCTCCAGGTCCGGCTGGCTGCCAGACAGGAACTCCTTGAGCAGTTCCTTCTTGTGTACGAAACCCAGCGGTTCCTCGATGTGGCCGGCGCGAATCAACGGCAGGCGTGAATACGGTGAGTTGGCCAGCGCCTCGGTGATGGCCTGCGCGGGTTGCGCCAGGTCGAGCACGTCGACCTCGGCACGTGCGGTCATCACCGTGCGGATCGGCCGCTCGGCCAGGTTCAGCACGCCGCTGATCATCACCCGCTCACGGCGATCGAACAGCACCTGCTCTTCGCCCCCTTCGACCAGATCGGCGATTTCTTCGCCCACCTCGTCAGCCTCGACCCGGCGGCCACCCAGCAGGCGCAGCACCGCATGCGCGGTACGCTCACGCAGCGGCCGGTGCTGCTGCAGGCTGCGCTTGCGGCGGGCACGGGCCAGCTGGTTGAACAGCTCGATCAGGATCGAGAAGCCGATGGCCGCGTACAGGTAGCCTTTCGGGATATGGAAGCCCAGGCCTTCGGCGGTCAGGCTGAAACCGATCATCATCAGGAAGCCCAGACACAGCATGATCACCGTCGGGTGCGCGTTGACGAAACGGGTCAGCGGCTTGCTGGCGACGATCATGATGCCGATCGAGAAGATCACTGCGATCATCATCACAGACAATTCTTCGACCATGCCGACGGCCGTGATCACCGCGTCCAGCGAGAACACCGCGTCGAGCACGACGATCTGCGCCACGATCGGCCAGAACAAGGCATGTCGCACCGCCCCCGTAGCCTGGGTGACATGCCCTTCAAGGCGCTCGTGCAATTCCATGGTGGCCTTGAACAGCAGGAACACACCGCCGAACAGCATGATCAGGTCACGGCCAGAGAAGCTCTTGCCGAACACCTCGAACAGCGGCGCGGTCAGGGTGACCATCCACGAAATACTGGCCAACAGGCCCAGACGCATGATCAGCGCCAGGCTCAGGCCGATGACCCGCGCGCGGTCGCGCTGATGCGGCGGCAGCTTGTCGGCGAGGATGGCGATGAACACCAGGTTGTCGATACCCAGCACCAGTTCGAGGACGATAAGCGTCAACAGGCCTAGCCAGGCCGTGGGATCGGCTAGCCATTCCATTAGCGGGTACTCACGAAGGAAGCGTCACGAGGACGGAGGGGGGATGGCCGGGAAGGCCGGGAACTGGGGGGCTCCGCGAAGGTGCTCATATAAACCTTGATCAGATTAGGGAAGACGATCCTACAAGCACAGCAGGCTTTTCTGATAGCGCGAAACTATTACAAAACCTGTAGCGGCATCGCAGGGGATTTTTCTTCAATACCCCTGCAGCGTGAGGCCGCAGGATGGCGGCATCGTTCAAAAAGGAGTCACGTAAAATGAGCCTGTCCCTTTCCATGGCCGCATTCGCCCTCGCCGCTTCGATCTCGCCCGGGCCGGTCAATGTCGTCGCCCTTGGCAGCGGTGCCCGCCATGGCTTGCGAGCCAGTTTGTGGCATGTAACAGGCGCGACGCTGGGCTTTTGCCTGTTGCTGGTGCTGGTCGGCCTGGGGTTGCATGAACTGCTGGTGCGCTGGCCGCAGCTGGCGCTGGCGCTGCACTGGGGTGGCGTGGCGTTTCTGCTGTACATGGCGTGGAAGCTGGCCAGCGATGATGGCCGGCTGGGTGGCTCGGATCAGCCGCGTGCGCCCTCGGCCTGGCAGGGCGCAGCGATGCAATGGCTGAACCCCAAGGCCTGGCTGGCTGCGGTGGCGGGTGTGGGTGCCTACACCGGTGGCGAACAGCATCTGCTGTGGTTGTTCACCTGGATCTACGGGCCAATCTGTTTCGTTTCGGTAGCTTGCTGGGCCTGGGCCGGGAGTGTGATCCGCCAATATCTGCGGGAGCCGCGGTATCTGCGGTTGCTGAATCGGGGGCTGGCGGTGTCGCTGGTGGGGAGTGCGGTTTACCTGCTGGTTTGATATCGCCAGTGCCGGCCTCTTCGCGGCTAAAGCCGCTCCTACAGGGATATCACAATGCTCAAGTGCTGCGCTGCACCTGTGGGAGCGGCTTCAGCCGCGAAGAGGCCGGCATTGCATCGCGGTAATGCCCCGGTGTTGCCGCCAGGTGCTGCTTGAATGCCCGCTGCAGATGCGCCTGGTCGGCGAAGCCCGCTTCCAGTGCCACCTCGACAATCGCCCTGCCCTTGCGCAGCTGCGCCCGCGCATACTGCACCCGCTGATCCAGCAGATAACCGTGTGGGGTCAGGCCGAAGCGCTGGCGGAACGCACGAATCAGGTAGGCGCGGGACAGGCCGCAAGCCGCGCAGATATCTGCCAGGCACAACGGGTCGCCCCGGTGCGCACGAATGAACGCCGCAGCCGCATCCAGCTGCGGGTGCTCGCAGCGCACGTGCTGCGCACCGGGATGCAGATAACCGGGAAGATCGGCGAAAAAAGCAGCTAGCCGTGCTTCACGATCCTGTAATCGAGCGTCGAACAAATCAGCAAACAGTTGAAGCAGCCGGCTGTATAACCCCGCAGAGACGCTGAACGTCTGCGCAGGCAGGACGAAGCCCCGGGCCAGCAACCACGGCATGTCGACGAACAGCATCAGGTAGGACCAGGGCTGGCCGGCAATCGGGTTGCAGGTGTGCACCACACCCGGGTTCATCAAGACCGTGGTACCGGCCATCACCTCGACCTGACTGGGGCCACTCAGGTAGGTACTGCGCCCGCCAGTGATCACGCCGATGGAAAAGCTCTCGTGGGAATGGGCGGCATAACAGACCTTGCGCCCATCCCCACGCGTCGGGCTTCGACGAAGGGCAATGCCGGATCCCGCCAGAACCGCGACGCCTCGATCATCGCCCGGCCCTCATTCGCCGCTGTGCTGCACCACTACCAGCAACTGCGCCGGCTGCGCGCCGACCGAGCGCAGGCGGTGCGGTGTCTGGGCATTGAAGTGCAGCGCATCGCCCTGCTCCAGCAACACCCGCTCATTCATGAAGTCGACCTCCACCTGGCCGGTGTGGACGAACAGAAACTCCTCACCCTCATGCTCCTTGAAAGTCGGGTCGCTGAACTCGGTGGGCGGCTGGATCAGGAACGGCAACAGGCTGTGCTGCCCGAACTGGCGGGTCAATGCAGCGTAGCCCGGCCCGTGACCATCGCCTACCAGCGGCTGACGCTCGCCCTGGCGTACCAGGCTATAGCGGCTCTGTGCGGCCTGCTCCTCGGCGAACAACTCTTCGACATTGACATTCAGCGCCCGCGCCAGCTTGAGCGCAGCAGCGATCGACGGCGTATTCAGGCCACGCTCCACCTTGGACAGGTAGCTCTTGGTCATGCCGGACTTCTCGGCCAGCACCTCAAGCGTGACCCCTAGTTTTTTTCTCAACATTTTCAATCGGTTAGACATGCGACGCGATATTCCCGAGTCTACAGGCTTGCTTATGACACTTTGTGTCATATAGGATTATTTGTGTCACGACCTGGCAGATTCCTCGACCGACCAAAGCTTCGGAACCGGCCAGCGCTGACATCGCTCATCACGCCACAGAGGAAAACCCCATGGCCAAGACCCTGACACACAGCAAGGACCAACTGGTCCAGCAGGCGCTGACGCAGATGCAAGGCTCGCTTGCCGATAATACGTGGACTGTACGAGAAAAGCTGGCCCTGACCTGCCGAATTCTGTTCGACCACGGCCACGACTCCGGCCTGGCCGGGCAGATCAGCGCACGCGGCCCGCAACCCGGGACCTTCTACACCCAGCAGCTGGGCCTGGGTTTCGATGAAATCAGCGCCAGCAACCTGTTGCTGGTCAATGAGGACCTCGAGGTGCTCGAAGGCCAGGGCATGCCCAACCCGGCCAATCGCTTCCACAGCTGGGTGTACCGCGCCCGGCCTGATGTGAACTGCATCATCCATACACACCCGACACACGTTGCCGCCCTGTCGATGCTGGAAGTGCCGCTGCAGGTCTCGCACATGGACCTGTGCCCGCTGTACGACGATTGCGCCTTCCTCGAAGCCTGGCCTGGCGTGCCGGTGGGCAACGAGGAAGGCGAGATCATCAGTGCCGCGCTGGGGGACAAGCGCGCCATCCTGCTCTCGCACCATGGCCAGCTATCCACCGGCATCAGCATCGAGCAGGCCTGCGTGTACGCCCAGTTGATCGAGCGCGCCGCACGCCTGCAACTGCTGGCGATGTCGGCTGGCACCCTCAAGCCCATCGACCCGGCACTGGGCCGCGAAGCCCACGACTGGATCGACCGGCCCAAGCGCCACGCCGCTGCCTTCAACTATTTTGCCCGGCAGAGCCTGCGCGCCCACGCCGACTGCCTGAACTGATCCCTGAATGCCTTGCTTGCGGAGCCCACAACCATGACTACTGAATTCCACGGCATCATCGGCTACACCATCACCCCTTTCAGCGCCGACGGCGAAAGGCTCGACCTGCCTGCGCTCGGCCAGTCCATCGAACGCCTGATCGACGGCGGCGTGCAGGCCATCGCGCCATTGGGCAGCACCGGCGAAGGTGCCTACCTCAGCGACAGCGAATGGCAGCAGGTGGCCGAGTACAGCCTCGCCCGGATCGACAAGCGGGTGCCCAGCATCGTCAGCGTCTCCGACCTGACCACTGCCGGTGCCGTGCGCCGCGCCCGCTTTGCCCAAACGCAGGGGGCCGACGCGGTGATGGTGCTGCCGGCCGCCTACTGGAAGCTCAGCGAAGCCGAGATCCTCCAGCACTACCGCACGATCGGTGAGGCCATCGATATCCCGATCATGCTCTACAACAACCCCGCCACCAGCGGCACCGACATGTCGGTGGAACTGATCCTGCGTATCGTCCGCGAAGTGGCCAACGTGACCATGGTCAAGGAAAGCACCGGCGACATCCAGCGCATGCACAGGCTGCAGTTGCTGGGTGAAGGCCAGGTGCCGTTCTACAACGGCTGCAACCCGCTGGCGCTGGAAGCGTTCGTGGCCGGTGCAAAAGGCTGGTGCACGGCTGCGCCGAACCTGATTCCGGCACTGAACCAGGCGCTTTATCAGGCTGTGCTTGAGGGTGACCTGGTGCGGGCCAAGGCGCTGTTCTATCGGCAGTTGCCGTTGCTCGACTTCATTCTCAAAGGCGGCTTGCCGGCGACCATCAAGGCGGGTTTGGGGCTGACCGGGTTGCCGGTGGGTGAGCCACGCAGGCCAGTGTTCGGGCTGGATGAGCCAGGGCGAGCGACCCTGGCGGCATTGCTGGCAACCTTGGCAGATTAAAACCTGAACCGGCCTCTTCGCGGGTAAACCCGCGAAGAGGCCGGTTCAGGCGACGCAATTACCTCAGGGCATCACTGGCGGTACGTATTGCAAGGTAGTGCCCAAGGCCCACAGCAACACCAGCACCAGCGGCACATGCACCAGCAACTGCACGAACGAGAAGCCAATCAGATCACGCGCCTTGAGCCCCAGCACGCCCAGCAGTGGCAGCATGTAGAACGGGTTGATCAGGTTCGGCAACGCCTCGGCGGCGTTGTAGATCTGCACTGCCCAGCCCAGGTGGTACTGCAGGTCGTTGGCCACCAGCATCACGTAAGGTGCTTCGATGATCCACTTGCCACCCCCCGACGGGATGAAGAACCCCAGCACGGCAGAGTACACGCCCATCAGCAGCGCGTAAGTGTCATGGGTGGCGATCTGGGTGAAGAACAGCGAAATATGGTGAGCCAGGGTCTGTTCATCCACCCCCTTGACCTGGGTCAGGATCGCTGCGATCGAGCCGTACAGCGGGAACTGGATCAGCACCCCGGTGGTGGTCGGCACGGCGCGGGCCACGGCATCGAGGAAGCTGCGCGGGCGCCAGTGGAGCAAGGCACCGAGCATGATGAACAGCAGGTTGTAGGTGTTCAGCCCGGAAATCGCCGTGATCGCCGGCTTGGTGGCGAACTCCTGGTACAGCCAGCCGCCGGCCAGGGCCACCAGCATCAGGATCAGGATCGGGCTGTGTTCCAGCCACTCACCCGGGCGGGTACGCTTGGGTGCCGGTGGCGCAGTGAAGCTGGGGTCGACGCCACAGGCTTCGGCGCTGCGCGCACTGTTCGGGCCAGGTGCCGTGGCATAGGCGATCACCAGCGAGACGATCACCAAGGCCGCCAGCATCACGCCGGACTGCCAGAGGAAAATGGTCTCGGTGAACGGGATCACGCCCGTGATCGACAGGATCGAAGGCGGCAGGCTGGCCGGGTTGGCCTGCAATTGCGCGGCCGAGGACGAAAGGCCCAGCGCCCAGACAGCACCCAGGCCCAGGTAGGCGGCAGCACCTGCGGCGCGATAGTCCATCTTCAGCTCGGTACGACGGGCCAAGGCACGGACCAGCAGGCCGCCAAACACCAGCGACAGCCCCCAGTTGAGCAGCGAGGCCAGCATCGAGATCAGCGCAACCCAGCACACCGCAGAGCGGCCATTGCCGGGGATGCGCGCCAGCCGGTCGATCAGCCGGGCCGCTGGTGGCGAGCTGGCCACCACGTAGCCGCCGATGACCACGAAAGCCATTTGCATGGTGAACGGGATCAGGCTCCAGAAGCCATCGCCGAACGCTTTGGCAGTGTCGGTCGGCTTGGCGCCCATGGCCAGGGCGCCGATGCACACCAGCAACACGGCGAGAGCGGCGAATACCCAGGAGTCGGGGAACCAGCGTTCGGCCCAGTTGGAGCAACGCAGGGCAAAGCGGGCGGAGCGGCTGTCTTGGATTTCAGCGGCCACGGTTACTTCCTTTTATTGGTTTTATTCGGATTTTTCTGCAAGAACGCAAAAACCCTGTAGGAGCGGCCTTGTGTCGCGAAAAGGCGTTTCAACAAGGGTGAGAAGAAGAACGCCGACGAGCTGGCCCAGAAATACGCCGCGCTGTGCGACGTAT
>NZ_JBNNWD010000014.1:0-83715 GCF_050280885.1 Pseudomonas sp. NPDC086566
GCCTCCTGAAGTCGCACTCTGCGTCGCCTGAACTATCGCGCGCTTAGAAGCCAAAGCAAAAGCAGAGCAAGAGCAAGAGCAAGAGCAAGAGCAAGCATTGCATCTGTATGACATTTGACGTCTCCCTCGCCCCGTGCTCTCCTTACGCCTTGCGTCAGGTGCCCCCAAACGGGGGTGAAACGGGAAATCGGTGCGTCGCAGGCCCTCCAGGGCCGGGCAAATCCGGTGCTGCCCCCGCAACGGTAAGCGAGCGAAGCGTCCAGACCACTGTGCCACGCAGTCCGGCATGGGAAGGTGATGCTTTTCAAGGAGCCCCGCTCCTCCTCGCAAGCCCGGAGACCGGCCTGTCGTCCATGAACACCCCGCGGTGGGCGGGCGCTGTCGCATTTTCCTCGGGCGCCTTGCCCCCGGAATTGCCGCGCCTGTCCGTTGCCCTTACAAAAAAGCAGAGGATCGCGTCATGCCCATCACCAGCGCCAAACATAGCATCGCCACCCCCGTCACCCTCAGCCAGCGTGTGGTCATTGCCATCGGTGCCAGCCTGCTCGGCTTGTGCCTGGTCTACTTCGCCGGGTTCTCGCACATCGAAGCCGTGCACAACGCCGCGCACGACACACGCCATAGCGCCGCCTTCCCCTGCCACTGAGGCTGCCATGATCAAGCGCATTGCCCGCACAGCCGGGTTCAGCGGCCTGCTCGCCGCTCTGTTGCTGACCCTGCTGCAAAGCTTCTGGGTCGCACCGCTGATCCTCGAGGCGGAAACCTATGAATCGGCCAGCCCGGCAGCCGCACACCACAGCCACGACGAAAAAGCTGGCGCTGGCCACACCCATGGCGAAGAAGCCTGGTCGCCAGAAGATGGCTGGCAGCGCACCCTCTCGACCACAGGCGGCAATCTGGTGGTTGCCGTCGGCTTCGCCCTGATCCTCGCCGCCCTCTACAGCCTGCGTGAGCCAGGCCGCACCAGCACCGGCGCGCTGTGGGGGCTGGCCGGTTTTGCCGTGTTCTGCCTCGCGCCTACCCTGGGTTTGCCACCCGAACTGCCAGGCACTGCCGCCGCCGATCTCGGTCAGCGCCAGAGCTGGTGGGTCGGCACCGCCGCCGCGACGGCACTGGGCCTGGCCCTGCTGGTGTTCGCACGCCATGGCCTGCTCAAGGCCCTGGGTGCAGCCTTGCTGGTGGTACCGCACGTGATCGGCGCGCCGCAGCCGGAGGTCCACGAAAGCCTGGCACCACAGGCCTTGGAGACCCGGTTCATGATCGCTTCATGGCTGACCAACGCGGCCTTCTGGGTGGCCTTGGGCCTGCTCAGCGCCTGGCTGTATCGCCGCACCAGCCACACCTGATGAGCGCCCCGCCAATGCCGGTGCTGTACGCCGGCTTCGGTTGCCGCCGGGGCTGTCCGGTCGACGTGCTCGAAGCGCTGCTGCAAGCAGTGTTGGAGCATCATGGCCTGAAGATCACAGCACTTCGTGGCTTGGCCAGCATCGCTGGCAAGGCCGACGAGCCAGGCTTGCAGCAACTTGCCGCACGTCACGCCTTGCCATTGGTGGTTTTCGCTGCCGGCCAGCTGCAGAGGTTCGAACCACAGCTCAGCCACCGCTCCGCCGTGGCCTTCGCGCACAGCGGCTGTTGGGGTGTCGCCGAGAGCACCGCCTTGGCCCTGGCGAGCCTCAATCACCCCAGCGTCACGCTCAAGGTGGCCCGCCAGGTCCACGGCCCCGCTACCCTGGCGCTGGCCTGCGCCGGATAATTGCTTCTTTTTTCAAGGATTCGCCATGACGGTCTACTTCATCGGCGCCGGCCCCGGCGACCCGGAACTGATCACGGTCAAGGGCCAACGCCTGATCCGCCAGTGCCCTGTGATCATCTATGCCGGCTCGCTGGTACCCGCTGCGGTACTCGAAGGCCACCAGGCCGAGAAGGTCATCAACAGTGCCGAACTGCACCTCGAACAAATCATCGACGCCATTCGCGCCGCACACGCCAACGGCCAGGACGTGGCCCGGGTGCACAGTGGCGACCCCAGTCTGTATGGCGCCATCGGCGAGCAGATTCGTCATCTGCGCGAACTGGGCATCGGTTACCAGATCATCCCCGGGGTCACGGCCACCGCCGCCAGCGCGGCGCTGCTCGGCTGCGAACTGACCCTGCCACAGGTGGCGCAGACCGTCATACTCACCCGATACGGCGACAGTTCACCGATGCCCGCAGGCGAACAGCTCGGCGACCTGGCCCGGCACGGCAGCACATTGGCCATTCACCTGGGGGTCAAGCATCTGCCGCGCATCGTCGAAGAATTGCTTCCGCACTACGGCCCCGACTGCCCGGCCGCCGTCGTTCATCGTGCCACCTGGCCAGACCAGGACGCCGTGCGCGGCACCCTGGCCGATATCGTCGAACAGGTCGCCAGCAAAGGTTTCAGACGCACCGCTCTGATCCTCGTCGGCCATGTACTCGGCGACGCACCCTTCAGCGAGTCAGCGTTGTACCGCGCCGGCCACGCGCACCTGTACCGCCCCGGCGACTAGCATTGCCAAGCCGGCGAAGGGCGGAGCAGACTGCGCTTTCCACCACCGGAGGACTGTCCATGCTGGAGCTGCGCCCTAATTGTGAATGCTGCGATGCCGATCTGCCGGGTGATAGCCCTGACGCCATGATCTGCTCGTTCGAATGTACCTTCTGCCGCCGCTGCGCTGACCTGCGTTTGCAGGGCCGTTGCCCGAATTGCGGCGGCCAGTTGCTGGCCCGCCCGACGCGGGTGGGCCAGGCCTTGAACAACAACCCCGCCTCGACCCAGCGTGTGCTCAAGCCTCACCCGACCTGCGCCTGACCCTCGGCCGTTACAGGCCTCGCCGCTTGCGACAAGGCTTGTAACGGCATTTTTGTAGGAACTTTCTACAATACCGGCTCACTTGTTCAACACATCTATACTCGCCATTACCACGGATCCGGAATGGTCGTATCGTGCTGCACAGCAGAAAAAGCTTGCAGACGTATCCCCTGATTACTTCAGGCAGCCGACCACATTCCGACAGGAGTTAATGACATGACAACCGTGCTGATCGTTGATGATCACGCCATCGTTCGTTTTTCCCTGCGCATCCTGCTTGAGCGCGAGCGCTTTCGTATCGTCGGCGAACTGGACAACGGCAGCGAAGTGGCACAGAAGGTGCGCGAATTACGCCCGGATGTAGTGGTGCTGGACATAGGGCTTCCCGGGCTGGATGGCATGGAAGTCATCAAGCGCCTGCAACAACAGGAACCGGCACCGAAAATCATGGTGCTGACCGGGCAAGCCACCGATCTTTATGTGCGCCGCTGCCTGGATGCCGGTATTGGTGCCTTCGTCACCAAGGGCGAAGACCTGGAGGCCGTGGTCTTTGCCCTCAAAGCGCTGATCAAGGGCTACTCGACCTTCCCCCAGATGGCGGTGAACAGCAATACCCTGGAGAGCGAGCCCGCCCGCCTGGGCAGCCTGTCCAACCGAGAGATGGAAGTACTGCGGCGCCTGAGCCGTGGTGAGAACAACAAGAACATCGGCGCTTGCATGAACCTCAGTGCCAAGACCATCAGCACCTACCGTGGCCGGATCATGGAGAAGCTCAAGACCGAGTCCTTGGTGGAGATGGTCGATCTCGCCAAACGCAACCACGTCAACTGAGCGCACGGCGCGCATGAAACCTGTCCTGGCTGGCCTGATCCTGTTCGTCGCCCTGCTGGCCTGCCCGCTCCTGTCGCTCGCCGACGGTGAACCGCGGCAGTTGCTGGCACGCGCCACCAGCGCCGCACAACCGCTGCAATTGAACGATGCCGACCGCCAGTGGCTGCAGCGGCGCGGTGCATTGCTACTGGGTACTTCACGGCCGGATTATCCGCCCTTCGAAATCAACGTCAGCCTGGACGCTTACGAAGGGCTCAGTGCCGACTATGCCGGGCTGATTGCCGAACAACTGGGGGTACCGGTGGAAGTCAGGCGTTATGCCAGCCGCCACGAGGCGATCGCCGCTCTGCGTGCTGGCACGATCGACCTGCTGGGCAGTTCCAACAGCTTTGAGGCCGCCGATGCCATGCTCAGCCTCAGCCTGCCCTATGCCGAAGACCTGCCCGTCATTGCGACACGCAAGGATGCCCCGCTGAGGCAAGACAAGGGGCTGGCCGGCTTGCGCCTGGCGATGGTCGATCACTACTTGCCGGGCGAGGCCGTCCGGGCGCGCTATCCAGAAGTGCAACTGAGCCTGTATCGCTCCACACTGGCGGGCCTGGCAGCGGTCGACCTGGGTGAAGTCGACGCTTATCTGGGCGATGCCATCAGCACCGACTACCAGATTGGCAAAAGCTACCAGGGCACAGTGAAGATCGACCACTTTTCCCAGATGGCATCCGGCACCTTTGCCTTCGCCTTCGCCAATGACAACCTGCGGCTGCGCCGCCTGGTCGATAGCGCCCTGGCCAGGATCTCCGAAAGCGAGCGCCTGAACATCCTGCGCCGGTGGAGCAGCGGCAATGCCAGTTTGTTGCTGGAGCGTCACCTGTCAGCGCTGACCGAGGAAGAAGAAAACTGGATCGCCCAGCATCCGACCGTGACCGTCCTGGTCGACACGGCCTTGGCCCCGCTGACGTTCAATGACGCCCAGCAGCATGTCAGCGGAATCACTGTCGATCTGCTCAAGCAAATCACCCTGCGCACCGGCTTGCAGTTCAAGTTCATCGAACAGGACACCGTGCAGCAGATGGTTGAAAAAGTCACCCACGGCAAGGCACAGATGATCGGCGCACTGGGTTATGGCACAGAGCGCGCGGCGCAGCTGCGCTACACCCGCCCCTATCTGGTCAGCCCCAGGGTGTGGGTGACGCGCAACCAGGAGCCCTCGCCATTGCAAGCCAGAAACCTCGACGGGCAGCGCATCGCGCTCCTGCATGGCTCGCACCTGCGGGCTGAGGTCCTTCGGCGCTTTCCACAGGCGAAACTGGTGAAGGTCAACAACCCCCTTGGCCTGATGGAAGCCGTGGTCAATGGTGAAGCAGACGCTGCCTATAGCAGCTATATCAATGCCTCCTACTACATCAACCAAGTGTTCAAGGGGCAGTTGCGTATCGCCAGTGTCATGGACGACGAGCCGGCCGTCGCCGCATTTGCCGTGGCCCCTGACCAGCCGCAGCTGCAAGCTATCCTCGACAAGGCACTGATAAGCATTCCCCCCGATGAGCTGGACCAGCTGTTGAACCGCTGGCACACCAGCACCTTGGTCAGCGACAGCCCTTGGCGCGACTATCGCACGCTGGCCCTGCAGGTGCTGGTGCTCTCTGCCCTGCTGCTGGCGGGGGTAGTGTTCTGGAACAGCTATTTGCGCAAGCTGATCCAGCAGCGCACCGAAGCGCAACGGGCGCTGCAGACGCAACTGGCATTCAGCCGGGGGCTGCTGGAGCAACTGCGCCAGGCCAAGGACGAAGCCGAACAGGCCAGCAAGACCAAAAGCGCGTTCCTGGCAACCATGAGCCACGAGATCCGCACGCCCATGAACGCGGTCATCGGCCTGCTGGAGCTGGCACTGGAAGACAACCGTACCAGTCGCTGCGACACCCAGACCCTGCAGACCGCTCACGACTCCGCCATCGGCTTGCTCGGGCTGATCGGCGACATTCTGGACATCTCGCGCATCGAATCCGGGCAGATGACGTTGCAGCCGGTGGCAACCGACCTGCTGGAGCTGGTCCGCAGTACCTTGCGCGTGTTCGAAGGCAATGCGCGGATCAAGGGCCTTCACCTGCGAGGCGAGCTGCCTGAAGGGCAACTCTGGGTCCTGGCTGACCCACTGCGGATCAAGCAGATCCTCTCCAACCTGTTGAGCAACGCGATCAAGTTCACCGATCGTGGCGAGGTCTTGGCCCAGGTCAAGTTCAACGCCCCGGCGGCAGGCGATAGCGCAATGGTCGAACTGGCGGTGAGTGATACCGGCATCGGCATAGCCGCAGAGGACCAGGCTCGGCTCTTCAATACCTTCACTCAGGTCTCAGGCCCAAGGGCCAGCCAAGGGGCAGGCCTGGGTCTGGTGATCAGCCGGACCATGGCCGAACTGATGGGGGGCAGGCTCGACCTGCAAAGCGTTGAAAGCGTCGGCACCCGCGTGCGGGTGCAGTTGCCGCTGCCGCTAAGCGAACAACCCCTACCCGTGGAGCACAACGCAGCCGACGACGAAACCGACGTCAGGCGATTGAAGGTGCTGGTGGTCGATGACTATCCGGCCAACCTGCTGTTACTGGAAAAACAGCTCAACAACCTCGGCCACCAGGTGACCCTGGCCGAGCATGGCGAAGCGGCGCTGGCCTTGTGGCAAGCGCACACTTTCGACCTGGTCATCACGGACTGCAGCATGCCGGTCATGGACGGCCATGAACTGGCCCGCAGGATTCGCCAGCTGGAGCAACAACGCGGGCAGCCCGCCTGCAGCATTCTCGGGGTGACCGCCAATGCCCAGGCCGAAGAGCGTCAACGCTGCCGGGAAAGTGGCATGGACGATTGCCTGTTCAAGCCGATCGGGCTGCGAACCCTGAAGGCTTACCTGCCGCACGTACGGGTCACCGCACCGCACCCGACGCCCAGGGTCAGCGGGTTCAACCTGGACGAACTGCGCCACCTTACCCAGGATGACCCACAGTTGACCCGGCGCCTGCTTGAGCAACTGACGCAAAGTGCCCGCGAAGACCTCAACGCCTTGCAAGCCCTTGATGAATCCAGCGACCGCGAGGCATTGCGCGCCCTTGCTCACCGCATCAAAGGGGGGGCCAAGATGCTGCGCGTACGCGAGGTGGTGAAGGATTGCGAAGCCATCGAACAGGCACATGCCCAAGGGCTACCTACCGGCACACTGCATCTGCAGCTGGAGGCAAGCCTGCAGGCCTTGCTGCGTGAACTGGGTGATACGCTCAGTGCAATTGCAGCGTCGAGTTGATCTGGCTGATGGCATCGACCACATGCCGGGAGCCTTGCTGGATCTCCATGATCACCGTCCCCGCCTCGTTGGCCAGGGCAACGCCACGCCCGGTGCGTGACAGGCTCGACTGCATGCTGGCCACGGCGGTCAGCGACAGGTCATGGTTCTGCCGCACCACATCGACAATCTCCAGTGTCGCCTTGCTGGTGCGTGCCGCCAGGCTGCGCACCTCGTCGGCCACCACGGCAAAGCCGCGGCCATGTTCACCGGCCCGGGCCGCCTCGATGGCCGCGTTCAGCGCCAGCAGGTTGGTCTGGTCAGCAATGCCGCGGATGGTCAGCACGATCTGCCCGATCACATCCGACTGCTTGCTGACCGCATCGATGCTGCGCGCAGCATCATTGAGCTCCTGGGAGATCTGCTCGATGACCGCTACGGTCTGCTGGACGACTTCGGTGCCTTTACGCGCGCAGGCATCGGTCTGCACCGAACTGGCATGGGCTGCATCGGCAGCACTCTGCTGGGTACTGACCTGCGCCGTGATGTCGCTGGCGAACTTGACGACTTTGTACAAGCGGCCTTTGTTGTCGAAGATAGGGTTATACGAAGCCTCCAGGTAAACCGTCTGGCCTTGCTTGTTGATGCGTTCGAAGCGGTGCGAGTGATACTCACCACGATTGAGCGAGGCCCAGAACTCGCGGTATGCGCCCGATTCACGTTCATGGGGCAGGCAGAACAGTCCATGATGACGCCCCACGACTTCCTCCAGGCGGTAGCCCATGGTCGCCAGGAAGTTCGGGTTGGCCTTGATCACCCGGCCTTGCGGCGTGAATTCGACCACTGCCATGGAGCGTCCGATTGCCTTTAGCAGGCTTTCGCTTTCGTGTTCGTCCTTCACCCGCTGACTGATATCGGCCGCTACCTTGATCACACTGGTCACCTGCTGGTGCTCGTCGAGCACCGGCATGTAGCTGGCCTCCAGCCATACCTCGCGCCCCGCCTTGTCGACACGCTCGAAGGTACCGCTGATGGCCTTGCCCTGCCCCAGTTCACGCCACAACTGCTGGTATTCGGTGCTTTTGGCGTAGGTCGGGTCGCAGAACAGGCGGTGATGCTTACCACGCAATTCGTCGGCACTGTAGCCCATGGCCTGGCAGAACTGGGCATTGGCATCAACAATGGTTCCGTCGGGGGCGAACTCGATCATCGCCATGCAGCGGCTTATCGCCGCGAGCTTGGCCTGGGCTTCGGCCAGGGCCTTGCGGGTGCGCTGAATCTCGATCAGATCAGATTTGCGGTGGAAGTCGAACATGGCGCCAGGATCCTTGATGCCCAGTGTTTTCTGAGCATAGATCGGCTTTGATAGCGTGCAAGCCACTTGATATCACGTTGTGATTAGCCAGTTAGCGACGTTTCCTCAGGCATTTCATGAGCTCTCGCGCACCATCAGTTCAAAGCCCAAGTCCTGCTGTTCGGTCGCTACCCGTTTGCCATCGAGCAGCGCCAAGAGAGCCTGGGCAGCGCCCCGACCAACGGCAGCCCTTGGGGTGCGAATGGAGGTCAGGCGCGGCACCATGTGCGCCGACGCCGGCAAATCGTTGAAACCGACCATGGCCACCTGCCGCGGCACTTCGATCCCTTGCCGCAATGCCTGCAATACCGCGCCCTGGGCAAGGTCGTCGTTGCAGAAGAAGATCCCATCCACATCCGGCGCCTGTGCCAACAACTGGCTGAACAGTTCGCTGCCCAGTGCAATGGATGACGGTTGCGGCGCCAGAATCTCCAGCTCGGTGGCCTGCATGCCGGCTTCGGCCAGGGCCTGGCGAAAGCCTTCGGCGCGTTGCATCACCCGTGGGTCGAGCTGCGCGGCAATGAACGCCAGGCGCCGTCGGCCGCGCTCGATCAGGTGCGTTGCCGCAGCCCGCCCGGCCTGCTGCTGGGAAAAGCCCACCGACAACGCGCCAGCCGCTCCACCCAGCTCCATCATATGCACGCAGGGTACGCCGCTGGCTGCCAACATCTGCCGCGCGGCATCGCTGCGATCGAAGCCGGTCAGCAGCATGCCGCACGGCTGATAGGCCAGGTAGTTGCGGATCAGGTTTTCTTCTTCGTCGAGATCGTAGTGATAGTTACCAATCAGCACCTCTAGCCCACGGGGGCGCATCACCTCGTGGATGGCTTCCAGGGTGTCGATGAACAACTGGTTGGACAACGAGGGAATCAGCACCACCACCGACTGGCTGCGCGCCGATGCCAGCGCCCGCGCCGCCGGGTTGGCGACATAGCCCAGGGAGGCGGCGGCCGCCATGACCTTTTCCACCAGCTCAGGGGCAACCGTGCTGACCCCGCGCAGTGCACGCGAAGCAGTGATCGGGGAAACCCCGGAAAGCCTGGCAACTTCAGCCAGTGTGGGACGTCCTGTGGTGCGAGAGCCTGTGCGAGACATGGATGTTGTAATTTTACTACTTGCAGGAATAGGGAACGGCCACTAAGGTAGCGCTGTCTCAGGACGCAGGCAATGTAATCTTTGGTAGTGGCCACTGCAGCATGCTGCCAAGCGTCCATACTGCGTAAGGACAAGATCAATAACACCGGGGAGCTGGCGCTTCGTTTGCAACGGGACAGCGCTATCTCACCCCGCAGGAGGTACTGATGAATTCTCCCCTGTCCGCCATCGTGGTGATGGGTGTGGCCGGCTGCGGCAAAAGCTGCGTCGGCGATGCAATTGCCAAGCGAAGCGGCGGTCGCCTGATCGAAGGCGACGCGTTCCACCCTGCCGAAAACATCCGCAAGATGAGCGCCGGCATCCCGCTGGACGATGACGACCGTGCCGGTTGGCTGGTGCGCCTGGGCCAGGAACTGCAAGCGACGGTGCAAGCTGGCGAACGGCCGATTCTCACCTGCTCCGCCCTCAAGCGTCGTTACCGTGACACCTTGCGCGCGGCAATGCCCGAGCTGGTGTTCGTGTTCCTCGAACTCACGCCCGCCGAGGCGGAAAAACGCGTGCTCGCCCGCCCAGGCCACTTCATGCCGGCCAGCCTGATCGACAGTCAGTTCGCCGCCCTCGAGTCACCCCGTGGCGAGCCCCTGACCCTGCCGCTGGATGCCACTCAGCCGATTGCGGTACTCGCCGAAACGGTCGACGCCTGGCTAAAGCCCTGCGGTGAGCGGAATCTGGCGCGTACTGCCTGACCCGGCGGTTATCCAGCCCACCAAAGATAGCGCTGTCTCTGAAATTCACTCGCTACGCCCAAAACAACGATAAGACCGAGGCATCAAAACCATGTTCGGACTGGCTACAGATACCTACCTGCTGCTCGACGCGCTGGTCACCATCGTCGGGCTGATCCTGCTGATCACCCATTTCAAGGTCCACCCCTTCGTCGCCCTGACCCTGGCGGCCGGTTTCCTCGGCCTGACTTCCGGCATGCCGGTGGCCAAGGTCATGAAGTCGTTCCAGGACGGTTTCGGTGGCGTGCTCGGCTTCGTCGGCATCGTCCTCGCCCTGGGGACGATGCTCGGCAAGCTGATGGCCGACTCCGGTGGCGCCGACCAGATCGCCCAGACCCTGATCCGCGCCTTCGGCAAGAAGAACGTGCACTGGGCCATGATGTTCGCCGCCTTCCTGGTGGGCATCCCGCTGTTCTTCGAGATCGGCTTCGTGCTGCTGATTCCCCTGGTATTCATCGTCGCCCGGCGCTCGGGGGTGTCGCTGATCAAGATCGGCATTCCGCTGTTGGCCGGCCTTTCGGTGGTCCATGGCCTGGTCCCGCCACACCCGGGCCCGCTGCTGGCGATCGGCATCTTCCATGCCGACATCGGCAAGACCATCTTCTATGGCCTGCTGGTGGCGCTGCCCACGGCGATCATCGCCGGCCCGCTGTTCGGCAACTTCATTGCCCGCTACATTCCGGGCAGCCCGTCACAGGAGCTGATGGACCAGATCGCCAAGGAGTCGGACCAGAACAACCTGCCAAGCTTCAGTGTCACCCTGATCACCGTGCTGCTGCCGGTAGTACTGATGCTGCTCAAGACCTTGGCTGACGTGGTACTGCCGGCCGAGCACATCGTCCGCCAGTGGATGGACCTGATCGGCCACCCGATCACCGCGCTGCTCGCCGCCCTGTTACTGGCGTTCTACACCTTCGGCTCGGCCCGTGGCTTCAACCGTCAGCAGATCATGAAAATGCTCGACCAGAGCCTGGCACCGACCGCGGCCATCGTGCTGATCGTCGGCGCCGGTGGCGGCTTCAAGCAGATGCTGGTGGATACCGGCGTGGGCAACGTCATCGGGCAGATGGCCGTGCAGGCGCAGATCTCGCCGATCCTGCTGGCATGGCTGGTGGCAGCGGTAATCCGCATCGCCACAGGTTCTGCGACCGTGGCCACCATCACCGGCGCCGGCATCGTCGCCCCGGTGATCGACCTGGTGCCGGGGGTCAACCGGGAATTGCTGGTGCTCGCTACCGGCGCTGGCTCGCTGATCCTGTCCCACGTCAACGATGCCGGGTTCTGGCTGGTGAAGCAGTACTTCAACATGACCGTGGCAGAAACCTTCAAGACCTGGAGCATGATGGAGACGATCCTGTCCATCGTCGGCATCATCTTCATCATGGCGCTGTCGACGGTGGTGTGACCGCTGATCGGGGGAATGGCACCTGAGCAGCCCGGGTAGGGCCTAACGCAAGTATGCGCCCTACCCTACGCAAAGGAGCTTGCCATGCCCCGTTCAACCCTGCTGCTGGTTGCCCTGCTCACTTCACCGCTGGCCCTGGCGGTCGGTACAGGGCCAACCTACCCTGATGATCCGCACAACCCGGCGCCGCAGCCGGGTGTCGACAGCACCCTCAACCCGATCGAAAAGCCCATGCCCCGGGATACCGACCCGCGCATCCAGGGCAATGACCCGGAAAGCCCGCCGGCCAGGCAGAATGACAACCGCGACCTGCCGGGGATGGATGGCAGTGGCTCCGAGGGGACTGGGCGACAAGGTGGAAACAATTCAGGCGGTAGTCAGCAATAAAGTCCCGCAGAGTCATCTTTCGTTTGGGGCTGCTTTGCAGCCCCAGCCCCAGCCTCACCACTGACGCTTGTCAGGCCGGGTAAGCCCAAGCTTCTCGATGCGGTAACGCAGCATGTCCCGCGACAGGCCCAGCATCCGCGCCGACTTGGTGACGTTCCAGTCAGTCCGATCCAGGGTCTTGCACACCAGGTCGCGTTCCATGTCCGGCAGGCTGGTGCCAGGCTCCGGTTCATGGCGCGGCAATTCGTACACGGTCGCCGTGGGTTGGGCCACCAGCGGCTCATCGATCAAGGTCAGGCACAGGTTCAGCTGATGCGCCTGTATCACTTCATTGGGCGCCAGCAACACGGTCTGCTCCAGCATGTTGCGCAACTCACGCACGTTGCCCGGCCAGCTGTAGCTCAACATCAAGGCTTCGGCCTCGGCACTGAAGCGTAAGTTCGGCTTGCCATAGCGGCGCCCGTGATGCGCCAGGAAATGCCGGGCCAGCAGCAACACATCCTGGCCGCGGGCATACAGCCTCGGCACTTTCAGGGCGATGATGCGCAGGCGGAAGAACAGGTCACGGCGGAACTTGCCTTGCTGCACCATCTGTTCCAGGTTGCAGTTGGTGGCACTGATCACCCGCAGGTCAACCTTGCGCTCCTTGACCGCGCCGATGCGGCGGATGCTGCGATCCTCCAGCAGCTTGAGCAGTTTGGCCTGCAGCACCAGGTCCATCTCGCCGATCTCGTCGAGGAACAGCGTACCGCCATCGGCCGCTTCCACCAGGCCCACACGACGCTCCTTGGCGTCTGTGAACGCGCCCTTCTCATGGCCGAACAGCTCGGCCTCGAGCAGATTGGCCGGGATCGACGCGCAGTTGAACTCGATGAACGGCCCCTTGCTGCGCGAACCGTCGAAATGCAACGCGCGGGCGACCAGCTCCTTGCCGGTCCCGGTCTCGCCTTCGATCAACACGGGCGGCAGGTCGTCACTGGCCATGCGCCGCTCGGCGTCCAGCACCTGATGCAAAGTGTGCTTGAGGGTGAGCATCGCCGGCGATTCGCCGATCAGCGCCTGGAACCCGGACTTCTGCGCCTCGCGTTCCTGGTAGAACGACAAGGTGCGCTCCATGCGCTCGGCGGCCAGGGCCTTTTCCAGGGTCAACTTGAGCTCGGCCAGCACCACCGGTTTGGTCAGGTAGTGGAATGCGCCCTCTTTCATGGCCTGCACGGCGTCTTCGACGTTGCCGTACCCGGTCATCATGATCACCTTGAGTTCCGGCGCCTGCTCCACCAGGGTGCGTAGCAGGTCGTGCCCGCTCATGCCCGGCAAAGAATTGTCGGTCAATACCGCATCGGGCTGGGCCCGCTTGATCTGTTCCAGCGCCAGCTCGGCACTGTTGCAGAGCGTCACCTCAAAGCCCTTGAGGCTCAGGTAGGTGCGAATGTTGTCGCCGAGGATTTCGTCATCCTCAACCACCAGGATGCTGTGCTCCATGGTCTTCTCCCGCTGCGATATTGAAAGTGAGGCTAACGCGGGTTCCTTCCTCTTCACGGCTGCTCAGGCTGACCGAGCCGCCAAACCGTTCCATGATCCGCTTGACCAGGGCCAGGCCGACACCGAGACCGCCCTGCTTGGTCGTGAAGAATGGCTTGAACACCATTCGTTCCTGCTGCTGGCTCATGCCCTTGCCGGTGTCGCTGAGCAGCAATTGCGCACGCTGCCCCTCCTGCACGCTGACCTGCGCATGCAGGACGCCGCCCTTGGGCATGGCTTCCAGGGCATTGGAAAACAGGCTGTTGAGAATCTGCGTCAATTGCAGTGGCTGGCTGACCACCCATTGCACGGGCGGCCCTTCGAAGCTGAAACGCACACCGTTGCGCTCGATCTGCTGGGCGAAGGCCTGGTGGGTATCTTCGATGGCTGCCACCAGGTCCACCGCCTCGGCGGTATCGCTGGCCGGTCGCAGCGACACCAGCAACTCGCGCACCCAGCGCGACATGCGGTCGACCTGGCAGATGATGTCAGTGATGTTCTTTTGCGCCAGCGGGCTGGCTATGCCCTCCGCCAGCTCGGCGCTGGAGCGGATATTGGCCAGCGGATTGCGCAAGCTATGGGCCACTGCGCTGGACATCTCGCCGAGCGCTACGTAGGTTTCGCTGGCCACCAGCCGGTCCTGCTGCTGATGCAGCATGAATGCAGCGCGGCGCACGATCCAGAACAGGCCGAAATAGATCAGTGCCCCACCCACCAATGTCGAGGCCCAGATCAGCACGTAACCGCGCTGGATGCGCCGTACCAGGTCCTGCGGCTCCTTGTAGATCTCGACCATCGCCAGGACCTGATCGCCCTGGCTATCGAACAAGGGGATGTAGTTTTCGATGAACAGGTACTTGGGTTCACGGAGGAATTTCTGCTCTTCACGGCCGCCCTGAACCCTGTGGTAGCTGGCAGATACCGCCTTGCGCGAGCTGAATGCGCGGTTCAGGCCACCATCGTCTTCGATACGCTTGCCGATCAGCTCGGGGTTGGTGGACCAGATGATGGTGCGGTCTCGGGCATAGGCATTGGCCAGCAAGGTATCTGGCAAGTGCTCGACGTGGTCGAGGAACTCCGCCCGGGTCGCCGCGACAAGTCCTGGGTTGATCTGCAGGTGCTGCTGGTCCAGTTGCGGGTTGAGCAGTTCGCCCATGGTGGCACCCGGAGGGAGCTGCGAATGACGCACTTCGGCCACCGCCAGGGACTGGATGAACTGGGCGGTAAGCATGGCATCCCGCTCGACGCTGTCGCGCACCACGAAGCGGGTCGACACGTAGCCCAGCCCGCCAGCGACCGAAGCGATGATCAACAGGCTGATCAGCGAAAACCAGCGCAGCAGGTTGAACTCGCGAAGCGGTACGGCCAGGCCAGTGCTGCCGGGCAGTCCAGCGGGCTTCACGGGAACATCTTCATCCAGCATCTGCATCGCGTCGTTCCCGTACAGGGAGTCCGTTCAGAAGGTGGTCACCGCATTGCTACCGATAGTAGCAAATTGATGCCATCCCGCCCGGGCAGCTATGGCTGCCAATGTCGCGCGTTACCTGTTGCGAGAACCTGCAAGAACTTCGCCACGCCCCCTAACCAATCGTCACATCTTTATAAATCAACAAGTTAAGCCGCATTAGCGATTTAGTTTCGAGGTTTATCCCCCACATTTGGGTAACGTATACCCAC
The DNA here is from genome assembly GCF_050280885.1 of Pseudomonas sp. NPDC086566. Lineage (NCBI taxonomy): Bacteria > Pseudomonadati > Pseudomonadota > Gammaproteobacteria > Pseudomonadales > Pseudomonadaceae > Pseudomonas > Pseudomonas sp. NPDC086566. The sequence continues at coordinate 15,157 of NZ_JBNNWD010000014.1, forward strand.
AAACCTTTAAGCGCTTACAAATCAATAGGTTACACGCTTTTCTTGATATCAGTTATCACAAGCGCGCCAAACGGAAGCTGAGCGAGACCCGCGTGCCATGGCCTTGGCTGCTGCTCAGGCGGACCGAGCCGCCAAAGCGCTCCATGATGCGCTTGACCAGTACCAGCCCCACACCCAGCCCCCCTTGCTTGGTGCTGAAAAACGGCCGGAACGCCAAACGCTGCTGCTGCTCGCTCATGCCTTTGCCGGTATCGGCAAGGCGCAAGGTCAGGCTGCGCCGGTCACGTTTGACCACCTCGATGCGCAACAGCCCACCGCTCTCCATCGCCTCGAGGGCATTGGCGATCAGGCTGTTGAAGATCTGCGCGAGCAACGCCGGGTGGCCAAGCACCTGCACCGACGGTAGCGGTCGCAGGTCCAGGGTCACCCCGCTGCGGTCCAGCTGCACGGCGAAGCTCTGCAGGCTTTCCTGCAGGACCTGGGGCAAATCGACCGGCACCGCTTCGTCATTCAGCGGCCGCAAGGATTGCAGCAACTGACGAATCCACTGCGACATGCGATCGACCTGGCTGATGATGTCGTTGATGTTGCGTTGCGCCGGCCCTTCATCGAAGGCCTGGGCCAGCTCGGCGCTGGAACGGATGCTGGCCAGTGGGTTGCGCAGGCTGTGGGCCACCGCCGAGGACACCTCGCCGAGCGCCACGAAGGTCTCGCTGTTGATCAAGCGTTTCTGCTGCACCGCCATCACCCGCGCGGCGCGGCGCATGATGCCGTACAGGCCGATATAGACCAGTGCAGCGCCGACGGTGATGGCCAGCCAGATGAGAATCAGCCCGTGCTCGATGCGCACGATCAGGTCCCGGGGTTCCTTGTAGATTTCCACCATCGCCGTGACGGTATCGCCGTCGGCATCGAACAGCGGGATGTAGTTTTCGATCAACAGCTGTTCCGGCGGGGTCACGAACTTCTGTTCGGCACGGGCCTGCTCGAAATTGTGGTAACTGGCCGAGACCCGCATCTTGTATTCGAAGGCACGGTCCAGGTCGCCATCGCCTTCGATCAGCTTGCCCACCAGCGCCGGGTTGGTCGACCAGATCACCGTCCGGTCCGGGGCATAGATATTGGCCAGCAGCGTGTCTGGCAGGTGGGCGATATGATCCAGGAACTCACCACGAGCCTTGCGCCGCGCTTCGGGGTCGACATCGGGCATCGCCGCGCGGTCGGTGCGGGGGTCAAGCAGTTCGCCCATGGTGCGCACATTGGGGATCGCCACATGGCGCACCTCGGCGTCGGCGATCGAGGTGATGAACTGCGCGGTGAGCAAGGCGTCGCGCTCGATGCTTTCGTCGATGATGAAGCGACTGGAAATCAGCCCCAGGCCAGCGGCCACAGACAGGATGACCGCCAAACTGACCCAGGCGTACCAGCGCAACAGGTTGAATGACCGGTGCGGGGCAGCGGCTTCGGTGCCCGCAGGCGCCTCGAGTACTTCGGAACGGGGGGCGATGACCATGACGGACTCCACTGCCGGGCACCTTTGAAAGGTTATAGCCCAGAGTTGGGTAACCATGGCATTGGTTGAGGACGAGTTGCGCCACTTTCGCGACGCAAGGCCGATTCAGAGTGGCGAATCATCAGCCAGCCCCTGCAGCTTGCGGTATTCGCGCAAGACGGTTGGCACGTAACGGCGGGTCTCGGCGTACGGCGGGACCGCGCCACGCCGCCGCACGGCATCGGGGCCAGCGTTGTAGGCGGCCACGGCCAGGGTAATGTCATTGTCGAACAGGGTCAGCATGCGCTTGAGGTAGCGCGCCCCGCCCTGCACGTTGTCTTCGGGGTCCAGCAGGTCTTCCACGCCCATCTCCCTGGCCGTATCCGGCATCAGTTGCATCAACCCCACCGCCCCGGCCGCCGAGCGGGCTTTCGGGTTGTAGCCTGACTCGGCCTTGATCAGGGCATGCAGCAGCGCCAGCGGCACATCGTAATCACGGGCCGCCGCCGCCACCAGTTCGGCATAGGGCCGCCCGGTGATCATCTGCGCGTCGACCGGGCCCGCCTGGGCAAGCGATTCACTGATCACCCGTTCGTAATGGCGTCCTGGCCGGTGAACGTTGCTCAGCACATAGCCACCGTTGGCATCGATGGAAATGTACATGTCGGCCTGGGCGCTTGCCGCCACCAGCCAGGTCACTACCAGGATCACCACGCGCATGTCGGTTACCTCCCTGCCGTGCTCCCCCGATGTGGGGGAAATGCCCCGGAAAACCCGGGCTTTTCTGCTACGACGCAAGCACCGTGCCGCCTGCCATGGCGCATGGCGCAAGGCCCCGAGGCAGACGTGCACGGCTGTTGCATGGGGCTGGGCAACCTGTGTCCCCATGCAGCGGAGGGCTTCACCATGCAGCGCAAATCCATCCCCCAACGTGGCTTCACCCTGCTTGAGCTCCTGGTGGTGCTGGTGGTGCTCGGTTTGTTGGCCGGTATCGTCGCGCCCAAGTACTTCAGCCAGCTCGGTCGCTCGGAAGCCAAGGTGGCGAAGGCGCAGATCGAAGGCCTGGGCAAGGCCCTGGACCTGTATCGCCTGGAGGTGGGCCACTACCCCAGCAGTGAGCAAGGCCTGCAGGCGCTGGTCACCGCACCCAGTGGCGAGGCGCACTGGTCGGGGCCCTACCTGCAGAAGGCCGTGCCGCAGGACCCTTGGGGCCGCGCTTACATCTACCGCCAACCCGGGGAAAACGGCGGCGAATACGACCTGCTGTCGATGGGCAAGGACGGCCAGCCCGGCGGCGATGGTGAAAACGCCGAAATCACCAGCTGGCAATGAGGAGAACCGCCATGCGCTATAGCCTCAAGGCCCTCGGCAGGCAGGGCATTGTGCAATTGCAGATCGACGCCGAGGATGCCGAGCACGCACGTCGCCAGGCCGAGAATCAGGGTCTGCGCGTGGTCAGCGTGCGCGGCCAGGGCAAAGCCCTGGGCGGCCTGGCCTGGCGCCGTGCGGCGGCGTTCGACCTGGTGCTCTTCAGTCAGGAACTGACCACCCTGCTGAACGCTGGCCTGCCGCTGATCGATGCGCTGGAAAGCCTGGCGGAAAAATCCCCCGTCGGCGCTACGCGCAAGGTCCTGACCGAGCTGGTACGCCAGCTCTATGAAGGCCACTCGCTGTCGCAGTCGTTGGCCAGGCAACCGCGGGTATTCCCAACCTTGTATGTGGCGCTGGTGCAATCCAGCGAGCGTACCGGCGCGCTGGGCGACGCCCTGGCCCGTTACATCGGCTATCGCCAGCGCCTGGACCTGGTTCGGCAGAAGCTGGTAGGGGCTTCGGTCTACCCGTTGCTGCTCTTACTGGTGGGCGGAGGTGTGGTGCTGTTCCTGCTCGGCTATGTGGTGCCGCGCTTCAGCCTGGTGTTCGAGGGCATGGGCAGCGAACTGCCCTGGTTGTCCCGGGTGCTGATGGATGTCGGCCTGTTCCTGCATGCCCAACAGATGCCGCTGGCAATGGCGGTTGCCGGCGGTATCGGGACCTTGGTGATACTGCGCCGCAATCCCTTGGTGCGCCGCTGTGCGGCCCGACAACTGCGGCGCTTGCCAGCCCTGCATCAACGCCTGCTGATGTATGAACTGGCGCGCTTCTACCGCTCGCTGGGCATTCTGCTGCAGGGCGGCATCCCGATCCTTACCGCCATGGGCATGGCCCACGGGCTGCTCGGCAGCGCTTCGGCGCAAGGCCTGGAGCAGGCCAGCCGACGCGTCGGTGAAGGGCTGCCGCTGTCGGACGCGCTCGAGGCCGGACAGTTGGTCACCCCGGTGTCACTGCGTTTACTGCGGGCCGGGGAACAATCGGGGAACCTGGGGGAAATGCTCGAACGCTGCGCGGATTTCCATGATCAGGAGATCGGCCGCTGGGTGGAGTGGTTCGTGAAACTGTTCGAGCCGCTGCTGATGACCTTCATCGGCCTGTTGATCGGCGGGATCGTGATCCTGATGTACATGCCGATCTTCGACCTGGCTTCGAGTATTCACTAGCTTGTAGCGGCCTCAGTAGTCGAACCGGTCCACCGCACGCCGCCGCTCGTTGTCATCACGCCGGTCATACGCGGCCGTGGTCTGGATGTTGGCATGGTGCGCAAGCTTCTGCGCGATCGACAGGTCATGCTCCTCGATCACCCGGGTGATGAACGCGCGGCGAAAATCATGGGGCATGATTTTCACCCCGACCTGGGCACCTCGCTGGCGGGCGATGTAGTAGATCGCATGCTTGGTGATGCGTGCACGGGTGATGTGGTTGCCACGGCGGATGCGGTTGAACAGGAACGGGTCATCCGAGGCCCCTTCGGGCAGCGCCTGCCGACGCAGGTCCAGCCATGCCTGCAGCTTTTCGAAAGCCCAGGCCGGGGCATACTTGATCAGCTGCCGGTTACCTTTGCCGGTCACCTGCAGGCTGCGCGCCTCGAAGTCGACCTGACTGAGATCGATATCCACCGATTCCGACTTGCGCATGCCGGTGCCATAGAGCAAGGCGATGATCGCCGCATCGCGCACGCCCTGGGGCCGGGGGTCAGCCTCGCACAGGTCCATCAGTTCGCGGATCAGGCTGCGACGCAGGTTGCGCCCGGGCGGCAGGCGGCTGCCGGACGCCGGCTTGACCTCACGGATACGCAACAGCTGTTCATGGTCGATCAGGCCCTGGCGCCACGCCTCGTTCATCACCCCGCGTACCGCGTTGACATACAGCGAGGAACTGTTCGGCGCATACCCATCGGCGCGCAATGCCGCCACCAGCGCAATCACATGGCCAGGCTCAAGCCGGTGCCACGGCACGTCTGCCAGGTTGCAGTCAACGAAACCAAGCCGGTCGGCAGCATCCTGCAGGATGTAACGCATGGTCTGCTGGCTGGACGGTGCCAGCCGGGCCAGGTATTGCAGCAGTGGATTTTGCGAAAGGTCGGACAAAACGTGAATCCTGAAGCGAATCGAAGCAACGGCGCGCAATGGTACCGTAAACCAGGCGACTTGATCGAACCCTCGCCTTGCCAGGTGATCTGTGGTCTAGAGTTCAGCCCAAGCCCCCACCTGCGAGCCCTCATGGTATTCCACCGCCTGACCCGTACTCACCCGCGCCTGAGCATCGCCGCACTGGTCGGCCTGCTCGGCGCCTGGCTGATCCCGGCCGACGATATCGTCCAGCGCATCCTTGCTGGCTGGAACCTGGGCGTCTGGCTGTACCTGTCGCTGGTGCTGTGGCTGACCTGCCGCGCCACCCCTGACAAGGTGCGCAAAGTCGCCCGGGTCGAAGACGAAAACGCCGGCCTGGTGCTGTTCACCGTGTGCATCGCCGCCATCGCCAGCCTGGCCGCCGTGACCCTGCAACTGGTTTCCAGCCGCGGCCTGCAAGGCAGCGCGCAAGCCCTGCACTACCTGTACACCGGGCTGACCGTGGCCGGTTCATGGCTGCTGATCGGTTGCATCTTCAGCCTGCACTACGCCCGCCTGTTCTACACCGGCGAGCGCGATGCGCCGGCGCTGCGCTTCCCCGACGGCGAGTGCAACCCGGATTACTGGGACTTCCACTACTTCTCGTTCACCATCAGCGTTGCCGTGCAGACCTCCGACGTCGGCGTCGGCGGGCGCGGCATGCGCCGGGTGGTGCTGGCGCATTCACTGGTGGGCTTTGTGTTCAACACGGCGATTCTCGGCTTCACCATCAATATTGCGGCAGGCCTGCTTGGATAAAACGGCTACATGTAATTGGAGACCTGATAATTCTGCCAGTTGTTCGACAATACCTCACTCTTGATAATCATGGCATGATGATAGACGGAGGCTGCCACGATGCCCAACACACTTAAATCATGCGAAACATTTCAACGCGCTCAGGAAAACCTACAAAACACCGCGCATTCAAATCGTTGCTATTCGGCTTACGGCTTTCATGGATACTCCGCACTTTCTACAGGTCTAGCTTTCACAGGCCAGTTTCCGGACATGAAATCGGGCTGCTATTTACTGGGTAACGGATATCGTGCTTACAGCCCTCGGCGGTTGCGGTTTAACCAGCCAGATGAAGCGTCGCCCTTCGGTCGGGGAGGGCTAAATACATATATGTACTGTCAGGGTGACCCCATCAATCGTATCGATCCAACGGGCCGTTTCGGCGAATGGTTCATGAATATGCTTGATGCTAGCTTCCGACGCACCCGGACCGGGCGCCCGACAGTACTCGTTAGGCAGAGAAGCCAGCAGACGCGAACTAATCCAGAATTCTCAGGGGTTCGTCGCAGAGACCATACAATCATTGAGATGCCAATAGAACAAGATAGTTTTCAGCGAGTTAATGCCCAGCCGCAGCCTTCGGTAATTTTCAATGAACTGACTTCCCCTCGGACATTGGATCGCCTTGGTCTGCCTGCACTGGATCGACTAAATGCAATAAGCACTTCCACTATGTCGCTATGGCTTAACAGCCCGTTCGGACCTTCGCTATTTATGGGAAGTTCAGTAATAGGCACTCTAGCCTTGGAACCGCTCATCGGCTCACTGCCAGCAATTTTAGCTGCCAACACTGTAAGCTTTGGCGCCGCTATCTTGACAACTCCTCTGGGTACTGAACTGATCCAACGACCTGCACAGACCTTGCAGCTCATCAGGCAACATCCCTCGAGAGCGCTTAACCTGATGTATCGCTAAGCATCGCATGTGTTTCGCTGGGCTGAATGAACGGTAGCCGGCGTTCGAGGCCATTCGTCCGAAACAAAAGCGGCCGGCGATGCTGTGAAACCAGCGCGGTTTCACACATCCTCCGTCAGAGAGCGTCAGCCACGGCGCTCTGCTTGCCGACGACACCCTTGCTCACCCTGTGATCACCGTCATGCATTAGCACATTTGTCATGATTTACACGGAACATGCGCTGTGGCAGGTGCTATGGTTACCTTCCCGGCAGCCACGCAAGGTTGCCCATCACCCTGACCAGGCAAGGACAAGGAGGCTGGCATGAACAAGATGACGTTCCCCAACGCCTGTCAGGTGATGCGCTGGCACTTCCATCCGCTGGGCTTCGAAGCCACCATGGATGCCCCGCGCAGCATGGTTGCACGGCTGTTCGACCGGGCCACGGGCGAGACCCTGCTGGCCATTGCCGGTATCCCCTGCACGGCCATCATGGCCGCAGCGGATGTCGAACGCATCATCGAAGCCGTGGAAGTCGAGATGGATGCGTTTGCACCGGCGTTCGCCTTGCGTGACGCAGGCTAGACAGCCGCGACGCTTTCCTCGCGCAATGTTTGCAACCTTGCCATGAACTGCTCGGCCGGCACCGGCTGGCCCAGCAGATAGCCCTGCAACGAATCACAGCCCAGGCGGGTCAGGAAGTCCTGCTGGCGGTCGGTTTCCACGCCTTCAGCCACGATGCGCAAGCCCAGTGCCTGGCCCAATGCCACGATCGCCGACACAATCGCGGCGTCGTCGCTGTCCTGCTCCAGGTCACGCACGAAGCCACGGTCGATCTTCAGCTCGTTGGCCGGCAAGCGTTTGAGGTACATCAGGCTCGAATAACCGGTGCCGAAGTCATCGATGGACAGGTCCACGCCCATGTCGGAAAGCCGTTGCAGCACGGCCAGGCTGGCATCGGCGTCGTGCATGGCAGTGGTTTCGGTGATCTCCAGGGTCAAGCGGTTGGCCGGCAGGCCGTTTTCCTGCAGGGCGCGGGCGACACTGTCGACCAGGCCTACATGGCAGAACTGGATGGCCGACAGATTGACCGCCATGCGCCATTCGCTGTGGCCTTGCTCGAGCCACTGGCGCATCTGCCGGCAGGCTTCATTCAGCACCCACTCGCCGATCGGAATGATCAGGCCGGTTTTTTCCGCCAGGCCAATGAAACGGTCCGGGAGCATCAGGCCGTGCTGTGGGTGTTCCCAACGCAGCAAGGCTTCGGCACCGATCGGCAGGCAGGCCTGGGCGGCGAACTTGGGCTGGTAGTGCAGGCGGAACTGGCCCTGCTCCAGGGCCGTGCGCAAGTCCTGCAGCAACTGCAACTGCTGGCGGGCGTTACTGTTCATCGAGGCGTCGAAGAAGCTGTAGCCGTTCTTGCCGGCGCTCTTGGCGTGGTACATGGCGGCGTCGGCATTGCGCAGCAGTTCAAGCTGGTCCTGGCCGTTGCCGGGGTACAACACGATCCCCAGGCTGGCGGTCAGCTGCAGGTCATGCTCGGCAACGCGGAATACGCGCGACACCAGGTTGACCTGCTTGGCCGCCACGTCCATGGCGTCCTCAGGCTCCTGTAGCTCTACCAGCAGCACGAATTCGTCACCGCCGATCCGCGCCAGCGTGTCCTGGCTGTGCAGATGGCCACGCAGACGGGCCGCGACGGCCTTGAGCAGCAGATCGCCGACATGGTGGCCAAAGGCGTCGTTGACCGGTTTGAAGCCATCCAGGTCGATGAACATCAGCGCAAAGCAGCCGCCCTGCTCCGCCACCTTGCCAATCGCTTGCTCGATGCGGTCGGACAATAGCGTGCGGTTGGGCAAGCCGGTCAAGGTGTCGTGCAAGGCCAGCTGGGTCAGCTCCTGGTTGGCCAGTGTCAGCGAATGGGCCAGCGCTGCCGTTCGGGCTTCAAGGCGTGCATCGAGCACCGAGGTGAGCAGCACCACAGCCAGCACCGCCAGGGTAGTGATCAGCACCAGATAGACCAGGCCATCGCCCTGCAGGCCATCGGCCAACGCACCACAGAAGCTGCCCTCGGGAAAGTTCGCTGCCGCCATGCCGGTGTAGTGCATGCCGACGATGGCGACACCCATCACCATCGCCGCCAGGCCGCGGATCTGGCGCACGTATGGGGTGTGCTGACGCAGGCGAAAGGCAATCCACAGAGCGGCCGCCGAGGCACCTACTGCGATGGCCAGCGAGGCGCCGAACAAGGCCGGGTCATAATCGATGCCGGGCAGCATGCGCAGCGCCGCCATGCCGACGTAGTGCATGCAGGCGATGCCGGTACCCATGATCAGGGCGCCAAACGCCAGCTGCACCCGGGGCATGCTGGGCTGGCTGACCAGCCACAGGGCGAAACCGGAAGACAGTACGGCAATCAGCAGGGAGAACGCGGTCAGGCCGATGTCGTAGCCCAGGTCGACGGGCAGGCTGAAAGCGAGCATGCCGATGAAGTGCATCGACCAGACGCCGATGCCCATGGCCAACGCGCCGCCGCCCATCCACAGATGCACGGCACGGCCCTTGGCCGTGGCGATACGGCCAGTCAGGTCGAGGGCAGTGTAAGAAGCAAGGATGGCTACGCAGAGTGAGATCAGCACCAGCGCAGAGGAATAACTACCGGTCAGCATCGGAAAATCCAGCTCGGGACAGGGGGCCCGAAAAAACTGACGATTGTACTCAAGCTTTGGCGAAACGCACGGGGTTTGTGCGAATGGGAATGGATCCAACGGCTACAGGCAGGTACTGTATCGCCTATACTAGAGCGCTTTCAGGGCCAAATAAAGGCACATTGCCACTGGTCGACTTGGCCGCTGGCAGGAGTGCTCGCCTACTGTGGTAGATTCTGTCTTGCTCAATTTCTAGAATCTAGCGCGCTCCCACAGAGGCGCTCTGCGCGCCCTATTCCTGCTGGGCAAACGCCTGCTCGGCATCCCAACCGCCGCCCAGCGCGGCAATCAGCTGCACGCTGGCCACCAGGCGCCCTTCCAGCAAGGTCAATGCACTGCGCTCGTTACTCAGCGCAGTGGTCTGCACGTTGACCACATCGAGGTAACCGATAAGGCCAGCGCGGTACTGGTTCTCGGTCAGGCGCAGCGACTCGCGGGCCGCCTCCAGCGCTTCCTGACGTACCACGGCTTCGTCGGCATACACCTTCAACTGCACCAGGAAGTTTTCCACCTCCTTGAAGCCGTCGAGTACGGTCTGGCGGTACTGCGCCACGGTCTGGTCATACACCGCCCGGGTGCGATCAACTTCGGCGCCGCGCTTGCCGGCGTCGAACAACGTCATCGCCAGTTGCGGCCCCACCGACCAGTAGCGGTTGGGCAGTTCGATCCAATTACTGAAGCTGCTGCTGGAATACCCGCCGCTCATGCTCAGGCTCAAGTCCGGGAAGTAGGCGGCGCGGGCCACGCCGATATTGGCATTGGCGGCCATCACGTTGCGCTCGGCCGAGGCGATGTCCGGGCGGCGCTCGAGCAGTTGCGACGGGAGCGTCACCGGGATCTGCGGCAGCGCAGGAATGCGCTTGCTGTCAGCCAGGGAGAATTCGGCCGGGGCCTTGCCCAGCAGCACGGCGATGGCGTTCTCGAACTGTGCACGCTGCCAGACCAGGTCGATCAGGTCCGCTTGCGTGGACTTCAGCTGGGTACGCGCCTGGGCCACCGCGTCCGGGCCGGCGACGCCAGCGCGGTACTGGTTTTCGTTCATCCGCAGTGAGCGTTCGTAGGTCGCGACTGTGGCCTCGAGCAGGCGCTTCTGTTCGTCGATCACCCGCAATTGCAAGTAGTTCTGTACCAGTTCGGACTGCTGGCTGAGGCGAATAGCCGCCAGGTCGGCGAAGCTGGCTTCGGCGCTGGCCTCGTTGGCGTTCAAGGTCTCGCGCAGTTTGCCCCACAGGTCGACTTCCCAACTGACGCCGAGCTGCGCGTTGTAGGTGTTGCGGATACCGCTGCTGTTGTTGGACAGGCTCGAACTGGAACTGCCGGTGCCTTGTGCCGAGCGGTTCTTGCTGGCACTCAGGTCCAGGCTGGGGAACAGCGATGCCCGGCTGCTGCGCACCAGGGCCTGGGCCTGACGATACTGGGCTTCCGACTGCGCGACGGTCTGGTTGCTGCGGTTGAGCTCCTCGACCAGCTCGTTCAACCCGGCGTCGCCGTAGATTTCCCACCAGGCGCCACGGGCAATGGCATCGGACGGATTGGCCTGGGTCCAGCCTTCGGCCTGCTTGTACTGCGCCGGGGTGCTCAGCTGCGGGCGGTGGTAGTCCGGGCTCAGGGTACAGGCGCTGAGCATGGCCACGCACAGACTGGCGCCGGCCAGTCGAGAGCCCCGCCCACGGGTCAACAACTGCAAGGCACGGTGGAGTCGGGTCTGGGCGAAGTTCATAGCGGTGTGTCCAGGGCGGCGTCGGTGCGTACACCGCGCCAATGGTTGAATCGGTGACGCAAGCGGTCCAGATACAGGTAGACCACAGGCGTCGTGTAAAGGGTCAGCAGCTGGCTGACGACCAGCCCGCCAATGATGGTCAGGCCCAGCGGCTGGCGCATCTCCGCGCCTTCGGCTCGGCTGATCAGCAGCGGCAAGGCGCCCAGGATGGCCGCCAGGGTGGTCATCAGGATCGGCCGCAGGCGCAGCAGGCAGGCGCGGCGGATCGATTCCTCCGGGCTCATGCCCTGGTGGCGCTCCAACTGCAGCGCCAGGTCGATCATCAGGATGGCGTTCTTCTTCACCACGCCGATCAGCAGGAACAGGCCCAGCAACGAGATCAGGCTGAACTCGCCGCCGGTGGCGTACAGGGCGAGCAAGGCACCGACGCCGGCCGAGGGCAAGGTCGACAGGATGGTCAGCGGGTGGATGTAGCTTTCATAGAGGATGCCCAGCACCAGGTACACCAGCACAAGGGCGCCGAGGATCATGAACGGCTGCCCTTCCTGGGTCTTGGCGAAGGCACTGGCCGTGCCGCCGAGCTTGGCAATCACTTCCTCGGGCAAGCCCAGCTTGGCGACCTCCCGCTCCACGGCAGCCATGGCCTGGTCGGGGCTGTAACCTTCGGCAACGTCGAAGGCAATGTCTTCGGAGGCGAACTGGCCTTCATGGCTGACCCGATCGTTGGCCAGGCTGTTTTCGTAACGGGCAATGGTCGACAGCGGCACCCGCGCACCGTCACTGGTGATGACCTGCACCTGTTCCAGCGTGCTCGGGTCCCAGGCGTATTTCGGGTTGATCTCCAGCACCACCTGGTACTGGTTGAGGCTGTCGTAGATGGTCGAGATCTGCCGCTGGCTGTAGGCGTTGTTCAGCACGGCGGTGACCATGTCCATGTCGATGCCCAGGCGCTTGGCCTGGTCACGGTCGACCACCAGGGTCACCTGCTGGGTGCCGGAACCGTCGCGGGCATCGATGGCGGTCAGCTCGGGCAATGCGCGCAGCGCCGCAACCACCTTCGGGAACCACTGGCGCAGGGCCGCCAGGTCGCCACTCTGCAGGGTATACAGGTACTGCGAGGAGGTCTGGTCGCGGCCGCCGCCGCCCAGCTGCAGGTCCTGGTCGGCCATCAGGAACAGCCGCCCACCCGGTACCTTGGGCATCTCCTTGCGCAGGCGCTCGATGATTTTCTGCGCGTCGAGCTTGCGCTCGCTGATCGGTTTCAGCCGCACCAGCACCATGGCGTTGTTGGTACCGCTGTTGCCACCGATGAAACCGGCCACGCTTTCCACTGCCGGGTCAGCGAGCAAGGCACGGCGGTAGATTTCCATCTTCGGTTGCATCACGTTGAACGACAGGCCGTCGTCGCCACGGATGAAGCCGATCAGCTGGCCGGTGTCCTGTTGCGGTATCAAGGTCTTGGGCACCACCACGTACAGGGCAATGTTCAAGCCGATGGTCGCCAACAGGCTGATCAGGGTCAGGCGCCTGTGACGCAAGGCCCAGCCAAGGCTTCGGTCGTAGACATCGACCATGCGCTGGTGCGCCTTGTCGCTCCAGCGCTGCAGGCGTGTCGGCTCGGCGCGGTGAGGCTTGAGCCAACGGGCGCAAAGCATCGGCGTGAGGGTCAGTGAGACCACCAGCGAGACGATGATCGCCGCCGCCAGGGTGACCGAGAACTCCTGGAACAGGTTGCGCACGATGCCGCCCATGAACAGGATCGAAACGAATACCGCCACCAGAGATACGTTCATCGACAGCAAGGTGAAACCGACCTCCCTGGCGCCCAGGAACGCCGCACGCATCGGCGGCTGGCCGTCCTCGATGTGCCGGGAGATGTTCTCCAGTACCACGATGGCATCGTCGACCACCAGGCCGGTGGCAAGGATCAGCGCCATCAGCGACAGGTTGTTCAGCGAAAAACCGCACATGTACATCACCGCGAAGGTGCCCACCAGCGACACCGGCACCGCCAGGCTGGGGATCAGTGAGGCGCGCACGCTGCCGAGGAACAGGTAGACCACCAGGATCACCAGCACCACGGCAATCAGCAGCGTGTGCTCGGCTTCCTTGAGGGTTGCCTTGATCACTGGCGAGCGGTCCATGGCCACGTTCAATTGCACACTGGCCGGCAGCAACGACTGCAGGGCCGGCAGTTGCGCCTTGATCTGGTCAACGGTTTCGATGATGTTGGCGCCGCTCTGGCGGTTGACCACCAGCAGCACGGCGCTCTGGTCGTTGAAGAAACCGCTGTTGTAGCGGTTCTCCACGCCGTCGGTAATGGTGGCCACGTCTGAGAGTCGCAGGATGGTGCCATTCGACTGGCGTATAACGATCGGCTCGTAGTCCTTGGCCGTTTCCAGCTGGTCGTTGGCCCGTACCTGCCAGTTGCGTTCGGCATCCTCGACAAAGCCCATGGGCCGGCGCTGGTTGGCGTTGGCCACCGCCGTGCGCACCTCGTCCAGCGACAGGCTGTACTGGTTGAGCAGCTGCGGCTCCACGGCGATGCGCACCGCTGGCAGCGAGCTGCCACCGATCTGCACTTCGCCGACCCCGCTGACCTGCGCCAGGCTCTGCGACAGGATGGTATCGGCCAGGTCGTACAGCTGGCCCTTCTGCAGCACGCTGGAGGTCAGCGAGAGCACCATGATCGGCGCCTGCGACGGGTTGATCTTCTTGTAGGTGGGCATGCTGCGCATGCCGCTGGGCAACAGGTTGCGCGTGGCATTGATCGCCGCCTGCACCTCACGTGCGGCACCGTCGATGTCGCGCCCCATCTCGAAACCGATGATCACCCGGGTCGAGCCCTGGTTGGAGCTGCTGGTCAGGGTGGTGACGCCGGCAATGCTGCCAAGCTTGCGTTCCAGCGGCGTGGCCACGGTGGCGGCCATGACCTCCGGGCTGGCCCCGGACAGGTTGGCTTGCACGACGATCACCGGGAAGTCCATCTGCGGCAGTGGCGCCACCGGCAGCAAGCCGAAGCTGACACCCCCGAGCAGCATGATCGCCAGGCTCAGCAGCATGGTCGCCACGGGCCGGCGAATGAACGGTGCGGACAGGTTCATGCCTCGGCCTGCTGCGCGTCAGCGGCCGGGCGCCAGCGGCGGGCCAGCCGGTCGAAGTACAGATAGATGACCGGTGTGGTGAACAGTGTCAGCACCTGGCTGACCAACAGGCCGCCAACCATCACCAGGCCCAGCGGCTGGCGCAGCTCGGCCCCGGAACCGGTGGCCAGCATCAGCGGCACGGCGCCGAACAACGCCGCCAGGGTGGTCATCAGGATCGGCCGGAAGCGCAGCAGCGCCGCCTGGTAGATCGCATCGCGCGGGCTCATGCCCTGGTTGCGCTCGGCCTCCAGGGCAAAGTCGATCATCATGATCGCGTTCTTCTTGACGATGCCGATCAGCAGAATGATGCCGATGATGGCGATCATGCCGAGGTCGTTGCCGCTGAGGATCAGTGCCAGCAAGGCGCCGACCGCCGCCGACGGCAAGGTCGAGAGGATGGTCACCGGGTGGATGTAGCTCTCGTAGAGCACGCCCAGCACGATGTACATGGTCACCACGGCCGCCAGGATCAGCAGCAAGGTGCTCGACAGCGAGGCCTGGAAGGCTTCGGCGGCGCCCTGGAAGCGGGTCTGCACACCGAGCGGCATGCCGATGTCCTGCTGCACCTGCTCGATCACCTTGACCGCCTCGCCCAGCGAGGCCCCCTGGGCCAGGTTGAACGACAGGGTCACTGCGGGGAACTGGCCGATGTGCGAGATGGCCAGCTGCGCCTGGCGCTGCTCGATCCGCGCCAGTGCCGACAGCCGCACCTGGCCGCCATCGGTGGCCTTGACGTGGATCGATTCCAGCGCCTGCGGGCCGATGACTGCCGCGTCCTGCGACTGCAGCACCACGCGGTACTGGCTGGCCTGGGTGTAGATGGTGGAAATCTGCCGCTGGCCGAAGGCATCGTACAGGGCGTTGGTGATCTGCGACACGCTGATGCCCAGGCGGCTGGCCATGTCACGGTCGATCACCAGGTACACCTGCAGGCCCTTGTCCTGCAGGTCACTGGCCACATCCTGCAACTCCGGGCGCTGCTGCAGGGCGTGCACCAGCTTGCCGCTCCACTGCGCCAGCAAGTCGGCGTCCGGTGAAGACAGGCTGAACTGGTACTGGGTGCGGCTGACCCGGTCCTCGATGCTCAGGTCCTGCACCGGTTGCATGAACAGGCGGATACCGACCAGCTTGTCGAGCTGCGGTTGCAGGCGGCTGATCACTTCCCCGGCGCTGACATCACGCTCGCCGTGGGGCTTGAGGTTGATCAGCATGCGGCCACTGTTGAGTGTGGCGTTGTCGCCGTCGACACCGATGTAGGACGACAGGCTCTGCACCGCCGGGTCTTGCAGGATGACCTTGCTCAGCGCCTGTTGGCGCTCGCTCATGGCGGCGAACGAGGTGGATTGCGGCGCTTCGGAAATACCCTGGATCACCCCGGTGTCCTGCGCCGGGAAGAAGCCCTTGGGCACCACCATGTACAGCAGCACGGTGAGTGCCAGGGTCGCCACGGCCACCAGCAAGGTCAGCGGCTGATGCTTGAGCACCCACTGCAGGCCACGGCCGTAATGTTCGATCATCCAGTCGATCCAGGCACCGCTGGCGCGGTAGAAGCGGCCCTGCTCTTCCTCCTTGGGCTCGCGCTTGAGCAGGCGCGCGCACATCATCGGCGTCAAGGTCAGCGATACCACCAGGGAAATCAGGATAGCCACCGCCAGGGTGATGGCGAATTCGCGGAACAACCGGCCGACCACATCGGCCATGAACAGCAGCGGGATCAATACGGCGATCAACGAGAAGGTCAGCGAAATCAGGGTGAAGCCGATCTGCCTGGCCCCCTTGAGTGCCGCCTGCAGCGGCGTTTCGCCTTCCTCGATGTGGCGCGAGATGTTCTCGAGCATGACGATGGCGTCGTCGACCACGAAACCGGTGGCAATGGTCAGGGCCATGAGCGTCAGGTTGTTCACCGAGAAGCCGGCCAGGTACATCACGCCGAAAGTGCCGATCAGCGACAGCGGTACGGCAATCGAGGGAATGATCGTGGCGCTGAAGCGGCGCAGGAACACGAAAGTGACCATCACCACCAGCACGATGGCGATCAGCAGCTCATGCTGCACATCCTTGACTGCGGCGCGGATGGTTTGCGTGCGATCGGTGAGTACCGACACATCGAGGCCGGCCGGCAGGTTGTCGGTGACCGATGGCAGCAGTTCCTTGATGCGGTCGACCACATCGATGACGTTGGCGCCTGGCTGACGCTGGATGTTCAGCAGCACGGCCTGGTTCTGGTTGGCCCAGGCGGCCAGGCGTTCGTTCTCGGCGCCATCGACGATCTCGGAGACGTCCTTCAGACGCAGCGGCGCACCATTGTTGTAGGCGAGGATGAGGTTGGCGTATTCCTCAGGCGAACGCAGCTGGTCGTTGGCATCGAGCATCGACACCCGGGTCGGGCCGTCGAAGTTGCCCTTGGGCTGGTTGACGTTGGACGCGCCGATCAGGGTGCGCACATCGTCGAGGTTGAGGCCGTTGGCGGCCAGAGCGTCGACGTTGACCTTGATCCGCACCGCCTGGCGCTGGCCGCCGGCGATGCTGACCATGCCCACGCCGCTGATCTGCGCGAGCTTCTGCGCCACCCGGGTGTCGACCAGGTCGTTGAGCTTGGGCAGCGGCATGGTCTTGCTGGAAATGGCCAGGGTCAGCACCGGGGTGTCGGCCGGGTTGACCTTGTTGTATACCGGCGGCGCAGGCAGGTCGCTGGGCAACAGGTTGCTGGCGGCGTTGATCGCGGCCTGCACCTGTTGCTCGGCGACGTCCATGTTCATGTCCAGGCTGAAGCGCAGGGTCAGCACCGAGGCCCCGCCGGAGCTGGTCGAGGCCATCTGCTCAAGGCCCGGCATCTGGCCGAACTGGCGTTCCAGCGGTGCGGTGACCGCACTGGTCATCACCTGCGGGCTGGCGCCGGGGTACAGGGTCATGACCCGGATGGTCGGGTAGTCGACCTGGGGCAAGGCGGAAACGGGCAAGAGCTTGTAGGCGATCAGCCCGGCCAGGACGATGGCCAGCATGGTCAGCGTGGTGGCGACCGGGCGCAGGATGAACAGGCGTGACAGGTTCATGCGCCCGCCTTGGCTGCCGCTTTGCCGGAAGGCGCTTCATCGGCCTGGGCCGAACCCTTGGCGTCCTGCCCCTGCAGGTGCTGGCCGGGGGTGGTCGGCACTTGCGAGCTGTCTTGGACCACCTCGACCTTGGTCCCTTCACGCAGGCGGTCGGTGCCTTCCAGCACCAGGCGCTCACCGGCCTTGAGGCCTTCGAGGATGACACTGTTCTGGCCATCGCTGGCGCCAACCTTGAGCTTGCGGATGTTGACCGTGCTCTGGTCATTGACCACATAGGCGAAGGTGCCGTCGTTGCCGAACTGCACGGCCGCAGCCGGCGCCATCACCACCTGCTTGAGGGTGTCGGCCAGCAGCCGCACGTTGACGAACTGATTGGGGAACAGGGCCAGGTCCTTGTTCTCGAAGCGGCCTTTGAACTTCAGGGTACCGGTGGTGGTGTCGATCTGGTTGTCGATGCTGCCCAGCACGCCGGTCGACTGCAGTTTGCTGTCGGTACGGTCCCAGGCCTCCACCGGCAGGCTGGCGCCGCTGCGGTAACGGTCGAGCACGGTGCTCAGCTCGGTTTCCGGCAGGGTGAAGGCGACGCTGATCGGCTCGGTCTGGGTGATCACCACCAGCGCGGTGGTGTCGTTGGCCGCCACCAGGTTGCCCAGGTCGAGCTGGCGCAGGCCCACGCGGCCGTTGATGGGCGCGCGGATCTGGGTGAAATCGAGGTTCAGGCGGGCATCGTTGACCTGGGCCTGGTTGGTCTTGACCAGCCCCTGGAACTGCGCAACCTGGGCTTCTGCGGTATCGAGGGTCTGCTTGGCGATGCTGTCCTGGGCATACAGGCCCTTGTAACGCGCCAGGTCGACCTGGGCGTTTTTCAGTTGCGCCTGGTTCTGCGCCAGGGTGCCTTCGGCCTGCTGCAAGGCAATGCGGTAAGGGCGCGGGTCGATTTCCGCGAGCAGGTCGCCAGCCTTGACCTGCTGGCCCTCCTTGAACAGGATTTTCACCAGCTCGCCCGCAACCCGGCTGCGCACATTCACCGTGTTGGTCGCCGTGACGGTGCCCAGGGCCTTGTAGTAGAGCGGGAAGTCACCCACTCGCACCGGCTCGACACGCACCGGTACCGGGTCGGTGGAGCCGCCGAAGCCCGGCCGGCCCATGCCCATCCCCATGCCTTTGCCGCCGCGCCCTGCGCTGGCCGCTTTGTGGGCAGGCGTTGCCGCAGGCCACAGCCACCATGCCAGCAGGGCCACCAGCAGCAGGATCAGCAGGCCGACGAGCCAGCGACGAGGGGATCGGGAATTGGACACTTGCATGGGTTGAACGAACCTTGTTCAGAAATGGCGGCTTGGGAAGGTTGAACGATAAGCACTGGCTCTGTTTTAGCAAAGGCCCTTTACCAGAGGTTTACCTTTGCCTGACGTTGCCAAAAGGCTGAACTTTAAACGAAAACGGCCCGGAAAGCGTTCCGGGCCGTTACGGGGTGTTGCTTGGAGAGAGGCCAGGTAAAAGAGTTCCTTGGCCCTCCCCCAGGCAATCCTTACTTCAGTACAGCCAAGGCTGCTTCGTAGTTTGGCTCGTCGGCGATCTCGCCAACCAGCTCGCTGTGCAGCACCTTGTCGTTCTCATCCAGTACGACCACAGCACGGGCAGCCAGGCCGGCCAGCGGGCCGTCGGCGATGGCAACGCCATAGTTGTTCAGGAATTCAACGCCACGCAGGGTCGACAGGTTCTTCACGTTGTCCAGACCTTCGGCGCCGCAGAAGCGCGCCTGGGCGAACGGCAGGTCGGCCGAGATGCACAGCACGACGGTGTTGGCCACGTCGTTGGCCTGTGCGTTGAACTTGCGAACCGACGTGGCGCAGGTCGGGGTGTCGACGCTCGGGAAGATGTTCAGCACCTTGCGCTTGCCGGCGAAGTCCTTCAGCGACTTGTCAGCCAGGCCTTCACCGACCAGCGAGAAAGCCGGAGCCTGGGCACCGACCTGTGGCAGGTTGCCGTTGACCTGAACCGGGTTGCCTTTGAGGGTCACTTGAGCCATGACGAAATCCTTATGCGGGGTTTGAAAAGGACACTGAGTTAATCATGAAGGCGGCCGGGTGCCTATGGGTGCAGTGAAATTGTTCTATTTCCAGACAGTATCTGTGGACAAAAAAAAGCCCGGATGGCGACAACCCCCCGGGCTTTTCCGATTCAAGGAGGGAATCAGCTGATCAGGCTGTACACCACGGAGGTCAGCGCAACCAGGCCGACCACCACCACGAACACGTTCGACAGCGCACCACTGTACTTGCGCATCGACGGCACGCGACGGATGGCGTACATCGGCATCAGGAACAACAGCACAGCGAGGATCGGGCCGCCAAGCGATTCGATCATGCCGAGGATGCTCGGATTGAGGGTGGCGACGATCCAGCAGACCACCAGCATCAGCGCGGCGACCACGCGGTCCAGGGTCTTGGCGCCCGGGCGAGCACCGGCCTTGGCGATGATGCCCTTGAGGCCTTCACTGGCACCGATGTAGTGGCCCAGGAATGACTTGGCAATGGCGACGAAGGCAATCAGTGGCGCGGCAAAGGCAATGGTCGGATTGCTGAAGTGGTTGGCCAGGTACGACAGGATCGACAGGTTCTGCGCCTTGGCTTCAGCCAGCTGGGCGCTGCTCAGGGTGAGCACGCAGCTGAACACGAAGAACAGTACCATCACCACCATCAGCAGGTGGGCACGGCGCAGGATCTGGCCGCTGCGCTCGTCGGCGTGCTCGCCATAGCTGCGCTTCTGGTCGACGGCAAAGGCCGAGATGATCGGCGAATGGTTGAACGAGAACACCATCACCGGAATGGCCAGCCACAGGGTGTGCAGGAAGGCCGAGCCCGACGGCACCTGGGCGGCGCTGTCGAGGATGCCACCGGTCCAGTGGGGAATCAGGTACAGGCCCAGCAGCCCCAGCGCAACGATGAACGGGTACACCAGCAGGCTCATGACCTTGACCGTGGCCTGCTCGCCGCAGCGCACGATCGCCAGCAGGCCGAGGATCAGCACGAATGACAGCACCACCCGTGGTGGCGGCGCGATGTGCAGTTGGTGCTCCATGAAGCTGCTGACGGTGTTGGTCAGCGCCACGCTATAGATAAGCAGGATCGGGAAGATGGCGAAGAAGTACAGCACGGTGATCAGCGCACCGGCCTTGATGCCGAAATGCTCTTCGACCACTTCGGTGATGTCGCCGCCGCTGCGCCCGGACAGCACGAAGCGGGTCAGGCCACGGTGCGAGAAATAGGTCATCGGGAAGGCCAGCGCGGCCAGGATCAGCAGCGGCCAGAAGCCGCCCAGGCCGGCGTTGATCGGCAGGAACAAGGTGCCTGCGCCGATGGCTGTGCCGAACAGGCCCAGCATCCAGGTGGTGTCGTTACGCGACCAGCTGCCAAGGGTGGCGGGGGTCGATTCTGCAAAGCGTTGTTCAACGCTTGGGGCCTGCTCATTCATTCCGGGTGAAGCTCCACTCGCAAGACTGCAACAGGCTGAGAATGGCGAAATTGCGTGATCGCCCAACTCAACCGGGAAAGAGGGGCGCGATTGTGCACCGAAAGGTTGCACTTGCGAAGCCCCTTTCCGAGAGGCGGTTGCACTTGTCTTTACAAGCAGGTTGTGCCGGGGGGCTGCGCTGCAGCCCCCGGCAGCATTACTTCTGTACCGCGGCGAAGGCTTCGGCAACCCGCTGCAGGTTGGCTGGGCGCAGGCCGGACATGCACACCCGGCCGCTGTCGATCAGGTACACGCCGAACTCGTCACGCAGGCGACGCACCTGCTCGACGCTGAAGCCGGTGTAGCTGAACATGCCGCGCTGGCGCAGGAAGAACTGGAAATCCTGGCCTGGCAGCAGCACCGCCAGGGCATCGACCAGCGCCTGGCGCATGTCGAGGATGCGCTTGCGCATCACTTCCACTTCTGCGGCCCACTGGGCATTGAGTGCGGCATCGCCGAGCACGCCTGCCACCAGTTGGGCACCGAAGTTGGGCGGGCTGGAGTAGTTGCGACGTACGGTGGCCTTGAGCTGGCCGAGCACGCTCTGGGTAGTGGCTTCGTCGTCGCAGACCACCGACAGGCCCCCTACCCGCTCGCCGTACAGCGAGAAGATCTTGGAGAACGAGTTGCTGACCAGGCACGGCACGCCGGCACGGGCCATTTCGCGGATGGCGTAGGCGTCTTCCACCAGCCCTGCGCCGAAGCCTTGGTAGGCGATGTCGAGGAACGGGATCAGCTGGCGCGCCTTGACCACTTCCACCACCTGCTGCCACTGGACAGGCTCGAGGTCGGCACCGGTCGGGTTGTGGCAGCACGGGTGCAGCAGCACGATGCTGTTGGCCGGCAAGCCTTGCAGGGCCTGCAGCATGCCGTCGAAGTCGACGCCACGGCTGGCCTGGTCGAAGTACGGGTAAGTGTGCACCTTGAACCCGGCACCTTCGAAGATGGCGCGGTGGTTGTCCCAGGTCGGGTTGCTGACCCAGACTTCCGACTGCGGGAAGTAGCGCTTGAGGAAGTCGGCACCGACTTTCAGCGCGCCGGAGCCGCCGACGGTCTGCACGGTGGCCACGCGCTTGCCGGTCACGGCCGGGTGGTCAGCACCGAACAGCAGCGCCTGGATCGCCTGGCGGTAGCTGGCCAGGCCTTCCATCGGCAGGTACAGCGAGGCTTCATGGGCCTGGCCGGCAATGCGTTTTTCCACCGCATCCACCGCTTCCAGCTGCGGCACCACACCGGCCTCATCGTAATACAGGCCGATGCTCAGGTTGACCTTGTCGGCGCGCGGGTCGGCCTTGAAGGTTTCCATCAACGAGAGGATCGGGTCGCCGGCATAGGCATCGACATGTTTGAACACAGCGTGCAGCTCCTTGGATCAGGACAGTTCGGAAAGACTGCCCTGAGGATACCCGGAGTCAGGCCCAAGGAACATCACATAAGTGCAAGGTTGTCTATGCAACTTTGCACAGCTGGGGATTTATGCTGGATTCTTCGCGGGCATGCCCGCGAAAGGGCCGGATCAGCCAAGCAATTCTTTCAGTCCTTGCAACTCTTGTTCAGTCACCGCCACCCCTTCCCGCTCGGCCTGCTCCCGCTCGCGGTAGCGACGCTCGCCTGGCATGCGCGACAACCCGGCGGCTTGCATGTGCTCGACCAGTTCGCGGCTGCGCTGGGCAAACCGCTCACCTTCGGCCTTGCTTGGGTCGATGACGATGATCAGTTGCCCCGTCCACGGCGTTTTCGCGCCTGGGTGCCCCGACCAGTCGAACTCCCAGGAGAAATGCCCGCCGGTCAGCGCCGCTGCCAGCAACTCGACCATCATCGACAGCGCCGAGCCCTTGTGCCCGCCAAACGGCAGCAACGCGCCGCCTTCGAGAATGGCCTTGGGGTCGGTGGTCGGCTGGCCCTGGGCATCCACGCCCATGCCCTCGGGCAATGCCTGGCCGGCCCGCGCCGCGATCTGCACGTCGCCATGGGCCATGGCGCTGGTGGCCATGTCGAAAACGATCGGGTCATGCCCCGTGCATGGCGCGGCGAAGGCGATCGGGTTGGTGCCGAACAGCGGTTTGCGCGCACCGTGCGGCACCACGCAGGTCATGCTGTTGACCACGCTCAGCGCCACCAGGCCCTCATCGGCAAAGGGCTCGACATCCGGCCACAGTGCAGCGAAATGGTGCGAGTTGTGGATCGCCAGCACGGCAATGCCGGCGCTGCGGGCCTTTTCCACCAGCAACCCACGCGCCGCGGCCAGGGCGGGCTGGGCGAAACCACCGGCGGCATCCACGCGCACGTAGCCTGGCGCCAGGTCGGTTACCTGTGGGATGGCACGCCCGTCGACCCAGCCACTGGCCAGGGTCGAAACGTAACCGGGGATACGGAACACGCCATGGCTGTGGGCGCCATCGCGCTGGGCACTGGCACAGTTGTGGGCCAGCACGTCGGCCACCGCCTCGCTGCAACCGTGCTGCTGGAGGATCCCTTGCAACAGCCCCTGCAGCTCGGCGAAGGGCAGGCGCACGAGCGGGCTGGTGGAAGGTGCGGACATCTGTAGCTCCTTTCTTGGAATTGGAATGGCAACAGCGTATGCAACGACAAAAACTTTCCGATAAGTGACAGCTATCTGTCAAATGTTGACGCGATGACAGAAAACAGCCATTTTCTATTCCACGCCTCACCTGGAGCCGCAGCATGAGCCAACCGATCAAGCAACGCCTGGAAAACAGCCTGAAAGGGGCCGCAGCCTCGGGCCGCAAGATCGCCAGCTACATGCTCGCCAACCTGCACGAACTGCCGTTCCAGACCTCGGCCAGCATCGCCGCCAAGCTGGGTGTCAGCGAGTCCAGCGTCGGGCGTTTCTGCCGCTCCCTCGGTTATGCCCATCTCAAGGCGCTCAAGCAAGACCTGCAGAGCGACCTCGGCGACGGCCCCTGGCTGATGGGCGATCGCCTGCAAGAATACCGCCAGAAACAGGATGACCGCGACAACGCCGGCAGCCTGGAGCGGGAAATCGCGGCCCTGGTGCGCGTGCACGAATACCGCCAGAGCGACGCCTGGCACGCCGTGGCCCAGCGCCTGGCCGAAAAGCCACGGGTGTGCATCGCGGGCTTCCAGACCGAACGCGGCATCGCCATGTGCATGAGTCACCTGCTGCAATACCTGCGCGATGGCGTGCAGCTGGTCGATGGTAGCGCCGGGCACTTCGGCGAGGTGCTGCTCGGCCGCAGCGAGGACACTGCGCTGGTGGTGTTCGAGGCCCGCCGCTATTCGCGCCATGCCCTGCAGCTGTGCCAGAAGGCACGCGCCGCCGGCATCCCGGTCACGCTGGTGACCGATACCTTCTGCGACTGGGCCGAGGCCCATGCCGACGAAGTGTTCCGCATCCCCACCGAATTCAACCTGTTCTGGGAATCCACCGCGACCATGCTGTCGTGGGTGCACCTGATGGTCAACGAGGTCTGCAAGAAGCTCGGGCCTGATGTTGAAAAACGCTTGGAAGCAACTGCCGCTCTACATAACGAGTTCGTCGGCTACACCTCGTGGCCCGCGGGCAAACAACAATAGCAAGAGTGCAAGAGGTGCGAGATGAACAAGACCATGGCTATGCTGGGTGCGTGTGCCCTGCTGCTGGGCGTTAACGCCAGTGCCGAGACCCTGCGCTTCGCCACTGAAGGTGCCTATCCACCCTTCAACTATGTCGACGCCGATAATCAGCTGCACGGCTTCGACATCGACATCACCCATGCCCTGTGCGAGCAGATGAAAGTCCAATGCACCCTGGTTGCCCAGGACTGGGAAGGCATCATTCCTGCCTTGATGGCGCGCAAGTACGATGCGGTGGTGGCCTCGATGATCGATACCGAGGAACGGCGCAAGAAAATCGCCTTCACCGACCACTACTACCGCACCCCGCTGACCGTTGCCGTGGCCAAGGACAGCAAGATCAGCGACGCGCAGACCACGTTTGACGGTTTCACCGTCGGCGCCCAGTCGTCCTCGACCCAGGCCATCTATGCCGAAGACGTGTACGCCAAGGCCGGGGCCGAGGTGAAGCTGTACCCGACCATGGACGAGGCCAACGCCGACCTCGCCGCCGGCCGCCTGGACGGAGTGATCGCCGACAAGTTCCCGCTGCACGAGTGGATGAACAAGAACGGCGGCGACTGCTGCAAGATCCTTGGCGATGTAGCCAACACCAAGGCCGACGCCGCGATTGCCGTGCGCAAGGATGATGACGCGCTGCGCCAGCGGCTGAACACCGCACTGGCCGAAATCGTTGCCAACGGCACCTACCAGAAGATCGCCAGCAAGTACTTTGCCTTCGATATCTACAACTGATCTTCGGAAAACTACGCAGCTTTTGTAGGCGCGGCACAAGGCCGCGCCGACACAAAGGCCGCCAAGGGGCTCGTCATGCTCGATCAATTGTCCTTGCTGTCCTTCGCCAGTGGCGGCTGGGGCCAGGCGCTGCTGGCCGGCGCGCTGGTTACCGTGTCGCTGGCCCTCGCCTGCCTGCCCATCGGCCTGCCGCTGGGCCTGGCCGTCGCCCTGGCGGCGCGCTCGCGCAAACGCCTGGCCCGAGCCTGGGCCACCAGCTTTTCCACGGTGTTCCGCGGGCTGCCCGAGTTATTGACCTTGCTGATCATCTATTACGGCTGCCAGATCGCTGCACAAAAGCTGCTGGCGGCCATGGGTTATGAAGGCGAGTTCCTGATCAACACCTTCCTGGCCGCCATGATCGCCTTCAGCCTGGTATTCGCGGCGTTCTCCAGCGAAATCTGGTTGGCAGCGTTCAAGACCCTGCCCAAGGGCCAGCTGGAGGCCTGCTCGGCGCTGGGCCTGAGCAAGCGCACCGGGTTCTTCAAGGTGGTGCTGCCGCAGCTGACGCGCATCGCCCTGCCGGGCCTGTCGAACAACTGGCTGTCGTTGCTCAAGGACACGTCGCTGGTGTCGACCATCTCGCTGGTCGACCTGATGCGCCAGACCAACCTTGCAGTCAGCGTGACCAAGGAGCCGATGTTCTTCTATGGCGTCGCCTGCCTGGCTTACCTGCTGTTCTCGGCCGCCTCGGGACGGGTGTTCGCCTATATCGAGCGCCGCAGCAACCGCCACCTGCAAGGAGCACGCGCATGAGTACCGAACAACTGCTGGGCCTGGTACTGGACCCGGACCTGCTGGAGCGCTATGGCCCGCGCTTCGTCGATGGCCTGCTGGTGACCGCCAAGCTGGTCGCAATCTCCTTCAGCCTGGGTGCCGTGCTCGGCCTGCTGCTGGCCCTGGCGCGCCTGTCGCGCCACATGCTGCTGCAACGCTTGGCGGCCGGCTACATCTACTTCTTCCGCGGCTCGCCGCTGCTGGCCCAGCTGTTCCTGTTGTATTACGGCCTGGGCTCGCTCAAAGGCTTCTGGCAGGACCTCGGCCTCTGGTGGTTCTTCCGTGAAGCCTGGTTCTGCACATTGTTGGCGTTCACCCTCAACACCGCTGCCTACCAGGCCGAGATCTTCCGCGGCAGCCTGATGGCCGTGGCGCCGGGGCAGTACGAAGCGGCACGGGCACTGAACCTCAAGCGTTCGACCACCTTCTTCAAGGTCATCCTGCCGCAATCGTTGCTGGTGGCCATCGGGCCGCTGGGCAACGAGCTGATCCTGATGATCAAGGCCAGCGCCATCGCCTCGCTGGTGACCCTCTACGACTTGATGGGCGTGACTAAGCTGGCGTTCTCGCGCAGTTTCGACTTCCAGATCTACCTCTGGGCCGCGGTGCTCTACCTGGTGATCGTCGAACTGGTCCGACGCGTGCTCAAACACCTGGAAGCCCGCCTGGGCCGCCACCTGAACTGACCGAAGGATACATCCATGCATTGCCAGACCCTTGTCCTCGGCGCCGGCATCGTCGGTGTCAGTACCGCGCTGCACCTGCAGGCCCGCGGGCGCCAGGTGATCCTGCTCGACCGCGACGACCCCGGCAGCGGCACCAGCCATGGCAACGCCGGGCTGATCGAGCGTTCCAGCGTGATCCCCTATGCCTTCCCGCGGCATTTCGGCGCCTTGCTGCGCTATGGCCTGAACCGCCAGCCCGATGTGCGCTACAGCGTGCTGCACTTGCCCAAGGCGGCGCCGTGGCTGCTGCGCTACTGGCAACAGTCGGCGCCCGGGCGCCTGGCCGGGGCGGCGGCCGACATGCTGCCGCTGGTCCAGCGCAGCGTCGAGGAACATGATGCACTGGTCCAGGCGGCCGGCCTTGAAGGGCTGATCCAGGCCAAGGGCTGGATCGAGGTCTATCGCGACCCGGCGCTGTTCGAGCGGGCCAAGGCCGAGCTCAAGGGCCTGGCCCGTTACGGCCTGCAGTACGAAATCCTCGAACGCGGCCAGCTGCAGGCCCGCGAGCACCAGCTCGACAGCACAGTGGTCGGCGGCATCCACTGGCTCGATCCGAAGACCGTCACCAACCCCGGCGCCCTCACCCGTGGCTATGCCGCGCTGTTCGTGCAGCGCGGCGGGCAGTTCGTCCACGGCGATGCGCGCAGCCTGCGCCAGGTCGACGGCCTGTGGCAGGTCGACAGCCAACGGGGGCTGATCAGCGCCGACGAAGTGGTGGCCTGCCTCGGGCCGCAGTCGGGCGACCTGTTCGAGCGCCTGGGCTACCGCATTCCACTGGGCATCAAGCGTGGCTACCACATGCACTACGGCACCCGCGAGGGAGCGCAGCTGCTGCATGCGATCTGCGACACCCAGGGTGGCTATGTACTGGCCCCGATGGCCCGCGGCGTGCGCCTGACCACCGGTATCGAGTTCGCCGCCAGTGACGCACCGGGCAACGAGATCCAGCTCAAGCGCTGCGAAGCGCTGGCTCGCAAGCTGTTTCCGGCGCTGGGAGAGCGCCTTGACGACAAGCCCTGGCTCGGCCGCCGACCCTGCCTGCCCGACATGCGCCCGGTCATCGGCCCTGCGCCGCGGCACAAAGGCCTTTGGTTCAATTTCGGCCACGCCCACCACGGCCTCACCCTCGGCCCGGTCAGCGGCCGCCTGGTGGCCGAGCTGCTCACAGGCGAGCACCCTTTCACTGACCCTGCGCCTTACAGCGCAGCACGTTTCGACTGACACCCAGCGGGAGAACAACAACATGACCGCCCCCTTGAGCGTTGCCAGCCTTGCCCCCGAAACTGACCCTCGTCCGGAGCTGATCCGCATCGAGGGCCTGAACAAGCACTATGGCGCCTTCCACGTGCTGCGCGACATCAACCTGCAGGTGCGTGAAGGTGAGCGCATTGTCCTGTGTGGCCCGTCCGGTTCGGGCAAATCGACGCTGATCCGTTGCATCAACCGCCTGGAAATCGCCCAGCAGGGCAGCATCCGGGTGGCCGGCACCGACCTGGCCGCCAACACCCGCCAGGCGGCCCGGGTGCGCAGCGAGATCGGCATGGTGTTCCAGCACTTCAACCTGTTCCCGCACATGAGCGTGCTGGACAACTGCCTGCTCGCCCCCACCAGCGTCCGCGGCCTGTCGCGCAAGGACGCCGAGGAACGGGCGCGCATGTACCTGAGCAAGGTAGGTATCGAGAGCCAGGCGCACAAATACCCCAGCCAGTTGTCCGGCGGCCAGCAGCAGCGCGTGGCCATCGCCCGGGCGCTGTGCATGAAGCCGCGGATCATGCTGTTCGACGAGCCGACCTCGGCGCTCGACCCTGAGATGGTCGCCGAGGTGCTGGACGTACTGGTGCAACTGGCCGGCACCGGCATGACCATGCTGTGCGTCACCCATGAAATGGGCTTTGCCCGCCAGGTGGCGGAGCGGGTGCTGTTCCTCGAGGGCGGGCAGATCATCGAGGACAGCCCGCCCCAGGTGTTCTTCAACCAGCCGCGCACTGCACGGGCCAAGGCTTTCCTGGCGCAGATACTGCACTGAGCGGTCAATCATTGCAGCGCTGCAATGAACCGACTGCGTCGTTAAATATAATTGACCATACCCCCTGCCAAACCCTTGCCGGCTCAGGCTCGCAAGGGTTATGCCCCCGTAATTCGGCGCCTCTACCGCTTTTTGCTCGTTTGACATATCGAACGGCTCTGGCAAGCTATCTACAAGCCCCGACCGGAATCGTCCAGTGACGAGCCGGCAGTGCTCGGGACTTCAGGTAGCACATCAAGGCCACGGGCCGTGCACCTGCACAACAACGACAGGCAGAGCCCTGTCATAAGGTGACATATGTCCAACAGCAACATTGGCAACAAGCAACCTTCCCTGCGCAAACCCGTCGTCCTGATGACCATGGGCAGCCAAGAGCGCAAAGGCCATGACTATCAGGTCATGACCCACAAATACATCACCCCGCTGGTCGACTTCGCCGATTGCGTCCCGGTACTGGTGCCCACCTGCTGTGGCATCGATGACCTGGAGACCTATCTGGACATGGCCGACGGCGTATACCTGACCGGTGCCGGCAGCAACATCGACCCGACCCTGTACGGCCAGGAAAACGAAACCCCTGGCAAAGGCCAGGACAAGAACCGCGACCTGTTCGACATCCCCCTGGTCAAGGCAGCGCTCAAGCGCGGCCTGCCGATTTTCGGCATCTGCCGCGGCATGCAGGAAATCAACGTTGCCCTGGGCGGCGACATCTACCAGAAGGTCTACGCCGAGCCTGGCTTCAACGACCACCGGGAGAATCCGGAAGACCCGGTCGATGTGCAATACGCCCAGGTGCATGGCGTGAAGATCAAGCCGGACAGCTGGCTGCGGGAAACCCTGGGCACCGACGAGATCCGCGTCAACTCGCTGCACGGCCAGGGCCTGCGCAACCTCGGCGCCGGCATCGAGCCGATCGCCCACGCCGAAGATGGCCTGGTCGAGGCGATCCACGCCCCAAGCATCTCGCCGTTCCTGTTTGCCGTGCAGTGGCACCCGGAATGGCAAGCAGCGAAGAACCCTGACTCGATCAAGATCTTCCAGGCCTTCGGCGATGCCTGCCGCGCTCAGGTGCGCAAGAGTCAGATCAAGCGCCAACAGGCGGCCTGACACCCGGTTTCAGCTTCGTTAGCTTTGATCGCGGGGCGGCGCAAGGTCGCCCCCGCTTCCCCGGTCACCCTCTGCTGGTCCCAGAACACTTTCCGTGGAAGCGGGCGGCGGGCTTGTGCCTGTCTCCGCGATCGTTTTTTTCCTCCCTCCTCAAGAGATACGATGACTGCCGAGTGGTTGTCGTTAGATCCTCTGCGCTTGTGAGATCGAGCGCCGCGCGGGCGGCGCTCGATTTCTGCACCAACACAAACCTTGAACCAATCACATGTGCGCCTCAAAAAATTTTCTGCAAGGGGACTAGTCATCGTACATGTTGTACGATAACTTACCTCCAACGCAGAACACACCCTACACCCAAGCGCCACAGGATGCCTACAACAATGAATCCACAAGAACTGAAATCCATCCTCTCCCACGGCCTGCTGTCTTTCCCGGTCACCGACTTCAACGCCCAGGGCGACTTCAACCAGGCTGGCTACATCAAGCGCCTGGAGTGGCTCGCCCCTTATGGCGCCAGCGCCCTGTTCGCCGCCGGTGGCACCGGTGAGTTCTTCTCCCTGGCCGCCAGCGAGTACAGCCAGGTGATCAAGACAGCGGTCGACACCTGCGCCAAGTCGGTGCCGATCCTCGCCGGCGTCGGTGGTTCAACCCGCCAGGCCATCGAATACGCACAAGAAGCCGAGCGCCTGGGCGCCAAGGGCCTGCTGCTGCTGCCGCACTACCTCACCGAAGCCAGCCAGGACGGCGTTGCCGCTCACGTCGAAGCGGTATGCAAATCGGTCAACATCGGTGTGGTGGTGTACAACCGTAATGTCTGCCGCCTGAATGCCAACCTGCTGGAACAACTGGCCGAGCGCTGCCCGAACCTGATTGGCTACAAGGATGGCCTGGGCGATATCGAACTGATGGTGTCGATCCGTCGTCGCCTGGGTGACCGTTTCAGCTACCTGGGTGGCCTGCCCACAGCCGAGGTATATGCTGCGGCCTACAAGGCACTGGGTGTGCCGGTGTACTCATCGGCAGTGTTCAACTTCATTCCGAAGACCGCGATGGACTTCTACCACGCCATTGCCCGTGACGATCACGCCACCGTGGCCAAGCTGATCGACGATTTCTTCCTGCCGTACCTGGACATCCGTAACCGCAAGGCCGGCTACGCCGTGAGCATCGTCAAGGCAGGCGCCAGGATCGCCGGTTACGATGCAGGCCCGGTACGCACCCCGCTGACCGACCTGAGCGCCGAAGAGTACGAACTGCTCGCAGCCCTGATGGACAAGATGGGTCCGCAATAAGCGCACCCTAGCGGCCTGCCATTGCCGCCTCCGGAGTGGGCCTGCCCCACTCCGGCTACAACGCGTGAGCCCGCACAAAAATAACTAGTGGGAGTGTTTACAGCATGCAAGCGACTAAAAAGACGCATGTGCGCTACCTGATCCTGTTCATGCTGTTCCTGGTGACCACGATCAACTACGCAGACCGAGCAACCATCGCTATCGCAGGCTCCAGCCTGCAGAAAGACCTCGGCATGGACGCCGTTACCCTGGGTTATATTTTCTCCGCCTTCGGCTGGGCTTACGTGGCCGGCCAGATCCCCGGTGGCTGGCTGCTGGACCGCTTCGGCTCGAAGAATGTCTACGCCTTCAGCATCTTCACCTGGTCGCTGTTCACCCTGCTGCAGGGTTTTGTCGGCGGCCTGCCGGTGGCCTGGGCGGTGGTGACCCTGTTCACCCTGCGCTTCCTCGTCGGCTTCGCCGAAGCCCCGTCGTTCCCGGGTAATGCCCGTATCGTCGCGGCCTGGTTCCCGACCCAGGAACGCGGCACCGCCTCGGCGATCTTCAACTCGGCGCAGTACTTCGCCACCGCACTGTTCGCCCCGATCATGGGCTGGATCGTGTTCAGCTTCGGCTGGGAGCACGTGTTCGTGGTCATGGGCGCACTGGGCATCGTGTTCTCCATGGTGTGGCTGAAGACCATTTACAACCCACGTCAGCACCCGCGCATCAGCAAGGGCGAACTCGAGCACATCGAGCACAACGGCGGGCTGGTCGACATGGACCAGAAGCGTGGCAACGACGGCCCGAAATGGGGCTACATCAAGCAACTGCTGACCAGCCGCATGCTGCTG
Organism: Pseudomonas sp. NPDC086566; assembly: GCF_050280885.1. Taxonomy (NCBI): domain Bacteria; kingdom Pseudomonadati; phylum Pseudomonadota; class Gammaproteobacteria; order Pseudomonadales; family Pseudomonadaceae; genus Pseudomonas; species Pseudomonas sp. NPDC086566. Next base: position 47,095 of record NZ_JBNNWD010000014.1, read on the forward strand.
GGCGTGTACCTGGGCCAGTATTGCATCAACGCCATCACTTACTTCTTCCTCACCTGGTTCCCGGTGTACCTGGTGCAGGAACGTGGCATGACCATCCTCAAGGCCGGCTTCATCGCCTCGTTGCCAGCAGTGTGCGGCTTCATTGGTGGTGTATTGGGTGGGGTGATCTCGGACTGGCTGCTGCGCCGCGGCAATTCGCTGACATTCTCGCGCAAGCTGCCGATCGTCTGCGGCCTGTTGCTGTCGACCACCATGGTCTTCTGCAACTATGTCGACGCCGAGTGGATGGTGGTCGGTTTCATGACCCTGGCGTTCTTCGGCAAAGGCATCGGCGCATTGGGCTGGGCGGTGGTGGCAGACACCTCGCCCAAGCAGATCGCAGGGCTGTCCGGTGGCCTGTTCAACACCTTTGGCAACATCGCCTCGATCACCACTCCAATCGTCATCGGCTACATCATCAGCGCCACCGGCTCGTTCAAGTGGGCCCTGGTGTACGTGGGCGCCAACGCCCTGGTGGCGGTATTCAGCTACCTGGTGATCGTCGGCCCGATCAAGCGTATCGAGTTGCGCGACGATGCCCCGCAGCCACAGCCTGAGAACCTGAAAAGTAGGGCCCAAACATGCAGTTGATCGAACATTCCGACTCGCCCCGCTACGTCCGCCTGCACGATGACGACAATGTCGTGGTGGTGGTCAACGACGGCGGCCTGGGTGAAGGTGCCCGCTTCGCCGATGGCCTGACCCTGGTCGAAGGCGTGCCACAGAGCCACAAGGTGGCTACCGTGCCGATCGCCAAGGGCGAGCCGGTGCGCCGTTACGGGCAGATCATCGGCTATGCGCTGAAAGACCTGCGCCAGGGCAGCTGGGTGCAGGAAAGCCAGCTGGCCATGCCAGCCGCCCCCGAACTGGACAGCCTGCCGCGCTGCGATGCAGTGCCCGATGCCCTGCCACCGCTGGACGGCTTCACCTTCGAAGGCTACCGCAATGCCGACGGCACCGTCGGCACTCGCAACATCCTCGGCATCACCACCACCGTGCAGTGCGTGACCGGCGTGCTGGAGCACGCGGTCAAACGCATCCGCGCCGAACTGTTGCCCAAATACCCCAATGTCGATGACGTGGTCGCCCTGACCCACAGCTATGGCTGCGGCGTGGCGATCAACGCCCGTGACGCCTATATCCCGATCCGCACCGTGCGCAACCTGGCGCGCAACCCCAACCTCGGTGGCGAGGCGCTGGTGATCAGCCTGGGTTGCGAAAAGCTCCAGGCCGGCCAGGTGATGCATGACAACGACCCGTCGGTGGACCTCAGCGAGCCTTGGCTGTATCGGCTGCAGGACGCCAGCCTCGGCTTCGGCGAAATGATCGAACAGATCATGGGCCTGGCCGAAACCCGCCTGAAGAAACTCGACCAGCGCCGCCGCGAGACGGTGCCGGCCAGTGAGCTGATCCTCGGCATGCAGTGCGGCGGCAGCGACGCTTTCTCGGGCATCACCGCCAACCCGGCGCTCGGCTTTGCCGCCGACCTGCTGGTGCGCGCTGGGGCCACCGTGCTGTTCTCGGAAGTGACCGAAGTGCGCGATGCCATCTACATGCTCACCTCCCGCGCCGAAAACCAGGAAGTCGCCAGTGCCCTCGTACGCGAGATGGACTGGTACGACCGCTACCTGCAGCAAGGTGCAGCAGACCGCAGCGCCAACACCACGCCGGGTAACAAGAAAGGCGGCCTGTCGAACATCGTCGAGAAGTCCCTCGGTTCGATCGTCAAGTCCGGCAGCGGCGCCATTCAGGGCGTGCTTGGCCCGGGCGAGCGGGTCAATCGCAAGGGCCTGATCTTCTGCGCCACCCCGGCCAGCGATTTTGTCTGCGGCACGTTGCAACTGGCTGCCGGCATGAACCTGCACGTGTTCACCACCGGCCGTGGCACGCCGTATGGCCTGGCCATGGCGCCGGTGGTCAAGGTCTGTACCCGCACCGAGCTGGCCCAGCGCTGGCCGGACCTGATCGACATCGACGCCGGGCGCATCGCCAGTGGCCGCACGACCATCGAAGCGCTGGGCTGGGAACTGTTCCACTACTATCTCGACGTGGCCAGCGGCCGCAAACAGACCTGGGCCGAAAAGCACCGCCTGCACAACGACATCACCCTGTTTAACCCGGCACCGATTACCTGATGCCAAAGGCTTGCCCGATTTTCAAGCGTGTCGCAATGCCTGTGGGAGCGGGTTCGCCCGCTCCCACAGGGGCCCAGCGAGCCTGCCCAAATAGCATTCATCCTTCAGCTACTTCACCAGGAGCATCCCATGCCTGAGATCCTCGGCCACAACTTCATCGCCGGCCAGCGCAGCGCCGCTGGTTCGCAACGCCTGCAGAGCCTGGACGCCACCACCGGCGAGGCCCTGCCCTACAGCTTCGCCCAGGCCACCGAGGCCGAAGTGGACCAGGCCGCCAAGGCTGCTGCCGCTGCATTCGTCGAATTCCGCAGCCTGAAACCTGCGCGCCGCGCCGAGTTCCTCGACGCCATCGCTGCCGAACTGGACGAACTGGACGACGCCTTCGTCGCCATCGTCTGCCGCGAAACCGCCCTGCCCGCCGCCCGTATCCAGGGCGAGCGCGGCCGCACCAGCGGCCAGATGCGCCTGTTCGCCCAGCTGCTGCGCCGGGGCGATTTCCTCGGTGCACGGATCGACCTGGCCCTGCCCGAGCGCCAGCCACTGCCGCGGGTCGATCTGCGCCAGATGCGCATTGGCGTCGGGCCGGTCGCCGTGTTTGGTGCCAGCAACTTCCCGCTGGCCTTCTCCACCGCCGGTGGTGACACCGCTGCCGCCCTGGCCGCCGGTTGCCCGGTGGTGTTCAAGGCGCACAGTGGCCACATGGCCACCGCCGACCTGGTCGGCTGTGCCATCCAGCGCGCCGCCGAGCGCACCGGCATGCCCAAGGGTGTGTTCAACATGGTGTTCGGCGCTGGTGTCGGCGAGCCGCTGGTCAAGCACCCGGCCATCCAGGCCGTCGGCTTCACCGGTTCGCTGAAGGGCGGCGACGCCCTGTGCCGCATGGCTGCCGAGCGCGCGCAACCGATCCCGGTGTTCGCCGAGATGTCCAGCATCAACCCGGTGATCGTCCTCCCGGGTGCCCTGGCCAAGCGTGGCGAGGCTATCGCCCGCGAGCTGGCCGGCTCCGTGTGCATGGGTGCCGGGCAGTTCTGCACCAACCCGGGCCTGGTGATCGGCCTGCAGTCAGCGCAGTACAGCCAGCTGCTCAGCGACCTTGGCCAGCACCTGGACCAGCAGGCCGGGCAGACCATGCTCAATGCGGGTGGCCTTCGCAGCTACGTTGACGGCCTGGAGCACTTGCGCGCCCATGCCGGTATCGAACATCTGGCCGGCCAGCCCCAGGAAGGCAGCCAGGCCCGTGCCCAGCTGTTCAAGGCCGATGTCCGCCTGCTGGTAGAAGCCGACCCGCTGCTGCAGGAAGAAGTGTTCGGCCCGACCACCGTGGCGGTTGAGGTCAAGGACATTGCGCAACTGCGTGATGCCCTGCTTGGCCTGCGCGGCCAGTTGACCGCGACGCTGATCGGCGAGCCTGAGGATTTCGAGGCCTTCGCCTGGCTGGTGCCGCTGCTGGAAGAGAAAGTCGGGCGGATCCTGGTCAATGGCTACCCGACCGGTGTCGAAGTGTGCGACGCGATGGTCCACGGCGGGCCGTATCCGGCCACTTCCGATGCTCGTGGTACCTCCGTCGGCACCCTGGCCATCGACCGCTTCCTGCGCCCGGTGTGCTACCAGAACTACCCGCAGGCGCTGTTGCCGGAGGCGCTGCGTGACGGCAACCCACTGGGGCTGCGTCGCCTGGTCAATGGGCAGTGGAGCGATGGCACGATCTGAGTGCCTTGAAACACGAAAGCCCCGCACATGCGGGGCTTTTCTTTATTGCCTGTCCCGGCCTCTTCGCGGGTGAACCCGCGAAGAGGCCGGGACAGGTTATGGAAGGCTCAGGCCCCCTGCGCCTCGGCTTCTTCATGGGCCTGGCGCAGTCGTTCGCGGCTGTTGCTCAGGTGCATGCGCATGGCCATCTTCGCCCCTTCGCTGTCGCGCCGGGCGATGGCTTCGTAGATGGCTTCGTGCTCGTGCATCAGGCGGCTCATGTAATGCGCCTGGTCATCATGGGCCAACCGCGCCGAATTCAACCGGGTACGCGGGATGATGCTGGTACCGAGGTGGTTGATGATATCGGCAAAGTAGTGGTTGCCGCTGGCCTGGGCAATGCGCAGGTGGAACTGGAAGTCCGCCGACACTGCATCGGTGGCATGTGCCGCACCTTCATTGAGCTCGTCCAGGGCTGCACGCATGCCAGCCAGTTCCTCGTCGCTGCGCCGTTGCGCCGCCAGGCCCGCCGCCTCGATTTCCAGGGCGATACGCAGTTCCAGCACCGCCAGCACCTCGCGCAAGGTCACCACGGTCGCCGGGTCGATACGGAAGCCACCGGTCGCCGGCTGGTCCAGCACGAAAGTGCCGATGCCATGGCGCGTCTCGACCTGCCCGGCCGCCTGCAGCCGGGAAATCGCCTCACGCACCACGGTGCGGCTGACGCCCTCCTCGGCCATAATCTGCGATTCGGTCGGCAGCTTGTCGCCGCGCTTGAGCTGGCCGCTGCGAATGCGCTCGGTCAGCACCGTGACCAGTTCCTGGGCCAGACTGCGCGGCTTGCGCCGGGTCCTTGCCTGTACCTGCTGCTCTGTCATGCCCTGTATTTCACCTTGAAAGACAGCCGCCATGATAGCGCAAGCAGTTGTACGATCACATACACCCGACGCGGTATTTCATCAAAGCGCTGCGCCATCTGCACGCTTGAGCACTGGTACACTGCCAAACGGCGCATTTGACCGGACTCACCGAAGGCATGAACGAAACGCGATACACCGTGGTGGCCAAAGACTTGATGAAAGGCATCGCCAGTGGCCGATACCCAGTGGGCAGCCTGTTGCCGACCGAATTTGAATTGTGCGATCTGTATGGGGTGAGCCGGCATACGGTGCGGGCGGCGATCAATCAACTGCTCAACGAAGGGCTGGTGTCACGCCGCAAGCGGGTCGGCACCCGGGTCGAGGCCAGCAGCCCGCGTGGTGGCTACTCCCAGACGGTGGCGACAGTGGCCGACCTTGCGCAGCTGACGCAAACCCAGCAACGCATCGTCCAGCAAAAGCGCCACTTCGTCGCCAACCTGAGTGAAGCAGAGCGCCTGGGACTGGTGCCGGGAGAACACTACTTCTGCGTGTCGAGCATCCGCGTCGACCGCCAGCACAATGCCGCGCCGCTGTGCTGGACCGATGTCTATGCCCAGCGCGACTACGCCGACGTCATCGAACTGGCCCATGAGCACCCCGACCAGTTGATCGCAGCGTTGATCGAACAGCACTATGGCCGGGCGATCGCCGTCGTCGACCAGCAGGTACGGGCCGTGTTGCTGACAGCAGATATGGCGCGTGAACTGAAGGCCGAGGCGGGTTCGCCGGGGCTGAAGATCATCCGCCATTACCGCGAGAAAAACGGCGACCTGATGGCAGTTTCCGAGACGGTGCACCCGGATGATCGATTTACCTTGGTGACCCAGATGCGCCGGGACACGCAGGGCTGAAACCGCTACAGTAGGTGCTTTCCATGGAAGGAAGTCCCGCATGAAAGCGCTCGACCGCGCACTGCTCACCTGTGGCCTGCTCATCCCGTTCTGGTTGCTGATCGGCGTCTGGTTCACCGCCAAGGGCTACCCCGGCTACGACCACCTGCAACAGGCCATGAGCCAGCTCGGCGCCCAAGGCTCCCCGACTCGGCACTGGTCGCCCTTGGTCAACAACTTCCCCCTTGCCTTGCTATTCGCCCTGTTTGCCTGGGGCCTTGCACGGCGTTGGCGCGCCTCGAAACTTGCGCTGCTGAGCGCTGCCCTGGTCCTGTTGCATGGCCTGGGCAGCCTCGGCGCTGGCCTGTTTCCGTGCGACCGGGGCTGTGCACCTGCCGAGCCGTCCAGCTCGCAACAGCTGCACAACCTCAGTGGCCTGCTGATGTTCCTCTCGTTGACCCTGGCCAGCGCGCTGTGGGCCTGGCTTGGCAAGCGCATGGCCGGCTCGAGGGCTCTGGGCTGGTTTTCCCTGGCGTGCCTGATTACTGCGGTGATCACCGTTGTGCTCATGGCTCAGGCCGCCAGGAGCGGCCAGCTGTTCGGGCTGTATCAGCGGCTGAACTACGGCGTGTCGGTGATATGGATCGCAGGCCTGGCGCTGACCAGCCTGCGCCCCACACTGGCAAATCGCATTCGTATCGCCACTACCTGATGGGAAAATGCTGGCCCCCAGGCATCTTTAGCCAAGGCAAACTCCTTTGATCTTCAGATGCTTAGGAAAGCAACATGCGAGTATTTCTAGCAACGATGGCCGGCTGCCTGCTGGCCACTGCCAGCTTCGGCGCCCAGGCCAAAGCGCTTAGCCAGAACGACCGCGAAACCTGTGGATGGGGCTCGCAGATCGCCGCCGAGGCGCAGCAGGCCAAGCTCTCCGGCGTCACCTTGTACGCCACGCGCAAGAAGCTGCAAGTGCGCCGGTTTGCCAAACCCTGGATGCGCATGACCGCCATGGGCATTACCGAACAGACCTACAACAGCCGTTCACGACTCAAGCCAGCGGCGATCAAGCAGACCTACTACGAACAGTGTATCCAGCACACGCTTGCGAGAAGATAATCCATTAATATCAATCAGTTATTGAATAAAGCTAACCTGATTTATTTAAGAATTCAGGTTTAATAGACTGGCTCTACGGCCGAGGCGTCGAACATCGGTAGTGGAGCCCAGGCCGCGTGGACGGTGTATTGCATCATTCGAACCTCCTTGTTCGATTGATCGGGTGATGTCAGCAGCCGCTGAGCGCCACCGGGCGACGTTCGCCGGCAAAGAACAGCGGGCGCAGGCGCACGCCGATCAGGTTGCCGGCATAGGCGGCGATCAGCCAAAGCCAACCGTGCACGCTACCCGAAGCGATACCGCTGAAGTAGGCGCCGATGTTACAGCCATACGCCAGGCGCGAACCATAGCCCAGCAACAGGCCACCGATGACTGCGGCAATCAACGATGGCAGCGGGATCTTCAGGTTTGGCGCGAAGCGTCCAGCCAGGCCTGCCGCCAGCAGTGCACCAAGCACGATGCCGATGTCCATCACCGTGGTGATGTCCTGCCACAGCGGCGCAGCCAGTGCCTTGGCATTGGCGGGGGCCTGCCAGAACACCCAGCTGCCGACATCCACACCGAAGCTGGACAAGGTCTTGGCGCCCCACAGCGCAAAGGCCGAGGTGATGCCCCACGGGCGCCCGGCCAGGGCCAGGGTGGCGTAGTTGAGCAAGGCCAGGGCAATCGCCCCCCACAGCAGCGGCCACGGGCCACGCAGGAAGCGGCGCAGCCCCTGGTACTCACTGCTCACCGGGGCTTCCAGGGCGCCATGACGACGCTTCTCCATCACCACCGTGCCCCAGGCGATCAGCGCGAACACTGCAACGCTGACCAGCAGCGCTGGCGCCACGCCCCAGGCCTGGACGATCGAGGTGGCCGGGAACGACGGCAGCGCAAACCACCAGTCGGCATGGTGCGTGGCGCCGACCGAGCCAATGATGAAGAACAGCAGGGTTACCAGCATCCGCGCATTGCCGCCACCGACCGTGAACAGCGTGCCCGAGGCACAGCCGCCGCCCAACTGCATGCCGATGCCGAAAATGAACGCACCGAACACCACCGACACGCCAGCTGGCGCGACCAGGCCGGTGACCGGGGTGCCGAACAGGCTGCCGGCCGACAGCGCCGGGAAGAACAGCAGCACGGCCAGGGTCAGCATGACCATCTGGGCACGCAGGCCGGCGCCGCGGCGTTCGTTGATGAACACGCGCCAGGCCGAGGTGAAGCCGAAAGCGGCGTGATAGAGCGTCAGGCCCAAGGCGGCGCCGACCATCAGCAGCAGCATCTGTTTCAAGCCGGCATTGAGGTTGAGAAAACAGGCGCCGGCCAGCAACAGGGCCAGGGAGATCAAGGGCGCGCCGAGGCGGCGCGGTTCGGGTGTGGCGGTTGCGGAAAGACCCATCGAAATACTCGGATTACAGTGAAACGGGGGGCGAGTATAACCCTCCTGGGAGCCTTGTGGTGTCTGCACTGGCCTTTTCGCGGGCTTGCCCGCTCCCACTCCTCAAGGCCCGGGGTTACCTGTGGGAGCGGGCAAGCCCGGGAAGGGGCTGGCACATCTGTTAGGCTGATAATCACCTGCCAAAGCCAACCGAAGCATTCGCCCCATGGATGAACTGCGCAAGATCGACCTCAATCTGCTGCTTACCCTGCACGCCCTGCTCAGTGAAAAGCACGTAACCCGCGCTGCCCTGCGCCTGCACCGCAGCCAACCCGCCGTCAGCCATGCCCTGGCGCAGCTGCGCGCACACTTCGACGACCCCTTGCTGATCCGGCAACACGGCAGGATGGCCCTGACCGCCCGCGGCCAATCCCTGGCCAAACCGCTGCAGGACGCCCTCGGCAGCCTCAACGGCCTGCTGGCTGCGCCTCAGTTCGATCCGGCCCAGGCGCGGCGCCGCTTCCGCTTGTCACTGTCGGACTATTCCTCGCGCATCATCCTGCCGCCTTTGGTCCGCCACCTGCGTCAGATCGCTCCCGGTGTCGACCTGGCCATCAGCCAGGCCAGCCGCGAAACCATGCTCGCGCAGTTGCTCGATGGCGAACTCGACCTGGCCCTGGGCATCTTCCCGGAACTGCCAGCCGACATCACCGCCCAGACCTTGTTCAATGACAGCTTCATCAGCGTCGCCGATCGCCAGGTGCTCCCGGCCAAGGGCGGGCTTACGCTTGAGGACTGGCTGACGCGGCCGCACGTGCTCATGGCCATGCACCCGGATGCCCACGATGAGATCGAGCGGGCCCTGGCCGAACAAGGCTTGCGTCGGCATATTGCGTTGGCGCTGCCGCATTGGAGCGCCGCAGTCGACGTGCTGGCCGGCACCGACCTGATCCTCACCGTGGCCAGGCGAGCGGTTGGCCCGATGCGCCAGCACCCGTCACTGCGCCAGTTCACGCCCCCCTTGCCGATCCCCGCCCTCGCCTATCAACAGGCCTGGCATGCCAGGAAGGACAGCGACCCCGGCCATCGCTGGCTGCGCGAAGCCGTATGGGCCTGCAGCCAGCCCGGGCAGTGATCAGCGCTCGACCACCGCCTGGCCAGACGTTGGCGTCGAGGTCCAGCCGCCCTGCACCAGCAACACGCCACCGAGGATCAGCAGCACGCCGGCCACCCGGGCCAAGCTCACCGGCTTGCTGGCAATGCCCATCAGCCCGAAGTGATCGACGATCACCGAGGTGAGGATCTGCCCCGCCACTACCAGCACCAGAAACCCCGCCGTACCCAGCTTGGGTGTCAATGCCGCAGCGCCGGCCACATACAGCGCACCCAGCACGCCGCCGATCCACAGCCACCAGGGGCCTTGCAACGCCTTGCCCAGGTCAGGCATGGGCACCCGCAGGATCAGCAAAGCCGTGATGATCACCACCGAACTGACCGTCAACGAGGTGAAGGCGCCCCACAGCCAGTGCCCCAGCGCACGGCCGACAGCCGCGTTGCTGGCAGCCTGATAGGGCAGCACGAAGCCCGCCAGCAGGGCCATCATCACGGGAAGGATTGCAAGTAACAGGGTCTTGTAGGTCATGAAAGGTCTCAACTGAAAACAAGATGAGACCATGATGAATAAATCGATCGCAGTTATGGAAATCAAAAAGATGCACGTGGTGTATTCGTCTTGTGCATGCAGCCAGATGCGGGCCTACCGAAGCGTGCCCGCTGCCCGACCTCAACGCCAGGTATCGACCCGCAGCACTTCGGTGTAGATCGCATCCACGGTCTGGCCGACCTTGAGGTTCTTCATGCGCGCCTGCAGGTCAGGGTTCTCGACCTTGACCACCTGCAGCTTGCCTTCCGGCGGCAGCAGGCTGACCTCATGTTTCTTCAGGTCGATCTTCTTGATCTGCGAGGTCACCCGGACCTGGCGGAACGCTTCGCCGCCGGGGTTGGGGTTGTCCTTGGTGGCGCGGATTTCCCCGGATTCTTCAGTAGCCTTGGGCGCGCCGCCCACCTCGCTGTTGAGCACATAGGCGACGGCCCGGGTTACATAGATATCGACGTTGTCACCCACCTTCAGGTTAGGCAGTGCCTTGGCCTTTTCAGTCAGTTGCAGGGTCACATCCTTGTCGTTCGGCCCTTTGACCGTGACTTGGCGGTTGGCCAGGTCGATCGCGGTGACCTGGGTTTTGACATGGCTCTCCAGTGCCTCGCTGCCAATCGGAATTTCGGAAGCCTGCACTGTGAAGGTGGCGGCGGACATCAGGGTGGCGAGGGCAACAGCACGAGCGAGGGTGCAAATAGGATTCATAGGCCTGCTTCCATGTAATCGAGACCGGGGTTGTGCGTGCAATGGCTACGCGCACACAAGCATAGCCATTGCTCGCCACTCTGCAGGCAAACGCCCCGCCCGCGAAACCTGTCAACCCCGTTGTGTCAACGGACCTGCAAGCTACCTGCGCCCCCAGCCGGCAGTGCCTCCACGTCAGTTGCGCGTCACCCTCCACACCGTGTTGGCAAGGTCATCTGCGATGATCAGGGCGCCACGTGGGTCCACCGTAACCCCCACGGGCCGGCCGCGGGTCTTGCCATCTTCCCCGCGGAACCCGGTGGCGAAGTCGACGGGCTCACCGGCCGGCTTGCCCGCCTTGAACGGCACGAAGATCACCTTGTAACCCACCGGGTTCGGCCGATTCCAGCTACCGTGCTCGCCCACGAACACGCCGTCGGCGAAGCGCTCGCCCATGGCCGGGATGGAGAAGTCCACCCCCAGCGCGGCAACGTGCGACCCCAGGCTGTAATCCGGCTTGATAGCAGCCGCCACCTTGTCCGGGTTCTGCGGCTTCACCCGCTCATCGACGTTCTGCCCCCAGTAGCTGTAAGGCCAACCATAGAAGCCGCCCTCACGAACCGAGGTAAGGTAGTCCGGCACCAGGTCCGGCCCCAGTTCGTCACGCTCGTTGACTACCGTCCACAACTGCCCGGTGTCTGGCTGAATGGTCAGCGCCGTCGGGTTGCGCAAACCGGTGGCGTAAGGCCTGTGCGCCCCGGTCACAGCGTCGATCTGCCAGACCATGGCGCGGTCGATCTCCACTTCCATGCCACGCTCGGTGATGTTGCTGTTCGAGCCGATGCCCACGTAAAGGTAGCGGCCATCGGGGCTGATGGTCAGCGCCTTGGTCCAGTGGTGGTTGATCTCGGCCGGCAGGTCGGTGACCTTGGTCGGCGGGCCGCCGGCCTTGGTCTGGCCGTCCTGGTAATCGAACCGCACCAACGCATCCTGGTTGGCCACGTACAGCTTGCCGTCGGCAAAGGCCAGCCCGTAGGGCGCATTGAGGCCTTCGGCGAACACCGTCTGCACCTCGTAGGTGCCGTCACCATCGGCATCGCGCAGCAAGGTCAGGCGGTTGCCACCCTTCACTTGCGTATTGCCCTTGGCCTTGATCTGGCTGGCAATCACGTCCTTGGGCTTGAGCTTGGCCGCACTGCCGCCGCGCCCTTCGGCGACCAGGATATCGCCATTGGGCAGCACCAGGCTCTGGCGCGGGATTTTCAGGTCAGTGGCGATGGCCGTGATGCGGTAGCCCTCAGGCACGGTGGGTTTCTGATCGCCCCACTGCGCCGGTTGTGCAATCTTCATGCTCGGCAGCAGGCCGCGCTCCGGGGCCGGCAGCTTCGGGTCAGGCCCCAGTGCCTGGGTCGGCTCGCCGTCCCCGCCACAGGCGGCCAACAGCAGCGCCACACTCAACAATGACAGTCCTTGCAACGGCTTCATGCCTCACCTCCCGAACCCAGGTTGCTCATGCCCAGCCATGCCGCCACGCAGGCCAGCACGGTGACGATCACCGACAGCACCAGGCCCGCAGGCATCACCGCCCAGGCATCCTTGGCATGTTCGAACGCATTGATCAGCCCCAGCGCCCAGGTCACCAGCAACAGCAGGAAGTACAGCGTTGGCCGCCCGCCCTTGCGCGGGGCGCGGATCAGGTTGGCCAGGGCGAACAACAACGCCAGCCCACAAAACAGCAAGCCACCGGCAATCAGCCAGGCGGCGAAGTTGCTCCACTGGATCTGGTAGCTCTTGAAGTAGGCAATGTCGCTCAGCAGCGCGCCGAGAAACAGCGGGACCGTGCCGGCCAGCAGGATCGCGTGCAGCGGCCCGGGCGTGCATCGGTAGAAGGTTTGCTCTGTAGCGGTCACGGCGCCTCCTTATTCATCGGTGACCCAAGGCTGACGGACTGGCGCGATGGCCTGGTCCATCAGGCGTGCGCAGGGTGCGCTTAAGAAGGGATCACCTTGACGTTCGGATAGTTCACCGCTTGGCTTGAGAGAAATATCCTGAAAGACTTGATGCGTCGGGATGAGGGATAGCATGAAGACTCGCAACACACGACCCTACGCGTACTGGACAGCGCATGCCTTGCTGGCCGTCAGCCTGGCTCTCAATGCCGGCTGTTCGGGCAAAACCAGCAAGGCACGCTATTACGCCGCCGCGCCAGGCTCCAACTGTTACGCCAAGGCGCTGCCGAGCAGCGGTGAAGGCGGCCTGGCCTGGGGCAACACACTCGGTATTGCCAAGCAGAAGTCGTTGAACAACTGCATCCGCTATGCGGGGCGCTCAGGCGGTACGCCAGACACCTGCCAGGTAGTGCTGGCCAAGTGCAGGAACTGACGCTTACGCCGCTGCTGCGCCCCCCTGGATCGGTCAGGCAGACCTGGCCCGCGCGGCATGCAGCTTCTTGTAGCTCTCGATCAGCCGCAGATGGCGGTCCAGCCCTTCGAGCTTCATGCTGGTCGGGGTCAGGCCGTGGAAGCGCACGCTACCGTCGACCGAGCCCAGCACCGCGTCCATCCGCGGGTTGCCAAACATGCGGCGGAAGTTGGCCTCGTAATCGGCCAGTTCCAGTTCATCATCCAGCTGCACTTCCAGCACCACGTTCAGCGCCTGGTAGAACAGGCCGCGCTCGACGGTGTTGTCGTTGAACTGCAGGAATGCCTCGACCAGCTCCTTGGCATCCTCGAAGCGCTTGAGCGCCAGGCAGATGAGCAGTTTCAGTTCCAGGATGGTCAGCTGGCCCCACACCGTGTTTTCGTCGAACTCGACGCCGATCAAGGTGGTGATGGTGGTGTAGTCATCCACCTCGCATTTATCCAGGCGCCGGCGCAGCGCGCGCAGGGCGCGGTCATCCAGGCTGTGCAGGTTGAGGATGTCGGCACGGAACTCCAGGGCCCGGTTGGTGTTGTCCCAGATCAGGTCCTCGACCGGATAGATCTCGGAATAACCCGGCACCAGGATGCGGCAGGCGGTCGCGCCAAGGTTGTCGTACACGGCCATGTACACCTCTTTGCCAAGGCCTTCGAGGATGCCGAACAGGGTCGCGGCTTCCTGCGCGTTGGAGTCCTCACCCTGGCCGGAGAAGTCCCACTCGACGAACTCGAAATCGGCCTTGGCACTGAAGAAGCGCCACGACACCACGCCGCTGGAGTCGATGAAGTGCTCGACGAAGTTGTTCGGCTCGGTCAGCGCATGGCTTTCGAAGGTCGGCTGCGGCAGGTCGTTGAGGCCTTCGAAGCTGCGGCCTTGCAACAGTTCGGTGAGGCTGCGCTCCAGCGCCACTTCAAAGCTTGGGTGCGCGCCGAACGAGGCGAATACGCCGCCCGTGCGCGGGTTCATCAGGGTCACGCACATCACCGGGAACTCACCGCCCAGCGAGGCGTCCTTGACCAGCACCGGGAAGCCCTGCTCTTCCAGGCCCTGGATGCCGGCGAGAATGCCTGGGTACTTGGCCAGCACCTCCTGAGGCACATCCGGCAGCGCCAGCTCGCCTTCGAGGATTTCGCGTTTCACTGCCCGCTCGAAGATTTCCGAAAGGCACTGCACCTGGGCTTCGGCCAGGGTATTGCCGGCGCTCATGCCGTTGCTGAGGAACAGGTTCTCGATCAGGTTGGACGGGAAGTACACCACCTGGCCGTCGGACTGGCGCACGAACGGAAGCGAGCAGATGCCGCGCTCGGTGTTGCCCGAGTTGGTGTCGTACAGGTGCGAACCGCGCAGCTCGCCGTCCGCGTTGTAGATCGCCAGGCAGTGTTCGTCGAGGATTTCGGCCGGCAGTTCGTCCTTCGGGCCTGGCTTGAACCACTGCTCGTTCGGGTAATGCACGAACGGCGCGTTGGCGATGTCTTCGCCCCAGAACTGGTCGTTGTAGAAGAAGTTGCAGTTCAGGCGTTCGATGAACTCACCCAGCGCCGAGGCCAGTGCCGCTTCCTTGGTCGAACCCTTGCCATTGGTGAAGCACATGGGCGACTGCGCGTCGCGCACATGCAGCGACCAGACGTTGGGCACGATGTTGCGCCACGAGGCGATCTCGATCTTCATGCCCAGGCCGGCGAGGATGCCCGACATGTTGGCGATGGTCTGCTCCAGCGGCAGGTCCTTGCCAGGGATATAGGTGGTGGTGTCGGCCACCGGCATCAGCAGGCCCTGGGCATCGGCGTCGAGGTTGTCGACCTCCTCGATGATGAACTCGGGGCCGGTCTGCACCACTTTTTTCACGGTGCAGCGGTCGATGGAGCGCAGGATGCCCTGGCGGTCTTTCTCGGAAATATCCTCGGGCAATTCGACCTGGATCTTGAAGATCTGGTTGTAGCGGTTCTCCGGGTCGACGATGTTGTTCTGCGACAGGCGGATATTCTCGGTGGGGATATCGCGGGTCTGGCAGTACAGCTTGACGAAGTACGCCGCGCACAGGGCCGACGAGGCCAGGAAATAGTCGAATGGGCCCGGGGCCGAACCGTCGCCCTTGTAGCGGATCGGCTGGTCGGCGATCACCGTGAAGTCGTCGAACTTGGCTTCAAGACGAAGGTTGTCGAGAAAATTGACCTTGATTTCCATGCGGGGATTACCGTGATTTAAGCGTGCAAAACGAAATTGGCCGGCATTATCCGCATTTTCGCCGCGCAAGTCCTCCCCCGCTAAGTCGGCGCCGGCCTGGATATTGCGCATTTCACCGGATTGCTTGCCTGATCCTCTGAACCTGTGCCCACCAGCAGACCAGTGGTCGTACCCCTGTGCTAGCGTGTCTGGATTGAGGAACAACGTATTCCCCAGCAGACAATAAACGCCATCAACCGTTGATCAGCAGGTGAGCCATGGAACTTCATATCAACCAGAAGACTTATCAGGTCGACGCCGATGCCGACACGCCCCTGCTGTGGGTGCTGCGTGACGACCTGGGCATGACCGGCACCAAGTATGGCTGTGGCCTGGCCCAGTGTGGCGCCTGCTCGGTGCTGGTGGATGGCAATGTCGTACGCGCCTGCGTTACGCCCGTGGCCGGCGTGGTCGGGCGTGAGGTGACCACCATCGAAGCGGTCGAGGCCGACACGGTCGGCAAGCGCGTGGTGGCGGCCTGGGTCGAGCACCAGGTGGCCCAGTGCGGCTACTGCCAGTCCGGCCAGGTGATGGCAGCCACGGCGCTGCTCAAGCACACCCCCAAGCCCAGCGACGAACAGATCAGCGCAGCGATGGTCAACCTGTGCCGCTGCGGCACCTACAACGCCATCCATGCCGCCGTGCATGCGCTGGCCCAAGGGGAGCAGGCCTGATGAACACGCCCGTCGATACCCCCGCAGAACTGCTCAGGCTGCAACTGGGCGAAACCGTCAACCTGTCGCGCCGGCGCTTTCTGGCCAGCACCGCGGTCGGTGCCCTGGTGCTGGGTTTCGGCCTGCCGATGGGCGCGCCGCGGGTGCAGGCAGCAGCGGCCGCCACCCCTGAGCGCGGCACCCAGGTGCCGGCGTTCCTGGAGATCCGCCCGGACGGCACGGTGCGCCTGCTCAGCCCGTTCATGGAAGGTGGCCAAGGCCCGTTCACGGCCATGGCCCAGATCGTCGGTGAAGAACTGGATGCCGACCCGGCCAGCTTCCTGGTCGAAAGCGCGCCGCCCGGTGAAGCCTACGTGGTGATGGAGAACGGCATGCGCATAACCGGTGGCAGCATGTCGGTGCGCATGAGCTACCCGACCATGCGCCGCCTCGGCGGCCTGGCCCGTGCCATGCTGCTGCAGGCTGCGGCCGAGCAATGGGGCGTGCCGGTCGGCGAACTGTCCACCGAGCCTGGCAAGGTCATTCACGCCGCCTCGGGCCGTTCGCTGGCCTATGGCGAGCTGGCCAGCCGTGCCATGGAGCTGCCAGTACCAGACCCTGCCAGCATCAAGCTGCGCGACCCCAGCCAGTTCCGCTGGATCGGCAAACCCGTGCGGCGCCTGGACGCCTACGACAAATCCACCGGCAGGGCCCAATACTGCATCGACCTCAAGGTCGACGGCATGCTCCACGCCGCCGTGCAGCACGCGCCCCGCCTGGGCATGACCGTGGGCAGCCTGCGCAACGAGGAGCAGGTCAAGGCCATGAAAGGGGTGCACTCGGTGCATCAGTTGCCGGGCGCGGTGGCCGTGGTCGCCGAACGCTGGTGGCACGCCAAGCGCGCAGTGGAGGCGATCCAGGTGGACTGGAACGAACCGGGTGCGGACAGCAAGGTCCGGCCGATGCCGGCAGATTTCTCCAGCGACGGCTGGCGCGAGCACCTGGCCAGCGTTGAAGGGCCGGCCCGCGACGAAGAAAACCAAGGCGACATCGCCGGCGCCCTGGCCAATGCCAAGACCAAGGTCGAGGCCAGCTACCACAACCAGTACCTCAACCATGCCCAGCTGGAGCCGCCGTCTGCCATCGCCCGCTTCAACCCGGACGGTACCCTGGACGTCTGGCTGCCCAACCAGGCGCCAGACATGTTCCGCGACGACATCGCCAGGCGCACCGGCCTGGATGCCGCGCAAATCACCCTGCACTCGCCGCTGCTCGGCGGCTTCTTCGGCCGCCATTTCCTGTATGACTCGGCCAACCCGTACCCTCAGGCCATCGCCCTGGCCAAGGCCGTCGGCCGCCCGGTCAAGCTGATCTGGAGCCGCGAAGAAGAGTTCCTGCGCGACGTGCTGCGCCCCGTCGCCGTGGTCAAGTTCCGCGCAGGGCTGGATGCCGACGGCCTGCCGGTGGCCATCGAAGCGATAAGCGCCACCGAAGGCCCGACCGAAGCCCTGGCCGGCAAGCAAGGCGACAAGATCGACCCCACGGCCCTCGAAGGGCTGTCGGGCAAGTCATACGCCATTGCCAACAAACGCATTGCCCAGATCTACGTAAAAGGCCCGGCCATGCTCGGCTACTGGCGCTCGGTAGGCAATTCGCTGAACGACTTCTTCTATGAGTCGTTCCTTGACGAGCTGGCCGACAAGGGTGGCAAGGACCCCTACGAGCTGCGCCTGCACCTGCTGCGTGACAATCAGCGCCTGACCAACCTGCTGCATGCGGTGGCCGAGTTGTCTGGCGGCTGGAAGCGTGGGCCGTTCACCGCAGAAGACGGCAGCAAGCGCGCCCGGGGCATTGCCATGGCCTCGCCGTTCGGCTCCGAGGCGGCGGCAATCGCCGAAGTATCGATCGACAACGGCCAGGTCAAGGTGCATGACATCTGGCAGGCGATCGACCCTGGCAGCATCGTCAACCCGGCGATCATCGAGCATCAGGTCAACGGTGCGGTAGCCCTGGGCCTGTCGCAGACGTTGGTGGAAGAAGCGGTGTTCATCGACGGCAAGCCGCGCGCGCGCAACTATGACCTGTACCCGATCCTGCCGCCCTCGCGCATGGCCCGGGTGCATGTGCGCATTGTCGAGAGCGGGGCGAAGATGGGCGGTATCGGCGAGCCGCCGTTGCCCGCGGTAGCGCCTGCCGTGGCCAACGCCGTGGCGCAGCTCACCGGCCAGCGCGTGCGTAGCCTGCCGCTTAGCCGCCACACTTTCAGCTGACCGGACAAGGACTGCCCCATGACCCACAGCCGTTTTGCCCGCACCGCGGGCTGGCTGGCCGTGCCGTGCCTGGTCGCGGCCGGCCTGCTGGCCTGGTACGTGACCCGCGAACCCGCCTCGCCATTCGCTACCGAACAGCCCCCCAGCTTTGACCCCGCAGTGGTCAGCCGGGGCGAATATGTCGCCCGTCTCAGCGACTGTGTAGCCTGCCACAGCCTGCCCGACGGCAAGCCGTTCGCAGGCGGCCTGCAGATGGCCACGCCGCTGGGAGCGATCCACGCCACCAACGTCACACCCGACCGCGAGACCGGCATCGGCAACTACAGCCTGGCCGACTTCGACCGCGCCGTACGCCATGGCGTCGCGCCGGGTGGCCGGCGCTTGTACCCGGCCATGCCCTACCCTTCGTATGCCAAGCTCAGCGACGACGATGTAAAGGCGCTGTATGCCTTCTTCATGAAGGGTGTGCAGCCGGTGCAACAGGCGAACCTCCCCAGCGACATCCCCTGGCCGTTGAACCTGCGCTGGCCCATCGCCTTGTGGAACGGCGTGTTCGCCGCCGACACGCCTTACGCGGCCAAGGCCGGGCAAGACGCGCTGTGGAACCGCGGCGCCTACATCGTCCAGGGGCCTGGCCACTGCGGCAGCTGCCATACGCCACGGGGCCTGGCCTTCAACGAGAAGGCTCTCGATGAAGCGGGTACGCCATTCCTCGCCGGTGCCCTGCTCGATGGCTGGTACGCGCCCAGCCTGCGCAATGACCACAACACCGGGCTTGGCCGCTGGAGCGAGGCCGAGATCGTCCGGTTCCTCAAGACCGGGCGCAACCAGCACGCCGTGGTGTACGGGTCGATGACCGAGGCCTTCAACAACTCCACGCAGTTCATGAGCGATGACGACCTGAGCGCCATTGCCCGTTACCTCAAGTCGCTGCCCGCAGACCCGCAGCGTGACGGTGCGCCCTGGCAGTACCAGCCGGTTTCCGCGGCCACGCGCCTGGACACGCCCGGCGCTCATACCTACGTCACCCGCTGCGCCAGCTGCCACGGCCTGGACGGCAAAGGCCAGGCCGAGTGGATGCCACCGCTGGCCGGTGCCACCTCGGCGTTGGCCAGGGAAGACGCCTCGGCGATCAACATTACCCTCAATGGTTCGCAACGTATCGTTGCCGCCGGTATGCCAGATGCCTACCGCATGCCGGCGTTCCGCGAACAGCTGTCGGACCAGGAGATTGCTGATGTGCTGAGTTTCGTGCGCAGCACTTGGGGCAATAAGGGCGGCGCGGTGGATGCGCAAGCGGTCGGCAAGCTGCGCGGGCACACCGACCCGGCCAGCAGCAGCCCGATCATCTTGCACATGCGATAGAGGCAGGTTCAGGTATTCACTTTTCAAGAGGTCCCCATGGAAAGCATTGATCTTTTGGTCTTGCGCACCGCCCGTGACTGGCTCCTGGCCGGGCACCGGGTACTACTGGCCACCGTGGCCCGCACCTGGGGTTCATCGCCGCGGCCGGTGGGTTCGATGATGGCCCTGCGCGGCGACGGCCGGGTGGTCGGCAGCGTCTCCGGCGGCTGCATCGAGGACGACCTCATCCACCGCTACACCACGGCCTATCAGGGCGGCGGCATGCCGCGTGGCCTGCCGCAAGTGGTGCAATATGGCGTCAGCGCCGATGAAGCGCAGCGCTTCGGCCTGCCCTGCGGCGGCACCCTCGAGCTGATCCTCGAATTCGAACCGGCACTGGCAAGCCTGGAGCAACTGCTGCCCTTGCTGGACAGCGGCAAGCTGGTACGCCGCGAACTGGACCTGAAGAACGGCCAGGTTCGCCTGACCACCACCCGGGCACCGGAGCAGTTCGGTTTCGATGGCCGACACATGCTCAATACCTTGGGCCCGGGTTATCGCATGCTGCTGATCGGAGCCGGGGTGCTGGCCGAGTACCTGGCGACCATGGCCCTGTTCAATGGCTTCAAGGTGGCAGTCTGCGACCCGCGCCCTGAATACATGGATGGCTGGAACGTGGCGGGCGTGGAGAAGGTCGTCGGTATGCCGGATGACGTGGTGCGTGCGTTCGCCCCGGACCTGCGCAGTTGCATCGTCGGCCTCAGCCACGACCCCAAGCTGGACGACCTCGCCCTGCTCGAAGCCTTGCACAGCCCGGCGTTTTACATCGGCGTGATCGGTTCGCGGCGCAATAACCAGGCGCGCCGGCAACGCCTGATCGAGCATTTCGGGTTAAGCGAGGCCTCGTTACAACGCTTGCACGGGCCGATCGGTATCTATATCGGCAGCAAGACGCCGGCCGAGATTGCCGTCAGTGTCATGGCCGAGATCCTGGCGACCAAGAACGGCGTCGCCTTGCCTGGCGAGGTCACCGTGAGCGAGGCCAAGCGGGCGCTGGAGATGGATGGGTAGTCGACCCGGTCAGGGCTGCCCACCGGCTTGCTGTAGCCGCCATAACTCCAGGTTCTTTTCGACCAGTTGTTCCGGTACCGGGCCATCCACCAGCGCTTTCATTTTCAGTGCCAGCCGCTCGCGCAGCTCGGGCCGATTGCACTTCGACTGATGCGACAGCGCCAGGTACAGCCCCTCGCTGGACACCGGCGGGTCAAGCAGCTTCAACTGCGTATCCCAACCCTGCGTACGCGCCAGGGCCATGCCGGGATACTGCTCGTAGATCAGGTAATCATTGCGCTTGAGCAGCAGTTTCTCGAACGCCTGCCTGGCGCTGGGCACCGCTTCGAGCTGGAGGTTGGCCCTGGCGTAATCGTCGAACTGCTGGCCGTGACTGTTACCGACCAGCGTCCCGCCGTTGCGGCCCTTGAGGTCGGCCCAGCCCTGGTAGGCAAATGCACCGTCCTGGCGGACCCAGACCACACTGCGGGTACGCAGGAACGGCGGGCTGATGAAGTCCATCCGCTGCTGGCGCTCCTCGGTCATGAAGTACCCCGCCATCAGGTCGATACGCCCGGTACGCACCTCTTCCTGTGCCCTTGACCAAGGCCCGCCATACACCACCTTCACCTCCAACCCCAGTGCCTTGCCGACTTCCTTGAGCAAGTCGGCGTTGGCCCCGATCAGTTGCTCAGGGTTGCCCGGGTCACGCCAGAGATACGGTGGGTATTCCGGATTGCCAGTCGCCGTCAGCTGGCCGCACGACGGCTCTGCCACCGCACGGCCGGGCAGCAGGAGCATCAACAGCGGCAACAGCCAAGACTGGCAACGACAACGCTCGACCATCGACACCCTCCTTGGCTGATCACTCGGCAGACTGGTACACGCAGACCCGCCCGCGCTCGCGCTTGGCCTCGTACATGGCCTGATCGGCGGCCTTGATCAAGGCATCCACCTCGCTGGCATGGGCAGGCGCGAAGGCAACGCCTATGCTTGGCGTGACGAAATCGATGCTCACTCCCCTGACGCTGACCGGCTCGCCCAACACCTTGAGCAAGCGCTGGGCCAGCGCACTGGCCGCCTGGAACTCGGGTGTCGGAACAATCACGGTGAACTCGTCTCCGCCCAAACGATAGGCTTGGTTCGGTTGACGCAGCGCATTGCGAAGGCGCTCGGCCATGCACGCCAGCAAGGCATCACCGACGTCGTGGCCAAAGCGGTCATTGACGAGCTTGAAGCGGTCCAGATCGAGAAAGATCAGCGCCAGCGGCACGCTGGCACTGTGCAGATACCGGGCAAGGTCTTCATGAAACGCCTTGCGATTGCCCAACCCGGTCAGGGCATCTCGATAGGCCAGGTCAAACAGTTGCTGTTGATGCAGCACATGCTCGCTGACGTCATGCAGGATGCCGCGGTAGCCGATCAGCCGCCCCCCGGCGTTGTGGCGCGTGGATATCTGCGTCTCGAAGTGACCGATGCTGCCGTCGGCACGCCGCAGGCGAGCCGAAAGCGGCGCGCCGGGCTCGGTTTCGGCGATCACCGGTTCTGTCGGCGTGGTGGGCTCTGGTTGTTCCTGCAGCGATGCAAAGGTGCGTCCCAGCACCTGCGCTGCCGAATACCCCAGCAGCCTGCAGAAAGCCGGGTTCACCGACTCGATCCTGGCCTGATCGTCGAGTTCGAAGTAGCCGTCTTCCATGGCATCGAGAATCGCCCGGTCACGCGTTTCGCTCTGCTCCAGGCGGTCCAGCGCGCGGTTCGCCTCGCGCGCCAGCTGGCCCAGCTCATCGCGGCCGTCGTCGGTCAGGCGCCGCCCTGCCGCAGCCGGGCCAATGGCCAGAAGCTCGTGATGCAAGCGGGCAATGCGCCGCAGCAAGGTGACGTCCAGGGCGAGGTAGATCAGCAGCCAGGCCAGGCCGATGAGCCCGCCGGTCACGCCAAGGAATACAGCGAGCTGCTGTTCGCCTTCCAGGTACAGATGGCGCTCGCGGGTCAGTTGCAGGCGCAGCTGAGGCTCGCCCAGGCTGTCCTGGAACAGCAGGTCGATACTCTGATGACGGGCATCGACCACCCGACGGTTGCCGATGCTCATCAGTTCAGCCTGCAGCACGGGCCGCTCCTGCCCAGCGGTCGACGGCAACCAGGTAAGCTCTCCGCCCAGCTGTTGCTGCAGCATGGCGATGCGCTTGCTGTCCAGGAAGGTGCCCGCCAGCAGCACACCGCTGGCCCTGTCGCCGCTGCGCGCGGTATCCACGGCGACCAGAATCAGCGGCACCCGGAGCACGGCCAGCAGTTGCGCAGGCGGCGCCACATCCTGAGGCTGCAGCAGGCGCGCCAATTGCCGGGCAACGCCGTCATGCAGCGCCTTCAGGTTCAGCGCCGGCGCGCCGGCCGGGCGCTCAAGCGCTGCGAGGTCCAGGGGGCGCCAGCTCACCCGCTGCTCACCATTGGCAAAGTACAGGATGAAGTCGAAGCCACTGCGGCCCAGCGTGGCGGCATCGAGCGGGAAAGCCGACGGCACCGTGCCCGGCATCGCCTGGGCCCATTGCCGCAGGCGGTTGGCGTCGCGCTCGAAGCTGTTGCCCAGCAACGCTCGCAGGCGCTCGGCCTCGGCCACCAGCAGCCGCTCGTCCTGCTTGTCCAGCCGTGCCAGCAGCATGCCCTGGGCTGCGAAGTAGACAAGCGACAACACCAGCAGCAACGGCGGTACGAACAGCCAGAGCAATCTCGTGCGTAACTTCATGCGGGCTCCCCGTACCCTTGTTCACCTGCATCAGGTGGTTGGGCAGGGCCTGCCTGGCGCCGCCGTTGCGCGCACCGCTTCGGCCAGCTTGCGCAGGTTGGCCTGGTGGGCGTTGACCAGGTTGTTGATGCTGTTGTCGGCAGCGGTCTGCACCGACGTCCGGCAGGTGATTTCGCGCTCGCCTGGCCGTTGCAGGCGCCACAAGGCATCGAGCGAGGCGTATTGGCCGGGCACGCTGTCAAAGCGCTGCACATCCACCCTCAATACAGTGCTGGGGCCAGACACCGGGCCGCCCAGCATGTCCTGCAGGGCACTGCGAAACTCATCCACCAGGTTGGCACCCCACCACTCCGTTTCCAGAATGGCCAGGCCGCTGCTGCCCTGGCGCACCACCAGCTGCGGACGGTCCACTTGTGGCGGCAGGCTGACCCGGCTTACCTGCACATGCTGGCTACCCCCTTGCACCGGCTGGGCCGGGACCAGGGTGTGGTAGTTGTTCGGGGTGCTGCTGCAGCCGCCCAGCCAGATCAGCAGGCTGGCCCCACACAGATTGCGCACTCGATGCATCAGCTGACACTCCTTTGGCCTTCCACTTTCAAGGTCTCAAGCCTTGCGCCCCGGCCGCCTTCGGCCGGCCTTGAATCAGCGACTCGGGGTGGCGCCCCAGGTAGTCGGTCAGGTCGCGCAGCGAACGCGACATGCGCTCCAGCTCGTCCAGTGTCTCACCCAGCCGTTCGCGCTCCGGTGAGTTGTCGGCAATGGTCGCGTTGGCCGTCTTCAAGGTTTGCTGCATATCGTCGAGGGTGGCTTTCACCCCAGGCAGCGTCTGGCTGTTGATTGTCTTGAGGTTGGCGCGCAGGTCACGCAGGGTGCCATCGAGGTTGCTGGCAATGCTCTCCAACGGCAACTTGCCGATGCGCTCGACGAAATGCTGCAACTGCTCCTGCAGCATCTCCAGGCTGCCGGGCATCGTCGGGATGACGATAGGGTTGGCCTCCCGGTCGAACGCGACCTTGGGGGCGTTCGGGTAGAAGTCCAGGGAGACGAACATCTGCCCGGTGATCAGGTTGCCGCTACGCGCCTGCGCCCGCAGGCCATGCTCGACGAAGGTACCGATCAACTGCCGGGCGCCATTGAGGTCACCCTCGGTGTGCTTGAACACCGCCAACATCTTCTGATGCACAGGGCCCAGGCGTTGCGGGTAGACCACTGCATCCACCACCACCGGGAATATCTGCTTCACCGGGTCGTAATCCAGCTTGATCGCCGTGACCCGGCCAAACTCGACGCCCTTGAACTCCACCGGAGCCCCCACCGACAGTCCGCGCATGGACTGGTCGAAGCGCAGCTGCAGGTACTGACCCTTGCCGAAAGGCGGTGCCAGGGCAGCGTCGCGGTCGGCGAACAGTTGGAAGCGCGCCTGGTCTGCGGCCGGCTGAGCATCGGCGCTGAAGTCGGGTGAGCCAAATGCCAGCCCGCCGATCAGAATGGACGACAGCGACTCGGTATCGACCTTCAGGCCATTGGCGCCGATCTGCATGTCGACGCCGCTGGCATTCCAGAACCGGGTATCGCCGGTGACGAAGTTGTCGTAGGGCGCTTGTACGAATATGCCGATATCCACGCCCTTGCCATCCTCCTGCAACGCGTAGGACACCACCTCACCCACCGGGATCTTTCGATAATAGATGGAGGCGCCGATATCCAGCGAACCGAGGTCATCGGCGCTGAGGAGAAAACGCTTGCCCTTCTCGCCATAGGTGATCGCCGGTGGCAGTTCCAGGCCAGTAAAGTTCTTTTCAGCGGCTTTCGATTCACCGGCATCGGCACCGATGAAGCTGCCAGAGAGCAAGGTATCGACCCCGGATACCCCGCCCGCGCCGATCCGCGGGCGGACTACCCAGAAGCGCGCGCCCTGGGTGGCGAACGAGCGCGCGTCATTGGACAGCTGCACCTTGACGATGACGCTGTTGTGGTCTTCGGCAAGGTCCACGGTGGTCACTTCGCCAATCACCACGCTGCGGTACTTGACCTGCGTCTTGTGCGCCACCAGCCCTTCACCGGAACGAAAGGAAATCGAGATCACCGGCCCTTGCTGCATCCAGTTGCGTACCACCAGCGATGCCCCGACCAGGATCGCCAGGATCGGCACGATCCACACCAGTGAAACATTCCAGCGCCGGGTGCGTACCTCTGCCTGCCCGGCCCCATTTCGCGCGTCACTCGCTTGCGCCATCGGTGCGGCCTCCATCTTTGCCAGGGTGATCCCAGATCAAGCGCGGGTCGAAGCTCATTGCCGAAAACATGGTCAGCACCACGACCATGCCGAAAAACAGGATGCCCGGGCGCGGCTCGATGGTGCCCAGCCCGCGCAGCTGCACCAACGCGGCCACCAGTGCGACCACGATGACATCGAGCATCGACCAGTAACCGATCAACTCGACGCCGCGATACAGTTGCGAGCGCTGCCGGCAAGCCCAGCTCGAACGACGCTGGGCGGTGTACAGCAGCAAGCCGAGGGAGAAGAACTTGATGGCCGGTACGCCCATGCTGGCGATGAAGATGATCAGGGCGATGTCCCAGGCACCGTGTTCCCAGAACTCCACCACGCCGCCCCCAATGGTGCTGTCGCTGCCACTGCCCAGCATCTCGGTATGCATCACCGGCAGCAGGTTGGCGGGCACGTAGAACACCAGCGCGGCCACCAGGAAGGCCCAGCCACGGGCGATGGCATTGGTCTTGCGCCGGTGCAGGGGCGCGCCGCAGCGCGCGCAGGTGTGCACATGACCCTCCTGCTCGCAGGCATACCCGCAGCCATGGCACAGGCACAGGCCCAGTTCGTCTGCCAGCGCGGGCGAACTCATGGCGCGTCCCAAAGGTCGCGGATATCACGCCCGGCAATGTAGATGATCAGCATGCTCAGCGCTGCGAGTGCGATCAGGCCGATGCCCGGGATCACATCGAGCAGGCCGGCCAGCTTGATCACCGCCACCAGCGCGCCCAACAGGCCGACTTCCAGCATGCTCCAGGGCCGCAGCCCTTCCAGGCAGCGCATGCACATGGCAAAGCCAGGCGCCCGCTGCCCGGCCAGGGCGAAGCTCAGCACCCAGCAAAGCAAGGCGATCTGCAGCACTGGCGCGAAGATGATGGCCAAGGCCATGACCAGAGCAATGAAGGTAATGCTGCCGCTGCTGAGGATCAGCACCGAATCCCAGAGCGTCGCAGAGTTGGTCAGCCCCTGCATGCCAATGGTCATGACCGGATAGGCATTGGCGAATATCAGCAGAATCGCGCCGGTAACACTCAGTGCCAGACGCTGCTGAAGGGTCAAACTTGAATGGCGATACAGCACACCGCCACAACGCACGCACAAGGCACGTTGATGTTTGTGCACCGGCTTACGTTCATACACCGCGTCGCAATATTCACAGATTATCAGTGCCTGGCTCTGGCTCATGGTCTTCCCCAAAGGCCCGCGTCACTCCGTCACTCAAAGCCAATACCCAACGCGCTTGATACATGAAGATCTGACAGCAGCGCCTCTCCAGTAAAGTCGATAAACGGCGGATGCGCTCGTCTTCACCAGAAGGAAAAAGCCTGTTTGGAAAGTTCCGCCTTGGCGGCTTACTTAGTTGACCCTGAAGTGTTTTTTGCGCGGTTCTGCAGGCGATCGCGACAGCGCTCGAAAAACAGCAAGTTAGCCGATTACATAAGGCATTAGCGAGAAAGCGATAGCCTTTGAATCATGTATTGGCAGGTTGCCGCTATCCATTGCGAAGAGCGGCAAGCTCAATAAAGCGGTGGTTACCTGCACATGCGCTTGATCGCGCGCTCCGCCGCAGCCTGGAACACTCGACGCAGTGCTTCCAGTTGCTCTTTGGTAAGTGCCTTGGCGCAGGTCAGCCCCTGCAGAAAACCGATCCCCCAGCCTTTGGTTTCAGCCAGTTCCTGACGGTTCTCGGCGTCAGCGATATCACCCAGATGCAGGGCGGCGGGATGTTCGTAGCGGTCTTCAAGTGCCAGTTTGCGCAGCTCCTCCAGAGCCACCTTGAACTCGGCAGCGGCAACATCGTCCAGGCCCAGGTGCTCGTACTGCAGCAGGCTCAGACGGTCGGTGGCGGTCATCTTCGAATCTCCGTTTCACAGTAAAAGGAGCAGGTGCAAGGGAATCACCAGCCAGCCGCGACGCATCCGGGTGCCTGCGAAGCTGGTGTCAACTAGCGTGTTGTACCACAACTGAGGGCTCTCTCCCTAGTGGCGTGCGCCATCCGGGCGCAGGTCAGCGACACCTTCAGTCGCCTGCCTGGCGCAATCATTAAATTTAAATTGAATTTAGACTCAGGCTGAATCAGGCTGACTGCCATTCCTCCGATCCGAGAGCCCGCCCATGGCCATTACTCAACGCGAACCACGCAAGGACGGCGAAGCGACTCGCACGCGTATCCTCCAGGCTGCCGGCGAGCTGTTCGCCGCTGTGGGTTATGCCGAGGCCAGCAACAAAGCCGTCGCCGCCAAGGCCGAGGTCGACCTGGCCTCGATCAACTATCACTTCGGTAGCCGCAGTGGCTTGTACCTGGCCGTGCTCGATGAAGCGCGGCGGCGCTTTCTGGACATCAGCGACCTGCAGCGGATCACCCTCGGCGAGCAGCCGGCAGCAGAGAAGCTGCGAGCGCTGGTCGATCTGGTCGTACGCAAGGCCACGCAGCGCCGCGACATCTGGCACCTGCGCGTGCTGGCGGCGGAAATCCTCGCCCCCAGCCCGCACGGCCAGGCCCACATGCAGGCTGAAGCACCGTTGAAGCTGTCGCTGCTCAAGGGCCTGTTCAGCGAGATCACAGGCATCCCCCAGAGCGCCCCGGCACTGACCCGCTGTATCCTCTGTGTCACCGCGCCTTGGGCGATGCTGTTGATTGGCCCGCGCGGATCCACCGGGACCCTGCACGAAATACTCGGCATGCCGGCCGAAGATGTGTCTGCCCAGCTGTTCAGCTTCGCCCTGGCCGGCCTGCAGGAAGCCGGCCGCCAGCATGCCCAGGGCAAAGGCTGCTGACGCACATGAACGCTCAATCGCGCCTACAGGCTCAAGGCAACCGCATGCAACCGACATCTGCTGACACGCCCACCTGCGCACAGGCTGAACCCGGCACTCAAGCCTCCATTGCGCTGCTGCTCGGCGCCCTGATGCTGGTGATGTTCCTCGCGGCGCTGGACCAGACCATTGTCTCCACCGCGCTGCCCACCATCGTCAGCGACCTCGGCGGGCTGCGCTGGCTGTCCTGGGTAGTCACCGCCTATTTGCTGGCCTCCACCGTCGTCGTGCCGCTGTATGGCAAGTTCGGCGACCTCTACGGGCGCAAGCGCGTCCTGCAGATTTCGATTGCCTTGTTCCTGCTCGGCTCGGCGCTGTGCGGGCTGGCCCAGGACATGACACAGCTGATCCTGTTCCGCACGCTGCAGGGCTTGGGCGGCGGCGGCCTGATGGTGGTGGCCATGGCGGCCATCGGCGACGTCATTCCACCCGCCGAACGGGGCCGCTACCAGGGCCTTTTCGGCGGCGTGTTCGGCCTGGCCACCGTCGTAGGCCCTTTGATCGGCGGGTTTCTGGTCGAACACCTGTCCTGGCACTGGATCTTCTTCATCAACCTGCCGCTGGGCCTGTTGGCGGTGCTGGTGATCGGCAGCGTGTTCAGTCCCCCTGTGGCACCGGTCAAGCATGTGGTCGACTACATCGGCGCGTTCTTCCTGACCGTTACCTTGGGCGCGCTGGTGCTGATCACCAGCCTGGGCGGCAGTTTGCTGCCCTGGGCTTCGCTGGATGTGCTGTGCCTGGCACTGTTCGCGGTCATCGGCCTGGTCGGTTTCGTGTTCGAACAACGCCGCGCGGCCGAACCGATCATGCCGCTGCACCTGTTCCGCCACCGCACCTTCGTGCTGGCCGGATTGATCGGGCTGATCGTCGGCGTGTCGCTGTTCGGTTCGGTGACGTTCTTGCCGTTGTACATGCAGGTGGTGAAAAACGCCTCGCCCACCAGCGCCGGCCTGCAGATGCTGCCCTTGATGGGGGGCTTGCTGGTGGTGTCGGCGATCACCGGGCGGTTGATCAGCCGCTGGGGGCGCTACCGGGTGTTTCCGATCGTCGGCACGTTGCTGCAGGTGGTCGCGCTGGGGCTGCTGAGCCGCCTGGAACCGGACACGTCGATGTGGCGCATGAACCTGTACATGGGGCTGCTTGGCGCAGGCCTGGGCATGGTGATGCAGGTGCTGATCCTGGCGGTGCAGAACAGTGTCGAACGCCGGCACATGGGCGTGGCAACGTCAGGGGCCACGCTGTTCCGCTCGATTGGAGGTTCGGTGGGCGTTTCGGTGTTTGGCGCGTTGTTTTCCCATGCCCTGCTCGATGGCCTGCCGAGTGATTTCGCGGCCGCCAGTGGCGGTGCCGCGAGCCTTTCGCCAACGGCGGTGCACGCCTTGTCGGCACCGCAGCAGCACGCCTATCTCGAGGCGTTCTGCGCAGCCATGCATGGGGTTTTTCTGCTGGCGGCGATCGTTACCTGCGTGGCCTTTGCCTTGTCGTGGCTGTTGCGTGAGGTGCCACTGCGTACTGCCCATTGAGCCTTGGATTGCCGGTACCCGCTAAAAGGCCGGTACCGGCAAACGTCACTGGATCAACCGGCAGTCGTACACTCCGGCTACCACAGCCCCGGCTATCCTGTGAGATGCAATTTCCATCCGCTGGAGGTGTGCGATGCGTGCGTTCACGTGGAGTTACCTGCTGATGCTGCTGTGCGCGGCATCTGCAGCCCAGGCCCAGTCGGTGGTGCCGCTCAAGGGCCAGAGCAGCCAACAGATGCAGCTGGACATCAACGACTGCAACACCGTGGCGAACAACGCCGCGAACAGCGCCAGCAGCAGTTCTACCGGCAGCCATGTCGGCGGCAGGGTCAAGGGCGCGGCGGCCGGTGCCGCAGCGGGTGCGGTTGGCGCCCAGGTGCGGGGCAACCAGCACGACGAGGTGTATGACCGGGCCGGCGACAATGCCAAGGAGCAATACCGGCAGAACCGTGCAAGCCAAGGGGCAGCCGCCGGCGCTGCGGTAGGTGCCTCGCGGCAACGCCAGGAGCGCCGCGAAGACCGGCGCAACCAGGGCCAGGCGCAAAGTTCGGCGCATGCCAGCGCTTACAGCGGGTGCATGCAGGGGCGTGGCTACCAGGTCAACCCTTGAAGCCCCTGGCACTGTCTGCACGGCAACAGCCGATCAACAGAAAGTACAGCTGCGTACAGCATTAGCAGCCAGCCAGAAAACCTGTGGGAGCGGGTTCACCCGCGAATGCGGCTTTGAATCTACCGACGCATTCGCGGGTAAACCCGCTCCCACAGGGGTTGTACCGTTTCTCAGGGGAGATGGATGGCCAAATGGCATGTCCCCTGCAATCGAATGAACACACCTTCATTCGACTGGATTCTGCAATGCGCCTCCCTCTCAAGACCCTCGCCGCTGGCCTGGCCGCGCTCCTTCTCAACCCCACCGCCCACGCCGAAGACGCGCCCAAGGAAGTACGCCTGGACTACGCATACTACTCGCCGGTCAGCCTGGTGCTGAAGCACTTCGGCTGGCTGGAGCAAGCCTTGCCCGGCGCCAAGGTCAGCTGGGTGTTCAGCCAGGGCAGCAACCGCTCGCTGGAGTACCTCAACAGCGGCGGTGCCGACTTCGGTTCCTCCGCCAGCCTCTCCGCCGTACTGGCCCGCGCCAACGGCAGCCCGATCAAATCGGTGTATGTGTACAGCCGCGCGGAATGGACCGCGCTGGTGGTGGCCAAGGATTCGCCGCTGAACAGCGTCAATGACCTAAAGGGCAAGAAGATCGCCGCCACCAAAGGCACCGACCCGTACCTGTTCACCTTGCGCTCCCTGGAACAGGCCGGCCTGAAAAAGGACGACGTCGAACTGCTGCACCTGCAACACCCTGACGGCCGTACCGCCCTGGAAAAAGGCGATGTCGACGCCTGGGCGGGCCTCGACCCGCACATGGCCGCCAGCGAGCTGCAGGCGGGCTCGCGCCTGCTGTATCGCAACAAGGACTTCAACAGCTACGGCGTGATCAGCGTCACCGAGACCTTTGCCAAACAGCACCCGCAAACTATCGCCACGGTCATCAAGGCGTATGAAAAGGCTCGCCACTGGGCAATCGCACATCCAGCCGAATTCGCCCAGCTGCTGGCTGACGAGTCCAAACTGCCGCTGGACGTCGCCAAGCTCCAGCTGTCGCGCACCGACCTCTCCGCCCCGCAACTGACTGCCGAGGATGCCAAGGCCTCCAAGGCGGCGGCGCCCATCCTGGTCTCCGAGGAACTGGTCAAGCGCGGTGTTGACGTCAATCAGGTGATTGACCAGTTGATCGATCCATCCTTCGGCGAGGCCAACATCGAATGACCACCCACACCTTGGCCGTGCCTGCACCGCGCCAATGGACGCGTCGGGCCAAGGGCCTGGCCCTGCCGCTGGCGCTGATCGTTGTGCTGGAGGCCGTGGTGCGCCTTGGCTGGATCGCGTCCTACCAGATGCCGGCCCCCAGCGAGGTTGCCCAGACCTTGCTGCAACTGGCGGACGGTGCCTTGTGGAAACACATCGGCGCCAGCCTCAGCCGGGTGCTGGCCGGGTTCGCCATTGGCGCCCTGCTCGGCCTGGTGTTTGCCGCCTGGGTCGGGCTCAGCCGCGAAGCCGAAGCCTGGCTCGAACCGACCTTCGCCAGCCTGCGGGCCATTCCCAGCCTGGCCTGGGTGCCGCTGTTGCTGCTGTGGCTAGGTATTGGTGAAACCTCCAAAGTCACGCTGATTGCCATCGGCGCATTCTTCCCGGTGTACCTCAACGGCGTGGCGGCGATCCGCAACATCGACCGCAAACTGGTCGAGGTGGCGCGCATGTACGGCTTCGGCCCGCTGCGCCTGGCCCGGCGGGTGCTGTTGCCAGCCGCCATCCCCGGCGTATTCACCGGCCTGCGCAGTGCACTGAGCCTGAGCTGGATGTTCCTCGTGGCCGCCGAACTGATCGCCGCCACCCGCGGCCTGGGCTACCTGCTCAGCGACGGGCGGGAAACCTCCCGGCCAGACCTGGTGCTGGCGGCAATCATCGCCCTGGCCCTGCTCGGCAAGCTGAGCGACGGGCTACTGGCCGGGCTGGAGAAACGCTGGCTGGCCTGGCGCGACACCTTCGACGGCACCGACACAAAGGCCTGAACCGATGAACCAACCCCTAAGCACACTGCCCGTTGCGCCGTTACTCGATCTTCAGGTCGAAGCCAAGTCCTTCGGTACGACCCCGGTTCTCGGGCAGATCGACCTGCAGCTGCAGCCCGGCGAAATCGTCAGCCTGCTCGGCCCCAGTGGCTGCGGCAAGAGCACATTGCTGCGGCTGGTGGCGCAGCTTGACCCACACTTCAGCGGCCGCCTGCACCGGCGCCCCGAGCACGTGGGTTTGGTATTCCAGGAACCCAGGCTGATGCCCTGGCTGAGCGTGGCCGACAATATCGGCTTCAGCGAGGACAAGCGCTACGACCCCGCCAGGGTTGCGGCGCTGCTCGAAGAAGTCGGGCTTACGGGCTTCGCTGATGCGCTACCCAAAGCCTTGTCAGGCGGCATGGCGCAGCGCGTGGCCATCGCCCGCGGCTTGTATGGCCAGCCGCAACTGTTGCTGCTCGATGAACCGTTCAGCGCGGTGGACGCGTTTACCCGGTTCAAGCTGCAGGACTTGCTGCTGCAACTGGCCCACCGGCACGGGATTGCCTTGCTCGTGGTGACCCACGATGTGGACGAGGCGCTGTACCTTAGTGACCGGGTATTGGTGATCGGCAACCGGCCCGGCACGGTCTGCCGGGAATTGCGGGTCAGGCTGGAATACCCGCGTGACCGGCGCGACGAACGCCTCTCGCGGCTGCGCGGGGAAGCGCTGGAAGCACTACACCAGGCTCGGGTGATTTAATTCCGGTGCATTGAGTGATGGCTTGCGGGTGTTCGCCGCGGGATTTGCAGCGCCTGTGAGATCGAGCGCCGCCCGCGCGGCGCATCGCGGATAAATCCGCTCCTACATCTGTTTCGGGCCAGTTTTTCCTGTGCCGCCAACAGGATCTGCCTTGGTGCATGACTGCAAATCGATGAAAAGCAGTAGCGCCACCACAATTTCGAATGGAACAAACAAGGCGGTCCCTGTTGGCTCCACAGGAGAGACTGGCCCGAAACAGATGTAGGAGCGGATTTATCCGCGATGCGCCGCGCGGGCGGCGCTCGATCTCACAGGCGCTGCAAATACCGCGGCGAACACCACAACGCAAATTGGATCCAGACCTGAAAAAACGCTACCCTTGGCCGCCGCGCGAGCCAGTGCGCTGGCGCGCCTACCCCCCCTATGGAGCTTGATCGACATGAACGTCTCATTCCGCCGCAATTGGTTACTCGCCCTCGCCCTGCCCCTCGCCCTCGCTGCCTGTGGCGACAATGAACCCAAGCAGCGCGCTGCCTTCAGCGAATTCCTGCAAACCCGTATCATCGACAAGCCCGGCGTTCACGTGCCCAAGCCGAGCGCCGACGAGTCCAAGGCGTTTGGCCCCTATAACGACCATTACGCAGTGATCACCAACTTCAACGGCGCCATGGATAGCGCGGTGAAGCCCCTGGGCAGCCTCCTGCAGAAAGGCGCGGTGCGCTCGCTGAACGATATCACCAGCCGCCGTGACGACATCAAGGCGGTACAGACCGGTCTGAACGACATGGGCGTCCAGCTACAGGAGCAGAAGGCCAAGGCCGACAGCGCCCATGCCCAGCTCAAGCAGCCCGATGACCTCAAGGTGATCTACGACAAGGCCTACGACCGCACCGTCAGCGTCCCGGCCGAGACCTTCCTGCAGGTGCTGCCACAGATCAACGGCACCCTCGACAGCAGCCTGAAAGTCGCCGACTACGTGGACGCCCACAAGGCGCAGATCGAAATCAACGGGCCGATCGTCAAGGTCAACGACCCCAAGGTACAGGCTGAGCTGAATGCCTTGCTGCAAGACCTCACGGCTCAGGCGAAGACCGTGCAGCAGGCTCAGGCGCAACTGCAGACCGTGATGCTCGGCCGCTGACCCCAAGCGCTCAGCCCCATCAACCCAGGCGTGGCAACAGGATTGTCACGCACAACCCCCCCGCCCCGCTCGCCTTCGCGCTGATACTGCCCTGGTGCAGCCCGATGGCGCGGCGGGCGATGGCCAGACCCAGGCCAAAGCCATCGGCGCCGCTCTGCCCGCCCCGGTCGAACGGCTCGAAGATGCTCTGCAGGCGGGCCGGTTCGACCCCCGGCCCCTGGTCGACGATATGTACCTGCAACTGGTCCCCACCCCCCACCAGTACCGCCTCGACACGCACTACGCTGCCCGGCGCGGTATAGCGCACGGCATTGCGAACCACGTTCTCGAAGGCGCGGTACAGCAGCTCTTCATGGCCACGGGTGACGAAGCTGCCGACGCCCAGCAAACTGACCTGCGCCTGCTTCATGTCGGCCTCGAAACGGGCGTCCTCGACGATCTGCGCCAGCACCTCGACGGCATCCAGCTCGCCTTGCTCGCCATGGCTTTGCTGCGACTGCATCCGTGCCAGGGTCAGCAGCTGCTCGATCAGGTCATCCATGCGCCGCGACTCGCGTTCGATGCGCCCGAGCATTGCCTCGCGCTCGGGCTGCTGACGCAGCAACCCGATGGCGACGTGCAGGCGGGTCAGCGGTGAACGCAGCTCGTGTGAAATGTCGTGCAGCAGCTGTTGCTGCGCTTCGACCAGTGCCTTGAGCTGCCCGGCCATGCGGTCGCAGTCTTCGGCCAGTTCGACGATTTCGTCGCGTCGACGCCCCAGGCGCGGGCGCACGCGCACGTCGAAACGGCCCTGGGCCACCTGGCCCATGGCCTCGCGCAGCCAGGTCAGCGGGCGGGTCAGGTAGAGGCTGCAGAGCAAGGCGAACACCGCGCTCATCAGCGTACCGGTCAGCAATGGCCCCATGCTTCGTGGGCGCGGCGCCTCATCCAGGCGGGTGGGCACCGAAGCGCGCAGCACCAGCGCCTGGCCGCCGTCATCGAGCAACGCCCGCTCGAACCGTGGTGTGGCGACGGCACGCCCGGCCAACAAATGGCCGGTACCGTCGTACAGGCCAACCTGTACCTCGGGCGGCTGCGGTGACACGTTCAGATACTGGCGGCCAGCCTGTTCGCCATAGCGGTGCAACAGGTTCAGTTCAGTGGCCAGCATGGCCCGCAGCCCCGGGGTGTCACCGCGCAGGTCGTCAAGCATGAAGGCTCCGGCACCGACCAGGAAGGTCAGGCTGTTGGCCAGCCAGAAGGCCAGAAACAGCTTCCAGAACAGGCGCCGACGCCTCATTCGACGATCAGCATGTAACCCATGCCCCGCACGCTCTGGATCCAGCTGCTGCCGTCGTCACGCGGGCCAAGCTTCTGGCGGATGCTGCTGATGTGCACGTCGATGCGCCGGTCGTAACGGGTCAGCGGCCGGCCCAGGGCGTTCTGCGACAGGTCCTGCTTGCTGACCAGTTGGCCGGCCTGCCGGGCCAGGGCTTCGAGCAGGCTGAACTCGGTACCGGTCAGGTCCAGCGCCAGCGGCCCCCACTGCGCCTTGCGCCGCCCCGGCCACAGGGTCAGCGCGCCGCGGCCGATGGCCTCGGCGCCCTGGCTCTCGGCCAGCATCTGCGGATGCACCCGGCGCAGGATTGCCCGCAGGCGCGCCACCAGTTCACCCGGCGAGCTGGGCTTGGGCACATAGTCATCGGCCCCCAGTTCCAGGCCGGCGATGCGGTCGATGTTGTCACCCCGCGCGGTCAGCAGCAGCACCGGGACCTGGCTGCGGGCACGAATGCGTCGCAACACTTCGATGCCCGAGATGCCTGGCAGCATCACGTCCAGCACCACCAGGCGGTACAGCCCGCTCAAGGCGCGCGTCTCGCCCTCCTCGCCGCAGGACACTGCGGTGGCCTGGAAGCCCTCGCGGGCCAGGTACAGGGCGAGCATTTCGGTCAGTTCGCGGTCGTCGTCAACCAGCAGTACAGGAATCATGTCGGGTCGGGTGCCAGGTTCTGCAAAAGCGCCATGATCGCGCCGTCCTGGCGGAGCGTGGGCGAACTTTACACATCTTTACCCTCGGTTAACCGCGCCGAACACAGCCCGCCCGTATGCTCATCGCCTGCTTCCTGGCAGCCCTGTGCTGCTCTTCTACGCCCGCCTGGAACCCTCGATGAATTACCCGCGACTGTTGTTCTCCATCCTGTTGCTCAATGCCTCCATGGCCCAGGCCGCGTCGTTCAGGATCGCCGACATCCGCGTCAACGGCCTGCAGCGGGTGTCCGCCGGCAGCGTGTTCGGCGCCTTGCCACTCAACGTTGGCGATCAGGCTGACGACCGCCGCCTGGTGGATTCCACCCGTTCGCTGTTCAAGACCGGCTTCTTCCAGGACATCCAGCTG
>NZ_JBNNWD010000015.1:0-73143 GCF_050280885.1 Pseudomonas sp. NPDC086566
GACATCGCCAACGCCGTGTGGCAGATCAGCGAAGCGCTGAACGACACCGCGCACTGGGACTTCACCCGTCTGATGGCCATTCGCGAAGCGAACGAGGCGCAGATCGCCGAAGGTGCCGACGACAACCGCTTCCCGGTCTACCCGCAGCGTCTGGTCGCCGACATCCGTCGCGTGCTGCCGTCCGAAGGCATCGTGGCCCTGGACAACGGCATCTACAAGATCTGGTTCGCCCGTAACTACAAGGCGCACAAGCCGAACACCGTACTGCTCGACAACGCCCTGGCGACCATGGGCGCGGGCCTGCCATCGGCCATGGCTTCGCACCTGGTGTACCCGGATCGCCCGGTAATCTCGGTGTGCGGCGACGGCGGCTTCATGATGAACAGCCAGGAGCTGGAAACCGCAGTTCGTCTGGGCATGCACATCACCGTGGTGATCCTGCGTGACGACGGCTACGGCATGATCCGCTGGAAGCAGGCCAACATGGGCTTCACCGATTTCGGCCTGGACTACGGCAACCCGGACTTCGTCAAATACGCCGAAGCCTATGGTGCCCAAGGCCATCGCGTGGAATGCGCGGATGCCTTGCTACCGTTGCTCGATCACTGTATCTCCAATCCAGGGGTGCACGTGATCGACTGCCCGGTGGACTACAGCGAGAACGACTTCATCCTGAACATGCAGTTGCGTGAGCGCAGCATGGCCATCTGAGCCACGCTTTGCAGCGGGCCGGCAGGCGCGATGACGGGCCTGCTGGTCTTCTGCTCAAGGTTCTTCACCGTCGACGATGATGGTGCCGCATCGGCTCTTGCTGGCATGATGGCGGTTGCCAGGGCATTCGCAGATAATGATTTATCTGGGCCCTGACAAAGACCTGGGCAAATCAAATGTGAGGATCTACGGATGGTTAATGTTCGGCCGCGTCCTGCGGTGAATGGCGTGGCTTCGGCTGACCGCGTGCTGACAGTGCTCTCGGCGTTCCAGGTGGGCGACACGTCCTTGACCCTTGTGGAGCTTGTCGAGCGTACCGGACTGATCAAAAGTACCATCATGCGTTTGATGGTCTCGCTGGAGAACCATGGTTTCGTCAATCGCATGGCAGATGGGCGCTACCAGCTGGCCAGTGAGGTCATGCGGCTCAATGCGGTGTATGAGGAGGGCATTGATCTGGAGCGCCACGTGATGCCCAGGCTGCACCTGTTGGCAGAACGTACCGGCGAGACGGCCTCGTTCTACGTGCGACACGGCGCGTATCGGATGTGTCAGTACCGCGTCAATTCGCCCCATCGACTGCGCATGCACGTCCAGCCCGGCGACATGCGGCCGATGGACGACGCCGCTGGGGCCCAGGCGTTGCGCGCGCCGTTCGCCAGCGGTATCGCCATGCAAAAGCCGTTTTACTCGATGGGCGCCACCGACCCGCATGCCGCATCGGTCGCCTTTCCCGTGTACGGCGCTGGCGACGAGCTGATCGGCGCACTGGTGCTTTCCGGCCCATCCAGCCGGCTCACCCCGGAATGTGCCGAAGCTTTCAATGACATCTTCTTCGACGCTACCCGGGACCTGATGCGCAGCCTTGGCTGCAAGGCCGCAGATGGCTCGCCGGCAGCCGCGAAGTAGTCATCCCGGGCAGGGCGCGAGACTGTCAGAGCGCAATGATCGCTGTAACAGCTCGCCGCCCGGTCAGGTTCAGCAGATCACCGAATCAGCGGCACGCCACTGAGCTTCTGCAGCTCGTCGAAGTCGATATCCGCGCAGATTTCTACCACTTTCAGGCCATCGGCGGTGACTTCCAGCACGGCCAGGTCGGTATAGATGCGGCTGACGCAGCCGATGCCGGTCAGCGGGTAGGTGCACTCAGGCACCAGCTTGCTTTCGCCGGTCTTGGTCAGGTGGTCCATCATCACGAACACCTGGCGGGCGCCCGTGGCCAGGTCCATCGCGCCGCCCACGGCGGGGATCGAACCTTCGGCGCCGGTGTGCCAGTTGGCCAGGTCGCCCTTGACCGACACCTGGAAGGCGCCCAGTACGGCGATGTCCAGGTGGCCGCCACGCATCATCGAGAACGAGTCGGCGTGGTGGAAGAAGGCACCGCCGGTGAGCAGGGTCACGTGTTGCTTGCCGGCGTTGATCAGGTCGTCGTCTTCTTCACCTGGCGCAGGGCTCGGGCCCATGCCCAGCAGGCCGTTCTCGCTGTGCAGGAACACTTCCTTGTCGCCCAGGTAGTTGGCCACCAGGGTCGGTGCGCCGATGCCCAGGTTGACGTAGGCGCCTTCCTGGATGTCTGCGGCCACGCGCTGGGCCATCTCGGTGCGGGAGAGCTTTTTGGTGATGGTCATGGCAGGCCTCAGACAGCGTTGGCGATCGAAGAAGCGGCAGCGCCGGAAACGGCGACCACGCGCTGGACGAAAATACCCGGGGTGATGATGTGCTCCGGGTCCAGTTCACCGAGCTCGACGACCTGGTCGACCTGGGCGATGGCGGTCTTGGCGGCCATGGCCATGATCGGGCCGAAGTTGCGCGCGGCCTTGCGGTAGACCAGGTTGCCCCAGCGGTCACCCTTGTGCGCCTTGATCAGTGCAAAGTCGGCGTGCAGTGGCATTTCCAGCACGTACATGCGGCCGTCGATCTCACGGGTTTCCTTGCCTTCGGCGAGCAGTGTGCCGTAGCCGGTCGGCGAGAAGAACGCCCCGATGCCCGAACCCGCTGCGCGTATACGCTCCGCCAGGTTGCCTTGTGGCACCACTTCCAGTTCGATCTTGCCGGCGCGGTACAGTTCGTCGAACACGTAGGAGTCGGACTGGCGCGGGAAGGAGCAGATCACCTTGCGCACGCTGCCGGCCATCAGCAGAGCGGCCAGGCCGATCTCGCCGTTGCCGGCGTTGTTGCTGATGATGGTCAGGTCGCGGGCACCGGTGGCGATCAGGCCATCGATGAGTTCGGACGGCATCCCGGCGGTGCCGAAGCCACCGACCATGATGGTCGAACCGTCGGTAATCCCTTCCACCGCGCTGGCGATGGACTCAAACGTTTTATTGATCACAGCGAGCTCCTGGTTCTTCCTGGAGTATGAATTGTCGACCTGCCGCGTGTTGACGCGGTGGGGCCATTCAGCGCGTTGGCGTTGTGTGCTGACGTGCCCATAGCGTGCCGCAATAGCGTGAAACAGTAGAGAGGGTGGAGAGGAATTTGTGCGATTACCGAACTGTTGTGCGATTTCTGAGCGGCCCGGATCCCTGGTAATCACTCGGATGCAAACGACGGTCGCTCGGCGAACCAGGCCACCGCCAGCGCCTTGAACGCCTCGGCCGAAGGTGTCAGCGGATAGCGCTGGTCATGCGCCAGGACGATGCTGTGGGTGGGCAACTTCTCCTCGGTCGGCCGACAGACCAGTGCTTGTCCGTCGTAGCTACGGTCACCAAATGGCCGGGTGTAGATCAGCGCCACGCCAAAGCCGTTGGCGACAAGGCTACGCTGCAGCTCGAAGGTGCGCACACGGTGCACAACGGCCGGTGAAAGGTCGTAGAAGCTGAACAGGTCCAGCACATGCTGCCAGCTTTGCGCCTGATCGGTGACGACCAGGGTGTATTGCGCCAATGCCTTGAGGCTGACGCGCGGCTCCTTGGCCAAGGGGTGATCGGCCGCCAGCAGTACCTGAGCGGTCAGCTCGCACAGCTGTGTGCAGTGGGTGTTCGGTGGCAAACCCAGGTCGTAGGTGATCGCCAGCTCTATCGCCCCTTCACTGAGCCGCTTGCCCACGAAATCGAAACTGCCATCGCGCATGTCGACCGTGACCCGTGGGCAGGACTCCTGCATCCGCCGCACGATCTGCGGCAGGCAATAGGGCGCCAGGTCTTCGAAACAGCCGACCACCAGTTCGCCGACGCACTCACCGGCATTGGCATTGATTTCGGCAAAGGTCTGAGCCTCTGCCAGCACGCGACGGGCCTGGACCATGACTGTGCGACCGAAGGGCGTGAGCGATATGCCCAGGCCCCTTTGGCGGATGAAGATCGACTGCCCCAACACTTCTTCCAGCTCGGTGATGGCGGCCGAGATGGAGGGTTGTGAAACATGCAGCTCCATGGCCGCAGCCGTCAGGTTTCCATGCTTGGCCGCTGTGAGCGCATAGCGCAGTTGCCGCAGGGTGAACTTCATAGGTTTTTCCTTTGTGATGCATCAGCTCTTATTATTTTATCCTTTTTTTACATTGTGAAATATTTCTCCTGCGCAGTGCTCACCAAGGACGGCACGCCAGCCCGGCTGGCGTCCCGCTTTGGGCCGGATGCCCTCGAATACTGCAATCCATGTTCTTGTTTGGGAGCGTCACAATGACAATTACAAAGGCTCTGCTGACCACGACACTTTCTCTCGGGTTGCTGGCGTGCGCTGGCGGCAGCCAGGCCGCCAGTTGGTGCGAGTCTGGCAAACCGGTCAAATTCGCCGGTTTGAACTGGGAAAGCGGGATGCTGCTCACCGATGTGATGCAGTTCGTGCTGAAAAACGGTTACGGCTGCGATACCGATAGCCTGCCGGGTAACTCCATCTCCATGGAGAACGCCCTGAGCAGCAACGATATCCAGGTATTCGCCGAAGAATGGGTAGGGCGCAGCGAGGTCTGGAACAAGGCTGCGGCTGCCGGCAAGGTCGTCGGCGTCGGCGCGCCGGTGGTGGGCGCGGTCGAAGGCTGGTACGTGCCGCGTTATGTGATCGAAGGCGATGCCAAGCGCAAACTTGAAGCCAAGGCACCCAACCTCAAGCGCATCGCCGACCTGGGGCAGTACGCTCAGGTCTTCAAGGACCCGGAAGAACCGGACAAGGGGCGCTTCTACAATTGCCCGGCCGGCTGGACCTGTGAGCTGGACAACAGCGAAATGCTCAAGCAATACGGCCTGGAAAACAGCTATACCAACTTCCGCCCGGGCACCGGCCCGGCGCTGGATGCCGCCGTGCTGTCGAGCTACAAGCGGGGTGAGCCGATCCTGTTCTACTACTGGTCACCGACGCCGCTGATGGGCCAGGCCGACCTGGTCAAGCTGGACGAGAAACCCGGCGTGGACAAGTCCGTGACCATCCAGGTGGGGGTGTCCAAGGCCTTCCACGAGCAGGCGCCGGAACTGGTGGCAGTCCTGGAAAAGGTCAATCTGCCGATCGACCTGCTGAACCAGAACCTGGCGCGCATGAGCAAAGACCGCATCGAGTCGCCGGAGCTGGCCAGGTTGTTCCTCAAGGAACACCCCGAAGTCTGGCACAGCTGGGTCAGCGAAGACGCAGCCAGGAAGGTCGATGCGGCACTCTGAAACCGTGGTTCGTCCGGCGCTTGCCGGATAAACCCGCGTTGGTCCGCTCCATGCACTTGCTCGAGACAATTCCATGTTTCCCAAAAACTTCACGTTCTCCATTGCCGACTGGGTCAATGGCTGGGTCGATGCGCTGGTAAGCAACTATGGCGATGTGTTCCGGCACGTCTCCGACACCCTGTTGTGGGCCATCGTCAACCTCGAAGGCCTGCTGCGCGCGACCCCTTGGTGGCTGGTGCTGGCCATCGTCGCGGGTATCGCCTGGCACGCCACCCGTAAGCTCGCGGCCACCGCAGTGATCGTCGGCTTGCTGTTCCTGGTCGGGGCGGTAGGCCTCTGGGACAAGCTGATGCAGACCTTGGCGCTGATGCTGGTGGCCACGCTGATCTCGGTGCTGGTCGGCATTCCGCTGGGGATCCTGTCGGCGCGCAACGACCGCCTGCGGGCGGTGTTGATGCCGCTGCTCGACATCATGCAGACCATGCCCAGCTTCGTGTACCTGATTCCGGTGCTGATGCTGTTCGGCCTGGGCAAGGTGCCGGCGATTTTTGCCACTGTCATCTATGCCGCCCCGCCACTGATCCGCCTGACCGATCTGGGGATTCGCCAGGTGGATGGCGAAGTGATGGAGGCGATCAATGCCTTCGGCGCCAATCGCCTGCAGCAACTGTTCGGCGTGCAACTGCCACTGGCGTTGCCGAGCATCATGGCCGGTATCAACCAGACCACCATGATGGCCCTGTCGATGGTGGTGATCGCGTCGATGATCGGTGCCCGCGGCCTGGGTGAAGACGTGCTGGTCGGCATCCAGACCCTCAACGTCGGCCGCGGCCTCGAAGCGGGCCTGGCCATTGTGATTCTGGCGGTCGTGATCGACCGTATTACCCAGGCTTATGGCCGGCCACGGCATGGGGTGGGCAAATGAGCGCCAAGCAGATGATGAACAAGATCGAAGTAAAGAACGTCTTCAAGATTTTCGGGGCGCGCGCCGAAGATGCCCTGACACTGATCCGCCAGAAAAAGGCCAAGGACCAGGTGCTGGCCGAAACCGGCTGCGTGGTCGGGGTCAACGACCTTTCGCTGTCCATCGGCAGCGGTGAGATCTTCGTGATCATGGGCCTGTCGGGCTCGGGCAAATCGACCCTGGTGCGCCACTTCAACCGCCTGATCGACCCCACCAGCGGCCAGATCCTGATCGACGGCGAGGACATCCTGCAATACGACCTGCCGGCGCTGCGTGAATTCCGCCGGCACAAGATCAGCATGGTGTTCCAGAGCTTCGGCCTGCTGCCGCACCGCAGCGTGCTGGACAACGTCGCCTATGGCCTGAAAGTCCGTGGCGAAAACAAGGCCACGTGCAGTGAGCGAGCCCAGCACTGGATCAACACCGTGGGCTTGAAGGGGTATGAAAAATCGTACCCGCACCAGTTGTCGGGCGGGATGCGCCAGCGCGTCGGCCTGGCCCGTGCCTTGGCCGCCGACACTGACATCATCCTCATGGACGAAGCCTTCAGTGCGCTCGACCCGCTGATTCGCGCCGAAATGCAGGACCAGTTGCTGGAGCTGCAGAAGACCCTGCACAAGACCATCGTGTTCATCACCCACGACCTCGATGAAGCGGTGCGTATCGGCAACCGGATTGCCATTCTCAAAGACGGTCGCCTGATCCAGGTCGGCACGCCGAAGGAAATCCTCTATCAGCCTGCGGACGAATACGTCGATCGTTTCGTGCAGCGCCGCGTAGCTTCGCTTTAAGGAATCGCGTGTATGTCGTTTGCCGAAAAAATCATCATCGCCGATGCGCCTGTTCACTGGCAGGACGTGGTGGCCGTGGCGCGGCATGGCGCCAGGCTCGAGCTGGCGCCTTCGGCCTGGGCGCGGATCGACAACGCCCAGGCGATTGTCCAGCGCATCGTTGCCAGCGGTGAACGCGCCTATGGCGTCAACACCGGGCTTGGCGCTTTGTGCAATGTGTCATTGCAAGACGAACAGCTCAGCCAGTTGTCGCGCAATACCTTGCTCAGCCATGCCTGTGGCGTGGGGGCAGCGCTGTCGGATGAACAGACCCGGGCGATCATGTGCGCGGCGGTCGTCAATTTCAGCCAGGGCCGTTCCGGCCTGCAG
The DNA here is from genome assembly GCF_050280885.1 of Pseudomonas sp. NPDC086566. Taxonomy (NCBI): domain Bacteria; kingdom Pseudomonadati; phylum Pseudomonadota; class Gammaproteobacteria; order Pseudomonadales; family Pseudomonadaceae; genus Pseudomonas; species Pseudomonas sp. NPDC086566. The sequence goes on from NZ_JBNNWD010000015.1 coordinate 7,425, forward strand.
CGCAAGGTGGTCGAGGCGTTGCTGACACTGCTCAACCAGCACATCACCCCGCAGGTTCCGAAGCAGGGGTCGGTGGGGTATCTGACCCACATGGCCCATATCAGCATCAGCTTGCTGGGGGTCGGCCAGGTCAGCTATCGCGGCCAGATCGTACCCGCCCAGCAAGCCCTGGCCGAGGTCGGCCTGGCGCCGGTCAAGCTGGGCGCCAAGGATGGCCTGTGCCTGGTCAATGGCACTCCGTGCATGACCGGCCTGAGCTGCCTGTCTCTGGACGACGCCACGCGGTTGAGCCAATGGGCGGACGTGATCGGTGCAATGAGCTTCGAAGCCCTGCGTGGCCAGCTCGATGCCTTCGACGCGCAAGTCATCGCGCTCAAACCGCACCCCGGCATGCAGCGTGTGGGCAGCAACTTGCGCCGCCTGCTTGACGGCAGCGAGGTCATTGCCAGCAGCCATGGCATCCGCACGCAGGATGCCTTGAGCATTCGTTCGATCCCGCAGGTGCATGGCGCCGCCCGCGATCAGTTGGCCCACGCTGCGCGGCAGATCGAAACCGAGCTCAACTCCACCACCGACAACCCGATGTTGCTGGGTACGCCCGAGTCGTATCGCGTGGTTTCCCAGGCGAACCCGCACGGCCAGTCGGTGGCCATGGCGGCTGACCTGCTGGCCATCGCGGTGGCCGAGATCGGGGCGATTGCCGAGCGCCGTCTCGACCGCCTGATCAACCCGTTGGTCAGTGGCTTGCCGGCGTTCCTGGTCAGCCAGCCGGGGGTGAATTCGGGCATGATGATCGTCCAGTACGTGGCCGCTTCCCTGTGTGCGGAAAACCGCCAGTTGGCGCAACCGGCCGTCATCGACAACTACGTCACCTCCGGGCTGCAGGAGGATCATTTGAGCATGGGCACCAATGCCGGTTTGAAGCTGCACCGCGCGTTGGAGAACTGTACGCAGATCCTGGCCATCGAGTATCTGCTGGCGGCCCAGGCATTCGAGTTCCTCAAGGAGCAGCGCTTTGGCGCAGGGACGGACGTTGCCTGGCGCTTGCTGCGCGAGCGGGTGCCGGCGTATGCCCAGGACCGGTGGCTGGCGCCGGATATCGTCAGCAGTGCAGCGATCCTCAAGGAACCGGGGCTGCTGGATGCCGCCTTCCCCGGGTTGCTGTGAGGTGGACTGTCATGGGTGCCCGACAGCGTTGCTGAACAGCTTGACGGCCTCCACGACTTGGCGCGCGCCGCTCTGAATGTCCTCGATCACCTGTCCCGCCTGGCCAACCATTTCGACGCCGAGGTCGGCTTTGCCCAGACTTTTCTGCATGCCCTGGACAGCGACTTGGGAGAGATCGTGGTTTCGCTTTACCACCTCCTTGATCTCCGTTGTCGCTTGAGCGGTTCGCACTGCCAACTTGCGAACCTCGTCTGCTACAACGGAAAAACCCCTGCCGTGCTCTCCCGCACGGGCGGCTTCGATCGCCGCATTCAGAGCCAAGAGGTTTGTTTGCTCGGCGACCTCGCGTATCGTTTGAATGATCCGGGTGATGGCTTCAGATTGGGCGTTGACTGCCTGAATCTGCTCTGCGGCTTTTGAAAGCTCATCGGCAATTTCTCGCACCGTGGCGATGGTCTGGCGAACGATGTTTGCACCTTCGTGAGCGTTGCGGTCGGTGTTGTGGGCGATTTCATAAGCCAGCGCGGCAGCCGCTGATTCAGCCTCTTGATGGTGCACTTGAGGTGTTATGTCGCGGGCAATTTTGACAATTTTGTAGAGCCTGTTCTCGGTATCAAACACTGGGTTGTAAGTCGCGCTCAGCCAGACGGTATTCCCGTGCCGGTCAACGCGCTGGAAGCGGCCAGAGAAAAACTCACCTGCATTCAGCCGTGTCCAGAATCGTTGGTATTCAGCCGAGTCCGCTTCCTGCGGCGTGCAAAACAGTCGGTGATGCTTGCCCAGGATGTCTTTTAATTCATAGTTGAATGTGCGCAAAAAGTTCTGATTGGCTTCAATGAGGTGCCCGTTCAGGTCGAACGAGACGATGGCCATTGCGCGATGGATGGCGTCTATTACACCGCGCTGCTCTTGTTCAACTTTTACCCGGCCTGTTACAACGGTCGCGAGCATCAGGATCTCTTCCACGTCACCGTTTGAGCGGAGAATCGGATTGTAGCTCGCTTCCAACCATACTTTCGTTCCCGCTTTATTACAGAGCGCAAACTGATCGCGTACGTACTCACCCCTGCGCAATTTTTGCCAGAGGTCGCTGTTGATGCCTGCTGGGGCGTCATCCTTGGGGGTGAGCAGGGTGTGATGCTTTCCAATCAGCTCGTCTTGACTGTAGTCCAGTGCCTGTAGAAAGTTCTGGTTGGCGCTGAGGATGATACCGTTCGGTGTAAGCGCCATCATCAGGTTGGACAGGTCGATGGCGCGCGCTCTTGCCTCGGTGTACCTTAGCGCCGATGAGACATGTTCAAGTTCGAGCTTTAATCGTGTGTTAAACATAAGCTTTCCTGGTGGTGCTTTGATTACGGGCTCGGTGCTTCCGTGTCATCAATATTGCGGCTAAGGCCAAATAACAGGGGGGGAGGGCCTCGATCGCTGGCTTTGCGAAAAAATAACCTTGAAACAAGTGGACGCCAATGTCTTGCAATGTGGTCAATTCTTCCGAGGTTTCTACGCCTTCGGCGATGACCTCGCTACCGAGCGCCTTGGCTATCGTTACGATGCCATGGGTTATCACTCTTTTGGCTTTGCTGTGCTGAATCCCTCGGATGAGATCCATGTCGATTTTGATGATGTCAGGTTGAAAATCGGCAAGTAAGTTGAGGCCTGAGTAGCCGGCGCCGAAATCATCGATGGCCGTTTTGAAGCCCTGCTTCTTGTAAGCGCTCATGACCTTCTTGATATGAGCCTTGTCAGTGATGCTCTCGCCTTCAGTGACTTCGAATATGATTCGCTCAATCGGGAATCCGAATCTCTCGGCGGCTTGCAGTGTGGTGCGGATGCAGGCTTCTGCCTGATAGACCGCGTTGGGCAAAAAATTGATGCTTAAAAAATTTTGAACCCCGGCTTTTGCTGCCAATTCTACGGCTTTGACACGGCATGCTTGATCAAAGCGGTATCGATTTGCCTCATTGACTTTGTCCAAAATGGATTTGGCACCCGCTCCATCTTTGCCGCGAACGAGTGATTCATAAGCGAATACTGTGTTGTTGGACGTATTTACAATCGGTTGAAAGGCCATGGTGAAGTCGACTTCAAAGCCTTGATTGTCCTTGCAGTTGCGACAACCGTGGGGCTGAGCCGTGACGGGTATGAGTTGTATAGACAAGCTGGCACCTCGTGTGGGGCGGTGGTGTGGCTCCGTGCCGATGTCTTGAGGTGCGAACAACGCTCCCTGAGGCGAAGTATTGCCCCAATAGTTGTACAAGGAAAGCTGTTTGTACAATTATTTTTGATGGTTGAGGCCGTGTATGTGCCAGAACAGGCAATGAAATTGCCATTTGGCGATTCTTTGTGGGCTTGTGGGCCTCAGGCTGTACAACGCTAGAGACCTTCGGGCGTCGCCATTCACTCACAAACGCCTCGGTTCGCGCTCTGGTGTATTGATAAAATCGATAGATACTATGTCGCAAGCATCTGTCCCATCAAAGAAAATGGGCTCACGACGTAACCACTTGATGGAATCTGCCATGAACAAAGTCTCTATCACCGAACGCATCGTCCATGCCGTCGGCTATGAAATCTTCGCCGTGCTGCTGTGTGCGCCATTGCTCTCGTGGATCATGGGCAAGTCGCTGGCCACGGCCGGCACCCTGGCGGTCACGCTGTCGTTGATCGCAATGGCCTGGAACATGGTCTACAACGCGCTGGTCGACCGCTTCGTGGCGACGCCGCGCATTCAGTGGAAAGCCCCGGCGCGTTTCGTCCATGGTCTGGGCTTCGAGGCGGGCCTGGTGGTCTGGTGCCTGCCGGTGGCGGCCTGGATGCTGGAGATCTCGCTGCTGCAGGCGTTCATGGTCGAGCTGGGCTTCTTCGTGATCATCCTGCCCTACACCGTGCTGTACAACTGGGTGTTCGACCGCGCCCGGCACCTCATCCTGCAGCGCCGGGCCGTGGCCTGAGGCCTCAGGCTACTTGCAGCGGCTGTAAGGCTTAGCCGATCGGGTCCTGGCCGAGCACCTTGCTCAACGCAACCCGGGCATCTTCCAGTTGCACCAGCGAAGCATGCCGGGCGCCGAGGGCGTCACCGTTCTGGATGGCGGTGAGGATCGCCTTGTGCCGTGGCAGGGCCAGCTCGTCGAAGTTGGGGCGCTGGTTGGAATAGCGCACCGACTCGCGCAGGGCCAGCGAAAGCATGTTGCACAGGTAGGCGAGCAGGTCGTTATGGGTGGCGTCGGCGATACGCGCATGGAAGTCCAGGTCCGGTTGCAGGCGCTCTTCGTGGGTGCGTGCGGCCTCCATGCGCTGATAGGCCTCGCTGATCGAGGCGACATCCTCGGCGCTGGCATTGGTCGCGGCCAGCGCGGCGGCGGCAGGCTCGATGACCCAGCGCACGCTGGACAGGGTCTGGAAGAATTCTTGCTGCGGGGTAGCCTGCATCAGCCAGTGCAGCACGTCGGGGTCGAGCATGTGCCAGTCATGGCGCGGGCGCACGAGTGTGCCGACCCGTGGGCGGGCTTCGATCAGGCCCTTGGCGGTGAGGGCGCGCATCGCTTCACGGAACACCGGCCGACTGATCGCATAGGCCTCGCACAGGCTGGCTTCGGCAGGCAGTTTCTGCCCCGGCTGGAGCTGGCCGGATACGATCTGCAGGCCGAGGTCCTGGACCAGGGTGGCGTGCATGCTCTTGCGCGTGGTGGGCTGGCGGTAGTTCATGTGCGGTGCTGGCGGTCCATCGGAGCGGGGTGGGCATCATAGCATCAGTCAACCTGTACCGGCCTCTGTGGGAGCGGGCTTGCCCGCGAACACCGGCAAAGCCGGTGCCACGCACCGCGCTGCTTGCTTCGCGGGCATGCCCGCTCCCACACAGTGCCAGTGCAGCATCAATGGGAGTGCTTGGGCACCGCAGAACCCCGGCAGCCCACCAGAAAGTCGAAGTCACACCCTTCATCGGCCTGCATCACATGGTCGAGGTACAACTTCGCATAGCCGCCGCTGATCAACTGCTGCGGTGCCTGCAGATCCGCCAGCCGGCCGGCCAGTTCCGCCTCGGAAATATCCAGGTGCAGGCGGCCCTCATGGCAGTCCAGCTCGATCCAGTCACCTTCGCGTACCGCCGCCAATGGCCCACCCGCCGCAGCCTCAGGGGCCACGTGCAGTACCACGGTGCCATATGCCGTGCCGCTCATGCGCGCGTCGGAGATGCGTACCATGTCGGTCACGCCTTGGGCCAGCAGCTTGGCTGGCAAGCCCATGTTGCCCACTTCGGCCATGCCCGGGTAACCTTTCGGGCCGCAGTGCTTCATCACCAGCACCGAGCTGGCATCGACCTCCAGCGCCGGGTCGTTGATGCGCGCCTTGTAGTCTTCAAAGTTCTCGAACACCACCGCACGGCCCCGGTGGCGCATCAGTTCGGGGGTTGCCGCCGAGGGCTTGAGCACCGCGCCTTTGGGTGCGAGGTTGCCGCGCAGGATGCAGATGCCGCCATCGGCCACCAGCGGCTTGTCGATCGGCCGGATGACCGCTTCGTCATACAGCGGTGCATTCTGGCAGTTGTTCCACAGGCTCTTGCCGTTGGCGGTCAGCGCGCCGGGGTTGGGCAGCAGGTTGTGCTCGCCCAGGCGACGGATCACGGCAGGCAGGCCACCGGCGTAGTAGAACTCTTCCATCAGGAAGCGCCCGGACGGCTGCAGGTCGACCAGGGTTGGCGTGCCGCGGCCGACGCGGGTCCAGTCTTCCAGTTGCAGGTCGACGCCGATGCGCCCGGCAATGGCTTTCAAGTGGATCACCGCGTTGGTCGAGCCGCCAATGGCGGCGTTGACGCGGATGGCATTCTCAAAGGCTTCGCGGGTAAGAATCTTCGACAGGCGCAGGTCTTCGTTGACCATCTCGACGATGCGCATGCCCGACAGGTGAGCAAGCACGTAGCGGCGCGAGTCCACCGCCGGGATCGCCGCATTGTGCGGCAACGAGGTACCCAGGGCCTCGGCCATGCAGGCCATGGTCGAAGCGGTCCCCATGGTGTTGCAGGTGCCTGCCGAGCGCGACATGCCAGCTTCGGCCGAAAGGAACTCGTCAAGGTCGATCTGCCCGGCTTTGTAGGCCTCGTGCATTTGCCAGACGATGGTGCCGGCGCCGATGTCGCGGCCCTTGTGCTTGCCGTTTAGCATCGGCCCGCCGGTGACCACGATTGCCGGCACGTCGCAGCTGGCAGCGCCCATCAGCAGGGCCGGGGTGGTCTTGTCACAGCCAGTCAGCAGCACCACGGCGTCGACCGGATTGCCACGAATGGCTTCTTCCACGTCCATGCTCGCCAGGTTGCGGGTGAGCATCGCGGTGGGGCGCAGGTTGGACTCGCCGCTGGAGAACACCGGGAACTCCACCGGGAAGCCGCCGGCCTCCAGCACGCCTTTCTTCACATGCTCGGCGATCTTGCGGAAATGCGCGTTGCACGGGGTCAGCTCGGACCAGGTGTTGCAGATGCCGATGATTGGCTTGCCCTGAAACTCATGGTCGGGAATGCCCTGGTTCTTCATCCAGCTGCGGTACATGAAACCGTTCTTGTCGGCGGTGCCGAACCATTGGGCGGAGCGCAGGGGGCGTTTGCTATCAGACATGACGGACACCTTATTAGTATTACTATTTATCGTTTTGCTTCGACTCTATCGCTAAAAATCATCGATGTGAAGGCTTGTTGATTTAAATAGTAATACTATATGCTCGTTTCATCGCGCCGGAGGTCTGCCCATGAAACCCCGGCCATGTGCTGTCCCCATTACAAGAACAATCGGAGACCTCGCCATGATCCAGGAGCAGCGGCTCGTCCGCCTGATCACCCTGAAACTCATCCCCTTTCTGGTCCTGCTTTACCTGGTGGCCTACGTCGATCGTTCGGCGGTGGGCTTTGCCAAGCTGCACATGGGCGCCGATATCGGCCTCGGTGATGCGGCCTACGGACTGGGTGCCGGGCTGTTCTTCATCGGCTATTTTCTGTTCGAAGTCCCCAGCAACCTGCTGCTCGATCGCTTCGGCGCACGGCGCTGGTTTGCCCGCATCCTGCTGACCTGGGGTGCGATCACCGTCGGCATGGCGTTCGTCACCGGGCCCAGCGGCTTCTACGTGATGCGCTTCCTGCTCGGCGCGGCGGAGGCGGGGTTCTTCCCTGGCGTGCTGTACTACATTACCCAGTGGTACCCGGTGCGCCATCGCGGCAAGATCCTCGGCTTCTTCATCCTGTCGCAACCGCTGGCGATGCTGATCACCGGGCCGCTGTCGGGCGCCTTGCTGGGCCTGGATGGCAACCTCGGCCTGCATGGCTGGCAGTGGCTGTTCGTCTGCATCGGCGCACCTGCAGTGTTGTTGGCCTGGCCGACCCTGCGGCTGCTGCCGGACGGCCCGGACAAGGTGCGCTGGCTGGATGATGCGCAGCGCAGCTGGCTCAAGGAGCAACTGGCCGAAGACCAGCGCGCGTTCGGCCAGACCCGCCACGGCAACCCGCTGCACGCCCTGAAGGATGGCCGGGTGCTGCTGCTGGCGCTTTTCTACCTGCCGGTGACCTTGAGCATCTATGGCTTGGGCCTGTGGCTGCCGACGCTGATCCACCAGTTCGGTGGCAGTGACCTGGTGACTGGCTTCGTTTCGGCAGTGCCTTACCTGTTCGGCATCATCGGCCTGTTGATCATCCCGCGCAGCTCCGACCGCCTCAACGACCGCTATGGGCACCTGGGCTTGCTGTATGCGCTAGGCGCGACGGGCCTGTTTCTCAGCGCCTGGCTGACCATGCCGGCGATGCAGCTGGCCGCGCTGTGCCTGGTGGCTTTCGCGCTGTTCTCCTGCACGGCGATTTTCTGGACCTTGCCTGGTCGTTTCTTTTCCGGGGCCAGCGCGGCGGCGGGCATCGCCCTGATCAACTCGATCGGCAACCTCGGCGGCTACCTCGGCCCGTTCGGCATCGGCGCGCTCAAGGAACACACCGGCCAGCTGTCCTCGGGCCTGTACTTCCTGGCCGTGATGATGGTGTTCGGGCTGGTGCTGACAGGTGTTGTCTACAACCGCCTCGAGCGCCGCCAGCGCCAGGCATCCGTGAACATTGCAACCGACAAGCGAGCACAAGCATGCGACTGATCCAATTCGAAACCGCCGCCGGCCAGCGCCGGGTCGGCGTGGTGGAGGGCGAGCGCGCCCTGGAAATCTGCGGCGTGAGCAGCACCCGCGAACTGGCCCTGCAGGCCATTGCTGCAGGCCGCGACCTGGTCAGCCAGGTGCAAACCGCGGGCCTGGGCGAGGGCCATGACTACCGGGCGCTGCTGGCCGAAGGCCGGGTGCTGCCACCGCTGGACCACCAGGACCCGGCGCACTGCCTGGTCACCGGCACCGGCCTGACCCACCTGGGCAGCGCCGCCACCCGCGACAAGATGCACCAGCCGCAGGCCGAGGGCACCGTTACCGACAGCATGCGCATGTTCCAGTGGGGCCTTGAAGGCGGGCGGCCGCCCGCAGGCGAGGAGGGCGCGCAACCGGAGTGGTTCTACAAGGGCGATGGCGCCATTGTCGTGCGCCCCGGTGCCGACCTGCCGCTGCCGGCCTTTGCCGAAGATGCCGGCGAGGAGCCGGAACTGGTCGGGCTGTATGTGATCGGCGAGTGCGGCACGCCGTTCCGTCTGGGTTACTCCCTGGGCAACGAGTTTTCCGACCATGTGATGGAGCGCCGCAACTACCTGTACCTGGCGCATTCCAAGCTTCGCGCCTGCAGCTTCGGCCCGGAACTGCGCCTGGGCGCGCTGCCGGCGCACCTGGAAGGCCGCAGCCGCATCCTGCGCGATGGCCAGGAACTGTGGAGCAAGCCGTTCCTGTCCGGTGAGCAGAACATGTGCCACAGCTTCGAGAACCTGGAGTTCCACCACTTCAAGTACGCCCAGTTCCTGCGCCCGGGCGATGTCCACGTGCATTACTTCGGCACCGCCACGTTGTCGTTCGGCGACGGCATCCAGGCCCGGCCGGGCGATACCTTCGAGGTCAGCCTGGACGCCTTCGGCGAGCCGCTGCGCAATGGCATCGTCGCCGCTGGACACGCAGTGCGCCCAGGCCTGGTGAAAAGCCTCTGAGCCTTCAATCGTTGTCACAGGAGTCAATCATGTCGGGAAGCAACTTCATCGGCGGCGCCCGCAGCGCCGCTGGCAACGTACGGCTGCAGAGTTTCGATGCGCGCACAGGCGAGGCCCTGCCGGTCGTCTTCACCCAGGCCACGCCTGATGAGGTGGATGCCGCCGCCCACGCTGCCGAGCAGGCCTTTGCCGAATACAACGGCCTGGCGCCGGAGCGTCGCGCGCAGTTTCTGGACGCCATTGCCGGGCAACTGGATGCGCTGGGCGAGGCATTCATCGACACGGTCTGCCGCGAAACCGCCTTGCCTGCCGCCCGCATCCAGGGCGAACGCAGCCGCACCAGCAACCAGCTGCGCCTGTTCGCCCAGGTGCTGCGCCGTGGCGACTACCTGGGTGCCCGCATCGACCGCGCCCAGCCCCAGCGCCAGCCGCTGCCGCGCCCTGACCTGCGTCAGTACCGCACCGGTGTCGGCCCGGTAGCGGTATTCGGCGCCAGCAACTTCCCGCTGGCGTTCTCCACGGCAGGCGGCGATACCGCTGCCGCGCTGGCTGCCGGTTGCCCGGTGGTGGTCAAGGCCCACAGCGGCCACATGGCCACTGCCGAATACGTCGGTGAAGCCATCCAGCGCGCGGCCGAGGCCACCGGCATGCCGGCCGGTGTGTTCAACATGATTTATGGCGCCGGTGTGGGCGAAGCGCTGGTGCGCCACCCGGCGATCCAGGCGGTTGGCTTCACTGGCTCGCTCAAGGGCGGCCGGGCGTTGTGCGACCTGGCGGCAGCGCGCCCGCAGCCGATCCCGGTGTTTGCCGAGATGAGCAGCATCAACCCGGTGTTGGTAATGCCGGCGGCGTTGCAGGCCAGGGGCGAGCAGGTGGCGGCGGAGCTTGCGGCTTCGGTGGTACTGGGTTGCGGGCAGTTCTGCACCAACCCGGGGTTGGTCATCGGCATGGTCGGGCCAGAATTCTCGGCGTTCGTGGCCGCACTGGCTGCATGCATGGCCGACCAGCCGGCGCAGACCATGCTCAATGCTGGCACCTTGCGTAGCTATGCCAGCGGCGTTGCGCGCTTGCACCAGCATCCGGGCGTGCGCCACCTGGCAGGGGCCGGGCAGAGTGGTGAACAGGCTCAGGCGCAGCTGTTCCAGGCCGATGTCAGCTTGCTGCTGAGCGGTGATGAGCTGTTGCAGGAAGAGGTCTTTGGCCCGACCACGGTGGTGGTCGAAGTGGCCGACGAAGCCGAACTGCGCCGTGCGTTGGGCGCCTTGCATGGCCAACTGACGGCCACGCTGATTGCCGAACCTCAGGACCTGCAGCGGTACGCAGCACTGGTGCCATTGCTTGAGCGCAAGGCCGGTCGCCTGCTGGTCAACGGTTATCCGACCGGGGTCGAGGTGAGCGATGCGATGGTGCATGGCGGGCCGTATCCGGCCACGTCCGATGCGCGGGGAACCTCAGTGGGGACGTTGGCCATTGATCGGTTCTTGCGACCGGTGTGTTATCAGAACTATCCGGATGGCTTGCTGCCGGCGGCGTTGAAGGATGGCAATCCGCTTGGGTTGTTGCGGTTGGTGGATGGTGTGTATAGCCGCGGGGCGTAAGTCTTGAGGTATGTTGCGCCTTTGAAATCGAGCGCCGCCCGCGCGGCGCATCGCGGATAAATCCGCTCCTACAGTTTGTTGCAACGTGGCCATGCCTGTGAGGCCATGGTTGTCAGCTGGTTTGCAAGGCTCAAGACGTGCACCAAGGCAGGCGACCATGGCGTTACAGGTTCGGCACGTTGCAACAAACTGTAGGAGCGGATTTATCCGCGATGCGCCGCGCGGGCGGCGCTCGGTCTCACAGGCGCAACAAGGCTGACGACAAACACTCACGTCCCAACCCCAGCCTGTGAGAGGATATCGGCCACCCCAGCCAGGACCCCCGAACGCAGCCTGATGAAGACACCAAAACGAATCGAACCACTGATCGAAGACGGCCTGGTCGACGAAGTACTGCGGCCCTTGATGAGCGGCAAGGAAGCAGCCGTCTACGTGGTGCGCTGCGGTGCCCAGGTGCGCTGCGCCAAGGTCTACAAAGAGGCCAACAAGCGCAGCTTCCGCCAGGCCGCCGAATACCAGGAGGGCCGCAAGGTTCGCAACAGCCGCCAGGCCCGGGCCATGGCCAAGGGCAGCAAGTACGGCCGCAAAGAAGCCGAAGACGCCTGGCAGAACGCCGAAGTCGCGGCGCTGTTCCGCCTGGCCAATGCCGGCGTGCGGGTGCCCAAGCCTTACGACTTCCAGGACGGCGTGCTGCTGATGGAGCTGGTCACCGACGCCGACGGCGATGCCGCGCCTCGCTTGAACGACGTGCACCTGGAGGCCGAAGAGGCCCGTGAGCATCATGCCTTCGTCATCCGCCAGATCGTGCTGATGCTCTGCGCCGGGCTGGTGCATGGCGACCTGTCTGAATTCAACGTGCTGCTCGGCCCTGACGGCCCTGTGATCATCGACCTGCCACAGGCGGTGGACGCGGCGGGCAACAACCATGCGTTCAGCATGCTGCAGCGGGACGTGGCGAACATGGCGCATTACTTCGGGCGCTTTGCCCCGGAGCTCAAGGCCACCCGCTACGCCGATGAGATGTGGGCGTTGTACGAAGCCGGCGAACTGCGCCCGGACAGCCCGCTGAGCGGGCAATTCGAGGAAGACGACCATGCCGCCGACGTGGCCGGGGTAATGCGCGAGATCGACGCCACCCTGCGCGATGAAGCCCGCCGCCGTGCGGCGCGGGATGAAGCCGAGCATGGGCCGGCCAAGGCTGAAGAGCCGACGCCGCCGTGGATGCAGTAAGGGTCTGACCGTTCCTGCGCTGCCTGGCATTTCGCTCTTGTCGGGGCTCCACCATTATCTGGGTAGCGTGGGGCTCTGAGGGAGCTGGCATGTAAATTAAGCACGCGCCAGTACTATCGGCTTTGAATCTAATATTCCTGCATATATTCTTACTTTGCAGGTAATAAATTCCTACGCATAACTTCGCTCTTCTCGGAATGCTCCTACAGTAGTGGATTGCTGTTGGATATATTCCTACAGGATAAGTCTGCTTCGTGTAGGACTATTACCCTGTTGCCAGGCGCTAATATCTGTCCATGTTCAAGTCGCACATGGAGTGGACAGGTGTCCGATCTATCTGAAGTTGCTGATCACCAAGTGAGTGACAGCGGTCTGGCCTGCCTTGTCATGCTGGCGCAGTATCACGATGTAGCGGTTTCTGCCGAACAACTGAGCCATGAGTTTGCAACCGATGGCGGGCCATTTTCAGTTGCCCAGATATTGCAGGCATCGCAGCGCCTTCGCCTGAAAGCCAAACATCGGCGCACTGATCCGAAGCGTCTGGCGCACCTGCCTTTGCCGGCCATTGCGGCAGATAGGCAAGGCGGCTATTTCATCATCGCCCGAGTCGAGGGCGAGCACGTGCTGGTGCAGGATCCTCGGGTTGGTACGCCGCAAACCTGGACGCTGGTTGAGCTGGAGCGGCACTGGGCCGGGGAGCTGATTCTGGTCCGCTCGGACGCGTCCTTGCCTCGGGGGCTTGAACGGTTTGATCTGACCTGGTTCATCCCGGCAGTGGTCAAGCATAGGAAGTTGCTGGGCGAGGTATTGCTGGTTTCATTCATCATCCAGATCCTCGCACTGTTGACGCCGCTGTTTTTCCAGGTGGTGATGGACAAAGTGCTGGTCCACCGGGGCCTGACTACGCTGGATGTCATTGCGCTGGGCCTGTTGACCGTATTGCTATTCGAAAGTCTGCTCAGTGGTTTACGTGCCTATGTGTCGGCGCATACCGCTTCGCGCATCGATGTCGAACTCGGTGCCAAGTTGTTTCAGCACTTGATAGAACTCCCGCTCGCGTACTTTCAGGCGCGGCGCGTGGGGGACTCGGTTGCTCGCGTGCGGGAGCTGGAGAACATCCGCAGCTTCCTCACCAGCAACAGCGTCACGCTGCTGTTGGATGTGTTGTTCGTCGCAGTGTTCATCGTGGTCATGTTGCTGTACAGCGGCTGGCTGACACTGCTGGTCATCGCTTCATTGCCGCTTTACTTGCTGGTCTCCCTGATGGTCACGCCCTTGCTGCGGGCCCGCATCGACCAGAGCTTTCAACGTGGCGCGGAAAACCAGGCGTTTCTGGTTGAAGCGGTCAATGGCATCGACACGTTGAAAGCCATGGCCGTCGAACCGCACGTCACGCGTCGCTGGAACCAGCAACTGGCGGCGTACGTTGCCGCCAGTTTCAAGACCCAGAACCTGTCCAACATCGCCCACGAAACGGTTGCCCTGATCGGCAAACTGGTCACGGTTGGCACCTTGTGGTTGGGAGCGCGGCTGGTCATCGATGGGCAACTGACCGTTGGCGAACTGATCGCCTTCAACATGCTCGCTGGCCGCGTGGCGCAGCCAATCATGCGCCTGGCGCAGTTGTGGACCAGCTTTCAGCAGACCGGTATCTCGATCCAGCGGCTGGGGGACATTCTCAACAACCGTACCGAGGTCAGTCATGGCGCGCAGTTGCCTGTGCTGAAAGGGCGAATCGAACTCGATCAGGTGTGTTTCCGCTATCGCCCGGGTGGTAACGAGATCCTGCGCGACCTCAGCTTGACGATCAGCCCTGGCGAGGTGATCGGCATCGTCGGCAAGTCAGGTTCCGGCAAGAGTACCTTGACCCGCCTGATCCAGCGCCTGTACTCGCCGGAAAGAGGGCGGGTGCTGCTCGACGGGGCCGACCTGGCACTGGCCGATGTCACGTCGCTGCGCCGGCAGATCGGTGTGGTGCTGCAAGAGAACCTGCTGTTCCGGCGCACCGTGCGCGAGAACATCGCGCTGGCCAACCCTGCTGCCACCCTTGAGGAGGTCATTGCAGCGGCCACGCTGGCAGGCGCGCATGAATTCATCCTCGAACTGCCTGACGGCTATGAAACCCTGGTTGGCGAGCACGGCGCCAGCCTGTCGGGTGGCCAGCGACAGCGGATCGCCATAGCACGTGCGTTGATGGGCAACCCGCGCATCCTGATCCTGGATGAAGCCACCAGCGCCCTGGATTACGAGTCCGAGCGGATCATCCAGCAGAACATGGCGCGCATCTGCGCGCGGCGCACGGTCATCATCATTGCTCACCGTCTTTCCGCCGTGCGCCATGCCGACCGCATCGTGGTCATGGAACGTGGGCAGGTCATCGAGCAGGGGGCTCATGATGAACTGCTGGGCAACCCGCAAGGCGCCTATGCCTACCTGCATCGGTTGCAGCAGGGGGCGGCAGCATGAGGGCGCCGATCCTTGACCTGCTGGAACGCTATCGCGAGGCCTGGTGCAACGCCTGGACGCGGCGCCGAACCTTGCAGGGGGCGCCACGGGAACCCGATGAGCTGGCGTTCCTGCCCGCAGCGCTGGCCTTGCAGGAAACCCCGGTGCATCCGCTGCCGCGCCGCCTGCAATGGAGCTTGCTGGCACTCATCGCGCTGGCCTTGCTGTGGGCCTGCGTAGGCGAAATCGATGTGGTCGCCAGTGCCGAGGGCAGGATCGTGCCCAGCGGCAGGAGCAAGCTGATCCAGGCCAGTGAGGTCGCAGTGGTGCAGGCGATTCACGTGGTAGACGGCCAGACCGTCGCCAAAGGCGACCTGCTGGTCGAACTCGAAGGGCAGCTGACCACCGCCGACATCAAGCGCCTGAACAGCGAGCTGCTGGCCGCCCGGATCGACCAGGCACGCGCCGCTACCTTGCTTGAAGCGCTCGAGGGCAACACCGCGCCGGCTTCCCTGGCGCCTCGCATTCCCCAGGCCACGGCACAACAACAAGCGGCAGCACAACGCTGGTTGCAGGGGCAGTACCAGGAACTGCGCGCCTCCCTGCAACAGGCCGACGCGGAAATCGCCCAGCGCGGCGCAGAAATCCGCTCGGCACAAGCCCGCGCCGAAGCACTGCAGCAGCTACTGGTGATCACTCGTCAGCTCACGGCGGATTACCAGCAATTGTTCAGCGAGTCGGCAGTCGCCAAACACACCTACCTGGAGAAGGAACAGGCCCGTCTGGAGCAGGAGCGCGAGCTGGCCATTCAACGTTCACGCATCGAAGAACTGGGCGCAGCTCGCCTGGCGGCCCAGCACCGCCGCGAAGGCGTCATTGCCCAGCTGCGCCGGGCCATGCTCGACCTGTATGCCGATGCCGAGCGGCAGATCGCGACCCTGAGCCAGGAACTGTACAAGGCCGAACAACGCCACCGGCTCAGGGCACTGACTTCCCCGGTCGACGGCACGGTCCAGCAGTTGGCCATTCATACCCAGGGCGGCGTCGTGACGCCTGCGCAGACATTGATGGTGATTGTACCGAGTGATCAGCCGGTTGAAGTGGAAGTGCAAATCGAGAACAAGGATATCGGCTTTGTTCGAGCGGGGCAGGCGGTGGAAGTTAAAGTGGAGACGTTCACGTTTACCAAGTATGGCGTTGTGCCGGGGATTGTTCAGAGTGTTTCCAATGATGCAGTTGAAGATGAGCGAAGGGGATGGGTTTATAACGCCCGGATTCAGTTGGGGTTAAGTAGTTTGCGGGTGGGTGATAAAGATGTGCCGCTTGCTCCGGGTATGGCGGTGCGTGCAGAGCTGATTATTGATAAGCGTAAGGTGATTAGCTATTTCCTTAGTCCGTTGCAGCGGCACGTTAAGGAAAGCTTCGGGGAACGTTGATTAAGAGCTGTTTTCTTGGGGGCGCAAATGCTGAAGAGTTATGCGGTTCGGCTGTATGTTGTTATTTGGCAAGCGTTGAGGGTCTGTGCTGGTTTGTTCTTGATGATGCGGGTCGCTCTATATTCTTCGGCACTATATTCTATTTACACGAGGCCGATGCAATCTTATGAGCCACCTCCTGTTGCCTGCGGGGTGATGGCGGGCGAGGTTTATGAGTTTTCCCGGCTCTATTTTCCGTTTTGGCCCGAGTATGAGGAACGTAAAAATGGTTCGTATTATGTGGGCAGGCGTGGCTGCGATAGAAACATCAAATTGATTGTCCTTGCAATGACTTGGCCGGCGTTGGAGCCCGCAAAAGATCGCCGGATTTATGAGCGGCTTTTAAATAATCAAGGCTTGTTGGTTGCAGTGAGTCCGATGGAGTTGAGTAAAAATGACCTGAAGCAAGTGCGAGACCATTTATTGGATAAGTTTTCATCCCGAGAGGCTTCAGTTGTTACATACGACAATTCGCTAGGCCTCTATAGAGTCGCGGGGGGCGATTATTTTTGGGGTAGGCGAAGCAGGAAATTATATTGGAGCGAAGAGTTGGGAGTAGTTACATCGGTGACTATTTGCAACTGGCAAAAGCAGGAGCCCGATTTTTATGCTTGTGAAATGACCTTTGTGATGAGCGGGGACTTGAGGGTGAAAGTTACGTTGTCGCCGGAAAATTTTGTGCGTTGGTTTGAGGTGCGGCGTGCGCTGGAAGAGTTTCTTGTCAGTAGCAAGAAGATTGTGTGATGTTTGATTGGCTAAGGAGGCTGCATGAAAAAGTCCTTGGGTATGTATGCGTTGATCGTCGTGTGGAACGTGCTGAGGGTTTAGTTTTTTTCATGATTTTTCTCCCAGTGGCAGGTGTTGGCTTTGCTGAAGGTGTTTGTGGTTTTCATCAATGAAATATGAGGTGATATATGTCTGGCTTGCTTCAGGAAGATGTAAGGCGTGCGCGTGAGCTCTTTGAGTCTCAGGGGGTGGGCGCAATGTATGATTATTTGGAAAGCAAAGGTGATCGTTATGCTACCCTCGCGAATGGTGTGGCAAAGGGGAATTCAATAGCAGGTGTTGCGGCGATCGACTTCATGAAACGCACGGAGCAGGGGGCCGGCCGTCCTATGCAGGAGGAGGATGTCGAGCACGTGCGAATCAAAATGGCCGAGGCCTATTTAGGTCTGCTGAGTGAGAAGGTCAAAGCAGGAACTATCGGTGTTGAAGTCAATCATTTGGAAGTCTGGAATTTTCACTCTGATGTTTTCAAAGACTTGGGGAGATCAAAAGATGCTTGGACGCTGAATACCATTTTTGATCTGCTTCATCCCGACAATCGGCAGACCTATTGGGAAGGTGTTCTGGACGCAGCAGGCAGTCCTGGCTCGGAACTCTTGTTAGCGATTCGAACTGATGCGAGCGTTGCATTTTCTGCAGCGTTGGCGCCTGAGGATTTACGCGCCAGAGCAGCATCATGGAAAGCGAGGATCGATTCACCTGGAGGACTAGGGGCGGTTGTGCTGGGCGTAGGTGCCGTCACGGCAAATGGAATCTACAGCTTGATTTCCGACCTTATTCGATCAGATGAGCCCGCACCTTCCCAACCCATCCAGATCGAAATCACCCCAACCACCGAATCCCGCCGCGACCTGCAAGGCCAGGACGACATCCGCAACGACGTCAGCGCCGGCTACGTCAACCGCCGCCTGACTCACAGCATCGCCTTCACCGACAACACCCTGAACAACACCGACTTCACCTCCGCCCAACTGGGCAGCCTGGCCACGGGCGGCATCCGCCCCGGCGAATTGCAACTGGACCCCAATGTCCGCCCCAACCAGCACCTGGCCCAGTTCTATCAGGATGGCGCTGACCAGCCGGACTTCAGCCTGCGCAACGCCGCCGTCCTGAACGGCCTGGCCGCCATGACCTCGGTCAACACCTTCGTCGACCCGCTGCTGTTCGACCTTAGCGGCCAAGGCGCAGGGCTGACCGGCATCGAAGACGCAGTGCTGTTCGATGTCGACAACAGCGGCCAGCTGCGGCGCACGGGCTGGGCCGATCGGCAGACCGGCATGCTGGTGCACGACGACGGCAGTGGCCAGGTTGTCAGCATCCGTCAGCTGTTTTCTGAATACTACGGCGGCCAGCCCGGCAGCAACGGCGCCCCAGGCGAGGCACCGTTCAAGGATGGTTTCGCTGCGCTGGCCAGTGTCGATGCCAATGCCGATGGCTTGATTACGGCTGACGATGCGGCGTGGGCGCAGTTGAAGCTCTGGGTCGATGCCAATCACAATGGCCGCGCCGATGCCGGTGAACTCAAGGCGTTGCCGGAGCACGGCATCACACAGATTGACCTGCGCCAGGTTCAGCCGCTGAACGAGGTTCGCCAGGGTAACGAAGTCATCTCCCGTAGTGCGTTCGTGGCCAATGGTGTGGAGCGTGAAGTGCTGGCAGTGAAGTACCTTGCTGACACTGTCGGTAACCTGGTCGAGCAGCAAGACGGTGCCACCTTGCTGACCTCCACCAGCGGGGCAACTTCGCGCCGTTCCTACATCAGCAACAGCCCGCAGGGCGCCGAGCTCGATGCCGCCGCGCTGGGTGTGGATACCCTGCAGGGCGGGGCCGGTGACGATGTGCTCAAGGCCGCCCCAGGCGGCAGCTGGCTGGTTGGCGGCGGTGGCAGCAACACCTATGTGGGCGGCGCCGGTGATGATGTGCTGGTGATCAGCGCCACTGACCAGCTGGCGAATATCCGTGGTAACGGCGGACGTGACACTGCCCTGATCGTCGGCGAGCAGGGGGTTGGCCTGAACATGGCCGAAGCCGGGCTGACCATTGCCCAGGGCGGGCGTGGCAAGGACGTCATCATCAGTGGCGGGCAGCGTGGTGTTTTCATCAAGGGCGGATCGGGCAACAGCCTGCTGATCGGTGGCGGCGGCAATGATGTGCTGGTCGGGGGCACGGGACGTAACACCCTTATTGGTGGTACCGGCAAGGCAGTGATTTATGCCGGCCCCAATGGCGATCGCATTCAGGCTTCGGCCGCTGGCAGTATCATCCATGCCGGTGGCGGTGCAGACCTGATCACCGGGGGGGCGGCGGATGATGTGATCGAGGCCGGGCGCGGCAATGCCACCATCGATGGCGCAGGCGGGGTCAACCTCGTCACTCTGCATGGCAATCACGATGAGTACCTGATTACCCGCACGGCGACGGGATACCAGATCAGTGATCGGCAGGCTGAGCGCGATGGCAGCCTTACCCTGAGCAATATTCAGAAACTCAGTTTTGCCGATATCGCGGCGGTCGATCTGCAGGCACCCGGCGCACTGCCGATTGGCGATACGCTTGCCCCGGTACAGCTGGCTGCATTCACCACCACGCCTGCCGCTCTGGTCATTCCTGCCTCGGTGCTGCTGGCCAATGACCAGCCACTCAACAGCACTGGCCCGCTGCGGATTGCCTCGGTCAGCGACGGCAAGGGCGCGACCGTCCGGCTCAATGAGCAGGGTGATGTCGAAGTCACGCCGTTACCCGGCCATGACACGGATGTGACCTTCCGCTACGACCTCGTCGATGCTGCCGGCAACCCATCGCTGGGCGTGACAGAGGTCGCCAGCGGCGCATCGGCCCCCTTGCGCGCCACGGTGACCTTGCGTCACCAGCAGTCGCCTGTCGACCCGTTGGCGGCGCGCCAGTGGTACCTCAATGAGATCGACGTTCAGCCGGTCTGGCGTGACTTCTCGGGCAAGGGCGTGAGGATCGGCCAGTTCGAGCCGGGAGGCGAATTTGCCGTTGCGCCCGAGATCTTCGATATCCGTCACCCGGACCTGCAAGCCAACATCGACCCCATCTGGCTGCAGACCCAGCGCAGCAATGGCACGCTGCCGGCCCTGGCGTCCAACCATGCGACGCAAGTGGCGGGGGTCATGGTCGGCGCGCGCAATGACCAAGGCGGCATCGGCATTGCCTATGACGCGAAACTCGGTGGGCACTATCTGGCCAACAAAGGCGACGACCTGACCAGCCTGGGGCAAATGGTCAACTACGACATCGCCAACCACAGCTGGGGTTTCAAGACCGATTTCGCCATTGGCAACGTGCCCGAAGGCAGGGTCGACACATCCCTGGCCCTGGCCTTCAGCGCAACGCTGGCGGCCACCAACGGGCGCGGCGGGCTGGGTACAGTCATCGTCACCTCGGGCGGCAATCAGCGCGAACAGGGCGGCAGTGCGCAAGGGTCGCTGATCAACAACAGCCGTCACGCCATTGAAGTGGCGGCCGTCAATGCCAAGGCAGACCTGTCAGTATTGCAGGTAGCCAGTGCGCCATTTTCCAACCCCGGTTCGAGCCTGCTGGTGGCGGCGCCGGGCAGCCATGTGCTGTCGAGTGGCATCAACCTGGAAGCCGAGCGGGGCGCAAAGGTTGGCAGTGCCTATGGCACGACCCAAGGCACCAGCTTCGCGGCGCCGATCGTCTCCGGTGTGGTGGCGTTGATGCTGCAGGCCAACCCGGGGCTTGGCTATCGGGATGTGCAGCAGATTCTCGCGTTGTCTGCGCGCAAGGTCGATGACCCGGCAACCGCCTGGCGCGACAATGCCGGGTTCAACTGGAATGGTGGCGGTATGCGTGCCAGCCACGATTATGGCTTCGGCATGGTCGACGCTCGTGCCGCCGTGCGTCTGGCCGAGTCGTGGGCTGGCCAGTCGAGCAAGGCCAACGAGCAGCAGCTGTCGGCTGGCAGCGAAGCGCTTGCGAAGTTGATTGCGCCGGGGCAAGTCAGCACATTCGCCTTGAACATGCCGGCCGGGGTACTGGTGGAACATGTCGAAGTCGATATTCACTCGCAAGTTGGCCGCCTCGGCGACATGACCGTCACGCTGATATCGCCTGGCGGAACGCGCAGTGTGCTGCTGGACCGTGCGGGCAAGGCACCGGGCTCGGCCGAGGACGACCTGGGCAATTTACGCTCGGGCGAATTCAAATACGGCTTCATGTCGACCCATCATCGCGGTGAACGCTCGGTCGGCGAATGGCGGCTGGAAGTCAGCAATGCCGGCAGCGGGCTGCCACTGACGCTTGATCGCTGGGCATTGCGCGTCGTCGGCAGCCCCAGCAACGCCAACGACGTCTATTACTACACCAATGACTACGCCGATGCCGTGGCCCAGAATGCTGCGCGCGCCGTGCTGGACGATGCGGTCAACGGCACTGCAGGCGGGCGCAACACCCTCAATGCCGCTGCGCTCAGCCGCAGTATTTCGGTCGATCTGGTCAGTGGCATTGCCAGTATTGGCGGGGCCGCACTCACCATTGCCCCGGGTGCGGTGCAAAACCTGATCGGTGGTGACGGTGACGACACCCTCATCGCTGGTGCGCAGGGTGCATGGCTCGATGGCGGGCGGGGTTACAACCTGCTCAAAGGTGGCAGCGGCACTGATCGCTACGTCATTCACAAGCGTGCGGACGGCCGTGATGAGCTCGAACAGTTCGAGCACTCCCGGGAGATCGTTGACCTGGTAGGGTTTGCTGGCAAGACCTTCGCCGACCTGCAACTGAACCAGGAAGGCTCGGCTGCTGTGGTCGGGCTTGGTAATGGGCAAACGTTGCGTTTCGCCGACCGTGCCATTGCCGACTTGCAGCCTGACCACTTCCGTTTCATGGACTCGCCGATTGCTGCGCCGGGTTATTTTGACGGCACCCCTGAGGGGCAAGCACAGGTGCCGGTCAGCGCTACCGTGCTGCTCAGTGGCGGGGCAGAGGGTGTATCGCTGTCAGCGGATGCATCGGGGCAGTTTGTCGCGTCACTGAAAGGCACGATCTATGGCCCGAGCAGTGTCACTCCCAGTGTGTTCGTGGTGGGCAAACAGGACGGTGTGACCGACTACAAGAATACGTTGCGTGGCTTCCGACACGGTATCGACAAGATCGACCTGAGCCAGACCGGTATCAGCCGCTACGAAGACTTGCAGCTCACCAAGGACGAGCGCTTTCAGTTGAATGGGTTCGCCCAGATACACGGGGTGACGGTGGCGGACCAGGGCAGCAGGGTGAAGCTGTTATACCTGGATGCGCTGGAGCTGGCTCAGGTAACGCCTGACGATTTCATCTTCGCCCCGCCAGCAGCGGCGGCCTTGCCTGTCATGGCACCCGTACAGACGCCCAACCTTGCCAACCTGGTGGATGCCATGGCGGCGTTCGCCCCGCAGGCAATCAGTACCCACCTGCTTGCCGAGAGCCCCGATCAGCGCTGGGAGTCAACCATTGCTGTAGCAGCCTGAGCACGGGCAGCAGGTAAAAATTGCAGTTCAAACCGAAGGCGGTACACGTTTGTTGCGCCAAGACGCGCTTCAACACAAGTGCCGCCGTTTCCTCGCCGCACGGGCAAGAAATCGGCTGTTGCGATTGACGCAAGGCAGTATCTCGTCATCCGGCCTTTTCACTGGCGCCGGACAGGCATAAGGTATACGCCGTTAAAAATGCCCTGGAGCTGTCATGTCCAACCGTTTCCCGTCCGTTCGTCCCCGCCGCCTGCGCCAGAACGAATCCCTGCGCACGATCTTCCAGGAAACCGAATTCCGCCTGGAAGACCTGATCCTGCCGATCTTCGTCGAAGAAGGCATCGATGACTTCGTGCCGATCACCAGCATGCCGGGTGTCAACCGCATTCCGGAAAAACGCCTGGCCCAGGAAATCGAGCGCTATGCCCGCGCCGGCATCAAGTCGGTGATGACCTTCGGCGTGTCGCACAACCTCGACGCCACCGGTAGCGACACCTGGAACGAGAACGGCCTGGTTGCGCGCATGTCGCGCATCTGCAAGGACACCGTGCCGGAGATGGTGGTGATGTCCGACACCTGCTTCTGCGAATACACCAGCCATGGCCACTGCGGTGTGCTGCACGACCATGGCGTGGACAACGACGCTACCCTGGCCAACCTGGGCAAGCAGGCGGTTATCGCCGCTGCTGCCGGTGCCGACTTCATCGCCCCGTCGGCGGCGATGGACGGCCAGGTGCAGGCCATTCGTAGTGCCCTGGACGGTGCCGGTTTCCACGACACCGCGATCATGGCCTATTCCACCAAATTCGCTTCGTCGCTGTATGGGCCGTTCCGTGAAGCAGGCGGCACCGCGCTCAAGGGCGACCGCAAGAGCTACCAGATGAACCCGATGAACCGCCGCGAGGCGGTGCGTGAGTCGCTGCTCGACGAGCAGGAAGGGGCCGATGTGCTGATGGTCAAGCCGGCCGGCGCCTACCTCGACGTGATCGCCGACATCCGCGCTGCGTCTCGCCTGCCGTTGGCGGCCTACCAGGTAAGCGGCGAATACGCGATGATCAAGTTCGGCGGCCTGGCCGGTGCCATCGACGAAGGCCGGGTGGTGCGTGAAAGCCTCGGTGCGATCAAGCGCGCCGGTGCCGACCTGATCCTGACCTATTTCGCCATGGACCTCGCTCGCGACGGGATCTGACCTTCCGCAAGCGCCGCTTCCGAGCGGCGCTTGCAGTGCGCGCAATGCGCTGGCGCAGGAAAAAAGCAGTAAGCGCTGAATTATTTAGTGTCCCGTTGTATCAGATCCCATAGAGCTATCAGCAACAGGGAAACGGGCATGAAATCTCGCAAGAAAAGTGTCAAGCCGATCGGTTTGAAAGACATCACCATCGTCGACGACGCCAAGATGCGCAAGGCGATCACCGCCGCCGCGCTGGGCAACGCCATGGAATGGTTCGACTTTGGTGTTTACGGCTTCGTCGCCTATGCGCTGGGCAAAGTGTTTTTCCCCAATGCCGACCCCAGCGTGCAGATGATCGCGGCACTGGCCACGTTCTCGGTGCCGTTCCTGATCCGCCCGCTGGGCGGGCTGTTCTTCGGCGCCCTGGGCGACCGCTTCGGGCGGCAGAAGATCCTCGCCGCCACCATCGTGATCATGTCGCTGAGCACCTTTGCCATCGGCTTGATACCGTCCTACGCCTCGATCGGCATCTGGGCACCGATCTTGTTGTTGCTGGCGAAGATGGCCCAAGGCTTCTCGGTGGGCGGGGAGTACACCGGGGCATCGATCTTCGTCGCCGAATACGCCCCGGACCGCAAGCGCGGCTTCCTCGGCAGCTGGCTGGACTTTGGCTCGATTGCCGGCTTTGTCCTGGGGGCGGGGGTGGTCGTGCTGATCTCCACCGTGCTCGGCGAAGAGAAGTTCCTCGAATGGGGCTGGCGCCTGCCGTTCTTCCTGGCCTTGCCGCTGGGCATCATCGGCCTCTACCTGCGCCACGCCCTGGAAGAAACCCCTGCTTTCCAGCAGCACGTCGACAAACTCGAGCAGGGTGACCGCGAAGGGCTGGCCTCGGGGCCGAAGGTGTCGTTCAAGGAGGTTGCCACCCAGCACTGGCGCAGCCTGATCACCTGCATCGGCGTGGTGATCGCCACCAACGTCACCTATTACATGCTGCTCACCTACATGCCCAGCTACCTGTCGCACAACCTGCACTACAGCGAAGACCACGGCGTGCTGATCATCATCGCGATCATGGTCGGCATGCTGTTCGTGCAGCCGATCATCGGCCTGCTGAGCGACAAGTATGGCCGCCGCCCGTTCATCGTGGTCGGCAGCGTCGGGTTGTTCGCCCTGGCCATCCCGGCCTTCATGCTGATCAATAGCGGCGCGCTGGGGCTGATCTTCTCAGGCCTGCTGATCATCGCCGTGCTGCTGAACTTCTTCATCGGTGTGATGGCCTCGACCTTACCGGCGATGTTCCCCACGCACATCCGCTACAGCGCCCTGGCCAGCGCCTTCAACATCTCGGTGCTGATCGCCGGCCTGACCCCGACCCTCGCCGCCTGGCTGGTGGAGAGCAGCGGCAACCTGTACATGCCGGCGTACTACCTGATGGTGATCGCCGTGGTCGGCCTGGTCACCGGCCTGACCATGAAGGAAACCGCCAACAAGCCGCTGCGTGGCGCAGCGCCTGCGGCGTCGGACATCGAAGAAGCGCGTGAACTGCTGCAGGAGCACCACGACAACATCGAGCAGAAGATAGAAGACATCGACGCGCAGATCGCCGAGCTCGAGGCCAAGCGCCAGGTGCTGGCGCAGCAGCACCCGCGTATCGACTGAGGCTCAGCGCGGCATGTAGCCGCGCTGCCAGGCGCGCGGAATGAAGCGCGACACCAGCGCCAGCAGGCAGGCCAGCGCGGCGCTGCCGGCCATCGCCTGCAGGCCCAGGCGCTGCTGTAGCCAGGCACCGAGGGCAGCGCCGAGCAGCATACCGGCCCAGGGCACCAGTTGCACCCGCCAGCCGTTACGCCGCTCGCCCAGCAGCCAACGGCCCAGGCCACGGCCGAAGCGCGACAGGGCGCCGGTGACGTAGGTCAGGCCGATGGGCAGGCCATTCACCTGTTCCACTACCGCATTGATCATGCCCATGGCCAAGGTGGCCGCCAGCAGCGCCGGGAACGTCGCCGCAAACGGCCACCCCGAGGCGCAGGCAAGCAGTGTGGCGACCACCAGCAACACGGGCCAGGCCCGGCGTTGGAAGCCACGGGCCAGCATGACACCCAGCGCGTTGCCGGCCACGAAGCCCAGCACGGCGCCACTCAGGCGCAGCACCATGGCCAGGTCCGCCTCACTGATGGCCACGGCCAGGCGCGTGGTGTTGCCGCTCATGAACGAGACGAAATCGCCCAATGCCAGCAGGCCGATAGCATCCGTCATGCCGGCCAGCACCGACAACCCGGCCACCAGGCCAAGGCCGACGCGGCCACGCAGGACCTGCAGGCGCAGGCGCCTGGCCGTGCGCGCGGGGAGGGCGTTGGGCAGCATGTGCGGTCAGCGCGGCATTTCGCGGGCGAGGGTGCTCTTGATGGTGCGCTCCACCACATCCACCAGCACCATGGTCTGGTGGTCCACCTCGATATTCAGCAGCTCGCCGGCCTGGTAGCGGGCGAAGGTGGTCTGGCGCAGGGTCTCGGGGATCAGATTGATGGTCACCACGTTGTCCTCGACATCGGCGACGGTCAGGCTGCAACCGTTGACGCCGATGAACCCACGCGGGAACACGTATTTGCCCCACTGCGGTGGCATGCGGAAGGTGATGAACGCGCCAGTCTCCTTGATCGACAGCTCGACGACCTCGGCGGTAGTTGCAATGTGGCCAGCCATCAGGTGGCCACCCACTTCGGCGTTCATTTTCGCCGAGCGCTCGATGTTGACCCCCTGGCCAGCCTTGAAACAGCGCAGGTTGGTGCGTTCGAGCGTGGCGGTCATGGCGTCGAACCTGACCTGGGTGCCGTCGATTTCGGTGACCGACAGGCAGGTACCTTCGACACTGACGCTGGCGCCGATCTTCAGTTCGTCGAGCAGTTCCGGGGTGAGGTCGATGGTGAACTGTTTGTGGCCCGGGTAGCTGGTCACATCAAGCAGAGGGCGGACGGCCTGGACGATGCCGGTGTACATGGAGTTGCTCCTGGGCACAGAGTGGGAAAACATCAGGAAGCTATGCCCATGGAGCGGCAAATGCAAGTTGCCCGTACCGGCCTCAGAGGTGCCCGCTGCTGTTCACGATCCGCAAGCACAGGGCCTCGTAAGGGTCCAGGTTGATCATCAGGCGGCCGTCTTCGCTCAGGTCGCCTTCGACCGTTTCGTTGATCATGTCCACCACCGTCCCGGGGGTGAAGCCGGTCAACTGCAGCTCCTCGGCAATCACCGCCTGGCCGAAGTTCAACGCGCTGATCTGGATGCCACGCCCGGCCGGCAGCTCATGCACCATCACCAGCAGCCCTGGGCTGCTGACCTCGGGTACCAGCACCTGGCGGCTGGTGGCGATGCCATAGGCTTGGCGCACGGCCAGCAGTTTCTTCACCTGGCTGGCGAACGACGCGGGGTTGTCCAGCTGACTGTCGATGCTGCCATACAGCGCGCGGGCGCGCGGCATGCCGCGCACCGAGGTGTCTGCCTGCGGAGCGAGCCCGGCCAGGTCGTAGCCACCCCGGTGGATC
Source organism: Pseudomonas sp. NPDC086566 (assembly GCF_050280885.1). NCBI lineage: Bacteria > Pseudomonadati > Pseudomonadota > Gammaproteobacteria > Pseudomonadales > Pseudomonadaceae > Pseudomonas > Pseudomonas sp. NPDC086566. Next base: position 34,415 of record NZ_JBNNWD010000015.1, read on the forward strand.
CAGCGGGTATCGCCGTCGGCCATGCGCTCGGCCACCGCCTCGGCCGGCAGTGGCAGGGCGCCGACCATGTCCCAGCCGGACAGCGCGACCACGCCCGGTTGCATGGCGTTGTACATCACCAGCAGCAGGTGCACCTTCTGGATCAGTGCGATGTCCGCCGGGCTGATTTGTTCGAGGTCGCGCATGCCCAGCGCGGCAGTGATCAGGCTGGCGGTGGTGCAGGCGATGCCGTTGGTGACGAATCGCAAGTTGTACGGTGCATGCTCACCTGACAGGCGTTCGTAGATTTCCTCGCGGATGTGCTCGCGCAGGATGCTGCCAGGCAGCGTCTGGCCCTTGTACAGGTATATGTCGTGGGCGTGCAGGGTCCAGAAGTGCACCAGCTCGACGGTCAGTTCGTCGTGGTTCTGCAAGGCGTGGATCAGCGACGCCGGATCGATGCCGAAGGCGTGCATCTCCTTGAGCATCAGGCGCAGGAATTCGGTGTCGCCGGTCAGCAAGGCGTGCTGGTAGGCGGGGCGGGTGATGAAGTCGTAGGACAGGTCGGCACCGCCCTTGGACATCTGCGCAATGTCGTCCAGGGTCAGGTTGAGCTCCTGGAAGCTGAAGCCGCCGGCCTTGCGGATCATGCCACCGATCAGCTGGTTGCCGACGATCGACAACGGGTGGCTCTCGGACCAAGCGCTGCCGCTGGCACGGGTTTCCACGCCGAGAAAACCGTTGGCATCCAGGCGCAGGCCGCGAGCACCCAGGCAGTCCAGCGCATGCAAGGCGTCGCCGATGATCATCTGCTGGGCTGCAAAGCTGGGGTCGAGCCAGTTCAGGGATGGCTGGCCTTCCTTGAAGTAATGCAGGTACACCCAGCGCCGGGTCTTGCCGTCGACCCCGGTGATGGGCGCGGTGGCGCTCCAGTCGGTTTCCTTGACCCCGGGTTCGAAGAAGATCACCCGCTGCAGCTGACCGACGATGTAATGGCGCGCCTTGAGCTCGTCGCACACGGCCGGCGACAGGTTCACGGCATCGCGGCCCTCAGGCACCTCGGGCAGCAGCGGCCAGTCTTCCTCGCGGATCTCGACCATGTGGTAGAGCCCGGGGTAGGCACCGTGGGCCAGCTCGGCCAAGCGAAAATCCGCACCCTTGCCGGTGTGCGAGGGGATCAGGTCGTCGATGGTCACGGCATTGTGCGCGGCGGCCAGGCGGCTCATCTGCACCAGCTCCTGCTCGGTGCCGTAGAGAGGGTCGATGTCAAAGCTGATGCGGTCGAAGTTGCCGTCGATGCTCGGGGTGAACTCACGTCCGCGAACACCACCAGACTGCTTGATGGGGCCGGTATGGATGCCCTGTACGCCGATCTCCGACAGGCGTTTCCACAGCGCTTCGTGGCCGAGAGCGGCGAGCACCGAGCAGTCTTCGGGGGCGATGATCGCGTCAGGGTAGACCGTCAGCCACACCGAGGCGATCTCGGTAGCGCGGCGTGGCTGGGCTTCGGCATAGGGGTTCTGCCACAGGCGTGACTGGCCGGAGTACAGGCGGGCTCGCTCCTGCGAGGCCTTGAGCATCGAACAGTCTTCGAGCCATTGCAGGTATGACGGGTCGGGCTGGGTCATTTCGCGTCCTCTTTGCGTGGCGGCACCGGCCAAGGTTATGACGGCACTGCGGGCGGATCGTTCGGCTTGGGGGCGGTCATTGCTGCGCCACGGCCCACAGTTGTTGACGAAACCATTGCCGCAGCGGGTCGGCATGGGTCCGCTCATGCCAGATCTGCATGAGTTCGATCTTCGGCACGTTCAGGGGCACAGGGTGCAGGCACAGGTCCGGTTCCCGCCCGGCGGCCTCTTCGGCGACCGAGCGCAGGCAGGTGAGCAGCAGGTCTGTGCCCGGTATCAGTCGTGTCGGGGCAATGAAACTGGACAAGCCAGCCACGATTCGCCGGCTGCGCCCGGCCGCTCGCAAGGCACGGTCCACCAGGCCGTCAAGGTCGCCGGTGAGGGTCGTCAGCAGATGGTCGCAGGCCAGGAACGCCTCAAGATCGAGCCCTGCATGCAGGCGCGGGTTGCTACGCGACGCCAGCACCACGAAGTCCTCGCTGAGCAGGCGTTGCTGATGGAAGGTGTCTGGCAGGTCGGTGAAGAAGCCCGCGATGGCCAGGTCGCAGGTGCCTTTTTCCAGCGCCTCGCGCGGCAACTGGCCAGCGGTGTTGTGGGTGACCAGCACCAGGTTCGGCGCCTGGCGGCGCAGGATCGGCAGCAGCCTTGGCAGCAGGGTCTGTTCCATGAAGTCGGTGCTGTACAGGTGCAGGCGCGCCGGGCGGGCGAGAAAGTCCTGGCCGTCACACCGTTCGTAGAACGCGGCCAGGCTTTCGACCAGCCGCTGTACTTCGGGGGCCAGCTCATGCGCCCGCGGGGTGGCGGCGAGGCCACGGGGGGCACGCACGAACAGCGGGTCGCCAAACTGGTGCCGCAGCTTGTTCAGCTTATGGCTGAGTGCCGGCTGGCTCAGGGCCATGCGCGAGGCGGCGAGGGTGGCGTTGCGCTCCTGGTAGAGCACATGGAACAGGTACAGCAGGTTGAGGTCCTTGCTGGCGATATTCATTTTATGGATCACAGGAATAAGAGCTTTCGAATTATCGAATTCTAGCGGCCTGATTACGATGGGCCCAGTTCCCATATCTGCTCAGGTGAAACCGATGAACAAGCTCAATACCCTGGCGCTGGCCATGACCGGTGCTCTGCTCGCCAGTACTGGCAACGCCGCACCCAAGGGCGAGGTAGTAGTGCTGTTATCCAGTGAACACCAGCTGCCGTTGCAAGACGGCAAGCAATATCCCACCGGTTATTACCTGAACGAGTTCGGTGTACCTGCCGATCAATTGCTCAAGGCCGGTTACAAACTGGTGCTGGTGACCCCCAAAGGCAATGCGCCCAGCGTCGATGTGCGCTCGGTCGATCCGCAGTACTTCGCTGGCGATGCAACGGAAATGCGGCGCATCGAGCAGGTGGTGAAGGGCCTGCCGGGCATCGACGACACCTTGTCAGTGAAGGAGCTGCTGGCAGGCGGGCTGGAGCGCTATGCCGGTTTGTTCATCCCCGGTGGCCATGCGCCATTGATTGACCTGGCCAACGACCCCGACGTAGGCACCTTGCTGCGCCATTTCCACGCGGCCGGCAAACCGACCGCAGCCATCTGCCACGGGCCTATTGCCTTGTTGGCCGCGCAACAGGACCCGGCCAGTTACCAGGCTGCCCTGGCGCGTGGCGAACAGCCGGCGGCCCGTGACTGGGTGTACCAAGGGTATCGGATGACGATTTTCTCCGACCCCGAGGAGCAGGTTTTCGAGCGCTCGCTCGCACCTCAGCGTTTGCAGTTCTACCCGGCCAAGGCGATGGCCGGGGCGGGCGGTGCCATGAGCTATGCCCAGGCCTGGCAGCCGCATGTCCAGGTTGACCGGGAACTGATCACTGGTCAGAACCCGTTCTCGGACAAAGCACTGGCCAAGGTGCTGCTGGAGAAGCTGGCTGAGCCCGGGCAGCGGCAGTGACTGCCAGCACGCCAGCGCCCCGCCCTTGAGTGCTAGAACGTGTACTTGGCCGTCATCATCAGGTTACGCGGCGCGCCCCAGGTGTCGCCGCCGTAATCTACCGAACTGGCAACGGCCGAGTAGTACTTGCGGTCGAACACATTGTTGGCATTGAGCTGCAGGTCGAGGTGCTGGTTGACCCGATAACCCGCCATCAGGTCGGTGACGGCGTAGGCGCCCTGGACCAGCCGGTACTCGCTGCCGTCGGCCACGGTGAAGTCGTTGTAGATGCGGCTCTGCCAGGCGATGTTGCCGCCGACGCGCAGCTTCTCCAGCGGGCCCTGGAAGTGGTACACGGTGTTCAGCTTGAACATGTGTTCCGGGGTGTCGGTGTCGAAACGCTGGTTGACGTTGGCAGGGTTGGCGGCGTCCTTGATGGTATGCGCGCGGGCGTAGGTGTAGCCGCCCCCGACCTGCCAGTTCGCTGTCAGTGCGCCTTGCAGTTCCATGTCGATACCCTGGCTGCGTACCTCGCCCGAGGCTTCGTAGCAGGAGGTTTGCGGGCAGTTCGCCACGAACACCTGGGTGCCGCGGTTTTCCTGGTCGATACGGAACAGCGCGATGCTGGCATTGAGCTCTCCGTCGAAATACTCGCCCTTGATGCCGACCTCGTAGTTCTTGCCGACGATCGGCTTCACCGGGGTCCCGGACGTGTCCTTGTAGCTTTGCGGGGTGAAGATGTCGCTGTAGCTCACGTAGACCGAATGATGGTCGTCGAGGTCATAGATCAGGCCGGCGTACTTGGTAACGTTGCGGGTGACCTTGTAGTCGCCGTCACCGTCGCGGTTGTCATAGTCGTACCAGTCCAGGCGCCCGCCGAGGATCAGCTTGAGCGGGTCGGCGAGGTTCAGCCGAGTGGTGATGTACACGCCTTCCTGGGTGGTGACTTCGCGCTGGTTGCCGGTGTGCACGAAGTCCGGTTTGCTGCCGTTGAGCGGCCAGTACATGTCGTACGGGCTGTAGTTGCGCGTGTCCATGTCGTAGATGCGCTTGCTCGCGCCGACCACCAGCTCATGGCTGCGACCGAGCAGTTCGAACGGGCCGCTGACGAAGCCGTCCAGGCCTGCCTGGTTTTCCTGGTGCCTGGACTGGTAGACCGTGCGCGCAATCGGCGCCTGCAGCCCGCCCCAGCGCGACTGGTAGGACCCGGTGAAGGTGGCCTGCTGCTGCGCGTAGTTGGCATTGACCTGCAGCTTCCAGTCGTTGGCCAGTAAATGGCGCAGTTCGGCGAACAGGGTATCGATCTGCTGGTCCTTGTTCTCCCAGTCGCTGCCGGGGTTGTAGGAACGTGAGAAGCCCAGGTGGTGACCATCGATCCCAGTGGGCATGGCGCCCCAGAAATTATTGGTCTTGTCTGTCTGGTGCGAGAAGCCGAGCATCAGGCTGGTGTCATCGGACAGATCGGCCTCGGTCACCGCATAGAACAGGCCGTGGTCTTCCTCGACATCATCGATGTAGCTGTTGGCGTCACGGTAGGACGCCACCACACGCCCGCGCAGGGTACCGCTGTCGTTGAGCGGGCTGGAGGCATCGACCTCGCCGCGGTAGTCGTCCCAGCTGCCGGCGGCGCCGGTCAGGGTGACCTTCTGCTCGCCCAGCGGGCGCTTGCGCACCAGGTTGATCGCCGCCGACGGGTTGCCGGCGCCAGTGACCAGGCCGGTGGCACCTCGCACCACCTCGACCCGGTCGAACATCGCCAGGTTCGGCTGGGCGCCGACTACCCAGCCGGTATAGCCGCTGGGGATGCCGTCGTACATCAGGTTATCGATGTTAAAACCGCGTGCCGTGTAGCTCTGCCGACCCGGGCCGCTGGAGTAGTCGAGGAACAGGCCAGGCGTGGCCTTGACCACGTCGTTGATGCTGGTCATGGCCTGGTCGTCCATGCGCTGGCGGGTGATCACGGTCACCGCCTGGGGCGTTTCGCGCATGCTCAGCGGCAGCTTGGTGGCGGTGGACATGGCGCCGGTAGTGTAGGAGCCCGAGCCCTCGGTGGTGCTGCCCAGCCTGTCCGAGCTGATTTCAGTCGCGCCCAGTTCCAGCGTGGTTGGCGCGTCTTCGGCCAGGGTGGGCGTGGCGATGGCCATGCTGATGGCCATGGCGAGCGTATGGTGGGCGGCGAGGGGGCGCGTGTGCGCGAGGGGCAACAACATGATAAGCAGGCTCCTGACTTTCGCTAACGTAACTAATTATGAGAATGATTAGCAGTTAGTTTGTCAGGCTGTGTCGCACCTTGGGAAGGTGGTATGCCAAAACCATTACAAAATTTTCACAAGTCACTCGGCGAGGGTGATCTTCTTGCCACGCTGGCTGGCCACTTCAATTGCCTGCCCGTCGCGCTGCTTGCCTTGCCGAGCCAGGCCTTCCAGCTGCGGAATCAGCATGCCTTCCGGCAGGTGCCGCCAGAACCGTCCCGGCATGTGCAGGCGCAGCGCGTCAGGGTTGAGCCGGGCCGGGTTGAAGGTGTGCCGGTAATAGGTACGCCACAGTTCCGCGCCGGGGTCGTCGGCATTGTGCGCCCATTGCCGCCAATCTTCGGGGCAATGGCGTCGATAGTCGAATGCCTGACCATCGAAGCGAATACCATCCTGCGGGGTTGCGATCAGCCAGCGCTGGCGCCCGAGGCGGTCGGCGAAGTGCGCGCTGGCGCTTTCCAGTATGTCGTGAGCGGGTTCGTGATAGGCCACCAGGTCCAGCTGCAAGCGCTCGGCCAGCGCCTCGGGCAGCGGCACGAAACGCACGAATGCGTGGAGGTGGTGCGCGTCGCGGCTGACCTGCTTGATGCGCCGCTGCAATTCGCTGCCCAGGCGGTCACCCGCCAGCATTGCGGTACGGTCGCCATGGGCCACGCGCCAGAGCACTTCGTACAGCAGGTTCCAGCGTTGTTCGCCGCGGTAGCGGGCCGCCTGCTCGAGTTGCGTCAGCAACGCGGCCGGCACCTTGGCACGGAAGGGACCGGGGCCTTCGGGCAGGGGAGCGGGCTGCGCCAGCAGGTCCTGGATCGGGCCTTGTGCCCAGGTCACGTCGGCGGGGTCGATGCCATGCCCAAGCAGGGTACGCGCCTGGTTGCGCCACGTGGCGAACAGGTCATCGCAATCGAGTGCAATCACCCCCACAACCCCATCTGCTGCGGCGCCTGGGGTTCGCGCAGGCGTGCCCTGAGCAAGCCACTGCGCAGCTCGCCATCGGCGGGGCGGTAATCGCTGGTGACGATGAACGGCCGCGCCTTGTCCAGCACGCAGCGCAGCTGGATCAGGTCGTCGTAGCGCACGCGCCGTTCGCGGCGCAGCGCCACCAGCCGTTGCACGCTGCGCAGGCCGATGCCGGGAATGCGCGCCAGCAGCGCAGGCTCGGCACGGTTCACATCAAGCGGGAACAGCTCGCGGTTGGCCAGCGCCCAGGCCAGCTTGGGGTCGATGTCCAGCGCCAGGTTGCCGGCCGGGCCGAGCAGTTCACCGGCCTTGTAACCGTAGCCGCGCAGCAGGAAGTCGGCCTGGTACAGGCGGTGTTCGCGCAGCAGTGGCGGGGCGGCCAGCGGCACACTTCCGGGGCTGTCGGGGATCGGGCTGAAGGCCGAGTAGTACACGCGCTTGAGGCCGTAGCCCTGATACAGCGATTCGGCGTTGCGCAGCAGGGTGCTGTCGTCGGTGGCATCGGCGCCGACGATGACCTGGGTGCTCTGCCCGGCCGGGGTGAAGCGTGGGGCTTTCGGTTCACCGGCCACGGCCTGCTGGCCCTGATGGATCACGCCCATGGCCTGGCGAATGGTATGTGCCTGCTTTTCCGGGGCCAGGCGCTTGAGGCTGGCGTCGGTGGGCAGTTCGATGTTGACGCTGAGGCGGTCGGCCAGGCGCCCGGCTTCCTCGATCAGCAGCGGGTCAGCGTCGGGGATGGTCTTCAGGTGAATGTAGCCACGGAAGTGGTGTTCCTCGCGCAGCAGGCGCGCCACACGGATCAGCTGTTCCATGGTGTAGTCGGCCGAGCGGATGATGCCCGAGCTGAGAAACAGGCCGCTGATGCAGTTGCGCCGGTAAAAATCCAGGGTCAGGCGCACCACTTCCTCGGGGCTGAAGCGCGCCCGCGGGACGTTGCTGGAGCGGCGGTTGACGCAGTACTGGCAGTCATACAGGCAGAAGTTTGTCAGCAGCACCTTGAGTAGCGATACGCAGCGGCCATCGGGGGTGTAGCTGTGGCAGATACCCATGCCATCGGTCGCACCCATGCCATTGCTGCCCCGCGAACTGCGTTTCGGCGCGCCGCTGCTGGCGCATGAGGCATCGTACTTGGCGGCATCGGCGAGAATGCCGAGTTTGGCAATGAGTTGCATGGGGATGTCTCGAAATACTGAGTATTCATACAGTATTTCGAGACTTGCGCAATTGCAACCTTCTAGCGGTGAATGTTTGTGGTAACAAGGTTTGAAGCCCAGGCGAAGTGGTAGACCTGTGCAGGTACAGCTGGCTGGCATTGGCCGTTGTCGGCATCGGCACCGACCACGTACCACTCGGCGCGCGAGGTATCGCCCAGCCGGTGAGCCTTGTCGGCGTTGAAGCAGCGGCCCAGTCCGGTTTCCGGAACCAGGGCGAAGGCCGTGGGGTTCTGGCGTAACCAATACACCGCGGTTTCCGGCCTGGACTGGTTGGCGAAACCGAAATGAACGAGAGGTTGTCGAGCGAACAGCCAGTGCCCTTCACGCCAGTTGACCAGCACCAGTTCGGCTCCACCGGTGGCGCGGGCGGCGTCGGCCATCAAGGATTCGTGCGGGTTGCTGCCCTCCTTGAGCGGCTCGACGAAGCCGCGGGCGAACCACAGGCAGAACCAGGCCACAGCAATGGCCGTGAACGCCTTGCGCCAGCCGGGGCGGCGCTGCAACCAGCGCTTGAGCAACCACGGCACCAGCGGGGCGATGGCCAGTACCAGGCCGGGCAGGGCCGGGAAGATGTACAGCTTGCGCTTGCCGCTGCTTAGGCTGAAGAACAGCAGCACCAGGGCCACCCAGCCGAGCAGCAGGAGGAAGCGCCCATCGCGTTTTTGCAGCTGCCGGCGCCAGGCCGGGACCAGCCACGGCAAGGCCAGGATCAGTGGCAGCCAGTACTGCGGGATGACCTTGACAAAGAAATACCAGAACGGCTCGCGATGGTCCCAGGCATTGGCGTAACGGTTAGCGGTCTGGCGCAGGAGAATTTCCTTCAGGTAGGCCAGCTCCGCGGCACCGCCGCCGTGGGCGATCGATATCAGCAGCGGTAGCAGCCACACCGCGCAGCCTGCCAGCAGCCAGACGAAACCCAGGCTCCAGCGCCAACCCTGGCCGTGATACGCCACCACGCCGCGCCAGCCTTTGCGCACGGCCCAGGCATAAGGCAGCAGCATCAGTGCGGGTACGAACCCCACGCCCTTGCTGATGATGCCCAGGCCCATGGCCGCACAGGCCATGTAGAACCAGCCCCAGGCAGGCCCGTGCAACAGATGGCGGACCATGCCGTACAGGCCCAGCGCCACCCACAGGCACAGGTAACTGTCGATCTGCCCGGTGCGCAGGATGCTGTAGCTCTGGTAGGTCGCCAGGAACAGCAGCGCGGCAATCACGCCGATGCGCCGGGTCCACAGGCGCCGTCCCAGGTCATGCAGCACCAGGGTAATGGTTGCCGCGGACATCAGCCCCGGCAGGTACAGGGCCACCTTGGACGAGCCGGTCAGGTAGCTGAACAGGGCCACGGTCCACATGAACAACGGTGGTTTGTCGCCGTAGATTTCCGCAGCGCGGTGGGGGATGAACCAGTTGCCGCTCTGCAGCATTTCCTGGGCGACGCCGAGAAAGCGCTCTTCATCGACGTTCATCGGCTGGCGCCAGCCGATACCGGCCCCAACCAGCAGCACGGCGAATACAACCAGGGCCAGGCGTTCGGCCCCCAGTGTCTTGAACATTGGCAAGGGCTATTCCTTCTGCTCTTGGTGGCGGGCAATCAACTGCAGGTTGCGCAGGTAGACCACCAGGCCGAACGACTGGCCGATGATGAATACCGGGTCCTCGCGGTAGATGGCGTAGACCAGCAGCAGGGCGCTGCCGAGCATGCTCAGGTACCAGAAGCCCACCGGGATCACGCTGCGTTTCTTGAATTCGCTGTACAGCCACTGCAGCACGAAGCGGCCGGTGAACACGACCTGGCCGGCGAAGCCGACGATCAGCCAGAGGGTTTCGCGGGTCATCCTTCGAACTCCTGAGGGTGGCTGTCGAGGCGTGTGCGGCGGATCAGCCACCAGACCCCGACCAGGTCGAGAATGCCGACCAGGGCGCGGTCCAGGTTGCCGTACTTGGACACGCCGGCATGGCGCGGGCGATGGTTCACCGGGTGCACCAGCATGCGGCCCTTGTGGCGCAGGATCAGCGCCGGGATGTAGCGGTGCATGTGGTCGAAATAGGGCAGGCGCAGGAAGGCTTCGCGGTCGATCAGTTTCAGGCCGCAGCCGGTGTCTGGCGTGGCGTCCTTGAGCAGGCGCCTGCGCAGGCCGTTGGCAAAGCGCGAGGCCCAGCGCTTGCTGGCGGTATCGCAGCGGTTGACGCGGTGCCCGGCGACCAGCTGGATGCCGCCGCCGAGGTCTGGGTTGCCGCGCACCAGGGCGAGCATGCCGGGGATGTCGGCCGGGTCGTTCTGCCCGTCGCCGTCAAGGGTGGCCAGCCAGCGGCCACGGGCAGCCTGGGCGGCGTGCCAGATCGAGGTGCTCTGGCCCAGCGAGCGGTCGTGGCGCAGCATGCGCAACTGGGGGAAGCCTTGCTGCTTGAGCTGTTTCAGCCTGTTGAGCGTCTGGTCAGTGCTGCCGTCGTCGACTACCAGCACTTCATAGTTTTCAGCGGCCAGCGCCGTGCGGATTTCCGCCAGCAGCGCCGGCAGGTTGTCGACCTCATTCTTGGCGGGGATCAGTACCGAGAGGTCAAGGGGATCAGTCATCGAGGCTACCTGTGTTCTTGTATGGATTGCGTGGTCAAACCCGGTAGAAGTCCCGGTACCAACCAACGAAAGCGGCGACTCCGTGCTCCAGTGAGGTGCCCGGCGAAAAATCGATCCAGCGCGTCAGTGAGTCCACATCCGCCCAGGTTTCCAGCACGTCACCCGCCTGCAACGGCAGGTATTCGCGCCGGGCCTTGATGCCCAGTGCGTTCTCCAGGCACTCGACGAACGCCAGCAGGCGCACCGGCTGGCCTCGGCCGATGTTGAACAGCTGGCAGGGCGGTTGCCCGGCATCAGGCCGAGGCGGCTTCTGGCGCAGGCGCAGGATGCTCTCGACGATGTCGTCGATGTAGGTGAAGTCGCGCGCCATCTGGCCATGGTTGTAGAGTTCGATCGGCTGGCCTTCGAGCATCGCCCGGGTGAACTTGAACAGCGCCATGTCGGGGCGGCCCCACGGGCCATAGACGGTGAAAAAGCGCAGGCCGGTGATCGGCAGCTGGTACAGGTGCGCATAACTGTGGGCCATCAGCTCATTGGCGCGCTTGCTCGCGGCGTACAGCGAAATCGGCTGCTCGACCGGGTCTTCGACGCTGAACGGCTGTTTGCTGTTGGCGCCATACACCGAACTGCTGGAGGCGTAGATCAGGTGGCGCGGCGGGTGCTGGCGGCAGGCTTCGAGCAGGTTGAGAAAACCGGTCAGGTTGGATTGCCCATACACTGCCGGGTTGTCCAGTGAGTAGCGCACGCCCGCCTGCGCCGCCAGGTGGATCACTTCGCTGAACGGCTGCCCGGCGAACAGTTGCTGCATGTCGGCGGCGTTGGCGATGTCGACCGTCTGGAAGCGGAAATTGGAATAGGCGAGCAACTGTTGCAGGCGCGCCAGCTTGAGCTCGACGCTGTAGTAGGCGTTGAGGTTATCGATGCCCACCACGTCGATGCCGGCTTCGCACAGCCGGCGCGCCAGGTGGAAACCAATGAATCCGGCGGCGCCGGTGATCAGGACGGGCATGCGTGTTTCACCTGGCCACGGCCAATGCCGTAATACGTCAGGCCCGCGGCGGCCATGTGCTCGGGTTCGAACAGGTTGCGGCCGTCGAACACCACGCGGTCAGCCAGTTGCTGCGGGACCTTGTCCAGGTTCAGTACCCGGTAATCCTGCCACTCGGTGACGATCACCAGGGCATCGGCACCCTGCAGGGCGTCGTCCTTGCAGGCCACCAGTTTCAGGTCTGGGCGAGCGCCGTAGTGCCGCTGGATCTCTGCCATGGCTTGCGGGTCGTGGGCCTGCACGCGGGCGCCGGCGGCCCACAGGGCTTCGAGCAGCACCAAGCTGGAGGCTTCGCGGATATCATCGGTATTGGGTTTGAACGATAGCCCCCACACGGCGAAGACCTTGCCGTGCAGGCCACCGGGGTAGTGGCGCTGGATCTTGCTGAACAGCCGGCTCTTCTGCCGATGGTTGACGGCATCCACTGCGCCGAGCAACAGCGGGTCGAAGCCTCTGGCCTCGGCTGCCCTGCACAGCGCCTGCAGGTCCTTGGGGAAGCACGAGCCGCCGAAGCCGCAGCCGGGGTAGATGAAGTCGTAGCCGATGCGCGGGTCCGAGCCGATGCCGCGGCGGACCATTTCGATGTCGGCGCCCAGGTGCTCGGCCAGGTTGGCCATTTCATTGATGAAGGAAATCTTGGTTGCCAGCATGCAGTTGGCGGCGTACTTGGTCAGCTCGGCGCTGCGCGCGTCCATGACCATGATTTTCTCGCGGTTGCGGCTGAACGGCTGGTACAGCTCCCGCAGCAACTCGACCTCGGCCGGTTCGGCACCGCCGATGATGATGCGGTCCGGGCGCATGCAGTCATCCACCGCCGAGCCCTCCTTGAGGAACTCGGGGTTGCTGATCACCTGGTAGCGTTCAGCGTCGGCCACCGCCTGGCTGATCCGCGCCTTGATGCGGTCTACCGTGCCCACCGGCGAGGTGGACTTGTTGACGATGACCTTGGGGTCATCGGCATGTTCGAGGATGCTGTCGATCACGCTGAATACATAGCGCGTGTCGGCGTTGCCATCGACCTGTGGCGGGGTGCCGACGGCGATGAACTGCAACCTGGCGTACTGCACCGCTTCAGCGGCGTCGGTGGTGAAACGCAGGCGGCCGCAGGCCAGGTTCTTCTCCAGCAGGGGCGCAAGGCCGGGCTCGAAGATCGGGCAATGCCCCTCGCTGAGCGCCGCCACTCGCTCGGCGTTGATATCCATGCACAACACCGAATGCCCCACTTGAGCCAGGCATACAGCCTGGGTAAGGCCGACATAGCCGGTACCGAAAACCGTGACATTCATCTGACAGCTCCATGGCTAGAAAGCTGAAAAAAAATGTCACATCGTTGTTTAGGAATTGTTACCTGAGCGCGGCGCGGTGCAAGCAATCCGGCCCGGCTGCTCCCGCTACCCGCGCCATGGCTCGACTAGACTTAGAAAGGCTCGCAGCCGCGCTCAAGGTAGCGAGCGCCAACCATCCAATCGACCACCGCCTCACCGGAGTGGACTTCCCTCGTCGACGGTGGCCTTCTTGCAGAGGAGGGCAGGTCATGGACGAGGCAAGGCTTCACGAATTCATGGGCAAGCTGGTGGGTGACATGGGCGCTGCGGCGACCCTGGCCAATGTCATCCTTGGCGACGAACTGGGGCTGTACCGGGCCATGGCCGATAGCCAGCCGACCAGCCCCGAGGCACTGGCGGCAAAGACTGGCTGCCATCCACGGCTGGTGCGCGAGTGGCTCAACGCCCAGGCAGCCTCCGGCTACATGGTGCATGACAAGGGCACGTTCGTGCTGCCTGAAGAGCAGGCCATGACCCTGGCCCTGGAAGATTCACCAGCCTATATGGCGGGTGGCGCGGCGGTGATCGCTGCCCTGTTCCATGACAAGGACAAACTGGTGGCGGCCATGCGCGGCGACGGCGGGCTGGCCTGGGGTGACCACCACCCGTGCATGTTCAGTGGTACCGAGCGGTTCTTCAGGCCCGGTTATCGCACGTTCCTCGTGGCGGACTGGCTGCCGGCGTTAGACGGCGTGGTAGCCAAGCTGCAGGCGGGGGCCAAGGTGGCGGATGTCGGTTGTGGCCATGGCGCCTCGACTTTGGTCCTGGCGCAGGCGTTTCCGGCTTCCAGCTTCACGGGTTACGACTACCACGCACCGTCCGTTGCCACGGCCAGTGAACGTGCGCGCGAGGCCGGGCTGGCGGGGCGTGTGAGCTTCCAGCAGGCGTCGGCCAAGGACTATCCGGGGCATGACCACGATCTGGTGTGCTTCTTCGATTGCCTGCATGACATGGGCGACCCCGTGGGCGCAGCGAAGCATGCCTACCGGGCACTGAAGGCGGATGGCACGGTGATGTTGGTGGAGCCTTACGCCGAGGATTCGCTGGAGGGCAACCTGACGCCGGTCGGGCGCTTGTTCTATGCGGCGTCGACGTTCATCTGCACGCCTAATTCGCTGTCGCAGGAAGTGGGGCTGGGGTTGGGCGCTCAGGCGGGGGAGGCGCGCTTGCGGGCGGTGTTCGAGGAGGCGGGGTTCACACGGTTCCGGCGGGCGACGCAGACACCGTTCAATTTGATCCTGGAGGCCAGGAAGTAGGCATTATTCTGTGCAGGCCTCTTCGCGGGCACGCCCGCGAAGAGGCCAGGCCTGCAAATGCAGAAGGGGCGCCATGTTGGCGCCCCTTCTGGTTTACGGCTTAGGCTTCAGCGTCCCACGGACGGTCGCCATTTTCATCTTTCACGCGGGTCGGCAGGCCCATCACGTCCAGCGCCTTGAGGAACGGCTCGGCCGGCAGTTCCTCGACGTTGACCATGCGCTTGGCATCCCACTCGCCACGGGCGACCAGCAGGGCGGCAGCCACTGGCGGTACACCGGCGGTGTAGGAAATGCCCTGGCTGTCGGTCTCGGCGTAGGCTTCTTCATGGTCGGCCACGTTGTAGATGAACACCTCACGCGGCTTGCCGTCCTTGGTGCCCTTGACCAGGTCACCGATGCAGGTCTTGCCGGTGTAGCCCGGGGCCAGCGAGGCCGGGTCAGGCAGTACGGCCTTGACCACTTTCAGCGGGACCACTTCCAGGCCTTCGGCCGTCTTCACCGGCTGCTCGGAGAGCAGGCCGAGATTCTTCAGCACGGTGAACACATTGATGTAGTGCTCGCCGAAGCTCATCCAGAAACGCACGTTCGGTACGTTGAGGTTCTTCGAGATCGAATGAACTTCGTCGTGACCGGTCAGGTACAGGTTCTGCGAACCGACCACCGGCAGGTCGTCGGTACGCTTGACTTCGAACATGGTGTTGCTGGTCCACTGGCTGTTCTGCCAGCTCCAGACTTGCCCGGTAAACTCGCGGAAGTTGATTTCCGGGTCGAAGTTGGTGGCAAAGTACTTGCCGTGCGAACCGGCGTTGACGTCGAGAATGTCGATCGAGTCAATGCTGTCGAAGTATTGCTGCTGCGCGAGTTTTGCGTAGCTGTTCACCACACCCGGGTCGAAACCGACGCCGAGAATGGCGGTAATGTTCTTTTGTTGGCACTCTTCGAGGTGTTTCCACTCGTAGTTGCCGTACCACGGCGGGGTTTCGCAGATCTTGCCCGGCTCTTCGTGGATGGCGGTGTCCAGGTAGGCGACACCGGTATCGATGCAGGCACGCAGCACCGACATGTTGAGGAAGGCGGAACCGACGTTGATCACGATCTGCGATTCGGTCTCGCGGATCAGTGCCTTGGTCGCCTCGACATCGAGGGCGTTGAGCGAGAAGGCCTGGATGTCGGCGGGTACCTTGAGGCTACCCTTGGCCTTGACGCTGTCGATGATGGCCTGGCATTTGGAGATGTTCCGTGACGCGATAGCGATACGACCCAGTTCGTCGTTATGCTGCGCGCACTTGTGGGCCACCACCTTGGCGACACCTCCTGCACCAATGATAAGAACGTTCTTCTTCAATTTACCTGTTGCTCCTTACTTGGGTAGCCGGTCTTACGACAGGCTGGAAACGTAGTCTTCGAAACCGAAATCGCGTACCACCTCGACGCTGCCGTCGAGCTGCTTGACCACGATCGATGGCATCTTCAGACCGTTGAACCAGTTTTTCTTGACCATGGTGTAGCCGGCGGTGTCGATGAACGACAGACGGTCGCCGATGGCCAGCGGACGATCGAATTGGTACTCGCCGAAGATGTCACCGGCCAGGCACGACTTGCCGCAGACCATGTAGGTGTGCTCGCCGTCGTTGGGGGCCATCTTGGCGTTGAGGCGGTAGATCAGCAGGTCGAGCAGGTGCGCTTCGATCGAGCTGTCGACCACCGCCAGATTCTTGCCGTTGTACAGGGTGTCGAGCACGGTCACTTCCAGCGAGGCGCTGTTGGTGATGGCCGCTTCGCCCGGCTCCAGGTAGACCTGCACGCCGTATGTTTCCGAGAAGGCTTTCAGGCGCGCGCAGAAGGCGTCCAGGGCATAACCTTCGCCGGTGAAGTGGATGCCGCCACCCAGGCTGACCCACTCGACCTTGTGCAGCAGGTGGCCGAAGCGCTCTTCGATGTGTGTCAGCATCTTGTCGAACAGGCCGAAGTCACCGTTCTCGCAGTTGTTGTGGAACATGAAGCCGGAGATCTGTTCGATCACCTGTTCGATCTTCACCGGGTCCCACTCGCCGAGGCGGCTGAACGGGCGGGCCGGGTCGGCCAGCAGGTAGTCGGAACTGCTCACCTGCGGGTTGACGCGCAGGCCGCGGACCTTGCCTTCGGACTGTTCGGCGAAACGCTGCAGCTGGCCGATCGAGTTGAAGATGATCTTGTCGCAGTTCTCGAGCATTTCCTCGATTTCGTCATCGGCCCACGCCACGCTGTAGGCGTGGGTTTCGCCGGCGAACTTCTGGCGGCCGAGCTTGAGCTCGAACAGCGAGGACGAGGTGGTGCCGTCCATGTACTGCTGCATCAGGTCGAACACCGACCAGGTGGCGAAGCACTTGAGGGCGAGCAGCGCCTTGGCACCGGAGTTTTCACGCACGTAGGCGATCTTCTCCATGTTGCGCAGGAGCTTGGTTTTGTCGATGAGGTAGTACGGCGTCTTGATCATTTAAAGGCCCCCGGCCAGGCCGGCCAAAAAAAAGATCCGCATTGTGCCTTCACTTGCCGCAGATCGAAAGGGCGGATGGAGTATTTCGTCTGCGCGGCGGTTGTTGCAGGTGAAATGATTCGGCAGCGGCGGGTTCAGTGGTACAGGAGGAAATGAATATTCTGATGACAGGGTGACCGGTGGTATGAGTTCGCCGTGGCATTTTTTGCGCCTGTCATATCAGCTGGCCCCAGCGTCGGCAGGTCGACGCCGGGGCCAGGATGGTCAGCCCAGCGGCGGGGTACGCGGCGGTACCATCCGGCGCGAACCGGTCGATTCAAAGGCCGCGGCAAAGCTCAGCAGCGCATTGTCGCTATACGCCTTGCCGGCAAAGGTCAGCCCCACCGGCATGCCGATATCGGCCATCACACCCATTGGTACGGTCACGGTCGGCACGCCCAGGTGGCGGATCGCCAGGTTGCCGTTGGCGACCCAGATGCCGTTACTCCAGGCGATGTCGGCCGAGGCCGGGTTGACGTCGGCATCGGCCGG
This sequence comes from Pseudomonas sp. NPDC086566, assembly GCF_050280885.1. NCBI lineage: Bacteria > Pseudomonadati > Pseudomonadota > Gammaproteobacteria > Pseudomonadales > Pseudomonadaceae > Pseudomonas > Pseudomonas sp. NPDC086566. The sequence goes on from NZ_JBNNWD010000015.1 coordinate 51,572, forward strand.
GCCGACATCGGCCACGGTCGGGAACAGCACGGCGTCCAGGCCCTGCGCGTCCATCCAGTCTTCGAGGTCGATCTTGCGGGTTTTTTCCAGCCCGCGCAGGCCATCGGGCAGGGTCTCGATCTGGTCCCAGGTCTTCAGGCCGCGCTTGGCCATGTTGACGTATTCGTCCATGCCAGCGGCCAGGTCGTCCTCACGGTTGGGCAGGGTGCCCGGGTCGTGCGGGAAGATCTGCGGGCCGTCGACATCGGCCAGGCGGTTGAGCTTGGGGTCATCGTTGGCCCGCAGGAAGTCGTCGAAGGCCCAGCCCGACAGCTCCCACAGCTCGTCATGGAGGAATTCCTTGCTGACGATGCCGCGGTTGTAGACGGTCGGCGCCCCCGGGCGGTCGCCTTCGCAGTTGGATACCAGCGGGAAGTCCACTTCCAGCACTTCGGCGCCAGCCGCTTCCAGAGCCTGGCGAGCCTGTTGCCACAGGGCGATGACGCTGTCGCGGGTGACGATGCGCTGGCCGGTCGGGCCGCCGATGCCTGGCTTCTCCGAGGTGCCGGCTTCGGCGTCGGCATTGATGTACATGCGCGGTACGCCAAAACGCTTGCCCTTGAGCGAGCTGGCATCGACAGCCAGGTCCAAGTAGGACGCCGGGCGCACCGAGGAGGCAGCCGGGATCGGTACCCATGGCTGCAGGCGCCACAGGTCGCCGCGCTTGTCGGCATCGTCGGCAACCACCACGTCGAGGATTTCCAGCAGGTCGGCCATGGTTCGGGCATACGGCACCACCACGTCCATGGTCGGAGTCAGCGGCCAGTTGCCACGTACCGAGATCACGCCACGCGACGGGGTGTAGGCGCACAGGCCATTGTTCGAGGCAGGGCCGCGGCCGCTCGACCAGGTTTCTTCGGCCAGGCCGAAGGCGCTGAAGCTGGCGGCGGTGGCGGTACCGGCACCGTTCGACGAGCCGGAGGCGAAGGGGGCGGTCAGGTACTTGGCGTTGTACGGGCTTTCGGCGCGACCGTAGACGCCACGCTGCATGCCGCCATTGGCCATCGGTGGCATGTTGGTCTTGCCCAGGCACACGGCACCGGCGGCGCGCAGGCGCTCGATGGTGAAGGCGTCGCGTTGGGCGACCAGGTCCTTGAACGCCGGGCTGCCGGAGGCGGCGGTCAGGCCCTTGACCAGGTAGCTGTCCTTGGCGGTGTAGGGGATGCCGTCCAGCGGGCTCAGGGTCTGGCCCTTGGCGCGGCGGGCGTCGGAGGCCTCGGCTTCCTTGAGCGCATCAGGGTTGCGTACGACTACGGCGTTCAACGCGGTGGCGGTGTCGGCTCCATCGTAGGCGTCGATGCGCGCCAGGTAGGCCTTGACCAGCTCTACCGCCGTCGTGCGGCCCGTTTCGAGTGCGTCGCGCAGCTCGGCAATGGAAACCTCGGTTACCTCGATCATGCTTTCACCAAAATTTGTGCAGGTTGGGGCTAGTGCGAGGAGTGTACAAGAAGGGATCAGGGCTGGGAGGTTTGCGCGGCAGAAATGGTTTTTTGCAACGGGGCATTGTCGGGGCCGCACTGCGGCCCCGTCCGCCTCAGTCCAGGTCGGCCGCCGAGTGCCGCTCGGGCACCTGGCTGGCTTCGTCGCCCCAGGTACGGTTGACCCGGGTACCACGCTGCACGGCCGGGCGCTGGGCGATTTCCTCGGCCCAGCGCTTGACCTGCGGGTAGTCCTCCACCGCCAGGAATTCGGCCGCGCCATACAGGTTGCCGCGCACCAGCTGGCCGTACCACGGCCACACGGCGATGTCGGCGATGCTGTATTCGTCACCACCGAGGTAGCGGCTGACCGCCAGGCGGCGCTCCAGCACGTCGAGTTGGCGCTTGGCTTCCATGGTGAAGCGGTTGATCGCGTACTCGATTTTCTCCGGCGCGTACACATAGAAGTGGCCGAAGCCGCCGCCCAGGTAAGGCGCGGCACCCATCTGCCAGAACAGCCAGTTCAGGCTCTCGGTGCGTGCAGCCGGGGCCTTGGGCAGAAAGGCGCCGAACTTCTCCGCCAGATGCAGCAGGATCGAACCGGACTCGAACACCCGCACCGGCGGCTCGACGCTGCGGTCGAGCAGGGCGGGGATCTTCGAGTTGGGGTTGACCTCGACGAAGCCGCTGGAGAACTGGTCTCCCTCGCCGATGCGGATCAGCCAGGCGTCGTATTCGGCGCCGCTGTGGCCCAGGGCGAGCAGTTCTTCGAGCAGGATGGTGACCTTGACACCGTTGGGGGTGGCCAGGGAGTACAGCTGCAGCGGGTGCTTGCCGACGGGCAGGTCCTTGTCATGGGTCGGCCCGGCGATCGGCCGGTTGATACTGGCGAACTGGCCACCAGACGCGGCATCGTTGCGCCAGACCTTGGGCGGGACATATGTGGGCTTGCTCATGCAGGGGGTCTCCTTGGAAAGCGCGAAAGCGTCCACCTGAGGACGTGGACCTGCATCTATGCCATGGGTTCGGAGAAAAGCGCAAATGCAACGGGCGCAAGCGTCAGCTGCAAGGTGCGCCGGCCGTGCGACTTTCAAAATGTGGGCGGGGTGATGACCCAGATCACCACGGCATCCACCTCGCCAGGGTTGCCGTAGCGGTGCGGCTCCTGGCTGGAGAAACTGAAGCTGTCGCCTTCACCGAGCAGGAAGTGGCGTTCACCCACCCACACTTCGAAACTGCCCGAGAGCACATAGCCCGCTTCGTCACCTTCATGGCTGTAGCTCTGCTGGCTGTAAGTGCCTGGTGGAAAACGCGAATGCAGCATCTCCAGCTGGCGGTTGGGTTGCGGAGTCAACAGCTGGTCGACGATGCCGTCCTCGTAATGCACGCTCAACCGGCTGTTGCGCCGCACCACGTAACCCTGGTCTTCGGGTGCGGTGGTGGCTTCGCTGGCGAAGAACCACTGGATGGTCACGCCGAGGCTGCGGGCAATGTTGAACAGCGCCGGGATCGACGGGTATGACAGGTTGCGCTCCAGCTGGCTGATGTAGCCGGCGGTCAGCTCGCTGTGCGCCGCCAGCTCCGCCAGGGTCATGCCGCGGCGCTTGCGCAGGCCGCGGATGCGGCCACCGAGGAACTGTGGCGCGCTGCCACCGTCTGCGGCGGCGGGCGGGAACTGGGGTTGCTGGCTCATGCGCTTCGGTCCATCGGGAAAGCCGCAGTATGGACAGCCTCAGAGTGCCCAGGCAACTGTCAGGCCCTCATGGATCGCCTCTTCGACCGTGCGCGGGGCCAGGCAGTCGCCAATGCGCCGTACCTCCACCAGGCCTGCCAGTTCCGTTGCCAGGGTGTCCTGAGGCTGGTGGCCGAGGCACAGTACCAGGGTGTCGATACCGTCGAAGACCATCGGTTGGCCGCTGGCGGTGTGCTGCAGGTAGACGGTGTTGTCGTCGCACCCGTACAGGCGGGCATAGGGTGTGATCGGGATGCCCAGGCGGTGCAGTTCGCCGGCCATCTGGTCACGGACGTACAGCGGCAGGGTTTCGCCGCAGTGGGTGCCGTTCACCGCCAGGTGCACCTGGTGGCCTTCGCGGACCAGGCGCTCGGCGATGCCGGGGCCGATCCAGTCGCAGCGCCAGTCGATCACCAGCACCGAGCGGCCGAGGGTGACTTCATTGCGCAGGACCTGCCAGGCGTCCACCACCTGCAGCTCGCCGCTACGTTCGAACGAGGGCCAGTAGGGCGTGGCGCCGGTGGCGGCAATCACCAGGTCGGGGCGTTCGCGTTCGACCAATGTGCGGTCAACACGCGTATTACGTACTACGCGTACCCCGGCCAGTTCCATCTCGCGCTGCAGGTTGGTGCTGGCGCCGCCGAACTCGCTGCGCCGTGGCAGCAGTTGGGCAAGCTGTATCTGGCCACCGAGGTGTGTACTGGCTTCGTACAGCGTGACGTCATGCCCGCGGGCGGCAGCCACGGCTGCGGCCTTCATGCCTGCGGGGCCGCCGCCCGCCACCAGGATGCGCTTGCGCGCAGTAGCGGGGGCTGGGTGCTGGTACTGCAATTCGCGCCCGGTCTCGGGGTGCTGGATACAGGAGATCGGCAGGCCGCGGTGGAAGTGGCCAATGCAGGCCTGGTTGCAGGCAATGCAGGCGCGCACGTCCTCGACGTTGCCGTGCTCGGTCTTGGCCGGCATTTGTGGGTCGCAGATCAGCGCGCGGGTCATGCCACACACGTCGGCCTGGCCACGCGCGAGGATCAGCTCGGCTTCCTGCGGCTGGTTGATGCGCCCGGTGACGAACAGCGGGATGTGCAGGTGCTGCTTGAAGGTGGCGGCTTCGCGTGCCAGGTAGGCCGGGGCGATGGCCATGGGCGGCACGATATGCACGGCGCCCCCCAGCGACGCCGAGGTCCCGGCGACGATGTGCAGGTAGTCGACCTGGTCTTGCAGGGCCTGGGCGGCGGCAAGCGATTCGTCCTCGCTGAGGCCCTCGCTGTCGCGCTCGTCTGCGCTGATGCGCAGGCCGACGATGAACTCCTCGTCGGTGGCCGCCCTGACCGCTGCCAACACTTCCCGCAGGAAGCGCAGGCGCTGTTCCAGTGCGCCGTTGTAACCGTCGTGGCGCTGATTGACCCGCGGGTTGAGGAACTGCGCCGGCAAGTAGCCATGGCTGGCCACCACCTCGACACCGTCCAGCCCTGCCTGGTGCAGGCGCCGCGCAGCGCTGGCGTAGCCTTGGACGATCTCGTCGATCATCGCCTGGTCCAGCGCCCGTGGCATTACCCGGAAGCGTTCGTTGGGCACTGACGAGGCCGAGTAGGCCACTGCCAGCAGACCGTCCGCCGATTCCATGATTTCTCGCCCCGGGTGGAACAGTTGCGACAGCACCACCGTGCCGTGGGCATGGCAGGCTTCGGCCAGGCGCCGGTAGCCGTCGATGCAGGCGTCGTCAGTGGCCATCAGCACATGCGAAGTGTAACGGGCACTGTCATGCACCCCGGCCACCTGCAGCACGATCAGGCCGACACCCCCGGCGGCACGGGCGCGCTGGTAAGCGATGAGCTTGTCGTTGACCAGGTTGTCGGTGGGCAGGCAGGTGTCGTGGCCGGTCGACATGATGCGGTTCTTCAGGCGTTTGCCGCGGATCTGCAGGGGTTCGAACAGGTGGGCGAAGGCGGTCGTCATGCGGGCGGCTCCGGTGCAGTGTCGTTCTTGTTTTCCTCATGAAAGTGTAGCGCCAGTAAAAAATCAACTTGTTTTTTTACTGATGCCCGACTAGCTTTTCCCCCGCCACGGCCGTGGCGCGTGACCTCACTACAACAACAAACGGGCCTTCGAGCTAACGCTCGGCGGTACCGACAGGAGGCAACTCGATGCAGGCATTTCCTCGCAGTACCGGCCTTTGCGCAGCGCTGCTGGCCTTGGGCCTGGGCAGTGCGCAAGCGGCGCCGCAGATGGTCGTGGTCGGCTATGGCGGCGCCGGTCAGAAAGCCCAGGATGTGGCGATCTTCCAGCCTTTCAGTGCCCAGGACGGCAGCCAGTTGATCCAGAGCGAATACAACGGCGAGATGGCGCGCATCCAGGTCATGGCCGATACCGGCAACGTCGACTGGGACGTGGTGCAGATCGAGGGGCCGGACCTGATGCGCGGCTGCGACGAGGGCATCTACGAGCACCTCGACTGGCAGCGCCTGGGGCACACCGCCGAACTGATCCCCGCTGCCGCCCAGGATTGCGGCTCGGCGGCGCTGGTATGGAGCGTGGCGATCGCCTACGACCGTGACAAGCTGGCCCATGCACCGACCTCGTGGGCCGACTTCTGGAACGTGCAGAAGTACCCGGGCAAACGTGGCCTGCGCAAGCGCGCGGTGTACAACCTGGAGTTCGCCTTGCTGGCCGATGGGGTCAAGGTCGATGACGTTTACAAGGTGTTATCGACCCCGGCAGGCGTCGAGCGGGCTTTCGCCAAGCTCACCGAGCTCAAGCCGTATATCCAGTGGTGGGATGCCGGCGCGCAACCGGCGCAGTGGCTGACCGCAGGTGACGTGGTGATGACCTCGACCTACAGCGGCCGCATCGCCGTGGCCGCGCAGCAAGGCAGCCCGCTGGCGGTGGTGTGGCCCGGCAGCCTGTATGGCATGGACTACTGGGCGATCATCAAGGGCTCGAAGCATGTCGAGCAGGCGAAACGCTTGATCAGCTATGCCAACCAGGCGGATACCCAGGTGCGTTACGTCCAGCAGATTCCCTACGGACCGACCAACACCCAGGCGGCGGCCCGGCTTGACCCGGCGCTGGCCAGCTGGGTGCCGACCTCGCCTGCGAACCTGCAAGGTGCCTTGGCGATGAATGTGGAATTCTGGGTCGATCACGGCGAGGAGCTGGAGCAACGCTTCAATGCCTGGGCCAGTAAATGATGTAGCTTGTCGGGGCTGCCCTGCAGCCCCGAACTGCCAACAGGAACAACGACAATGGACACCACCGAACAGACCCTGCGCCAGCAACTGGCTGCCTGCTATCGCCTGATTGCCCACTTCCGCATGTCGGACCTGATCTTTACCCATATCTCCCTGCGCCTGCCGGGCCCCGAGCATCATTTCCTGATCAACCCCTACGGCCTGCTGTTCGATGAAATCACCGCCTCGAGCCTGGTGAAGATCGACCTGCAAGGCCGCCCGGTGGCGCCCACCGAATACCCGGTCAACCCGGCCGGCTTCGTCATCCACAGCGCCATCCATGCCGCCCGCGAGGACGCCCAGTGCGTGCTGCACACGCACACCCGCGCCGGTTGCGCGGTGGCGGCGCTGGAGTGCGGGTTGCTGCCGGTCAACCAGATGTCGATGGAGTTCCATGGCAAGGTCGCCTACCACGCCTATGAAGGCATCGCGCTGGACCTGGACGAGCAGCAGCGGCTGGTGGCAGACCTGGGCGACAAGCCGGTGATGATCCTGCGCAACCACGGCCTGCTGACCACCGGGCGCTCGGTGGCCGAGGCGTTCTTGCGGATGTATTACCTGGAGAAGGCTTGCGAGATCCAGCTGGCGGCGCAGAGCGCCGGGCAGCTAGTGTTGCCGCCGGAAGCGGTGTGCGCGCATACCGAGCGGCAATTCAATGCGCCGATGCGGGCACTGAAGGAGGGCGAGCTGAGCGATCCGGATGCGCTGCAACTGGCATGGGCGGCTTTGTTGCGATTGCTGGAGCGAGTCGCCCCTGGCTATCGCGACTGACAGCCGCCCGTTCAGCGGCAATCAGTGCGCCTGCGGCACGATCAGGCTGGCAGGTGCCTCGGCGGCACGCCGGCGCGCCACGCAGTAGTAGAGCACGCTCGGCACCACCAGCCCGATCAGCCACGACACATCCACGCCACCCAGGTGCGCGACCATTGGGCCGGTGTACAGCTTGGTGTCGATGAACGGCATCTGCACCAGCACGCCGAGGGTGTAGACGCTGATGCCAGGCCAGTTCCAGCGGCCGTAGCGGCCTTCCGGGTCGGCCAGGGCAGGGATGTCGTAGCGCTCCTTGGTGATGAAGTAGTAATCCACCAGGTTGACCGCGCTCCAGGGCACGAAGAAGGTCAGCAGGAACAGGATGAACGACTTGAACGCACTGAGGAACGCATGCTGGCCGAGCAGGGCCACCAGGGTGGCGGCGCCGACGATGGCCAGCACGAACACCAGGCGTTGCAAGCGGCTGATTGCCAGGTGGCCCCGGAAGCCGCTGATGATGGTGGCAATACACATGAAGCTGCCGTAGGAATTCAGCGTCGAGATCGTCACCTTGCCGAACGCGATGCTGAAGTACAGCAGCGCGGCAGTGCTGCCGGCACCACCGAGGCCGACAATGTAGGCCACTTCACGCCCACTGAATTGCCCGCCGGCGATCGCTGCGGCGAACACGCCCAGCATCATCGATGCCTGGGCGCCGATGACCGAACCGAGGCCGGCAGCGAGGAAGGTCTTCGCTGCCGAGGTGTTGCTCGGCAAGTAGCGCGAGTAGTCTGCCACGTAGGGGCCGAAGGCGATCTGCCAGGAGGCCGCCAGCGACACCGCGAGCAGGAAGGTGGCCCAGCTGAAGTGACGGTTCTGCAGCAACTGGCCAATGTCGGCGAGCATCAGGATGCGGCTGAACAGGTAGACGAAGGCAATGATGCCCAACACGCTGGCAACCCGGCCGATCCAGTGGATGACCCGGTAGCCGGCCAGGGTGGCGAGCACGATCACCGAGGCGAAGACCAAGATGCCGGTGCTGTCGCTGACGCTCAGCAACTGGCCGATGGCCTGCCCGGACAGTACCGTGCCGGTAGCGGTGAAGCCAAGGTACATCAGGCACACCAGCACCATCGGGATGGCGGCGCCATAGACACCGAACTGGACGCGGCTTGAGATCATCTGCGGCAGGCCCAGGCGCGGGCCCTGGGCCGCATGCAAGGCCATGACCGCGCCGCCGATCAGCTGGCCCAGCAGCAGGCCGATCAGCGACCAGAACACGTCGCCGCCCAGCACCACGGCCAGTGCGCCAGTGACGATGGCGGTAATTTGCAGGTTGGCGCCGAGCCAGAGGGTGAACTGGCTGTACAGCTTGCCATGACGCTCGGCTTCCGGGATGTAGTCGATAGAGCGCCGTTCGAGCACGGATTTGCGGGACATTGAGGGGCTCCACTTCATTGTTTTTGTGTCAGGGGAGGGTCATCGCCGGCGTGCTGCTCGGATGGCGTCTGCCTGATATCAGCATGTCTATACAAGTAGGGTCAAGTGAAGACTGCGGGCATAACAGACAATCTGTAGCGCAAGGGTTGGCCATAACTGTGCTGGTCGCTGTGTGGAAAATGGCCTTATGCTGTTACGAAATATGTCTAGAACGCCGGAAGAAGGAAGCTGCAATGCCGCTCAAGGACCTACTGATCGCCCTGGTGGTGATTGTCGCCTGGGGAGTCAATTTCGTGGTCATCAAGGTCGGCCTCGATGGCTTGCCGCCGATGCTGCTCGGGGCATTGCGTTTTCTGCTGGTTGCGTTTCCGGCGGTGCTGCTGGTCAAGCGGCCGAAGCTGCCGTGGGGCTGGCTGATCGCCTATGGTGCGACCATCTCCCTGGGCCAGTTCGCCTTCCTGTTCCAGGCCATGTACAGCGGCATGCCACCGGGCCTGGCGTCGCTGGTTCTGCAGTCGCAGGCGTTCTTCACGCTTGGTTTCGCCGCGCTGTTCCTCGGTGAACGGTTGCGTCTGGCCAGCGTGCTCGGCCTGATAGTGGCGGCCAGCGGGCTGGCGCTGATCGGTAGCGAGGACAGCGGCCATGTACCGCTGGTGGCGCTGCTGCTGACCTTGTGTGGCGGGGCCATGTGGGGCATGGGCAACATCATTACCCGCCGCTTCGGTTCGGTGGACCTGGTGGCGCTGGTGATCTGGGGCGGGTTGATTCCTCCGCTGCCGTTCCTGGCGTTGTCGTGGTGGCTGGAAGGGCCGGAGCGGATTGGCCATGCGCTGGCCAATATCGGCTGGAGCTCGGTGCTGGCGCTGGCGTACCTCGCATTCGTTGCCACCATGATCGGCTACAGCCTGTGGGGCAAGCTGCTGTCGCGCCACCCGGCGGGCAAGGTGGCACCGTTTTCGCTGCTGGTGCCGGTCATCGGCCTGAGTTCGTCAGCCTGGTTGCTGGGTGAGCGGCTGACGGCTACCCAGGGCTGGGGCGCATTGCTGGTGATGCTTGGTTTGCTGGTCAATGTGTTCGGACCAAAGCTGGGGCAGCGCTTGCGGGCGGCCAGTGCGCAGTAGCGGAAGCCACCGGCGCATTTGTTAGACTTGGCCTTTTTTGCAAGGCCAAGGAGCGCAACATGATCATTTCCACCACCAGCCAGCTCGAGGGCCGGCCGATCGCCGAGTACCTTGGCGTGGTCAGCTCCGAATCGGTGCAGGGCATCAATTTCGTGCGCGATTTCTTCACACGTTTCCGCGATTTTTTCGGCGGCCGTTCGCAAACCCTGGAGAGCGCCCTGCGTGAGGCCCGCGAGCAGGCCACTGAAGAGCTCATGGCGCGGGCACGGCAGTTGCAAGCCGATGCAGTGGTGGGCGTGGACTTCGAGATCAGCATGCCGTCGGTGCAAGGCGGCATGGTCGTGGTGTTCGCCACCGGTACTGCCGTGCGGCTGAAGTAGCCAAATGCCACTGGTCGGGTCTGCAGGTTTCGTCCGGGCGGTCTGCTTGTGACCGGCTAGTCTCACTGGCACAGGTCGCGTTTTTCAGGTCAGCCCATTGCTGGCTGACGCGGTCGCCACTGAATGGAGATAGGGCATGAGCGAGTCCTTTTTCGAAGACACCAACGATGCATTTCCGATCAACAGCCAGGTGCGTTGCGGTCAGGCGGCGTTTCGCCTGGGCTTCGTCCATATGACCCTGGAGGAATCGGAAGACCTCAAGCCTGCCTACCTGCAGCGCATCAAGAAGGGCCGCTTCACACCCAGGGTGCCGGCCAGGAAATAGGCCTGCAAAAAGGTGAACCTGCTCACAGATCCCCGCCCAACGGCGGGGTTTTTGTTGCGGTTGCTTGATCCCGCTCATGGTAACCGCGGGTTGCTCTCGCGGCGGCGGCGCAGTTGTGGTCTTCTGGCGCGGCATCCAGGAAAGGGAGGATTGATTTTCCATGCGAGTCAGGGACGAGACCTATTGGCAGTGGGCCGATGCACAGCTGCATAGCCGCTGCCATGACGAAGTGCTCAGCGACGGCACTTCGCTGGATATCCAGGTGCGCCTGTCGCGGCTCGGCGCGACGCAGCTGTTCCTTGGGCTTTACGGGCAGGACGGCAGGGCACTGCTGGAGGAGTACTACCCGGCGCGGCCCGGCGAAACCATGACCCGTGCGCTGGTGTGGGGGGTGAACCGGGCCCGGGCGCTGGCGATCGGTGCGTTACCGATGCCGCAGCGACGACAGCGGGCATGAAAAAGCCCGGCCTATGCAGACCGGGCTCCATAAGTGGTGGCCAACCCCTCAGTTCAGCGGATCGATCACCTTGACTGCCTGCCGCTCACGGGCGGCGGGCCATTCTTGTTGCAGGGTCTGCAGCACGCGGCCGACGAACTCGGTGTCGGCGGCGGCCTTCTTGCCGACGTAGCCCTGGCCACGGCGGTAGACCTTGAAGCGGGCGCGCATGCTGGGCAGGTGCGCTTCGAATTCATCTTCGACCGTGTTCGGCGGCAGGCGGTCGATGCGCACCTCGCCGGTCTGGCTGACCCACAGCAGGTGGTCGTCAAGGCTGTCCTTGCGTACCGCGAACAGCTGGGCCAGTTGGTCGATAGTCGGATTGTCGTTCAAGTTCATCATAAAGCCCCCATCACCTATTTGTTGTTGATTGTCACAGTTGGCGCCACAGGTTGTAGCGCACTACCAAGGCTGCTACAGCAGCATCGCAACAGGGGCTTTCTCACGCTGCCTTTTGGACAGATTCCCTCTCCACGGACGGCCTGCGTTACCGCGCAAGCCGTCTGGAACACCCTTGCCACCGCTCCCGATCAGGGAGACGGCCTCATCATGCACAAGGCTGATGAACGTCGTCAATGCTTTTGTAGTGAATATTTTTTGGCACTACATTCTTGTCGCATTGTCTGGCAATCGACTCAGCGGTCGAGGTTGGAGAGGATCTGGAAGGCCGCGCGCACACGGGCTTCGTTGGGATAATTGCGGTTTGCAAGCAGGACAATGGCCTTGCCTTCGGACGGGATGAACGCGGCGTAGACGCCGAAACCGTTGGTGGACCCGGTTTTGTTGTACCAGGCTGCAGGCAGGGCCGGGAGCGCCGGGTTCAGGCGTTGGGTGGCCTGGGGCTCACGAATCAGCCGCGGGCTGTTGCCATCGACCAGCGTGTCCAGCGCGACCGGGTACGGGTAGCGCTCCCAGCCCAGGCCCTGGGTCATGGCGCCCACCTTGAAGTAGCCGGCCTGGGTGATGGCGGTGGCCTTGCGCAGTGCCGGCGGCAGTTTGCCAGGCTGCATGTGCAGGCGCACGTAGCGCAGCAGGTCGCTGGCGCTGGTCTTGATGCCGTAGGCTTCGTCGGCGTAGGGGCCGGGGCTGACGCGCACCGGGCGGTTCTGCGCGTCATAACCCTGCGCGTACAGCGCCTGCGCTGTTTGCGGAACCTGCAGGTAGGTGTGCTGCAGGCCCATCTGCGGTAGCAGGTGTTGGGTCATGACGGTTGCGAATGGCGTATGTTGCGCACGCGCCGCGAGGTCGCCGAACAGGCCTAGGCTCGGGTTGGAATAGCAGCGCTGGGTGCCATGCTCGGCGCGCGGCTTCCAGTTGCGCAAGAACGTCAGGGTCTGCTCGGGCGTCTGTACTTCATCGGGGAACTGCAACGGCAGGCAGTCGGCGCTGTAGGCACCCAGCTCAAGCACGCTGGCCTCGCCCAGGGGCGAACCGGCCAGCGCGGGCTGGTAGCGCCGGGCAGGGGCCTGGAGGTCGAGCTTGCCTTCGGCGCTGGCCAGCGCCACGAGAGTGGCGGTGTAGGTCTTGCTCAGTGACCCGATCTCGAACAGGGTGTCGGCGGTCACCGGCTTGCCGTCGGCCTTGCTGGCCACGCCATAGCTGAAGTAGTGGGCCCGGCCGTTGGCATAGACCGCCACGGCCATGCCGGCGATGTCCTGTTGTTTCATCAGCGGCCGGATGACCTCGTCGACCTGGGCCTGTAGCGGCTCGGCCGCGTGCGCCGAGGCAAGGCCGAACAGCATCAGCAGTGGAGCTAGACGTAGGCGTGGCATGCAAAGGGTCCTTTTCGTGGGCGTGTCCGTTGAGCGACACCAATGGGGGTTCCGGCGTTAGCGGGAAAAAACCCAGGACCTTATCGTCATGCCCTGCACAACGACAAGATGGAAACTGTTATGAAGTATTTGCGCATGTTGTTCGACAACTTCACCTTGTGCCTGCTCGGGGTGGTACTGATCGCCACCGTGCTGCCTTGCTCGGGCGACGGCGCGGTGTATTTCGGCTGGCTGACCAACCTGGCGATCGGCCTGCTGTTCTTCCTGCACGGTGCCAAGTTGTCGCGTGAGGCAATCATTGCCGGCGCTGGTCATTGGCGTCTGCACCTGCTGGTGTTCTCCTGCACCTTCGTGATGTTCCCGCTGCTGGGCCTGGCGTTCAAGCCGCTGTTCGTGCCACTGGTGGGCAATGAGCTGTACCTTGGCGTGCTGTACCTGTGCGCGCTGCCAGCCACCGTGCAATCGGCCATCGCCTTCACTTCGCTGGCCCGCGGCAACGTGCCGGCTGCCATCTGCAGCGCGGCGGCTTCCAGCCTGATCGGCATCTTCCTGACGCCGCTGCTGGTGATGATGCTGTTGGGCGCCAGTGGCGATACGGGGTCGGGGCTGGATGCCGTATTGAAGATCACGCTGCAGTTGCTGGTGCCTTTCGTGGCCGGGCAGATTGCACGTCGCTGGATCGGTGCGTGGGTCAAGAAGAATGCCCGCTGGCTGAAGAGCGTCGACCAGGGTTCGATCCTGCTGGTGGTGTACACCGCGTTCAGCGAAGCCGTGGTCACCGGCCTGTGGCACACCGTTTCGCCGCAGCACCTGGCCGGGCTGTTCGCCGTCTGCGGCATCCTGCTGGCGGTGGTGCTGTTCGGTACGCGCCTGCTGGGCAAGCTGCTGGGCTTCAACCTGGAAGACCGCATCACCATCCTGTTTGCCGGGTCCAAGAAGAGCCTGGCCACTGGCGTGCCAATGGCCCAGGTGCTGTTCGTGGGGAGCGGCATCGGCGCGATGATTCTGCCGCTGATGCTGTTCCACCAGATCCAGCTGATGGTGTGTGCGGTACTGGCGCAGCGCTATGCCAGCCGTGAGCAGGCGGGTGAGGGCGCTACCGCTTCGTCCTGATCGCTAGATGTTGCCTGTACTGGCCTCTTCGCGGGTAAACCCGCTCCTACAAGTACTGCACCGCTTTCGAGGCCGGTGAAGGTCCTGTGGGAGCGGGTTTACCCGCGAAGAGGCCGGTGCAGGTCATCGAGCCTGCCCCGAACTGCGCTCGCGCAATGCCTTGCCCACCTCGGCCTCGATCTTGTAGGCCGGACCCTCCAGCTCTTCATAGTTGCGCGTATAACGCCGGGCAAACTCATTCACGCCCAGCTGCTGATATTGCTGCACATGCTTCAGCTCGTGCGCCCACAAGGCCACGTTGTCCTCGGCATCGCTGGCGTGACGGAAGATGATGGTGTCGATCAGGGTGACCGCGTTCACGTCCGGGTTCTGCAGCATGGCGTTGGCCGCCGTGACTTGCTGCTCGTCGCCGACCCGGTAGCGCGCTGCATCGAGTACGGCAAAGTCATACCAGGGCTCCAGTTGTGCGCGGATGTGCAAAGGGATCGGTTGACTGCCGCTGGCAGTGGCCTCGTCGCGCGCCTGTTGCAAGGCAAACGCCAGGCTGCTCGACGCTACGGTCTCGACATCCTGCAGTATCTGCCCGGCCTGGCCGGGGTCGATCGGCGCGCAGAAACAGCCCATCAGACACACCTGGTACTGCCCGGCCGGGCAGGCCTGTTCGGCCAGGGCGGGCGCTGCCAGCAGCAGCCCCAGCAGCAGGCTAACGGGCTTCATTCAATGCCCCGTCGACAAAGCCTTTGCTGGCATCGAGCAACTGCTGTTGCACCTCCTCACTGGCCAGCATGCGCCCAACCACCAGGGCGCCGACACACTGGCTGATCAGCACCCAGGCCAGCGCCGGGTCTTCAAGGGTTTCGCTCCATGCCCCATGCAAGGCGACCAGCCAGTGCTCGGCCTCTTCGCGCACAGGCTGGTCGGCGCGGGCGATTTCCACCCCTAGCGGTGGCAGCGGGCAGCCGCCCTCGGCATTGTGCAGGTGTGCCAGGCTCAGGTACTGCTGCAGGCAACGGGCCAGGCGTTCGCGGCTGGCCCCCTGATTGGCCAGGCGGGCCAGCGGGCTGTTGCACAGCTCTTGGCGGACCACCTCGGTGAACAGGTCGTCCTTGGACGGGAAATGGTTGTAGAAGGCACCGCCGGTCAGGCCGATGGCCTTCATCAACCCGGCCACGCCGGTACTGGAAAAGCCGCCACGCTTGGCCAGCGCGCCGCTGCTGGCCAGCAGCTTCTCGCGGGTCTGCTGCTTGTGTTCGGTGGAGTAGCGCATGCACGACCTCTTCGCGCTGCTTGACGATGGGGCGAGCATAACATAGCGTTCGTTTACTAAACGATCATTCACTAAAAGGGTCAGGCATGGCAGAACAAAAAAAAGTGGTGCTGGTGATCGGCGCCGGGGACGCCACCGGCGGTGCAATCGCCAAGCGCTTTGCACGTGAGGGTTATGTCGCCTGTGTCACGCGCCGCCAGGCCGATAAGCTGCAGCCGTTGATCGACGAGATCCGCGCTGAAGGGGGCCAGGCCCATGGTTTCGGCTCGGATGCGCGCAAAGAGGAGGAAGTTGCCGAGCTGGTCGAAACCATCGAACGTGATATTGGCCCGATCGAAGCCTTTGTCTTCAATATCGGCGCCAACGTGCCGTGCAGCATCCTTGAGGAGACCCCGCGCAAATACTTCAAGATCTGGGAAATGGCCTGCTTCGCCGGCTTCCTCACCGCCCAGGCCGTGGCCCGGCGCATGGTCACCCGTGAGCGCGGCACGATCCTCTTCACCGGTGCCACCGCAGGCACGCGTGGGGCTGCCGGTTTCGCCGCCTTCGCCGGGGCCAAGCATGGCCTGCGCGCCTTGGCCCAGAGCATGGCGCGCGAGCTTGGCCCGCGCAACATCCACGTGGCCCACGTGGTGGTGGATGGGGCCATCGACACCGCGTTCATTCGTGACACGTTCCCTGAACGCTACGCGCTGAAGGACCAGGACGGTATTCTCGACCCGGCGCACATCGCCGACAGCTACTGGTTCTTGCATGCCCAGCCCCGGGATGCCTGGACCTTCGAACTGGACCTGCGTCCATGGATGGAGCGTTGGTAAGCCTGCCTGAGCAAGGAGCGTGACGTATGAGCAAAACTGTGGAGTTCTACTTCGACCTGGGCAGCCCGGCCAGTTATCTGGCCTGGACCCAGCTGCCTGCCCTTTGCGCCCGGCATGGTGCGGCCCTGGTCTACCGGCCCATGCTGCTGGGTGGGGTGTTCCAGGCCACCGGCAACGCATCACCGGCGATGATCCCTGCCAAGGGCCGCTACATGTCCATCGATCTCGGCCGTTACGCCCGCCGTTATGGCGTGCCGTTCGGGCTGCCGCCGGGGTTCCCGGTGAACACCCTGACCCTGATGCGCGGCACCCTTGGCATGCAGCTTCGTGCGCCAGCGCAGTTCGACGCGTTGTTGGCCGTGCTGTTCAAGGGGCTGTGGGAACACCGGCGCAACTTGAGTGATGCCGCGGTACTGGATGAAACCCTGCGCCAGGCCGGCTTCGACCCTGCGGCATTTCATGCGCTGGCGGCGGATGGCGAGGTCAAGGCCGAACTCAAGCGAGTGACCGAGGAAGCGGTTGCACGGGGTGTGTTCGGTGCGCCGACCTGCTTTGTCGACGGGGAGATGTTCTTCGGCCAGGATCGCCTGGATTTCGTCGAAGAAGCGTTGAGCCGTTGAAGCTGGATGGCCTCGCCACGGGGCGAGGCCAAACCTGGCTCAGAAATTCGCCGGGGTGTTGGCGCTGATGATTTCTGCCTCGTCCGGGCCAATGTTCTTGAAGCTGTGCGGCAGGGTAGTGGGGATGTAGTAGCCATCGCCCGAGTTGAGGATGCTCACCTGGCCATCGACCCACAGCTCCACGGTGCCACGGGTAACCAGGCCACATTCTTCGCCTTCGGCATGGACGATCGGTTCGCCGGAGTCGGCGCCAGGGGCATACAGTTCACGCAGCATGCGCATCTGGCGGGCCTCGACGCTGGCACCGACCAGCAGCATGCGCAGGCCGTTGCGGCCCAGGTCCGGCTGCTCGCTGGCGCGGAACACGAAGCGCTCTTCGCGCACCGGTTCGTCGAAACTGAAGAACTCGGCCAGGGTCATGGGGATCCCTTCGAGGAGTTTTTTCAGGGAGCTGACCGATGGACTGACACGGTTCTGTTCGATCTGCGAGATCGTCGAATTGGTCAACCCGCTGCGGCGGGCCAGTTCCCGTTGGGAGAGGTTGTTGCGTTCACGCACCAGTTTGAGTCGCGTCCCCGTGTCCATAGCCGCCTTGTAATCAGAGGTGTTTAAAATAATTAGCGACGCATTAAAACATACTCTGCACGCTTGCGCGCTGTGCTTTCAGGCGCGTTGGTCACGTGGCAGCGGCCATAGCCCGACAAGCAGCAACAGCAGTGCCACCGCCACGAACGGCAGGCGTGGGTCCAGGGCGTAGACCAGCGTTCCGGCCAACGGGCCGATCACCGCCCCCATGCCTTGGGCTGCGCCGATCGAGCCGGCGGTGGCACCTTGTTCCGAGGCCTGCATGGCATTGGCTGCCAGCGCGGAAAACGCCGGGAATACAAAGCCCATGCCGGCCGCAGCAACAAAATAGCAGCTCCACAGCCAGGGCGCCGCGGTGGCCAGCGCGCCAGCGGCGAAACCCAGCGCCGAGACGCTGGCACCGACGCGGATCATCTTCAACGGCGGCCACTCCAGCTGGCGCAGCAGCACCTGCGACAGGATCAGCGCCACCCCGACGGTGGTCAGCGCGACACCGGCAGCCTGCGCGGCATCGGTCGGTGCCAGTTGCAGGCGGTCGAGGGCGAAGAAGCCGACGACGATCTGCGAAACCGTGACGCTGAGCATGGCGCTGAACGCCACCAGCAGTGGCCGGCGCAGGCGGGCGTCGCTGAGCCGAACCGGGCTGGGTGCATGATGCTGGGCGAGGGGCTGGGGTTTGAGCTTGAACAGCAACACCAGGAAGGCGCTGGCCGGCAGCAACGACATGATGTGAAACGGCAGGCTGAGGCTGTGCTGGGCCAGCACGGCTGCGAGCGCCGGCCCTACCACCAGGCCGACGGCATTCGCCGCGCCCAGTGAAGCCATGGCCCGTGCCCGGCGCTGCGGTTCGACATGGTCGGCGATCAGCGCATTGCAGCCCACCGGTATGGCAGCGTAGAAGGCGCCGATGCAACCGCGCGCCAGCATCAGCCCGACGAACGCCAGGCCCGCCCCGGGCAACCAGCGCAGCGCACCTTCGACGAACAGGCACAGTAGCCAGTAGGCCAGGGTGAAGCCAGCGCTGCCCATCAGCAGGATGCGGCGACGCCCCAGGCGGTCGGACAATCGCCCCCAAGGGCGCGCGAGCAATACCCAGACCACGCCGGCCACCGTTACCGCCGCGCCTGCCTGCCAGGTGGCCATGCCCAGCAGGCGCGAGATCGGCCCGATCAGCGCGACGAAGGCCATCATCGACATGGTGCAGGCCATGTTGGCCAGCAGCAGCGGGCGCATGTCCAGGGTATTGGCAGGGGCAAGCACGGCAGGGTCCTTTGCGGCGTTCATCGGGCAGTCCAGAGCAGGTCGACAAGCTAGCTGTCGAGATGAGTAAGAATGGTCATGGTCGAGCCCGCCCGGCGTCAGCCTGTCATTCGCTGCGCCGCCCGTGGCCTGGCCACATGCTACGCAACACGCCGTCCCGACGCACCCACGCATGCATCAGGGCCGCGCCCAGATGCACCAGCACAGTACCGAACAGCAGGTAGCCGGCCCAGCCATGGGCCTGGCGCAGCACGGCGTACAGCTGCAGGTCGTGCGGGGCGATCGCCGGCAGCTGCAGAGGGCGTGGATAGCCGCCCGCCGACAGCATCGCCCAGCCCAGCAGCGGCATGGCCAGCATCAGGGCGTAGAGCAACAGGTGCGAGGCGCCTGCGGCAACACGTTGCGAGGCAGGCAGGTCGGCCGGCAAGGGCGGATGTGGCAAGCTCAGGCGCAGGCCGATGCGCACGATCACCAGTAACAGCAACGCCAGGCCTGTGGCCTTGTGCAGTTCGACCAGCAGCGGGTGGCGCGTTGACAGGTCGCCGACCATGCTCACGCCAATGAACAGCATGCTGATGATCAGGATTGCCATCAGCCAGTGCACCAGGCGCGCCAAAGGGTGGAAGACTTCAGGTTTCATCGCTGTGCTCCTGCGCCGAGGGACTCGCGGCTGCGGCGGTTGAAGGATTCCGAATAGGCCGCCGAACGGGCGGCGAGGATCGGGTCGGCGGACGGTTCGATGCCACCGGGCAGGATCAACGGGTCGAAGTTCAGGTCACGGCAGGCGCCTTGTTCGGGGGCGTCGACCTGTTCGACCACCAGGGTGCCGGCGTCGACGCTACGGCGTTCGGCCGGCCAGGGACGTGCCGGGTCGTCCACCGCATCGCCCTGGTCGGCCAGCACCAGGCGCAGGGTCCAGCGCAGTGGCCCTTGGGCCAGGCGCTGTTGCAGGTCGTGCTGGAGGAACTGTTTGTCGTCGACCTGGCCGGGCAGGGCGGTGAAGGGTGTTTGCGGTTCCAGCTGCCAGCGTACCGGGTGCGCCGTGCCGTGGGCGTCAATCAGGCGGAAGGCATTGATGCTGTGGTACTGGGTGCTGGCGAAGCTGTCGCTGGGTTTGTAGTTGGCCGCCCACTGGCGAAATGCCGCGCTTTCCGGGTGGGCGGCGAAGAATGCCTGCAGCTTTGCCGGGTCTGGCTTGCCAGTGGCCGGGTCTGGCGCGCCGGCCAGCACCTGGTCGTAGAAGCCTTGCGGTGTGCTGACCGCCAGCACCGGCGGGTTGTTCATGCCGGTACGCCAGACTTGGCCGTCATCGGTGCTCAGCTGGATCGCCAGGCTGCGCACCGGTATGCCGGTGTCCGGGGCGAACGGGTTGGCACCGCCGATGGCGAAGCGGCCGATCACCGGCACCCGCGCCTGGCTGAAGGCCCGTGCCGTCGACAAGGTTGCGGCCTGGCCGCTGGGCTCGAAGTAGCCACTGACGCACAGGCCTTTGGCGTGGTTCTTGCGATAGCCTGGGTAGTGCCCGGCCTGGGCCTCGAAGGTGTCGATGATGCGTTGTGGCGTCAGCTGCTGCCCGCCTATCCAGCCTGCGGCATAGGCGAAACCGGCGCCCAGCGCCAGCATCACGGCGCCGATGCCGGCCAGGCGCAGCGCTTTGGCGGGGCCTTGCAAGGGTGAGTTCATGGTGGTCATCCGGTTCAGTGAAGGTGGCGGTACGACGGCCTGGGGAAAAACTTATTCCCCCCGGCGGGAATAAATTTTCTTGCCGGGCGTCTGCCCCTACACTGACAACCCCAGCGCCCGGTACCTGACCATGCACGATCTGGACGAACAGCAATGGCGTGAGCTGTTGCAGCGCTTGCGCCGCTTTGCCCTGTGGCTGACCCGTGAGCCCGGCAGTGCCGATGACCTGGTCCAGGCCACGGTCGAGCGTGCCTTGAGCCGCCGCGGCCAGCAACGCCAAGCCGAGGCGCTGCGCGCCTGGCTGTTTACCATTCTTTATCGGCTGTTTCTCGATGCCAAGCGCCGCGAGCGCTTGCATGCCCGCTGGCTGTCGTGGTTCGGCCGCAGCGCGGTGGAGCATGAAGCGCTGGGTGATAACACCGAGGACATCGTCCTGGCCCAGGCCGACTTGCAGGCCTTCGCCCAACTGTCGACCGAACAGCGGGCCTTGCTTTTGCTGGTCAGCATCGAGGGGCTCAGTTACAAGGAAGCGGCGGCAGCCCTGGAAATCCCTATTGGCACGGTGATGTCGCGCCTGTCGCGTGCCCGTGCAGCCTTGCGTGAACTGACTGAAGGCAACCCCCAGCCGCCGGCTTTGCGGAGACTCAAATGACACGCCTGATTCCTGGTGAAGACGAACTGCACGCCTACATCGACGACCGCCTGGAGCCCGCGCGGCGCGCCGAGGTGCAGGCCTGGCTGGCGGCCAACCCACAGCAAGCGGCGCGGGTCGAGGCCTGGCGCAGCGATGCCCGGCGCCTGCGTACGGCCTTGGCAGGGTTTGCCGAGCAGCCTGGAGCAGCCACGCTCGACCTGCGTCAGGTACAACAGCGGGTGCGCCAGCGCCGGCAGCGACGGCTGGCTTCGGCGGCGGTGTTGCTGCTGGCCATGGGTGTCGGCGGGCTGGGTGGCTGGCAGGCGCGGCAGGTGACCTTGGCCAGCAATGAATTGCCGATGGCCGATGCGGTGCAGGCCCATCGGTTGTTCGCCGGCAGTGAGGCACTGGATATCCAGGCCAGTGACCCGGCGCAACTGCGTGACTGGCTGGGCCGGCATTTCAGCCGCGTGGGGCAGTTGCCGGACCTGGAGGGTTACGGTTTTCAGCCGGTGGGCGCGCGGTTGCTCAGCAACGAACAGGGGCCGGCGGCGCTGCTGGTGTTCCAGGACCGCAACGGCCAGCGCATCAGCCTGTTCCTGCGCTCGCCGGGTGATCGTTATGAGCGCATGCCGCAAGGGCAACGGGTGGATGGGCAGCTGGAGGCGCGTTACTGGTCGCATGGGGCGTACAACTTTGCCCTGGTCAGCGCGGCGGACGATGGGCGGGGAGCGGGGGTTGGGGAGGCGTTGCGGTTGGGGTTGTAGCGGGGGTGTAGGGCTTGATGCATGCGGGGGATTTGAGATCGAGCGCCGCCCGCGCGGCGCATCGCGGATAAATCCGCTCCTACATTTGTTGCAACGTGCCGAACCTGTTACGCCATGGTTGTCAGCCT
>NZ_JBNNWD010000016.1:0-69747 GCF_050280885.1 Pseudomonas sp. NPDC086566
GTAGGCCGCGCGGGCCCGGAAGGCGCCGGAGTGAGGGGACCCCGGAGCGAAGCGTAGGGGCCGGATGATGGGAGCGGGGGTTTTTGCCTACTTTTTGCCCAGTCAAAAAGTAGGTCGCCGTAAAGGCGAAAAGCTGATTCAGCGCCACCATGGCGAATGAATGTTGATCGGATTGAAAGCCCACTTCCCAAAAAGCTAAAAGCTAAAAGCACAAACGCAATGGTTTTGATTTAGACGACTGTATTTATTGGCGATGGCGACGCATAGTCACCTTTCCGCCCTTACGGCGGGTCACTTTTTGACTGGGCAAAAAGTAACCAAAAACCCCGGCTCCCATCATCCGGCCCCTACGCTACGCTCCGGGGTCCCCTCACTCCGGCGCCTTCCGGGCCCGCGCGGCCTACGACTTGCTGCGCAAGTCTACATCTCGCGCCTTCGGCTACGCCGAAGGGGTGCTACGCACCCTGGCCCTCCAGACGCCTGCGTTCGGCCTCCTGAAGTCGCACTCTGCGTCGCCTGGACTACCGCGCGCTTAGAAGCCAAAGCAAGAGCAAGAGCAAGAGCAAGAGCAAGAGCAAGAGCGTATCCATGGCTGGGTTGAGGCGGGTCATTCCAATGTGATGCCTTTTCCCCTATTGTCGAGCTCTTCTTTCCTAGCGATCGGCAGTCCCATGGAGAAAGTCATCGTCATCACCGGTGCCAGCCGTGGCATCGGTGCCGCCACCGCCCTGCAGGCCGCCCGTGAGGGCTATCGCATCTGCATCAACTACCACGCCGACGACCAGGCCGCCGAGGGCATCCTCGCACAGGTCCGCGCCCTTGGCGCCGAGGCCATCACCGTGCGCGCCGACGCCAGTGTCGAAGACGAGGTGATCCAGTTGTTCCACCGCGTCGACCAGGAACTCGGCCCGGTGACCGCCCTGGTCAACAACGCGGGCACCATCGGCCAGCAAAGCCGTGTCGAGGCCATGTCCGAGTTTCGCCTGCTGAAGGTGATGAAGACCAACGTCGTCGGCCCCATGCTCTGTGCCAAGCACGCGCTGCTGCGCATGGCCCGCCGCCACGGGGGGGCTGGCGGGGCGATCGTCAATGTGTCCTCGGTCGCGGCGCGCCTGGGCTCACCCAACGAGTACGTCGACTACGCCGCCTCCAAAGGCGCGCTGGATACTTTCACCATCGGCCTGGCCAAGGAAGTGGCGGGCGAGGGCGTGCGGGTCAACGGTGTACGACCGGGCTACATCCATACCGGTTTCCATGCCCTGTCCGGTGACCCAGACCGCGTGACCAAGCTCGAACCTGGCCTGCCCATGGGCCGCGGCGGCCGCCCTGAAGAAGTGGCCGAGGCGATCCTCTGGCTGCTGTCGGAGAAGGCCTCGTACTCCACCGGCAGCTTCATCGACCTCGGCGGCGGGCGCTGAACGCTGCCCCGTCAGGGCAGCTCACCCGCCAGCAACTGACGGACCCGTTCGGCCAGCGCTTCAAGCTCGAAGGGTTTGGTCAGCACGCTGGTGCCCTGCAGCAACTGGCCATCGCTGAGTGCCGCGCTCGCGTCGTAGCCGGTAATGAACAGCACCTTGAGGTCCGGATACAGTTGCCGGCAACGCTCCGCCACCTGGCGGCCATTGGGGCCGTCGGGCAGGCCGATATCACTCAGCAACAGGTCGGGTTGCGCGCACTGCTGCATATGCGCCAGCGCGGCCGTGCCATTGGCGAAGGCTTCGACCTGGTAGCCCAGTTCTTCCAGCACTTCGCCGACCACCAGCCGCAGCGCCGCCTGGTCTTCCACCAGGACGATGCGTTGCCCACCCGAGTCGCTGCTGGCCAGCGTCTTGCGCTCTGCCGGCCGGGCCGCAGCAACAGGCTGGTCAGGGTGACGTGGCAGGTACAGATCGACCCGTGTGCCCTGGCCAGGCGAGGAAATCAGGCGTAGCTGGCCACCCGACTGGCGCACGAAACCATAGGTCATCGACAGCCCCAGGCCCGTCCCATGGCCCATGGGTTTGGTCGAAAAGAACGGGTCGATTGCGCGCGCCGCTACGGTTGCGGTCATGCCGCAGCCGGTGTCGGCAACACTGAGCCTTACGTAGTCCCCGGCGGCCAGTTCCAGCGCACGGGCCTGCTCGTCGTCGAGCGTGAGATTGTCACCCTGGATGTCGATGGTGCCGCCGCCCGGCATGGCGTCGCGTGCATTGATGCACAGGTTGAGCAGGGCGCTTTCCAGTTGTGGCGGGTCGATGAAGGTCGGCCATGGCCGAGCCAGGAAGCGGCTGTGCAAGGTAATGGATGGGCCTATGGTGCGGCGAACCAGTTCTTCCATGCCATGCACCAGCGCCGCGACGTCGGTCGAACGCGGTTGCAAGGTCTGCTGGCGGGAGAAGGCCAGCAACCGGTGTACCAGGGCCGACGCTTTTTGCGCCGAGCCGCTGGACAGCGCCAGCAATGGCTCAAGCTCGGCGTAACGCTGCTGGCCCAGGCGCTGCTGCATCAGCTCCTGGGCATTGATGATGCCGCCCAGCAGGTTATTGAAGTCATGGGCGATGCCACCGCTGAGTTGGCCGACGGCCTCCATTTTCTGCGCCTGGCGCAGCGCCTGCTCGGCCTCGGCCAGGCGCCGCTGTTCTTCAACCCGGTCAGTGATGTCGTAGGCAAACAGATAAGCGCCTTGCACGCTGCCGTCATGCTCGCGCAGGGCGTTGAAACGCAGCTCATAGTGGCGTGGCCCGAACCTGCCGATCTCGGTGAACCGCTCCCCCGCAAGCGCCCGGCGCCACATCGGCATGATCAGGTCATGGTCCGCCGGGTGGCTGGCCAGCACCGCTGGCAGGTATTCGCCGACTTCGGGGGTGTGGCCATACAAGGCGTGGAAGTCATGTTTGGCCTGGCGGTTGACAGCCAGCCAGCGCAGCTGGGTATCGACCACATGCACATTGAGCAGACTGTTCTCGACCAGTTCGGCAAACCGGCGGCGTTCGGCCAAGGCTGCGCTGACCCGCTGTTCGAGTTCGGCATTCAGCCGCTGCAGGGCCACCTCGGCCTTGCGCCGCTCGGTGACATCGGTGAACAGCACTGCGACCTGGCGGCGTTCGGCAGGCTCCACACGAAAGGTGATCACCGACAGCACACGGCCGGTGGCGACCAGCTCCTGCTCGAACTGCAGCGGCTCGCCCGTGCGCAATACCGCACCGTAGCGGGCGACCCAGTCGTCCGCCTCGTCGGGCACCATCTCGCGCAGCT
Source organism: Pseudomonas sp. NPDC086566 (assembly GCF_050280885.1). Lineage (NCBI taxonomy): Bacteria > Pseudomonadati > Pseudomonadota > Gammaproteobacteria > Pseudomonadales > Pseudomonadaceae > Pseudomonas > Pseudomonas sp. NPDC086566. Next base: position 3,235 of record NZ_JBNNWD010000016.1, read on the forward strand.
TCTGCCCGACTACGTTGGGAATGCCGGCATGCTTGGTGTAGGCGGCGTTGGCGAGGACATGCACATAGTCGCTGAGCGGGCCATGGGGGCCGTCGAAGAATTCGATGACGCAGAACCCTTCATCCATGGTGTCGAACAGGAAACGATAGATGCTTGCATCCTGATGTTCGTGGTGCTGCAGCAGCTGTGCTTCCAGCTGTGCGTTGCGTTGGCGCAGGGTTTCGATTTCCTGACGCAGTGCGAGCAGCTCGCGTTGGGGCATGGCGACGTCCGGCACAAATGAGTGACCAGACTTTACCTGCCCGCAAGGCGGCCGCATAGCGGCCTAAGGGGGCACCCCCCGGTTTTTCAGCAATTGCTCGACTTGCTGGTTGAGGGTGGCCAGCGCGAACGGTTTGTACATGACCGCGCAATGCTTGTCGGGGCTGATATCGACCCGATTGCTGGCATAGCCGGTGATGTACAGGACGTCGACGGCGCCAGGCAGTTGCTGGCAGGCCGCCGCGACCTGGTAGCCATCGATACCGCCCGGCAAGCCGATATCGGTGATCAGCAGGTCAGGACGCACGCCTTTTTCCAGGGTTTCCAGTGCGCGGCGGCCGTCGCTGCAGGCGTGGACGTCATGACCCTGTTCTTCGAGCATCTCGCTGATCAGCAGGCGCAGGGTGTCCTGGTCCTCCACCAGCAGTACTACACGGGGCGTCGCGTGAGCCTGCTGCTCTGGCGCTTGTGGCTGCGCGCTGGGTTGTCCGGTATCGTCGCCGCCGGCACGGGGCAGGTAGAGGTGGATGCAGGCGCCTTGTTCCGGTTCGCTGGCAATGCGCAACTGTCCGCCGGACTGGCGCACGAAACCATACACGATCGACAAGCCAAGGCCGGAACCGTGGCCCAGTGGTTTGGTGGTGAAGAAGGGCTCGAACGCCCTTTGCAGGACGTCGGCGGACATGCCAACGCCGGTGTCGCAGACACTCAGATGCAGGTAGGCACCGCTGGGCAGGTCCAACGCGCGTGCCTGCAGGTCATCGAGCCAGGTGTTTTCACTGGCAATGCGCAGCGTGCCCCCCTGAGGCATGGCATCGCGGGCATTGATGCACAGATTGAGCAATGCGTTTTCCAGCTGGTGCGGGTCGATGCGCACCCGCCACTGGTTGCCCAGGGTCTGGTCAATGAAGGTGATGCGCGGATCAAGCGAGCTGGCGATCAGCTCATGCATGCCTGCCACCAGCTGCTGCACGTCTACCGCCTGCGGCACCAGCGTCTGCTGGCGCGAAAACGCCAGCAGACGCTGAACCAGCGAGGCCGCCCGTTGAGCGTTTTGCCGGGCGAGGCCCAGTAGCCGGGTGGAGTCCTGGTAGCGTTGTTCAGCCTGGCGTTGCTCGGCCATTTCCAGGGCACCGAGGATGCCACCGAGCAGGTTGTTGAAGTCATGGGCAATGCCGCCAGTCAGCTGGCCCACGGCTTCCATTTTCTGCGATTGGCGCAGGGCTTCTTCGATCTTGCGCACGCGCTCCTGTTCAGCGACACGCGCGCTGATGTCGTAGGCGAACAGGTAACCACCCTGGATTTGCTGCTCGGCGTCGCGCAGGGTGTTGTAGCTGATTTCGTAGTGGCGCAGGGCGTCGGGCGGGCCCAGGGCGATGGTGTCGGTGAACGCCTCGCCGGCCAGCACGCGCGGCCATACCGGCTCCAGCCATTTGACGATGTCGGGCTGGTTGGCAATGAACTGTGGGATATAGTCGCCCACCTTTGGTACGAAGCCGCGCAGGCGCTTGAAGGTCTCTTGCGCGGTGCGGTTGATCGCCAGCAGACGGAAGTTGCGATCAGCCGCGAACACGTTGGCCTGACTATGGTCGACCAGCTCGCCCAGCAGCCTGCTGTTGGCCTGGGCCTGGTCGATACGTGCCTGCAGTTGCAGTGTGGAAGGCGTCGAGTCGTCAGGCATCATCGTGGCGATCCAGCGTGTGGGTCGCCCAACTATAGCCGCAGTTTTTCACGCCTTCCTTCAGAACGAGCGGATGATACGCCCCAGGGTTTCCATGGCCCGTTCGGCGGCCTCGTTCCAGGGCGAACCGTAGTTCAGGCGTATGCAGTTGCCAAAGCGCCGGGTAGGCGAAAAGATCGGCCCCGGTGCGATGCTGATGCCTTGGGCCAGGGCCATGTGGAACAGTTTCAGCGCATCCATCTGCTCGGGCAGCTCAAGCCACAGGAAATAGCCGCCGGAAGGCTGGCTGACGCGGGTCTGCGCCGGGAAATGACGGGCGATCGCTGCCAGCATGTTGGCCTGCTGACCCTCAAGGGCGTAGCGCAACTTGCGCAGGTGACGGTCGTAGCCGCCGTGCTGCAGGTAATCGGCGATGGCCGCCTGGGTCGGCATCGAGGCGCACAACGAGGTCATCAGCTTCAGCCGCTCGATCTTCTGTGCGAAGCGCCCGGCCGCGACCCAGCCGATGCGATAACCCGGCGCCAGGCTTTTGCTGAACGAGCCGCAATGCATCACCAGGCCTTGGCTGTCGAAGGCTTTGGCCGGTTTGGGGGCTTGCTGCGAGTAATACAGCTCGGCGTAGACATCGTCTTCGATCAGCGGCACCTGGTGGCGGCTCAGCAACTCGACCAGCGCCTGCTTCTTCGCTTCGGGCATGCTTGCGCCGACCGGGTTCTGGAAATTGGTCATGCACCACACCGCTTTGACCGGGTGCTTGTCGAGGGTCTGGGCCAGCACCGCCAGGTCCATGCCCTCGCGCGGGTGCACCGGGATTTCAACGGCCTTGAGCTTGAGCCGCTCCAGCACTTGCAGGCAGGCATAGAAGGCCGGCGCCTCGATCGCCACCAGGTCGCCGGGCTCGGTGACCGCCTGCAGGCACAGGTTCAAGGCTTCGAGCGCGCCATTGGTGATCAGCAGTTCTTCCATCGGCAGCATCAGCCCGCCGACCATGTAGCGCAAGGCAATCTGGCGGCGCAGTTGCGGGTTGCCCGGCGACAGGTCGGTGACCACCATGCGTGGGTCCATGGCCCGGCTGGCACTGGCCAGCGAGCGTGACAGGCGCTGCAGCGGGAACAGCTCGGGGCTGGGGAAGGCCGAGCCGAACGGTACGGTGGCGGGATCCTTGATCGAGTCGAGGATGGAGAACACCAGGCCGCTGACATCGACCTCGGTCGATTCGCTGACAGGCTCCAGCGCCTGGGGTTCACTGAACTGGCGCGGGGCGTGGGCATTGACGAAGTAGCCCGAGCGCGGCCGTGCGCGGATCAGCCCACGGCGCTCGAGCAGGTAGTAGGCCTGGAACACGGTGGACGGGCTGACGCCGTGGGTCTGGCTGGCGTAGCGCACCGAAGGTACGCGCTGGCCTGGGCCGAGCACCCCGGAGCGGATCAGTTCGGCAATGTCGTCGGCGAAGCGTTCGTAGCGTTTCATGGGGGCTCGGCAGGCAAGGTGAAGTGTTAGTGTAAGGGATCAGCGGTTCAGTGGTGCCACGAAGCGGCTGTGAGCCACGCTGCGCACGGCGGGCTGGTCGCTGTCGCGGATTTCGAAAGCCAGTGCCTGTGAACTGCTGGTCGGCCGCTCGGCCAGCAGGGCTACCGACACCGGCATCTCGCTCATTTCCCCGGCCGGGATACTGAGTTCGGTGGTGCCATGCAGTTCGAAACCCTCGGCATCGAGCAGGCGCAGGTGGTAGCGCTGCGGTTGCGCGGTCTTGTTGATGACCTTGAGCAGGTAGATGTTCTCGATCTGGCCTCGGGCGTTTTCGCGGAACAGGCCGCGGTCCTTGATCACGTCCAGCGACACCATCGGGCGCATCTGCAGGGCCGCAACCAGGGCGCCGACCATCAGCAGCAGGGCCGCGGCGTAACCCAACAACCGTGGGCGCAGCCAGCAGGTGGTGCCGCCTTGCAGGCTATGTTCGGACTTGTAACCGATCAGGCCGCGGCTGTAACCCATCTTGTCCATCACGTTGTCGCAGGCATCGATACAAGCGGCGCAACCGATGCAGGCCATCTGCAGGCCATCGCGGATATCGATGCCCGTGGGGCACACCTGCACGCACAAGGTGCAATCGATGCAATTACCCAGCCCCTGGGCACGGGGATCGCTGCCTTTCTTGCGTGGGCCACGGGATTCGCCGCGACGCGGGTCGTAGGCCACGGCCAGGGTGTCCTGGTCGAACATCACACTCTGGAAGCGTGCATAAGGGCACATGTGCAGGCACACCGCCTCGCGCAGCCAGCCGGCATTGATATAGGTGGCCGCCGTGAAGAACAGCACCCAGAACAGCGCCACGCCGCCCAGTTGCAGGGTGAGCAGTTCATGGGCCAGGGGGCGGATCGGGGTGAAGTAACCGACGAAGGTCAGCCCGGTGAGCACGCCGATGGCCAGCCACAGGCTGTGCTTGAGCGTGCGCCGGGCCAGTTTGTCCAGGCTCCACGGCGCGGCGGCCAGCTTGATGCGCTGGTTGCGGTCGCCTTCGGTAACCTTTTCGCACCACATGAATAGCCAGGTCCAGATGCTTTGTGGGCAGCTGTAACCGCACCACACCCGGCCGGCGTAGACCGTGATGGCGAACAGGCCGAAGGCACAGATGATCAACAGGGCCGAAAGGAGGATGAAATCCTGCGGCCAGAAGGTGGCGCCGAAGATGTGGAACTTGCTCTCGGCCAAGTCCCATAGCACGGCCTGGCGACCGTTCCAGTCGAGCCAGGCGGTGCCAAAGAACAGCACGAACAGCGCGCCAGCGAAGGCAATGCGCAGCGTGCGGTACAGGCCGGTGAAACTGCGGGTGTGGATGCCCGTGGCGGCAATCTGAATGGCTGGGATACGTTCGGTCATGGCGTCGGTGCTCTTACGGCCTCGATCAGGCACGAGCACTATGGCCCCCGAACTGTTTTCAGCACAGGCTCAGGTCAGGCAATAAAAACCATATCAGATTGCTGCGAAGTGTGTCCGACGCCTTAGATTACAGAACCTGGGGTGCTGGCCTTGAGGTGCCTGCGGCTATCTACCGCACCTGCCACGGTCAGCGCGTCGGCTTCGGCTTCGGTGATCGGGAAGCGCTCGCCGGCGAGAATGGCCACGGACATGCGCAGTTGTTCGTCGGTGACGATCTCGATTTCGGGCCCTTTGCCTTCGATGCGCAGCTTGTCGCCAATCAGGGTGCAGCGTTGGGTGCTTGCGTCGACTTCGATGGGCATGGTGTGGTCCTCCGGTGGCGGTTACAGCTTGTGACCGCAGGCGGCGGCTGGATGCTGCATCGGAGTGCCGGGTGGGCACTTTGCGGTGCGTGCAGGGGTCAACTTTGTTAGGCGCCTTTGCCGGCCTCTTCGCGGGCAAAGGCGGAGCATATTTTCAACCCGGTAGGGCATCCATGGAGCTGATCTGGCAAGCCATTCAAGCCGAGTTCGCCGATATCACCGATGTTCGCGAAGTGATTCAGATCCTTGTGCGGCTGCTGATGGCGGCACTGCTTGGCGCCGTGCTGGGCTTCGAGCGCGAACACAAAGGCAAGTCCGCCGGGGTGCGTACGCACATGCTGGTTTCCCTGGGCGCGGCGCTGTTCGTGCTCGCGCCCAGCATGGCGGGGGCCGATGGGCAGGCGCTGAGCCGGGTGATCCAGGGTATCGTTGCCGGCATCGGCTTTCTCGGTGCGGGCACCATCCTCAAGGGTAACGGCCAGGACCCCAGCCACGTGAAAGGCCTGACTACCGCTGCGGGGCTTTGGATGACGGCGGCAATCGGTACTGCTGCAGGCATGGGGCGAGAGGCCACGGCGCTGATCAGCACGGTGCTGGCGCTGTTGGTATTGGGCACGATGCCGCTGCTGGTGGAGAAGGTCGAGGGGCAGGACGAGGAGAAGCAGAAAGAGGAGGAGGGCAGGAAGCACTGAGGGGAGCCGAAGCTCCCCTCAAAGCGTTGTTGCTTGCTCTTTTCTTATTATTGAGGCCGGCCTTTTGTTGTTTTTGTAGGCTAGCCTTGGTGTCGCGTGCGACCCCCATCCGGGATCAAGAGCAAACGTATTTTTTTGAGCGCTGACCTGCTTTCATCCGGTGGATCCGAAGCTGACTGCCGCTACCTTGAGGTAGTTTTATTGTTCTGTGTCAGTCCGCGGGGCGAACCCCTGAAAAGCCTGTCGACTCCAAAAAAATCTGCTTGCTGCGCCTCTGCCGTGTTGTTCTTGTTATGTCAGAGCCGTTACATGTTGTTTTTATTGGTTATCGCGTTTTTCTTGTTGTTGTACCAAAGCTATAGCAGGTGCCGTGCCAACTTTTGCAAATCCTTTAAAATCAAAGAGTTAGTTGAATTTGGCGAAATCGGGCAGCCTGACAATCTGTCGATTTGTTTCCCTGTTACCCGATTTTTTGCTGGAACCTGTGGGGGAGGTAACACTCACCCACACTCATGTGACACCTGCATGATGCTCATGCTGCGCTGCGCGCTCGTGCCACCCGCGAACCATTGGCCCTGCCGAGCACCGCGCTGATGCGCTGCCCGGCGGCGATCAGGCGGTCGAGGTCGATACCGGTCTCGATGCCCAGCCCCTGCAGCAGGTACAGCACATCCTCGGTGGCGATATTGCCGGTAGCGCCCTTGGCATAAGGGCAGCCCCCCAGCCCGGCCACCGAGCTGTCGAACACGCTGATGCCTTCGAGCAGGCTGGCATACACGTTGGCCAGGGCCTGGCCGTAGGTGTCATGGAAGTGGCCGGCCATTTGCGTGCGGGGCACCACGGCCGAGACCACCTCGAACAGCCGACGGGTGTCACCTGCCGTGCCGGTGCCGATGGTGTCACCCAGCGATACCTCGTAGCAGCCCATGTCGTGCAGGGCCCTGGCGACCGGGGCTACCTGCTCGGCACTGACCTTGCCTTCATAAGGGCAGCCCAGCACACAGGACACGTAACCGCGCACCCGCACGCCGTGGCTGCGCGCGGCTTCGATGATCGGTTCGAAGCGCTGCAGGCTTTCGCTGATCGAGCAGTTGATGTTGCGCTGGGAGAACGCCTCGGAAGCTGCGGCGAACACGGCCACTTCCTTCACCCCGGCTGCCAGGGCGTCCTCGAAACCGCGCAGGTTCGGCGCCAGCGCGGCATAGGTAACACCGGCGCGCTGCTGAATGCCGGCGAACACGTCGGCAGAGCCTGCCATCTGTGGCACCCATTTGGGCGAAACGAAGCTGCCGACCTCGATATAGCTCAGCCCGGCGTCGGTCAGGTCGTCGACCAGGCGTACCTTGTCGGCGACGCTGATGGGCTGGGCTTCGTTCTGCAGGCCGTCGCGGGGGCCGACTTCGACCAGGCGGACTGTTGCGGGCATGGGCATGGTGGGGTTCCTGTCAGCGTTTGTCGTTGTTGTTCAGGGTGGCGGCCAGGGCTTGTTCGCAGCGCTCCTGGGCGGTGTCCAGTTCCAGTTGCATCTGGTGGATGTCGAGCATCTGCTGTTCGAGCTGGGCGCGACGCTCGGCGATCTTCGCCAGCATGCTGTGGAGCTGCTTGAGGTTGCCGCTGCTGGGGTCGTACAGCTCGATCAGCTCCCGGCATTCGGCCAGCGAGAAGCCGATGCGCTTGCCACGCAGGATAAGCTTCAGGCTGACCTTGTCGCGGGCCGAATAGATGCGCTCCAGGCCACGCCGCTCGGGGCTCAGCAGGCCTTGTTCCTCGTAGAAGCGGATGGCGCGGGTGGTGATGTCCAGTTCGCGGGAGAGGTCGGAGATGCTGTAGGTCTGGCTGCTCATGCTTGGGCTCGGCGTGGGGTATGGCAGTATCCTGAGGGCAGGTTGACGTATACGTCAAGCAGATCAGTCGGGCTGTACCGCACGCCGGTAACCATTGGGCGTCTGCCCGCTCAGGCGCTTGAAGAAGCGGGCGAAGTAGGTTGGGTCGCTGAAGCCCAGGCTGTCCGAAAGCTGGCCGATGCTCATGCGCGTATAGATGAGGTTGCGCCGTGCCTCGAGCAACAGGCGTTGATGGATGACCTGCAACGCGGTCTGCCCGCTCAGCGCCCGGCACAATTGGTTGAGTTGCAGGCTGGAGATGTTCAAGCGTGCGGCGAATTCCTCTACCGACAGGTGTTCGCGGTAATGCGCTTCCACCAGGCGCAGGTACTGCCCCAACAACTGCCGGTCACGCTCATCCCGGTTGCGTGGGGCCTGGCCCAGTTGCTGGCGGCGGCTGATCCACACCATCAGCGCGGTCACCAGCGCGTCGAGCATGGCCGCACGGGCAGTGGCATTGCCCTGGTATTCCTCTTGCAGCGTTTCGATCAGGCCGCGCAGCTGGATGCGGTCCTTGCCCAACGGGTAGCACGCCGCTTTCGCCAGTACCCCCAGTGGTGCGCCCAGACGCTGTTCGAGGTCGGCCACCAGCGCGGTGCCAAAGGTCAGCACATGGCCCTGGATATCGGCGCTGAAGCGAAAGCCATGCACGGTCAGCGGCGGTACCACCTGGATCGCCGCTTCGAGGATGGCGCTGCGCACGCCCTCGATTTCTACCTGAGCCTCGCCGCGCTGCACATACAGCAACTGGAACAGTTCGGCGTGCTGGTGCGGCTTGATTTCCCAGTGGTGCAAGCGGCTGCGGGCCGGAATCGACTCGCAGTGCAGCAGGTCGGTACCGGGCCAGTGCTGGTTTTCGCCATACAACTGAAACAGCGGCACGCCGGGGAGGGTGGATTTCATCGCTTGATCGCTTGTCCGTTAATCGAACGGTTTTTTTAAAAGTGCATTTTTTGCATTGGATAGCACACTTATTTGGCGATTATTGCCATTAAAAATGCAAGGGCACCCCCTCTAACGAGATAAAAACAATGAACACTCAGGTTGCAATCATCGGGGCCGGCCCTTCCGGCCTGCTGCTCGGCCAGTTGCTGCACAAGGCGGGCATCGACACCGTCATCCTCGAACGCCAGACCCCTGAATACGTCCTCGGCCGCATTCGCGCCGGGGTGCTTGAACAAGGCACTGTAGACCTGCTGCGCGAAGCCGACGTAGCTGAACGCATGGACCGTGAGGGCCTCGTGCACGAGGGCGTCGAGTTGCTGGTCGCGGGCCGTCGTCAGCGCCTGGACCTCAAGGGCCTGACCGGCGGCAAGACCGTGATGGTCTATGGCCAGACCGAAGTCACCCGCGACCTGATGCAGGCGCGAGACGCCAGCGGCGCGCCGATCATCTATTCAGCCAGCAACGTGCAGCCGCACGAACTCAAGGGCGAACGGCCCTACGTGACTTTTGAGAAGGACGGCAAGGCCCACCGCCTGGAGTGCGACTACATCGCCGGTTGCGATGGTTTTCACGGCGTCTCGCGCAAGAGCATCCCCGCAGGCGTACTCAAGGAGTACGAGCGGGTCTATCCGTTCGGCTGGTTGGGCATGCTGTCCGATACCCCACCGGTCAACCATGAACTGATCTACGCCCACCACCAACGAGGTTTTTCGCTGTGCAGCCAGCGCTCGCAGACCCGCAGCCGCTACTACCTGCAGGTGCCTCTGGACGAGCGGGTGGAAGACTGGTCCGACGAGCGCTTCTGGAACGAGCTCAAGGCGCGCCTGCCCGAAGACGTTGCACAGCAACTGGTCATCGGGCCTGCGCTGGAAAAGAGTATCGCGCCACTGCGTAGCCTGGTGGTCGAACCGATGCAGTACGGCCGTCTGTTCCTGGTCGGCGATGCCGCGCACATTGTCCCGCCGACTGGCGCCAAGGGCTTGAACCTGGCGGCGTCCGACGTCAATTACCTGTACCGGATCCTGGTCAAGGTGTACCGCGAGGGGCGCACCGACTTGCTGGAGCAATACTCGCCGCTGGCCCTGCGCCGGGTGTGGAAGGGCGAGCGTTTCAGCTGGTTCATGACCCAGTTGCTGCATGACTTTGGCGAGCATAAGGATGCCTGGGACCAGAAGATGCAGGAGGCTGATCGCGAGTATTTCCTGACATCGCCGGCGGGGCTGGTGAACATCGCCGAGAACTATGTGGGTTTGCCGTACGAAGAGGTGGTCTAGGGGCGCTCGGGGTGGCGAAAGAGAGCTGGCGCTCGTAAGATCAAGCGCCACGTGGGCTGCCCTTGATTTCAAGGGCGCACCCCCACTGCCGGCGAACACCCGAAAGGACGCAGCCCGAATGTTCCGCCACCCGCCATTCCTCAATCATCTGATAACCGCCCTTTGCCTGGCCACCGCCGGTACCGCAACCTGGGCCGACCAGCTGCTGCCCACGCCACCTGAACTGGAATCCGGCTACCGCGGCGGCCTGCAGCCGGTGCACGCCAGCCGGCACATGGTCGCGGCCGCCAACCCGCTGGCCAGTGAAGCCGGGCGGGCAATGCTGCGTGCCGGTGGCAGCGCCATCGATGCGGCGATCGCCATGCAGATGGTGCTGACCTTGGTCGAGCCGCAGTCCAGCGGCATTGGTGGCGGCGCGTTCATCCTCTATTGGGATGGCCAGCGCGTGCAGGCCTTCGATGGCCGCGAAGCCGCACCGGCAGGGGTGACGGAAAGGTTGTTCCTGCAAGCGGATGGCTCGCCCATGCCGTTTCGTGCCGCGCAGATCGGCGGGCGCTCGGTGGGTGTGCCGGGCGTGCTGCGGGCGCTGAAACTGGCCCATGACCAGCACGGCAGACTGCCGTGGAGGGACTTGTTCGCGCCGGCCATCGCCCTGGCGCGCAAGGGTTTCGCGGTCTCTGAACGGCTGCATACGCTGGTGGCCGGCGACCCCTTCATTGCCCGCTCGCCGGCCATGGCACGCTACTTCCTGGATGACCGGGGCGAGCCGCTGGCAGTCGGTACGATCCTGCGTAACCCTGCACTCGCGCAGACCTTCGAACGCATTGCAGAGCATGGCGTGGAGGCGTTCTACCGGGGGGAGATTGCCGAAGCCATGGTGGCGCAAGTGCGTCACCACACCAATGCCGGGCAGTTGTCACTCGAGGATTTGCAGCATTACCAGGCCAAGGAGCGCGAGCCGGTCTGTGGCCCATACAAGGCCTGGAACATTTGCGGCATGCCGCCGCCGTCGTCCGGCGGGGTGACCGTGTTGCAGACCCTGGGCGTTCTCGACGCCCTGCAGCAGGCCTCGGCGCAGCGCGACCTGGCCAGGCTGCCGCCACGCCAGGTGCCGTCGGTAGCAGGCCTCGAACCCGCGCCGCAGGCCGTTCACCTGATGGCTGAAGCCGAGCGCCTGGCCTACGCCGACCGTGCCCAGTACCTGGCCGACAGCGATTACGTGCCGGTGCCGGTCAAGTCATTGCTCGACCCGGCCTACCTCGCCGAACGCGCCAGGCAGGTCGGCGAATACAGCATGAAGCACGCCCGCCCGGGCACACCGCAGGGTGCCAACCTGGCCCTGGCGCCCGACCGCTCACCGCTGCGGATTTCCACCTCGCACCTGTCTGCCGTCGATGACCGCGGGCAGGCCCTGGCCATGACCACGTCGGTGGAGTCCGCCTTCGGTTCGCACCTGATGGTCGGTGGCTTCTTGCTCAACAACCACCTGACCGACTTTTCGTTCGTGCCTGCGGAAAATGGCAAGCCAGTAGCCAACCGGGTGCAGCCCGGCAAGCGCCCACTGTCGGCGATGGCGCCAACGTTGGTGTTCTCGCGTGCCTCAGGCGAACTGGTGGCGAGCCTCGGTTCCCCTGGCGGTTCGCAGATCATCGGCTACGTGAACAAGGCGCTGATTGGCCTGCTGGACTGGCATCTCGATCCGCAACAGGCGGCCGACCTGCCTAATTTCGGCAGCCGCAATGCCGGCACTGAAGTGGAAGCCGGGCTGTTCAGCCCGGCGTTGATCCGCCAGTTGGCTGCGTGGGGCCACGAGGTCACGCCGATGACCATGACCAGTGGCCTGCAGATCATCCAGCGCAGCGGCCAAGGTTGGGCCGGTGGTGCCGATCCACGGCGAGAAGGTGTGGCGCTGGGTGACTAGCGCGTTGCCGGGCCAGAAGTGGCGTGGTAGAAGTCAGTCTTGTCATTCATTCGCCGAATACCAAGATGTCCATCAGCGTTAAATCGAATAGAGCCCTGTTCGACCTCGATCTGTTGCGCGCCATTGTCGTAGTGGCCGATTGCGGCAGTTTCACCACTGCCGCTGCACGCCTGCACTCGACCCAGTCGACCATCAGCCAGAAGGTGCGCCGCCTCGAAGACATGGTTGGCCACCGCCTGTTGGTGCGCGGCAACCGTGACGTGTTGCCGACCGACGCCGGGCAGACCTTGCTCGGTTATGCCCGGCACATGCTGGCGCTGAACGACCAGATGCTCGAAGCCCTGGCTGGGGCAATGGTCGGGGTCACCGTGCGTCTGGGTGTACCCGAGGATTTTGTCGGCGGGCGCACCACCAACGCGCTGTCGGCATTCAGCCGCCTGCACCCGCAGGTCAAGCTGGAAGTCACCAGCGGCCTGTGCCGCGACCTCAGCCAGGCCTATGACAATGGCGAGCTCGACCTGGTGCTGCTCAAGCAGCGGCGCAACAGCCGCGAGGGTGTAGCCTGCTGGCCTGAGCGCCTGCAGTGGATCGACAGTGCGCGCATGCCGGCGTTCGAGCTTGACCCGGTTCCACTGGTGACCTTCCCGCCACGCGGGCTGTACCGCGAGGACATGATCAGTGCCATCGAAGGCATGGGCCGGCGCTGGCGCATCAGCTTCACCAGTTCCAGCCTCAGCGGCATCCAGGCGGCGGTGGCCGACGGCATGGGCATCAGCCTGCTGCCACCGCGAGCGGCAACCGGCGAGCACCGGGTGCTGGGGCAGGCACAAGGGTTGCCGGAGGTGGACAGCTACGAGATTGTCATCGTGCACAAGCAGACGGCGGATGTGATGGTCAAGGACCTGGCCGGGGTGATGTCGCAGCTGCTGGCCGGGGGTGGGATCTGACTCAGACTCAACGCTTGCACACCCCCTGTGGGAGCGGGTTCACCCGCGAAGATGACACCGTGGTGCATGGCACCGGCTATGCCGGTGTTCGCGGGTAAACCCGCTCCCACAGGAGCATCATTTGAAATCGATGGCTACGGCATGCCCAACCACTCTGGCAGCGCCAGCGAGATGAACGGCACATAGGTCACCAGCACCAGGAACAACAGCAGAATCGACAGCCACGGCAGCGCCGCACGAATCGTCTGCCCCAGGGTCAACCCGGTCACCGCCGAGGTGACGAACAGGTTAAGCCCTACCGGCGGGTGCACCAGGCCGATCTCCATGTTCACCACCATCACGATGCCCAGGTGAATCGGGTCGATGCCCAGTTTCATCGCGATCGGGAAGAAGATCGGCGCCAGGATCAGGATGATCGCCGATGGCTCCATGAAGCTGCCGGCCACCAGCAGCACGATGTTGACCATGATCAGGAAGCCGATCGGCGTCAGCCCCTCGGACATCACCCATTGGGTGATCTGCTGGGGGATCTGCTCGGTGGTCAGCACATGGGCGAAAAGCATGGCGTTGGCGATGATGAACAGCAGCATGATGGTCAGCCGGCCCGACTCCAGCAGCACCTTCGGGCAGTCACGCAGGCGCATGTCCTTGTATACGAACAGCGCGATGAAGGCCGAGTACACCGCCGCCACGGCCGCCGCTTCGGTGGGGGTGAACATGCCGCTGTAGATGCCGCCGAGGATGATCACCAGCAGCAACAGCCCCCAGAATGCGCGCCGGGCGGTGCTCAGCCATTCGGCGAAGCTGGCCCGCGGTTGTGCCGGCAGTTTCTTGATGCGGGCGACGATGTAGATGGTGATCATCAGGAATACGCCGAGCAAGATGCCAGGCACCACGCCTGCCATGAACAGCTTGCCCACCGACGTCTCGGTGGCCGCCGAGTACACCACCATGACGATCGACGGTGGGATCAGGATGCCCAGGGTGCCGGCGTTGCAGATGATCCCGGCACCGAACTCGCGTGGGTAGCCCGAGCGCACCATGCCGGCCACGGCAATCGAGCCGACGGCGGCCACGGTGGCTGGCGACGACCCCGACAACGCCGCGAACAGCATGCACGCCAGCACTGCGGCAATCGCCAGGCCACCCCGGATATGCCCGACGCAGGCGTTGGCAAAGTCGATCAGGCGTTGGGCCACGCCACCGGTGGTCATGAACGCCCCCGACAGCAGGAAGAACGGGATGGCCAGGAAGGTGTAGCTGTCGGAGGTCTCGAACAGCTTGATCGCCAGCGAGCTGAGCGAGTCCTGGCTGAACATCAGGATCGACAGCGCCCCCGACAGGCCCAGGGAGATGGCGATCGGCACGCCGAGGAACATGAACACGAACAGCAGCAGGAACAGGCAGATTACCGTCATCAGTGGTGCTCCTCACCGGGGTTGGCCAGCTTGCTGGCTTCGGCGGCCTCGTCGGCCAGGCCCAGGCCGTACTGGCGGTGGGTGAACAGGCGGTAGAGGATTTCCAGGTAACGCACGATCACCAGGGCAAAGCCCAGCGGCACGATCAGCGCGATATGGCCGACCTTGATGCCGTAGCGGTCGAGGTCTTCGGCGCCGATGCCGGCCACCAGCACTGCGCTCACCCACTTGATGCTCGCCACCAGGAACAGCCCGGCATAGGCCAGGCAGCAGGCGCAGGCGATCATCGCCAGCACTCGTTGCACCGGCTTGGGCGTGCGCCGCACCAGCACGTCGACACCGAGGTGGCCGGCAGTGCGCAAGCCATAGGAAATACCGAAGAAGATCAGCCAGCCGAACAGGGCCTTGGTCAGGGCGATGCTCCAGGTCATGTCCTGGGCATAGGCCATCAGGTGGTCGCCGATGCCGAGCAGCAGGTCGCTGGCGAAGGCCCAGTGGTCACTGAGGCTGTAGAACATCGTGTAGAGGTTGTTCAGCGCCACGTAGAGGAAGGTCACCAGGGTCATGGCCGCCAGGAGAAAGGCGATCATGCCTTCCTCGAAGTGCTCCCAGACACGCCTGAGCGATTGCATAAGGATTCTCCAGACAGACACAGGGCAGGCCACCTGTGCAGCAGGTGGCCGGGATTGGGCACAGGCAGGGTCAGGAGGCCTTGTTGGCGTCGTCGGCGGCCTTGATCAGCTCGGCGCCGATCTGGTCGGAGAACTTCTCCCATACCGGGCGCATGGCCTCACGCCATTGCTGGCGTTGCTCGGCGGTGAGCGGGTCGATCTCGCTGGTCTTGGCGTCGATGATCTTCTGCCGCGACGTCTGGTTGAGCGCTTCGGCCTGCTTGTTCACCTCGACGGTGACCTCGTCCATGATCGCTTGCAGCTCGCCGCGCACGTCCTCAGGCAGGCTGTTCCAGAACTTGGCGTTGGTGATCACCATGTAGTCGATCAGGCCGTGGTTGGTCTCGGTGAAGAAGGGCTGCACTTCGTTGACCTTCTGGCTCTCGTAGTTGGACCAGGTGTTCTCGGTTCCGTTGACGGTGCCGGTCTGCAGGCCCTGATAGACCTCGGCGAAGCTCATCTTGCGCGGGTTGGCGCGGATCGCCTTGAACTGCTCTTCAAGCACACTGGAGGCCTGCACGCGGAATTTCAGGCCACGGGCGTCCTTGGGCAGGATCACCTTCTTGTTCGCCGACAGTTGTTTCAGGCCGTTGTGCCAATAGGCCAGGCCACGGATGCCCTTGTCCTCCATCGACGTCAGCAGCGCCTTGCCTTGGGGGCCTTGCTGGAAGCGATCGACGGCGGCCAGGTCATTGAACAGGAACGGCAGGTCGAAGATCTGCACCTGTTTGTTGTAGTGCTCGAACTTGGCCAGCGAAGGCGCCAGCATCTGTACGTCGCCGAGCAGCAGGGCTTCCATTTCCTTGCCATCGCCAAACAGCGACGAGTTGGGGTAGACCTCGACCTTGACCTTGTCCTTGAGCTGCGGGTCGGCGGCGACCAGTTTCTGGAACATCAGCGCGCCCTGACCCTTGGGTGTGCTGTCGGCAACCACGTGGGCGAACTTGATGACGATGGGGTCGGCGGCCTGGGCCAGGGCTGCCATGGACATTGCGGCGGCGCAGCACAGCGCCTGGGTCAGCTTCAACATCGGTGTCACCTCTGATTTATTGTTGTAGGAGGAGTGAGGGTAAAGATGGACCAACGGCTTGCGTGTGGAGAATCAGCATTTGTGTAAGGCAGCGTTCGGGTTTGCTTAACACTGTGACCTGTACCGGCCTCTTCGCGGGTTCACCCGCGAAGAGGCCAGCAGCCTTAACCGCTTTGCTGGCTGAGTAACCGCCGCGCCCGCAACACCACCGGCGCATCGACCATCTGCCCCTCCAGCTGGAATGCCCCGGCGCCGTTGGCCGCCTTGCTCGCCGCCAGCACCCGCCGCGCCCACGCCAGCTCTTCGGCGCTCGGCGCCAACGCAGCATGAATCACCGGCACCTGCTGCGGATGAATGCACAAGGCGCCGCCATAGCCCATGTCATAGGCATGCCGCATGGCCCGTTGAAGCCCCTGTGTATCGGCGATGGCCGGGAACACCCCATCCAGTGGCGGCAGCAGGTCGGCCCCCCGCGAATGCAGCTGCACCGCCATGCGCGCCTGGTCGAGAAACTGCCGGGCCGCCTCGCTCTCGGTGTTCAACCCCAGGTCCAGGGCCAGGTCGAGGCTGCCGAACGACAAGCGCTCGACGCCTTCAGCTGCGGCAATCCGGGCCAGTGCCAGCAGGCCCTTGGCGCTCTCGATGATGGGCCACACGGGCTTGCCGCCGCGCCAGGCCAGCGCGACTTGAGTCGCGTTCTCCACCTTGGGCAACAGCAGCCCGGCGACCCCAGGCTGCTGCGCGCAGAAGGCCAGGTCGCTGGCGTGCTGCTGATGCTGCGGTGCATTTACCCGCACCCATACCGAGGCCTGCGGCGTGACCTGCAGGAAGGCCGCCAGGTGGTCGCGAGCCTGCTGTTTCAGCGGCTCCTCCACGGCATCCTCGAAGTCGACGATCACCACATCGGCACCCGCCGCCAGGGCCTTGGCAAAACGTTCAGGCCGGCTGCCGGGCACGAACAGGGCGGAGCGTACCGTGTTCATACCACGCCTCCTGCGGCCAGGCTGGCGCGCTGTTCGGCGCTCAGGCCCAGCTCGGCGAGGATGCTCGCGGTGTGCTGGCCCAGCGCCGGCACGGCGTCCATGCGTGGGGTGAAGGCGGCATTGCGCCCCGGTGGCAGCAGCGACGGCAGCTTGCCAGCCGGGCTGTCCACTTCACGCCAGCTGTCGCGGGCCTGCAGTTGTGGGTGCTGCCACACGCCGTGCATGTCGTTGACCCGGGCATTGGCAATCTGCGCCTGCTCCAGGCGCGCTACCACCTCGTCGAGTGGCAGCGCGGCAAAGCGCTCGACGATGAGCTGGCGCAGCACCTCGCGGTGCTCCGAGCGCTTGAAATTGGCGTTGAAGCGCTCATCGCTCGCCAGCGCCGGGTCGAGCAGTACCTTCTCGCAGAACAGCGCCCATTCCCGCTCGTTCTGCAGGCCGAGCATGATCGTGCCGCCACCGCCGGTGGGGAACGGCCCGTAGGGGTAGATGGTCGAGTGCGATGCACCCGCGCGCGGCGGTGGCGGCGCGCCGTTGTAGGCGTAGTACATCGGGTAGCCCATCCATTCCACCAGGCTCTCGAGCATCGATACGTCGATGCGGCTGCCCAGGCCGGTCTTGTCGCGCAGCAGCAGCGCCGACAGCACACCGGTGTAGGCATACATGCCGGCGGCGATGTCGGCGATCGAGCAGCCGGCCTTGGCCATTTCCTCGTCGCCGGGGCCGCCAGTCACCGACAGAAAGCCGCCCTCGCTCTGGATCAGCAGGTCGTAGGCCTTCTTCTTTTCATACGGGCCGCCTGCGCCGTAGCCGGAAATGTCGCAGACGACCAGCCGTGGGAAGCGCGCGTGCAAGGCCTCGAACGACAGGCCCATGCGGGCGGCGGCGCCGGGCGCGAGGTTTTGCACGAGCACGTCGGCCTTGGCCAGCAGGGCATCGAGGATGCCGTCGGCGGCCTGCTGCTTGAGATCGAGGGTCAGGCTTTCCTTGGAGCGGTTGGTCCATACGAAGTGCGAGGCCAGGCCGTCGACGCGTTGGTCGTAGCCGCGGGCAAAGTCGCCGCTGCCGGGCCGTTCGACCTTGATCACACGGGCGCCCAGGTCGGCCAGCTGGCGGGTGCAGAAGGGTGCGGCGATGGCATGTTCCAGGCTGACGACGGTGATGCCGTCCAGCGGGCGGGGTGCAGTTTGGGTCATGGAGTCACCTCGTCATCAGTGCAGTGCGGCCAGCGAGCGTGCATCGCGCAATTGCCAGACCTGCTCGATCAGGGCCTGGCCCTGGGCCGGGCTGCGGGCGCCGGAATAGGCCAGCAGGCGCTGGAACTTGGCTTCCAGCTCCGGGCGGGAAAGGGTGTTGCCGGGGTCGCCCTTGGGCTCATCGATGGCGGCGTAGAAGCGGCGGCCATCGCTGCACGTGACCTCGACTCGGCCCAGCCAACGGGCCGGGTAGGCAGCATCCACTTCAGGGTCCAGTTGCATCTGCACTTTTTCGCGGAAGCTGGCGACCCGTGGATCTGTCAGCGCCAGGTCGCGGAATTCGATGAGCTGCGCGCTGCCGTGCACGGCGATCAGCCCGAGTACGGTGCCCATGGAGAACTTGGCCTGGTGCACGGTGGTTGGCGTGGTGACCCGGCCCAGCACATCGATGGCACCCTGGTGCACGCGGGTGACCACCTTGGCGATCTGCTCATGGCTCAGGCCTTCACGTTGCATCAGCTGCAACAGTGCATCGGCGGCGGGATGGGTATGGCGGCAAGAAGCGTGGAACTTGAACGAAGTTTCCGCCAGCGCCCAGCGCGTGCCCAGGCGGTCGCTCAGGCGCGCCGGGTCGGCATCGCTGGACATCCCGGCAGCCAGTCCCTGGTCACCTTCGAGAATATTGCGCGCGCCGCTCAGGCCATCGGCGGTCAGGTAGGCGGCGAGCAGGCCATCGGCGGCGGCCTTGGCGGTGTGCAGTTGCTTGGAGTCGGCCGCATCGCGGAGGAATGCCCAGAGCCCGGCGGCCTGGGTGCCGGCGCTGCCGAGCAGGTTGATGAACTGTTCCTTGTCGAAGCCCAGCAGCTTGCCCACACCCACGGCAGCGGCCAGGGTGCCGACGGTGGCCGTGGTGTGGAAGATGCGGTAGTGCGAACGGCCGAGGAACTCGCCGATGCGGATGCCCGCCTCATAGCCGGCGACGCTGGCCAGCAGCAGCTCCTGGCCGGACTTGCCGAGGTCCTGTGCCGCCGCCAGCACAGCGGAGAACACCACCGTGGCCGGGTGCAGCACCGAGCTGTTGTGCAGGTCGTCCTGCTCTACAAGATGCGAGGCGGCGCCGTTGACCAGGGCGGCGAAGTAGGGCGATGAACTGCGCCCGCTGGTCAGCACGCGGGCGCTGCCTTGGGCGGGGCCCATGCGCTCGGCGTAGCGCTCGAACAGCGGGATCGGGTGCGCACCCTGGCTGGCCAGGGCCGAGCCGAGCCAGTCGAGGAACAGGTCTTCGGTGCGGTCGAGCACGTGGCTGGGGACTTGTGCGTATTGCAGGTCGGCGAGGAATTCCGCCAGGGCTTGGGTAGCTTGCATGCTCAGGCCCTCAGAAGCTGCGTGGCAGTTCGAGCAGATGCTCGGCCACGTAGGACAGGATCAGGTTGGTGGAGATCGGCGCCACCTGGTACAGGCGGGTTTCGCGGAACTTGCGCTCGACGTCGTATTCGCAGGCAAAGCCGAAGCCGCCGTGGGTCTGCAGGCAGGCATTGGCCGCCTCCCACGAGGCCTTGGCCGCCAGGTACTTGGCCATGTTGGCGCTGGCCCCGGCGTTCTGCCCGCTGTCGTACTCGGCGCAGGCGCGCCAGCGCATCAGGTCGGCGGCCTCGATCTCGATATGGGCTTCGGCGATAGGGAACTGCACGCCCTGGTTCTGCCCGATCGGGCGGCCGAACACCACGCGGTCACGGGCGTAGGCGCTGGCTTTTTCGATGAACCAGCGGCCATCGCCGATGCACTCGGCGGCGATAAGCGTGCGCTCGGCATTGAGGCCATCGAGGATGTAGCGGAAGCCTTTGCCTTCTTCACCGATCAGGCTGCTGGCCGGCAATTCGAGGTTGTCGAAGAACAGCTCGTTGGTCTCGTGGTTGACCATGTTGGCGATGGGTTGCACCGTCAGGCCGTTGCCGATGGCCTGGCGCAGGTCGACCAGGAAGATCGACATGCCTTCGGACTTTTTCTTCACCTCCGGCAAGGGCGTGGTGCGCGCCAGCAGGATCATCAGGTCCGAGTGCTGGATGCGCGAGATCCACACCTTCTGGCCGTTGATCACGTACTTGTCGCCCTGGCGCACGGCGGTGGTCTTGATCTTGGTGGTGTCGGTGCCGGTGGTGGGTTCGGTCACGCCCATCGACTGCAGGCGCAGTTCGCCGCTGGCGAGCCTGGGCAGGTAGTGGCGCTTCTGTTCTTCGCTGCCGTGGCGCAGCAGGGTGAACATGTTGTACATCTGCCCGTGAACGGTGCCGGAGTTGCCACCGCAGGCGTTCACCTCTTCGAGGATCACCGACGCCTCGGCCAGGCCCAGGCCCGAGCCGCCGTATTCTTCCGGGATCATCGCCGACAGCCAGCCGGCCTCGGTCATGGCCTTGACGAAGGCCTCGGGGAAGCCCTTTTCTTCATCGATCTTGCGCCAGTAGCTGGCGTCGAACTCGGCGCACAAGGCGCGCACGCCTTCGCGGATGGCGTTGAGGTCATCGCTGTCGTACGTATGCATGGGGGTGTTCTCTGTCTGGTATCAGTCGAAAAGCACGTCGGCGCTCTGCGCCACGCCGGCCGCATTGCCGGCCCACAGCTGGGCCTGGCCGGGTGCGCTGATGCGCCCGGCCACTTCGAAGGGGGTCGGTACAGTCAGCGGGCGCACGCCGCGGTAGGCAAAATGGCGCACGCGCTTGCCAGGGTTGGCGCGGATGAACGCACGCAGGTTCAAGGTGGCGATCATCGGGCCGTGCACGACCAGGCCGGCGTAGCCTTCGGTTTCAGTGACGTAGGGGAAGTCGTAGTGGATGCGATGGCCGTTGAAGGTCACGGCGGAGTAGCGGAACAGCAGGGTGGGCGTCGGTGTGACCGCTTCGCTCCAGTCGGCTGGCACCTCGGCTGGGGCGCTTTCAAGCTTGGGCGGATTGGCTTCGCGGTAGACGATGTCCTGTTCCTCGCGCACGCACAGCTGGCCGTGTTGCGAGTAGTCGTGGCGCACGGTGACGAACAGCAGCGCGCCGGTACGACCGTGCTTTTCTTCGATGTGCAGGATGGTCGACAGGCGATGGGCTTCGGCGCCGACGGTGAGCGGGGCGATGAACTCGACCCTGCCGCCGGCCCACATGCGGTTACGGTTGTCGGCCGGGGGCAGGAAGCCGCCGCGTGCCGGGTGGCCGCCGGTGCCCAGCTGCGCTTCGGCCATCGGCTCCTGAAAGAAGCACCACATCCACAGCGGAGGCAGCGGTTGGCCGACGGCGGGGGCGCTTTCGCCGAAGGTGGCGGCGATGCGCTTGAGCAGGTTGCGGCTGAGCTCATCGACGGCCTCTTCGGTGCGGCCGATCCAGGCGCTGTAGTCGATGGGAGGGTGGGAAGCAGTCATAACCAGGGGCCTCTGCATTTGTTGTTATGCGCCGATCATGCGAGGGCCCTGGCATTCTGTGAATTTGCATTTGTATAAGGCAGCGTTCAGGTATGCTGAACGCCTTCGCCACGACCGGAGCTTCCCATGCATTTCGACCTGGCAGACCTGCGGCTTTTCATCCACATCGGCGAATCGCCGAGCCTGACCCAGGGTGCACGCCGGGCGTTTCTGTCGCCGGCCGCCGCCAGCGCACGGATCAAGGCATTGGAGGCCCAGCTCGATACACGCCTGCTGTACCGCGACAGTCGCGGCGTCGAGTTGACCCCGGCCGGGCACCAGCTGCTGATGCATGCCCGCCTGATCATGCGCCAGGTCGACTACCTGAAAGCCGAGTTCACCCAGTTCGGCACCGACCTGGCCGGCCACATTCGCATCTTCGCCAACACCACGGCAGTCACCGAGTTCTTGCCCGAAGTACTGGCCGGCTTCATGGCCAAGCGCCCCGGGGTGACGGTCGACCTGCAGGAGCGCCTGTCGCGCGACATCGTGCGCGGTGTGCTCGATGGCAGCAGCGACATGGGCATCATCGCCGGGCCGGTTGAGGCCAGCGGCTTGCAAGTGATGCACTTCAGCACTGACCGCCTGGTGCTGATCGTCCCGGCGGGGCATGAACTGGCAGATCGCAAGCGGGTGACCCTGAAGCAGACCCTGGACTTCCAGCATATCGGCCTGCACGACGGCAGCACCTTGCTGAGCTTCCTGCGGGACCATGTGGAACGCATGGGGTTGAACCTGTCGCTGCGCATCCAGCTATCGAGCTTCGAGGCGATCTGCCGGCTGGTGGAGGCAGGGGTGGGCATCGGCATCATCCCCGAGTCGGCAGCGCTGCGGCACAGCCAGACCATGGAGCTGGTGACCATCAGCCTGGATGAACCCTGGGCGGTGCGTGAGCGCAGCATCCTGGTGCGTGAACTGGAGGCATTGCCGGGGACGGTGCGGGCGTTGATTGCGACGTTGATGCCGGAGGCTTGATACGTGCCACTCAAGGGTACGGTCGTAGCTTGACACCTGGGTGGTTGCTCATGTGTTTGGCTGGGGATCTTCAGCGCCTATGAGATCGAGCGCCGCCCGCGCGGCGCATCGCGGATAAATCCGCTCCCACATTTGTTGCAACGTGGCCATGCCTGTGAGGCCATGGTTGTCAGCGGTTTGCACGGCTCAAGACATGCGCCAAGGCTGGCAACCATGGCGTAACAGGTTCGGCACGTTGCAACAAATGTAGGAGCGGATTTATCCGCGATGCGCCGCGCGGGCGGCGCTCGATCTCATAGGCGCTGAGCATTTCACGGCGAACACATCCGAACACCTCACAAAACCCAAGGCATGCACCGTCAGCGAGGTCAGGTCGGCGTTCAGGCGGTCCGGGAGCATGCTGAGGCCACATCAGAAGAAGCTGCGCTGGGCTTTCAGGGTGACCATGCTTTGGCAGTAGGTGTTGATGCCGGCATAGGCGTCACAACCACTGCCGCTGAGGTCGGAGTTGCTGTAGATCAGATTCAGGTCGATGCCCAGCCATGGCCGCGACAGCTCCAGCGACCAGTCGGAAAACCCGTTGATCTGGCTGCCGTCGCCAATCGTGAAAGGCGTGCCCAGGCGGTGGTGGGCGAGCTTGACGGTGAGGTCGACATCGAACAGCGGCAACTGGCCGAAGTCGGCGAACAGCGTGCCGGTGCGGTTGCCCGGATTGTCGCGCCAGGCGCCGCCAAAGCGGCTGCCCAGCACCGAGATGCCGCCGTACAGGGCGTAGCTGTCGGGGCCTGCGATGTTCGGCTGGCTGTAGTGGATCAGGCCCATTTCATAGCCCAGGGTGCTGTCGAAGTGATGCTTGTAGCCGGTGTAGCTGTCCAGGCGCAGGGTGGAGTCGGGCGTCAGGCCCATGCTCGGCGCGTACTGGCCGAGATACCAACCGCTGGGGTGGCTGAGGTCGAGGCCGCCGTGGAAGGCGCCCACCGCGCTCGGCGAGATGAGCCCCTGGGCCATGCTGCGCGAGGGCGTGGTGCCGAGCTTGAAGTCGAAGTCGCCCAATTGGCGCTGGATCTGTTGCGCGTGCAGTGCCGGGCTCGAGAGAAGGGCAACAGTCAGCAAGAGAAGGGGCCTGATCATGGTCACCGTCCTGGAAGGCTTGCTCTTGAGCGGTCGAGGATACCTGCCTCAGCCGCCAGGAGGCTACCGGTGGTGGCCTTTACTCGACCATTGGTCAAGGGCCGCTCAAACCACGAGTGGTTCGGCGATCTCGATCAGGTTCAGGTCAGGGTCACGGACGTACACCGAGCGGATCGGGCCGGTTGCGCCAGTGCGTGCAACGGGGCCTTCGATGATGGGCCATTGCACCTTCTGCAGGTGAGCGATCACCTGTTCCAGGCTGACCTTGCTGATGAAGCACAGGTCCAGGGCGCCGGGTACCGGCAGATGCGCCTTGGGCTCAAACTCATGGCCGCGAACATGGATGTTGATTTTCTGGTTGCCGTAGCGCAGTGCCAGGCGCTTATCGCCGAAGGTTTCCAGCTGCATGCCCAGCACCCGCGTGTAGAAAGCGGTGCAGGCTTCGACATCGGTGGTGGTGAGGACCAGGTGGTCCAGGTGATCGATCATTGGCCAGCCTCGGTGACAGGGACTGAAGGCGATCAGTCCGGGCAGGGCCATGATAGTGCGGTTAGCCGGTCTTTCAACTCAGCCCTTGATTGCAGGCTGGCCTTCGGCAACCTCGGTGATCACCTGCGTGCTGGCGGAACGTTCGATGACGCGCTTGCGCAGTTCGTACTCGTCCAGCGACAGGCCCTGGCGTTGGATGGCCTCCAGTTGCAGCTGGCGGGTTTCCTCGGCGGTGTAAGGGCGCAGTTCCGGGTGGCTGGCGCAACCGCTGAGCACGGCGATTGCGGTGGCGGAGAGGGCAGCAAGCAGCAGGCGGGCCGTGGTGTTCATCGGGGGAAGCTCCAGGATTCGGGCGGTGGGAATCGATGGGGCTAGGTTATTGATTGATGGCGATGGGTAGAAATTGGTGTTGTCGATAGTGACTATCGAGGCTGCTGCAAGTCTCGTGTGCAGGTGCTGTTGCGCTACGCTGGAAAAACATTGCTGCGGCGCACAGTTTTGCCAGCAAACTGGCGGAGCGGGTCGAGGCGTCTCATCAATTGCCGCCGGATACATGCAAGTACTGGAATGCGCAACATGCTCGTTTGAAACATGGCATCCGTTAGTTCAGGGCAATCCGGGAGGGCAGCGTATGAGTGGACGTGCACTGGAACCCATCGATCGCATTACCGAAGTGATGTTCGGCCTGTTGATGGCCACCACCTTCACCGGCTCGCTGAGCGTCGCCACGGCCGGCCGCGAAGATGCCCGGCTGATGTCACTGGCGTGATCATGTCGCTGGTCGGGGTGGCGCTGATCCTGGCCATCATCGCCCTCGGTGGCTGAGCCAGGCGTCAGTACCTGATGTCCCTGGCGCGTTCGCGACCTTGCTGTTTGGTGTGGCGTTTGTCCTGGCGGCAACCAGCGTTGCTCTTCTGGTCGGCGTGGCGGCAGTCCTGCTTGGTCTGGCGTGCATCCTGGCGGGTTTCCTGGCGCACCTCGCGGGCTTGCTGGCGCCGTTCGGCGCGCTCGGTAATCGGGCTCCTGATGGATGGGTTTATTGCCGCTAATCGCTCGACGCCTGTTCAGTACAGTTGCGTTTCAAGGCGATCTAGATTTAAAGGCAGTAAGCGTAGTTGCCATTAGTGCATTGAAATCCAATGCGCAAAGTGGTCGAAAATGCCGCCTTTGCTACCCTTACCGCACGGCAGCGACTGCCGGGTTGGCAATCCACTCTTTTCACGCGGTATGGCCAGATGAGGAATGCGATGCGCATGCCACTGTTATGCGTCTTGTCGGTCGTGTTGTGCCTTAACGGTGTTGCCAGCCTGGCGCTGGCCGAGGATGTGCCAGCGCCCGACCCGGCACCTGCGCAAGCCAAGCAGGCAGTGTTCAGCCAGGAGCAGCTCGACCAGATGCTCGCGCCGATTGCCCTGTATCCCGATCCGCTGCTGGCCCAGGTGCTGATGGCGTCGACCTACCCGGGCGAGGTGACCGAGGCGGTGGCTTGGTCCAAGGCCAACCCCAAGGCCCAGGGTGATGACGCGGTCAAGCAAGTGGCCAACCAGACCTGGGACCCGAGCGTGCAGTCGCTGGTGGCGTTCCCGCAGGTGCTGGTGGTGCTCGGCCAGGACCCGGTGTGGTTGCAGCGCCTGGGCGACGCCTTCCTGGCCCAGCCCGATGACGTCATGGCCGGCGTCCAGCGCCTGCGCCATCAAGCCCAGGCGGCTGGCAACCTGACCAGCAACCAGTATCAGAACGTCACCGTGCAGGCCGCGCCCGCAGCGGCCCCGGCCAGCTCAGCCAGTTCCCAGAGCGCGCCTGCCAGCAGTGCGTCGACCAGCACCATCATCATTCAGCCGGCCGACCCACAGGTGGTCTACGTGCCCACCTACAACCCGACCACCACCTACGGCACCTGGGCCTATCCGGCCTCGCCGCCGGTGTATTACCCACCGTCGCCGATGTACTACGCAGGTACCGCGCTGATGGCCGGGCTGGCGTTCGGCGCGGGCGTGGCGATCATCGATTCGGTGTGGGGCGATTGCGACTGGAACCACGGCGATGTCGATATCGACGTCAATCGCTACAACAACATCAACGGCAACAACCGCATCACCAACAACCAGAACAAGTGGCAGCACAACCCCGCGCACCGCGATGGCGTGCCGTACCGCGACAACCGCAGCCGCCAGCAGTACGGTCGCCAGCTCGACGGCGCCAACCAGCGTGCTGCGTTCCGTGGCGATGATGCCCAGCGTGCCCAGGCCCGTGATCGTGCCCGCAGCTCGATGGACCGTGCGGGTTTCGAGCGCCCGGCCACCAGCAATCGTGAGGCCCTCGACAGTGCACGCCAGGCCCGCGCCGAAGGCGGTGTGGGCAATCGCATGCAAGGCGTCAACGACAATTCGCGCCGAGCAGAACCGCGCAACATGCGTGACAACACCCGCGACAACCAGCATGCGCGTAATCAGGTCAACCCGCGTCGGCAGGGTGACGGCCAGGCCCGCCAGGCCGCGCAGACCCGCCCGAGCAACACGGCAGGCCGCGCCCGCAACAATGCCTTCGACGGCGTGCGTTCGCCGTCGCGTACCACGGCGCAGGCTAACCGTGGCCGTATCAGCCAGTCGTTCGCCCAGCGGCCCAACGCCTCGCGCGCAGCGGGGCATCAGATATCCAGGCCCAGCGCCCCGGCGCGTCGCGGTGGTGGAGGTGGCCGTCGATGAACACCAGGACAACGATTGCAACGTTGTTGATCGGCCTGGGCCTGGCCTGGCCCCACCTGGCCGCAGCGCAGGAAGCCTTCCCGACGCCGGAGAAGGCCGTCGATTCGTTCGTTCAGGCGCTGGGCGTCGAGCACGCCGATGAAGCGCGCCTGACGCAGCTGCTCGGCGAAGATTGGCGCACCTACATCCCACGTGAAGGCGTGCAGCGCAGTGACGTCGATGCCTTCCTGGAGCAGTACAAGGCCGCGCATCAGATCGACAAGCAGGGCGATGACAAGGCCATCCTGGCCGTTGGCCCTGATCACTGGACCTTGCCCATTCCCTTGACCAAGGCTGGCAACGGCTGGCGCTTCGACCTCAAGGCCGGCAGCGCCGAAATCCGCGCCCGGCGCATCGGCCGCAACGAGCTGGCGGCATTGCAGTCGGTGCTGGCCTATCACGACGCACAGATGGACTACGCCTCGAAGGACCGCAACGGCAACGGCGCGCTGGAATATGCCCAGCAGATCTTCAGCACGCCAGGCAAGCATGACGGCCTGTTCTGGGAGGACGAGGAGGGCGGCGAGATCAGCCCGCTGGGGCCGCTGTTCGGCAAGGATGTGGTAGGAGATGCCTGGTACGGCTACCACTTCCGCATCCTCGATGGCCAAGGCCCGTCGGCACCGGGCGGCGCCTACAGCTACCTGATCGGCAACCAGATGAGCCGCGGCTTCGCCCTGGTCGCCTGGCCGGCGAAATACAACGACAGCGGCGTCATGAGCTTCATGATCAGCCACGACGGCCAGGTGTTCGAAAAGGACCTGGGGCCGCAGGGCGACAAGATTGCCAAGGCCATGAAGCGCTTCGACCCGGATGACAGCTGGAAAGAGGTGGACGTCAACGCCAGCGAATGAAGGCAGTGTGCGCACCGCCAGCGGCAGGCTGGGTGAAAACTACCCGGTGCTGTTCCGCTTTGGTGCGCGCCTGCCTCAATACAGGTCTGATCGCACAGGTCTGCTTAAGCAGTCAGGCAAAAAGTGTGCAGGGTGAACAGGTAAGGTTGTGCCGATTGCCCGCAAATTTCCGGTTTTTCGCACTTGGCAAAAGCGGCCCGCATATTGCTCTCCTGGTGGCAACGACAACCCGGAGCACCGTGCCATGAGCTCACCTACCGAATTCCCGCTATGCGAAGCCCCCACATCCTCGCGCAAGGGGCTGCTGCCCATTGCCATGGTGTTGTTCAGCTTTACCTTCTTCACCGGCACCATGTTCGCCGGTGGCAAGCTGGGCATGGCCTTCAATTTCGTCGACATGCTGTGGGTCGCCGCCATCGGCAACACGCTGCTGGCGCTGTATGCCGCCGCCCTGGCCTTTATCGCCTCACGCAGCGGCTTGAACACCGTGCTGATGGGGCGCTTCTGTTTCGGTGAAGCGGGTAGCCGGCTTTCCGACTTCATCCTGGGCTTCGCCGAACTGGGCTGGTATGCCTGGGGCACCGCCACCGTGGCGATCGTGCTGGTCAAGTTGCTCGGCCTGGCGGGTGGTTTCACCGTGCCGTTGATGGTGCTGTTCGGCCTGGGCTTCAGCATTACCGCGATCATCGGCTTCAAGGGCCTTGACCTGCTGTCGCGGGTGTCGGTGCCGCTGATGTTCGCGCTGCTGCTGGTGTCGATGTACATCGCCACCGCCGATGCCGGGGGCTTTGCCGGCCTGGCTGCGGTGGTGCCCCATGAAACCATGACCTTCTCGGCAGCGGTGACCATGGTGTTTGGCACCTTCGCCAGCGGGGCGACCCAGGCCACCAACTGGACCCGGCTGTCGCGCAGCGGGCGGGTGGCGGTGGTGGCCAGCATCGTCGCCTTCCTGCTCGGCAACGGCCTGATGGTGGTGGCCGGGGCCTGGTGTGCGATGGTCTACCAGCAGGCCGACATCGTCGAAGTGATGATGCTGCAAGGCTTGTCGTTCGCAGCCGTGGTGATGCTCTGCCTGAACCTGTGGACCATCCAGGGGCCGACGATCTACAACGTTTCGGCAGCGGCCTGCCACCTGCTGCGCAGCGAGCGTCGACGCACTGCCACGCTGGTCGCGGCAGCGGTGGGCATCGTGCTGGCGATCGGTGGCATGTATGAAATGCTGATCCCGTTCCTGGTGTTGCTGGGTTCGATCATTCCGCCCGTGGGCGGGGTGATCATGGCCGATTTCTGGTATCGCCACCGTGGCAAGTACCCGGCGCTGGCCTCGGTACAGCTGCCGCGCTATAACCTGTTGGGCCTGGGGGCCTATGCGCTGGGTGCGGTGCTGGCCTACGCCTCGCCCTGGGTCGCGCCGCTGGTAGGCATTGGCGCCTCGGCCCTGTGCTACATCGTCCTGCTTGAAGTCAGCGGCCGGCGCCGGGCGCCGGGCCAGGCGAGCGTCGAGCCGTGAGCCTGGCGCTGGACGAAATCCTGCACCTGCCGGGCCTGCAGGAGATGACCGTGCGTGCCGGTGCGCGCAACCTGCAGCGGCGGGTGCGCTGGCCCTACGTGGCCGAGAACGAAGGTATCGCCGAGTGGGTGATGGGCGGCGAACTGGTGTTCGTCACCGGCATCAACCACCCGCGTGGCGAGGCCAACCTGCTGAGCCTGGTCGAGGACGGCGAGGCGGTGGGCATTGCCGGGATGGTGATCCTCACGGGCGGCACCTTCATCCAGGCCATCCCGCCGGCAGTGATCACCCGTGCCGAGCAACTGGGCCTGCCGTTGATCGAGCAGCCCTATGCCCTGAAGATGGTAGTCGTCACCCACGTGATCGGCACGGCCCTTGTGCAGATGAACCAGGTGCGCCGCTCGCGCAACGACATCCTCGGCCAGTTGCTCAGCGGCGACTACCCGAGCCTGGCCATTGCCCGCCAGCGTGCGGCGCACCTGGAACTGGCACTGGATGAGCCGCGTCGCGTGGTGGCGCTGCGCTTGCTGCACGTCGAGCAGCTGTTCGAGCGCCATGGCCTGACCCAGGGTGAACGCCTCTGGCAGGCTACCCGCCAGGCCCTGGAAGACCAGCTTGAAGCCTGGTGCCGCGAACGACCGGGCACGCTCACCGCACAGTTGCCGGGCGATCTGCAGGTGCTGTTGCTGGCGGATGCTCCCGGCCTGCCGCAGACCCTGGCCACACTGCACCGGCAGCTGAACGCGGTAGTGGGTGAGC
The DNA here is from genome assembly GCF_050280885.1 of Pseudomonas sp. NPDC086566. NCBI lineage: Bacteria > Pseudomonadati > Pseudomonadota > Gammaproteobacteria > Pseudomonadales > Pseudomonadaceae > Pseudomonas > Pseudomonas sp. NPDC086566. The sequence continues at coordinate 33,280 of NZ_JBNNWD010000016.1, forward strand.
TGGCACTGTACATGGGCCTGTCGCGCCTGGCTGCCGATTGCGCCCACTACCGTCAGGCGCTCAGCGAGGCGCGCCAGGCCCTGGAGGTGGCGCAGCAGCTGCACCCGGCCAACGGCTTTTGCGACTTCAGCGAGCTGGGTGTGCTGCGCCTGCTGCAAGGTATCGCCGACCGGTCGCTGATCGATGACTTCGTTGCCCAGACTTTGGGCACGCTGATCGCCCCTGGGCGCAAGCAGCCGCATGTGCTGGTGCACACCCTCGACGCCCTGCTCAAGGAAAACGGCAACGGCCTGAAGGCCGCCCAGCGCCTGGGCCTGCACCGCAACACCGTCAACCAACGCATTCAACGCATCGAACAACTGAGCGGGCAGTCCCTTGACGACCCGCTGTTTCGGATGAACGCTTCTGTCGCCATGCTGGTATGGCGGATGAACGAAGCCCAAGGTAAGGAGTAACGCCATGAACATCATCAATGCCCGCCTGCGTGGCAAGACCGGCCTGTTCCGCATCGAGCTGGACGGCGAGCGCATCGCCGCCATCGCCCCGCAGGCTGACGTGGCCGTGCTGGCCAGCGCCGATGACCTGGACGCCCGGCAGAACCTGGTGGTGGCACCCTTCGTCGAGCCGCACATCCACCTCGACGCCACCCTCACGGCAGGCGAGCCGAAGTGGAACATGAGCGGCACCTTGTTCGAAGGCATCGAGCGCTGGGCCGAGCGCAAGGAAATCACCACTCACGACGACATCAAGAGCCGCGCCAGGAAGACCATCGGCATGCTGGTGGACCACGGTATCCAGCATGTGCGCACCCATGTCGACGTCACCGACCCCAAGCTCACCGCACTCAAGGCCATGGTCGAGGTGCGCGATGAGGTTCGCCACCTGGTCGACCTGCAGATCGTCGCGTTTCCCCAGGAGGGTATCGAGTCGTACGCCAATGGCCGGTCGCTGATGACCGAAGCGGTGGCCATGGGCGCCGATGTGGTCGGCGGCATTCCGCATTTCGAGAACACCCGCGACCAGGGCGTAGCGTCGATCAAGTTCCTCATGGACCTGGCCGAGCGCACCGGCTGCTTGGTGGACGTGCATTGCGATGAGACCGACGACCCGCAGTCGCGCTTCCTCGAAGTGCTGGCCGAAGAGGCTCGGGTGCGCGGCATGGGCGCGCGCGTCACGGCCAGCCATACCGTGGCCATGGGTTCCTACGACAACGCCTACTGCTACAAGCTGTTCCGCCTGCTGAAAATGTCGGGGATCAACTTCGTCTCGTGCCCCACCGAAAGCATCCACCTGCAAGGACGCTTCGACAACTATCCCAAGCGCCGCGGGCTGACCCGCGTGGCCGAGATCGACCGGGCCGGGATGAACGTGTGCTTCGGCCAGGACTCCATCGTCGACCCGTGGTACCCGCTGGGCAATGGCAACATCCTGCGCATTCTCGAAGCCGGGCTGCACATCTGCCACATGCTCGGCTACGAAGACCTGCAACGCAGCCTCGACCTGATCACCGACAACAGCGCCCGCACCCTCCACCTCGGCGAGCGCTATGGCATCGAGGTCGGGCGGCCGGCCAACCTGCTGCTGCTGTCGGCGCCGGATGACTACGAGATGGTCCGCAGCCAGGGCCACGCGCTGGTATCGGTGCGCAACGGCAAGGTGCTGATGCGCCGCACCCCGGCGCAGGTTGAGCGCTTTGCCTGACGGTTCACGCCACAGTCCGGTATCGAGAAAATGGATACCAGCCAGCGTGAAACACGCCTCCTGCGCCTGACGGCTTTGCGGTATAAGCCAGTGATGCGCTATCGACGTCTGGATCTCAATCTGCTGGTCGCCCTGGATGCGTTGCTCGAAGAGTGCAGCGTCAGCCGGGCCGCGCAGCGCCTCAACCTCGGCCAGTCGGCGACCAGTGCCGCGTTGGGGCGCCTACGCGAGCACTTTCAGGACCCGTTGCTAATTCCGCAGGGGCGGGGGCTGGAGCCCAGCGCCCTGGCGCGGCAACTGGCACCCAAGGTGCGTGAAGTGCTGGGCCTGGCAGGCGAGCTGGTCGAAACCACGACGGGCTTCGACCCGGCGCGTTGCGACCGCCGCTTCGTGCTGGTGGCGTCGGATTACGTGGCTGCGACCCTGATACCTGCGGTCAGCCGTAACCTGGCGTGTTTGGCGCCCCGGGCGTCGCTGGTGGTGCGCGACTTGCCGTTGCCACGCGATGGCGATGTGGTCGCCGAGGCCCTTGACTACCGTCGCAGTGACCTGGTGATCGTGCCGCAGGCGCGAATCAACCCGCGCTACCCCCACGCATTGCTGCTCAAGGATGAACTTTGCTGCATCGCCTGTGCCCACCAAACCGCCTACCCGCATGGCCTGAGCCTGACCGACTATTGCTCGGCGGGGCACGTGGTGCGCGAGTTCACCGATGGCCAGAACCTCTCGCTGGACACCCAGCACCTGCGCGAAGCCGGTATCGAACGGCGGGTCGAGGTGGCCGTGCAGAGCTTCGCCCTGATGGCGGAGTTCGTCGTTGGCACGCCGCGCATCGCCACCCTGTTCCGCCGCCAGGCCGAAGCGCTGGCGCGACGTTACCCGTTGCAGGTATTGCCTTCGCCCGTTGCCTTTCCCTTGGCTTCGCAGGTGCTGCAATGGCACCCGCAGCAGGCCGCCGACCCGGCGCTGGCCTGGCTTCGCCAGCTGCTGGCGGAGCAGGCCCAAGCGCTGGATCAGGGCTGAAGGTCGCCAGTATCGCCGATCAGCCCGAGCGTTTCGATGGCCAGCAAGGCGCAACGCTCGTCGTTGTCCGATGTGTCGCCACTGACCCCGATCGCTCCCTGTACACGGCCTTCTGCATCACGCAGGAGAATCCCCCCGGGTACCGGGATCACTTCGCCCGCGGTGAGGCTGTTGATGGCAGCGAAGAATACCGGCATCGCCTGGGCCCGACGGGCCAGTTCGCGGCCGCCGAAACCCATGCCAAGGCAACCGCGGGCCTTGCCGGTGGCAATCTGCGGGCGCAGGAAACTGGCCTGCTGGTCGCGCAGCACCGCCAGCGGATGGCCGGCGTGGTCGAGCACGGCAGCCGCCACAGGCTGCATGCCCAACGCCCGGGCGTGGTGAAGGGTGGCGAGGGCCAGTTGCACGGCCAGTTCGCAATCGAGGGCGGGCATGTTCACAGGCTCCATTTGCCGAGTTCGGCAACGCGGTCACGGGTATACAGGTCGGTCCATTTCAGCGAGTTGAAGTCCGACACTTGCTTGGGGTTGTAGGCGGTGCGTTGCAGCCGCACCGGCTCGCCGGCCTTGTACACGGCCTGCAGGCGATCACGGTCCTGAAGGATGCGGATGTCGTCCAGGGGCGAGCCGTCAAGCACCAGCAGGTCGGCCTGCTTGCCGGGCTCCAGGGTACCCAGGGTCTCGCCGCGCGGCATCAGGCGTGCACCGACATGGGTTGCGGCGAACAACGCTTCGGCCGGCGTGAAGTCCAGGCGCCGCACCAGCAACTCCAGTTCGCGGGCATGCCATTCGCCATACGGGGTGACGGCAAAACCGCTGTCGCTGCCGCAGGCGAAAGGTACTCCGGCCGCCTTTGCGCGCTTGAGCACTGGCGTGCCCAGCTCCAGGGTGCGAGCACAGTAGCCGGCGTAACCGGTGCTGATGGCGGGGTCGTGGGGCTGGCAGAAGTCCACCGTGTTCTGCGGGAAGGTCATGGTCGGTGCCAGCACACTGCCGGCTTCGAGCAGCGCCTCGATGCAGGCGTCGTCCATGTAGAAAGCGTGGAACACCAGGTCGACACCGGCCTTGGCCGCGTACATCACGGCTTCGCGGCCGTAGGCGTGGGTCGCGACGCGACAGCCGAGGCGGTGGGCTTCATCGACCATTTCGCGGGTTTCATCGGCGGTGAAGGCAGCGATGATCTCCCCGTTGGGGCGCCGGTGGGTGCCGTCCATGGCGATCTTGATCAGGTCCACGCCGTCCTTGGCTTGCTTGCGGATCTGCGCGATGGCATCACTGCGGCTGGTGACCAGCGCGGCGGTGAAGTATTCGGGTGCGCCAACACGGCTGGGGAACCAGTCGTTGAGGCTTTGCCGGTTGGTGATCACGCGGCTGCTGGCGGCGATGCGCGGGCCCTCGAACAGCCCGGCGTTGACGGTGTTGCGCACGGCGATGCTGAGCTGGCCGCTGTCGCCGGGGCAGACCATCGAGGTCACGCCGGCAGCCAGCACGTGCTGGGCGAAGAACAGCCCGCGCAAGGCGCGGAATTCGTCGCTGGTCCAGATATCGATGTCTTCCTCGCTCTGGGCATTGCCGAACGCCAGGTGGGTGTGCACATCCACCAGCCCGGGCATGACGAAATGCCCTTTGACTTCACGGTCGCCAGGCCGTGGCGGCGGTGCCTCGCGGGTCGGCCCGACATGGCGGATCACGCCGCCTTCGATGATCAGCGTGTGCAACGGGCGGGCCTGCAGGCTGGTGCCGTCGAACAGGGTGGAGCAATGCAGGTGCAGGGCAGGCATGGACGAAATCTCCTCGTCTTGTTGTGTTGCAACAGGCTAGGCCGTGGCCATTGCCCGGCACCAACAGTTGCTGTCGATGCCCTGCCATCGACGCCATCGATAGCTGGCCCCCTGCGCGTGCAGGAATGAAAAACGGCGCCCAAAGGCGCCGTTTTGTTCAGTGCAGCGGGTCAGTCGGTATGGCCACCAAGGGTCTCGGCCACCCAGTCGGCGATGTAATGGCCGGCATTGATGCTGTTGTCGAAGCTGGAGTGCTGCACGCCGCCTTCGCGATCAGTGAAGATCTTCAGCTCGCGCTTGGGGCTGTTGACTAGCTGCTCGTAAGTGCGGTGCGCCCATTTGAGCGGGATCTGCGAGTCCTTCTCGCCATGGGTGACCAGGAACGGCACGCGGATGCGATCGAGCACGCCGTCGAGGTGCACGTTCTCGGCGATGGCCATGAATTCGTCCATGTCCTTCGCCCCCCAGACCCACTGCACGTGCGCCCAGTAGTGCGGCACCGGGAAGTCGCCTTCCTTCTCCAGGCGACGTTTCTGCACATCGCGCCAGTCGTGGTTGGCACCCCACACCACGCCGCAGGCGAAGCGCGGTTCGAAAGCCACCGCGCGCGGGCAGTAATAGCCACCCAGGGACACGCCTTCCATACCGATGCGCTTGGCGTCTACGTCAGCGCGGCGCTCCAGCCAGTCGACCACGCGGCTGGCCCAGTGCTCGCTGTCGTAGCGTGCATTCAGCCCCTGCAGGCGCAGCGCTTCGCCGGTGCCAGGCTGGTCGACGATCAGCGACGACACCCCGCGTTTGGCCAGCCAGGCGGGCAGGCCGACGCGGTATTTCATCTCCTTGGTCGAATCCAGACCGTTGACCTGCACCAGCAGTGGCGCCGGGCCACTCACGCCTTGCGCCCGTACCAGCAGGCCCGAGAGGTGCTTGCCCTCATACGGGATTTCGACCCGCTCGCAGTTTTCCCTGGCCAGGTCGATACCTCGGGCGAAGGTCTCCAGAAAGCGCTGGTACAGTGCCGCACGCCCCGGCGCGCCGTGGGCCTGCAGGCGTTCGCAGGTCAGGTAGTAGGTGGCGGCGCGGTTGTATTTCTCGCCCGCAGAAAGGCGCCGGCCAGCGGCCTGGTCTTCCTCGGCCAGCGCACAGAGCTTGTCGGCCATGTTTGCCCAGGTTTCCCGGAAGGCCTGGGTACCCGCGGCGTCGGGCTGCCTGGCGGCGTCCTGCAACGGGGCGCACATTGCCTCGATCTCGCCCAGGCGGGCGCCCATCTCGATGGCCAGGTCCACCGAGAGGTTCCAGACGTAATTGGTGGGGAAGTAACGGAACATTTGTTGTTGTCCTTCTGCGGTCGTTGAGTCCGGTGCCCGCGACTGTGGCAGGCACGCAGGGCACGGTTCGAAGGCAAGGTACGCAGGCAGGGCAGGGCGAGGCCAATCGTGATCGGGGATGCAAGGTATCGCCAAACGCGATGCCCCGGCGCGGTGGTGCAGGCCGGGGCGATGGCCAGGGTTCAGGCGCTGGCGCGAAGCGGCGCCGGCTGCTGCTCGGCGCGTCGGATGAAGGCGCTGATGCGCTCGCGCAGCCAGCGGTGCATGGGGTCGCCGTCCATGCTGCGGTGCCAGAGCATGAATTCGCGCATGACCGGGATCTTCACCGGTGGCGGCAGGATGCGCAGGGGCAGGTAACCGGCATACAGCTCGGCCAGGCGGCGGTGCATGGTAGCAATCCGCGCCGTACCTACCAGCAATTGGGGCAGGGTGTTGAAGTCGTTGGTGATCACTTCCAGGCGCCGGTTGAAGCCGTACTGGCTCATGAACCAGTCCTCGATGCTCAAGTGGCGGTTGCGGCCAAAGCCCACTGAGATATGCCCCATCTGCATGTACTGCTCCAGGGTCAACTGCTCGCCGACCTCGGGGTTGTCGCGCCAGACCACGCAGACATGGTCTTCCTCGAACAGCAACTGCGCCGGGTGGCCGTCGATGAGGTAGCGCTCGGGCACGATCATCATGTCGACCTCGCCGCGCATCAGCAGCTCGGCGCTGTTGTCGCCGGGGCTGATCATTTCGAAGGTGATGTGCGGCGCTTGCTGGTGGATGTTCTGGATGACCTGGGCGAACAGCACGCTGATCAGGTAGTCCGAGGCCACCAGGCGAAAGTGCCGCTTGCTGCTGGCAGGTTCGAACACCGGCTTGGCGGTGATCGAGGAACGGATGGTCAGCAGCACCTCGCGCACCGGCCTGGCCAGCTCCAGGGCATAGGGCGTGGGCTGCATCTTGCGGCCGACCTGCACCAGCAGCTCATCCTCGAAAAACGTGCGCAAACGGCCCAGCACACCGCTGGTGGCCGATTGGGTCATGTGCAGGCGTTCGGCGGCACGGGTGATGTTCTGCTCCTCGAGCAGGATGTCCAGGGCGACCAGCAGGTTCAGATCCAGGTGGTGAAAGCGCATGGGAATAGCTCTCGGTTCTTGTAGTTATTTTCGCGATACCTTCCCGCTGCATTGCCGATACGTCAAGACCTGCGCGCCTTGCCGGCGGGCCAACGCCAGGCGCCATGGGCTGGCGCACAGGTATCGCGATTGCCGATGCCTCGCATCCTGCGTCGCGATTGGTCACGCCACCCCGGCACCGAGCAACCTGCACACCAGTCGAACGGCCGCTGCGCCGCCACGACCCAGAACGGTGACCCTGCCTCGCCGAATAACAATTGCAATGGAGTGGTAGCCATGAACATTCTTGGTCTCGACGCGCTGGTGTTCGGCGTCGACGATATCCAGGCCTGTGCCGATTGCCTGCGTGACTATGGCCTTACGGCCACCCGGCTGAATGCTGACGGTGGCCGCTTCGAGGCGCTCGACGGTACCGCGATCGTCATCCGCCGGGGCGACGACAGCAGCCTGCCGCCCGCGCTCGGGCCAACCCCTTCACTTCGCGAAACCGTCTACGGCGTCGCTTCGGCCGCTGATCTGGAGGCCATCGCCGATGAGCTTGGCCGTGATCGAGCGGTGCACCGCGATGCCGATGGCGCGCTGCATACCGTCGACGACCTGGGGTTTGCGATCGCTTTCCAGGTCACCTGCCGGCGTGCTTTCGAAGCCCCCGCTGACCTCACCAACGCCCCCGGCAGCGCACCGCAGCGCCCGCTCAACCAGTTGGGCATCAGCCTGGACATGCCGACACGCCCGCGCACCTTGTCGCACGTGGTGTATTTCGTGCCTGACGCGGCCAAGGGCGAAGCCTTCTACCGTGATCGCCTGGGCTTCGTCACCACCGACAGTTTCAGCGGCGTCGGCCCGTTCATGCGCAGCGCCGGCATGGACGACCACCACTGCCTGTTCATGATCCAGACCCCGCCGCACATGCAGGGTTGCGAACACTTCACCTTCCACATGGGCAGCGGCACCGAGGTGCTGCTGGCCGGTACGCGCTTCCAGCAGCGGGGCTGGACCAGCTTCTGGGGCCCGGGTCGGCACCTGCTGGGTTCCAACTGGTTCTGGTACTTCAACAGCCCGCTCGGCTGCCACATCGAGTACGACGCCGACATGGACAAGCACGATGACGCCTGGGCCGCGCGCGTGGCGCCGATGTCGGCCGACAATTCGCAGCTGTTCCTGTTCAGCTCGCGGGAGAAATGGGCACCGGGTGGTCCACCGCCCAAGCAGGCCTGATTGATGCGCTGCGTGGCGTTGTGCCGGCTGGACGCCTTGGAGGAAGGGCAGGCCCGTGGTTTCGACCCGCAGGGCCAGGGCACGGACAGCCTGTTCGTGCTGCGCCACAGGGGCCAGCTACGTGCCTATCGAAACCTCTGCCCGCACCTGCAGGTGCCGCTGGAATACCGCAAGGACCGTTTCATGAGTGCCGACGGGCAGTGGGTCATCTGCTATGCCCATGGCGCGCGCTTCAGGCCCGAGGACGGCACTTGCGTCCACGGCCCCTGCCGTGGTCAGGCCTTGCAGGCACTGGCGCATCAGCAAGTGGACGGTTGGCTGCTATTGCCACTGGCGCAGCTCGAGCGCTGAGCTATCGCGCCGCGCGATAGGTCGCATCCCGCGACTCGATTGGTCAAAGCCCGGCGCAGCCGGGAAGCTGTGCCCAGGCACAGAAAACGGTCGCCGCGCATGCCGGGGCGGACAACAAGAACAAGACGTGAGACATGCCATGAATTCTGTGAACAACGTGCTGATCGTGGGCGGCGGGATTGGCGGGCTGTGCGCCGCCATCGCCCTTCGCCGCAAGGGTATCGCCGTCGACCTGGTCGAGCTGAAGACTGAATGGACCGTCTACGGTGTCGGCATCATCCAGCAAAGCAATGTGGTGCGCGAGATGCACCGCCTGGGCCTGCTCGATGCCTATCTCGACGCGGCCTACGCCTTTGAAGACGTGGCCATCTATACCACCGAAGGCCAGCAGTTGGCGCGCATCCCCGGGCAGCGCCTGGCCGGCCCGGATTACCCGGCCAACGTCGGTATCTCACGCCGTGCCCTGCACAAGGTGCTGAGCGAAACTGCCATCGAACTGGGCACCCAGATACGCCTGGGCACTTCGGTGGAGCGCTTCGAGCAGGACGACAGCGCAGTAAATGTGCTGTTCAGCGACGGTAGCCACGGCCGGTATGGGCTGATGGTCGGCGCCGACGGGTTGTTCTCGAAGGTGCGCGGTTTGCTGTTCGGTGACCGCTATCAACCGCGCTTCACCGGCCAGTCGGTGTGGCGCTACAACTTCCCGCGGGCTGCCGGCATCGACCACCTGGCCAACTACCAGGGGCCTTCGGGCAACGCCGGCCTGGTGCCGCTGGCCGATGACCTGATGTATCTGTTCACCACCTCCCATGAGCCGGGCAACCCGTGGATGCAACCCGCCACCCTGGCCGACGGCCTGCGCCAGCGCCTGGCCGGTTTCGGCGGGCTGATCGGCGAGTTGCGCGGGCAGATCGTCGACAGCGCCGACGTGGTCTACAAGCCGCTGGAAGCAGTGTTCGTCGATGAGCCCTGGTACCGCGGCCGCGTGCTGCTGATCGGCGATGCCGCACATGCCACCACGCCGCACCTGGGGCAGGGCGCCGGCATGGCCATCGAAGACGCGGTGGTGCTGGCCGAAGAGCTTACCGCTGGGGGCCACCTGGAGGCGCAACTGCAGCGCTTCATGGCCCGGCGTTTCGAGCGTTGCAAGTACATCAGCGAGATGTCCCTGCTGGCCGGCGAGAAGGAAGTCCAGCGCGATCCGTCGTTCGACCGCATCGGCCTGGTCAAGCAGATGCTGGAGGTCACTGCGCGCCCCATCTGATGCTGCGAATCCGGCGCTGCCTGCCTGGCTGGCGCCAGCTCACACGCCAACACCGACGCACAATAACAAGAATGAGGAAACCCCGATGTTGACTCGCAAAGGAGCACTCGCACGGCCATTGCCGTCGCTCAAACCCATCAGCCTGGCGTTGTTCGCGCTGGCCGCCGGCCAGGCCCAGGCCTTCGAATTTGCCACCGGCAACCCTGACCTGCGCGTGCGCTGGGACAACACCCTGAAGTACAGCGCCGCCTGGCGTACCCAGGATGCCAGCAGCAAGCTCACCGAGGGCCAGACCGCGCTGAACCTGGATGACGGCGACCGCAATTTCGACAAGGGCCTGATCTCCAACCGCCTGGACCTGCTGTCGGAGCTTGACATCACCTACCACGACATCGGGGCGCGGGTCAGCGGCGCGGCCTGGTACGACGATGTCTACAACCGGGGCACCGACAACAACGACCCCAGCCGTGCCAACAGCTACTCGGTGGACTACGACGCATTCACCGACGACACCCGCACGCTGCACGGGCGCAAGGGCGAGTTGCTTGATGCCTTCATCTTCGGCAAGACCGAAATCGGCGACATGCCGCTGTCCGGCCGCCTGGGGCAATACGCCATGCAGTGGGGCGAAAGCCTGTTCTACGGCATGAACGGCATCGCCGGGGGCATGGCGCCGGTAGACGTGGTCAAGGGCCTGTCGGTGCCCAATACCCAGTTCAAGGAACTGATCCGCCCGGTGCAGCAGATTTCCGGGCAGTTGCAGCTGACCCCGGATGTCTCGGTGGGGGCCTACTACCAGTTCGAATGGGAGGCCAACCGCCTGCCAGCGGCGGGCAGCTACTTCTCCACCGACGATTTCTTCGGCGAGGGTGCAGAGCGCATGTTCGTCGGCTCGCCCGTGTTCCCCGGCGGCCAGCCACTGGCGTTCTTCCATGGCAATGACAAGGAAGCCAAAGACTCGGGGCAGGGCGGCCTGCAAGTGCGTTGGCGCACCGAGACTGTCGACTGGGGCGTGTATGCCATTCGCTTCCACGACAAATCGCCGCAGCTCAACGTGCGCCCTGATTTCGCCAGCCTCGACCCGGTCAGCGGCAAGGCCGGCGAGTTCTACTGGGTGTACCCCGAAGGCATCGAGGCGCTTGGTGCCAGCTTCTCCACCACCTTGGGCAACTTCAACCTCGCGGGGGAATTGTCCACGCGCTGGAATCAGCCACTGGCTTCAACCAACCAGCATGCCTTGGCCGTTGGCGAGGTGATCGACAATGACGATAACCCCGTATACGCCACTGGCCGCACCCTGCACGCCAACTTCTCCTGGCTGGCCAGCCTGGAGCCGAACTTCATCGCTGCCGAATCGAGCTTCCTCGGCGAGATCGCCTGGAACCGGGTGATGAGCGTGAGCAAGAACGCCGACGCCGTCGACCCCAATGCCGACCGCGACGCCACCAGCCTGCGCCTGGTGTTCGAGCCAATGTACCGGCAGTTCCTGCCGGGCCTCGACCTCTCGGTACCGCTCGGCGCGAGCTACACCAACGGTGCTTCGATGGCGCTGGGCACCGGCTTTGGCACCGATCACGGCGGCGACCTCAACATCGGCCTGAAGGGCAACTACCTCAATACCTGGAACCTGGGCTTGACCTACACGCACTACTACGGCCCGGAAAACACCTTCCTCGACGCCGACAACCACTACACCTTCGAACAGTCGCTCAAAGACCGCGACTTCATCGCCTTCACCGTCAGCCGCACCTTCTGACCGAGGACTACCCGATGAAACACAACAATAAAGTCGTTTCCCTGTTCACTGCCCTGAGTGCCTCGCTGCTGTTCGCCCAAGGCGCCTGTGCCGCAGTGAGCGCCGAACAGGCGGCCACCCTCAAGACCACCCTGACCCCGCTCGGTGGCGAGCGCGCCGGCAACGCCGACGGCAGCATCCCGGCCTGGAACGGCGGTTACACCAAGGCCGATCCGGCTTACAAAGAGGGCGGCAAGCGCGGCGACCCGTTCGCCAGCGACAAGCCGCTGCTGACCATCACCGCGCAGAATCTGGGGCAATATGCCGACAAGCTGACCCCCGGCATCCAGGCGATGCTCAGGAAGTACCCGGACAGCTATCGGCTGGACGTATACCCGACTCACCGCAGCGCGGCTGCGCCGCAATCGGTCTATGACGCCACGTTCGCCAATGCCACCAGCGGCAAGCTGGTGGACGGCCCTGCCGGCCCCATGCCCGAGGGCGCGGCCGGAGGCATCCCGTTCCCGATCCCGGCCAATGGCGTGGAAGCCATGTGGAACCACCTGCTGCGTTGGCGTGGCGCTTCGTGGCACGCCAGTTTCAACCAGTATCTGACCACTGCCGACGGCAAGCATGTGTTGACCAACGACTCGCGCGCCGACCTGCAGATGCCCTGGTATCTGCCAGGCGGCGCTGGCGACAAGGGCGTGTTCTGGTCCATTCGCATGACCAACGACGGCCCGCCATTGCGCGCCGGCGAGGCCATCACCGGGCTGGAAAACCTCAACGCCGAAAAGGCCGCCGTGTGGACCTACCTGCCGGGCCAGCGCCGCGTGCGCCGCCTGCCCAACGCCTGCTGCGACACGCCGACGCCGGCCACGGCCGGGGTCATGAGTTTCGATGAGTTGTACGTGTTCAACGGGCGCCTGGACCGCTTCGACTGGAAGCTGGTGGGCAAGAAGGAAATGTATATCCCTTACAACGCCAACAAGGTGTTCACCGCCGCCAGTGCCGAAGCGCTGCTCGACCCGCACCACCTCAACCCCGCGTCGATTCGTTGGGAGTTGCACCGCGTGTGGGTGGTCGAGGCGACCCTGAAACAGGGCCAGCGCCATGTGATGCCGCGCAGCACCTACTACCTCGACGAGGACACCTGGGCCGCCGTGCTGGGTGAGCGCTACGACGCCCGCGACCAGTTGGCCAAGGTGGTCTGGACCTCGCCCGTGGTGCTGCCGGACTTGCCGGGTGTGGTGACCCTCACCAACGGTTTCTACGACCTGCTCTCTGGCGCCTGGTTCGCCGGTGACCTGTTCGCCGGCAAAAGCGAGCAATACCGCATCGTGCCGCCGTACAAGGACTCAGTGTTCACCGCTGACGCCATGGCAGGCGAGGGTGTGCGCTGAGCAGGCGCCTTGTGCCCAGGCTTTACAGACAACAAGAACAAAAGGTTGCGTGCGATGAACAAGATGCTCTATGGCTGGCTGCTGGCAGCCTGTTGCGGACTGCCCACGGTCTTTGCCGGGGATGGCGTGGAAGTGCTCTCGCAGCCCGCGGTGCAGGGCGCCCAGGCCCTGAATGCGGTGTTGCAGGATGTGACGCTGGCCGGCGCGCGGCTGGTGGCAGTGGGCGAGCGTGGCGTGGTGCTGCTGTCCGACGACAACGGCAAGCGCTGGCGCCAGGCCATGGGCGTACCGGTCAGTGTCAGCCTGACCGCAGTGCAGTTCGTCGACGCACGGCAAGGCTGGGCGGTTGGCCATGCCGGCGTGGTGCTGCACAGCGAGGATGCTGGCGAGCATTGGACCTTGCAGCTCGATGGCAAGCGTGCCGCTGCCCTCGAACGACAGGCGGCCGAGGCGTCAGCCGACCCACGGCGGTTGTCTGCCGCGCAACGGTTGCAGGCCGATGGCGCAGACAAGCCGCTGCTGGCGCTGAACTTCGCCGATGCCCGACACGGCATGGTCGTCGGCGCCTACGGGCTGGCCCTGAGTACCCAGGACGGCGGCCGCACTTGGAGTTCGAGCATGGGGCTGCTGCCGAATGAACGGGGGCTGCATCTGTATGCGCTGGCACGTCAGGGCTCCAGGTTGTACATCGCCGGTGAGCAGGGACTGTTGTTGCGTTCGGCTGATGGCGGCGCGCACTTCGAGGCGCTGCAAGGGCCGTATGACGGCAGCTATTTCGCTGGCACCGTGCTGCCCCAAGGCCGGTTGCTGGTGGGTGGCTTGCGGGGTTCGCTGTTCGCCTCCGATGACGGCGGTGACAGCTTCCAGGCGCTGGTCAACCCGTTGTCTGCATCGCTCAACGGCATGCGCGTCAGCGGCGGCCAGCTGCTGCTCGCCAACCAGGCGGGGATGCTGCTGCGCAGCGGTCTCGATGCCTTTGCCGCACAGCCCATGCCGGTCACCGAAGGCCTGCCGCTGACCGCAGCCACCACCGCTGCCGATGGCGCCATCATCGCGGTCGGCATGGCCGGTGCCCGCCGTCTGGACACTTCCTCACTTCCCACCACGACGGACTGAGCCATGCACGCCATGAATTCCCCTGCGCCCTCCAGCGGCCGTCTCGATGACTTCGACAGGTCGTCTGGCTCCTTGCTCGAGCGTGCGCTGTTCAACCACCGCGCGCTGGTCCTGCTGCTGTGCCTGGCAACGACCTTGCTGCTCGGTTGGCAGGCCACGCGCCTGACCCTCAACGCCAGCTTCGAGAAGATGACCCCGCGTGATCATCCGTTCATTCACAATTACCTGGAGCATCGCCACGAGCTTGCCGGCCTGGGCAACGCAGTGCGCATCGCCGTGGTCAACCCGCGCGGCAGCATTTATGACCAGGGCTACCTGCATAGCCTGCAACAGCTCAACGATGCGGTGTACCTGTTGCCCGGGGTGGACCGCGCGGCAATGAAATCGTTATGGACCCCGTCTACCCGCTGGACCGGGGTGACCGAGGAGGGCCTGGAAGGCGGCCCGGTGATCCCTGACGGTTATGACGGTGGGGTAGCGAGCCTGGCAGCGCTCAAGCGCAACATCGAGCGTTCCAACGAGATCGGTCAGTTGGTGGCCTTCGACCAGCGTTCGAGCATTCTCTATGTGCCCCTGCTGGCGCACACCCCTGACGGTCAGGCCTTGGACTACACAGCCTTCGCCCACCAGCTGGAGAACCTGCGTGAGCGCTTCCAGGCGCAGGGCGTGCAGATCCACATCACCGGTTTTGCCAAGGTAGCAGGCGACCTGATCGACGGGCTGCGGCAGATCCTGCTGTTCTTCGCCGCCGCCATCGCCATCACCGCCGTGGTGCTTTACGGGTATACCCGTTGCGTGCGCAGCACCGCGCTGGTGGTGGTGTGTTCACTGGTGGCGGTGATCTGGCAGCTTGGCCTGTTGCCGCTGCTAGGCTACGCGCTCGATCCGTACTCGGTGCTGGTGCCGTTTCTGGTGTTCGCCATCGGCATGAGCCACGGCGCGCAGAAGATGAATGGCATCATGCAGGACATCGGCCGTGGCATGCATCGCCTGGTGGCGGCGCGCTTCACGTTCCGCCGGCTGTTCCTCGCCGGGCTGACCGCGCTGCTGTGCGATGCCGTGGGGTTTGCCGTGCTGATGATCATCCAGATCCAGGTGATCCAGGACCTGGCCGTCATCGCCAGCCTGGGCGTGGCGGTGCTGATCTTCACCAATCTGATCCTGTTGCCGGTACTGCTCTCCTACGTTGGCGTCAGTGCCCAGGCGGCGCGGCGCAGCCTGCGTGCCGAACAGGCGCAGGCGAGCGGGGCGCGCAAGCATGCGCTGTGGCGTTTCCTCGACCTGTTCACCCAGCGCCGCTGGGCGGCTGGGTGCATCGCTGTGGCGGCGTTGCTGGCCGCTGGCGGCTATGCCGTGAGCTTGCACCTGAAGGTGGGTGATCTCGACGCGGGGGCCCCCGAGCTGCGCGCTGATTCGCGCTACAACCGCGACAATGCCTTCGTCACCCGGCATTACGGTGCCAGCAGCGATGTGTTCGCGGTGATGGTGCGCACCGCGCCCGGTGCCTGTTCGGCCTACGGGACGCTCAAGCGCGTGGATGATCTGGACTGGCAGCTGCGCGGCCTGCCAGGCGTGGACACGACCCATTCGTTGGCGCAGCTCAACCGCCAGGTGCTGGTCGGCCTCTCAGAAGGCAGCCCGAAGTGGTACGAACTGGTCGACAACCAGGCGACCCTGAACATGGTCACTGCCAATGCCCCCCGCGGCCTGTACAACGACGATTGCAGCCTGCTGACACTCTACGCCTACCTCACCGACCACAAGGCCGACACCCTGTCGCGTGTGGTGGACAGTGTCCAGGCGTTCGCCTTGGCCAACGACAGCGAGCAGGCCAGCTTTCTCATGGCAGCTGGCAGCGCGGGCATCGAGGCTGCTACCAACCAGGTGGTGAAACAGGCCAACCGCGACATGCTCTGGTGGGTCTATGGCGCCGTGATTCTGCTGTGCCTGGTGACTTTCCGTTCCTGGCGTGCGGTGCTCTGCGCGGTATTGCCGTTGGTGCTCACCTCGATACTTTGCGAAGCGCTGATGGTCGCGCTGGGCATTGGCGTGAAGGTGGCGACCCTGCCGGTGATCGCCCTGGGCGTCGGCATCGGCGTGGATTACGCGTTGTACGTGATGAGCATCGTGCTGGCCCAGCTGCGCCAGGGTGCGAGCCTGTCCGAGGCCTATTACCGCGCGCTGCTGTTCACCGGCAAGGTGGTCATGCTGACCGGCATCACCCTGGCCATTGGCGTCGGCACGTGGATGTTCTCGCCGATCAAGTTCCAGGCCGACATGGGCGTGCTGCTGGCCTTCATGTTCGTCTGGAACATGGTCGGCGCGCTGATCCTGCTGCCGGCACTGGCGTATTTCCTCCTACCGCAACGCCAGGCGTGTGCGCACCGGGCTGCGACGCCTGAACCCACCCTGCAGCTTGAACAGGACACCCGTTTTAGCTCGCTCAAGGAGATGAGCCATGGCCGTTGAACGCACTGTTAGCAGCGCCCAGGCCGGGCTGCTGCTGTTTGGCAGCTGCCTGCCGGTATTGGGTGCGGTGTTGATCGCGCCAGTACTGCCACGCATGCAGGCACATTTTGCCGAGACCCCGGGCGTTGCCGTGCTGGTGCCGGTGGCGTTGACCCTGCCGGCACTGATGATCGCCTTGCTGGCGCCTCTGGCGGGAGTCCTGGCGGACCGTGTCGGGCGGCGCCCGTTGCTGCTGGCAAGCATGCTGCTGTACAGCCTGTGCGGGGTGTTGCCGTTGTGGCTGGATACGCTTGGCCTGATCGTCGCCAGCCGCGCCGGTATCGGCTTGGCGGAAGCCGGCATCATGACCTGCTGTACCACGCTGATGGGTGACTACTTCGACGGCCAGCGCCGGGAGCGGCTGTTTGCCTTGCAGATGGTGGTCACCTCGTTGTCGGCGGCGTTGTTCATGGGGGTGGGTGGCGCGCTGGGCGAGAGCGACTGGCGCACGCCGTTCGCACTCTATGCCGTGGGCGTGCTGTGCCTGCCGCTGATGGCCATGCTGCTGTGGGAACCGCGTGCCGCTGCCGTCGCGCCCGCAGCGACGATTGGCGATGGCTTTCCATGGGCTGCCCTGGCTCCGCTGTACCTGCTCACCGCAGTAGCCGGCATCAGCCTGTTCATCGTGCCGGTACAGGCCGGCTATGTGTTGCAGTTGCTGCATGTCGATGCGCCCCGGCAAGTGGGCCTGGCCATGGGCGCCAACCAGCTCGGTGTGTTGGCCGGCGCCCTGGCTTTTCGCTTGCTGGCACGTCTGCCGGCGAGTTGGCTGCTGGCCCTGGGTTTCGCCACGGCCGGGGCCGGCGGAGGCCTGCTGGCGCTGGCCAGCAGCCACGCCCTGGTGGTGGTGGCTGTGCTGGTCAACGGCCTGGGCGTTGGCCTGTTGCTGCCGACGCTGATCACCCGGGTGATGCAGCAGGTCGGCTTCGCCCAACGCGGCCGTGCTACGGGTGGGTTCACCGCAGCGATCTTCGCCGGTGAATTCCTCAGCCCCTTGCTGGTGCTGGCATTGACGGCTGGCGTGGCGGCGCAACTGCCCCACGCGCTGTTGCTGGTTGCCGTGGGGCAACTGGTGCTGGCGCCGGCGTGCCTGGTGCTGATGCGCCGTGGGCGTGCAGCGGTAATGGCAGGTGCCCGATGAGCGCGCTGTTCTCTCTGGTTGGCAAAACCGCCCTCATTACCGGTGCCACCCGTGGCATCGGCCTGGCCATTGCGCGTGAATACGGGCGCGCCGGTGCGCGCATCGCCATCAGCAGCGAGAGTGCCGAGGGCTGCGCCCTGGCCCTGGCGCAATTGGCGCAGGAGGGCATCGAGGCCATCGCCCTGGTCGCCGACCTACGCGACGCCGTGGCCGTGCAGCGTCTGGCGGAGCGTTGCCTGGCGCACTTCGGGCGGCTCGATGCGCTGGTGTGCAATGCCGGTGTCGCACCGCACCTTGGGCCCCTGGCCAGTGCGGACGATGCCGACTGGGAGCTGACCTTCACCGTCAACCTGCGCAGTGCCGTGTGGCTGACCAGTGCCTTGTTGCCTGCCATGGCCGATGGCGGTGGCGGCAGCGTGGTGCTGATGGCCAGCATTGCCGGCGTGCGCGGTAACAAGAGCCTTGGTCTGTACGGGCTGTCGAAAGCCGGCCTGGCGCAACTGGCGCGCAACCTGGCGGTGGAGTGGGGGCCGGCGAACATTCGGGTCAATGCCATCAGCCCGGGCGTCATCGACACCGAGTTCGCCCGCCCATTGACCGACAACCCCGAGGTATTGCAGCGCCGCCTGGCCCTGACGCCGTTGCGTCGGGTCGGTCGCCCGGAGGAAGTGGCGGCCCTGGCGATGCTGCTGGCGGCGCCGGGTGGCGCGTTCATCAGCGGACAGAATCTTATTGTCGACGGTGGCACGACCATCGGCGACGGCAACTGAAAGGAGACAACATGCAAGCACTTCCTGCATTCAAACGCGTGGTCACTGGCCACGATGCCCAAGGCCAGGCGGTTGTGGCCAGCTGCGGCCCGACGCCGAACAACTTCCCGCTCAAGGCGGTACCCGGCACGCTGTTTCATGAGGTATGGAACAGCAGCGCCAGCCCGGCGCTGCTGGATAACGGCGATGACCCTACGGCCCAGCCCCTGCAACTGAGCCCGGGTCCGCTGGGCAGCGTGATCCGGGTGGTCGATATCCCACCGGACAGCGTGCAGAATCAGGTCAGCGCCGAAGCGGCAGCGGCTGTCTTTGCCGAGATCGGCGAAGCCAGTGCCGGGACCGGCAAGGCCGATTCGCGGCATAAACTGATGCACCGCACCCAGACGCTGGACTATGGCATCGTCACCGAGGGCGAAGTCTGGCTGGTGCTGGATGACGGTGAGGTGCACCTCAAGCGCGGCGACATCGTGGTCCAGCGTGGAACCAACCACGCCTGGAGCAACCGCAGCGAGCAGATGGCGCGAATGGTCTTCATCCTGCTCGACGGCCGCTATGCCGACGAGCTCAAGGCGTTGCTGCCATGAAGCTCGCGTCGCTTGACGATGGCAGCCGTGACGGCCGGCTGCTGGTGGTGGCGCGTGACCTTGGACGGGCCGTCGATGCCAGCGGCATCGCGGCCACCTTGCAGCTTGCGCTGGAACATTGGCCGCAGGTCGAAGCCCGCTTGCAGGCGCTGTACCAGCGGCTCAACGACAACCGGGTGGCGGAGGCCTTCGAACTCGACCTGACGCGCCTGGCCGCGCCCCTGCCGCGCGCCAGTCAGTGGCTGGACGGCTCCTGCTTCCTCAGCCATGGCGAGCTGATGCAGAAAGCCTTCAACCTCGAGCCGATCGAGGGCGTCGAGCATACGCCGCTGATCTATCAAGGGGCCAGTGATGACTTCCTCGGGGCGCGTGCGGACATCCCGTTGCCCAGCGAAGCACACGGTATCGATTTCGAGGGTGAGTTTGCCGTGCTGCTCGATGATGTGCCCATGGGCTGCCCCGCCGAGCAGGCCTTGCAGCATGTGCGCCTGGTGCTGCAACTCAACGATGTCAGCCTGCGTGCGCTGGCACCGCGGGAAATGAAGACCGGTTTCGGCTTCCTCCAGGCCAAACCCGCTACCAGCGTTGCGCCGGTCGCGGTGACCCCGGATGAGCTAGGAGAGGCCTGGCGCGATGGCCGGGTGCATCTGCCGTTGCGGGTGGAATGGAACGGCGAGTGGTTTGGCCATCCCCATGGCGGCGCCATGCACTTTGGCTTTCACCAGTTGATTGCGCATGCGGCGCTGACGCGGCGCTTGAGTGCCGGCACGCTGGTCGGCTCCGGGACGGTTTCCAATGCCGATCGTAGCGTAGGGTCGGCGTGTATCGCCGAGCGCCGCGCCATTGAAACCATCGCCAGCGGAGCTCCTCGCACGGCCTTCATGCGCTTTGGCGACCGCATACGCATGGAAGCCCGTGGTTCCCAGGGCGAAGTGCTGTTCGGTGCGATCGATCAGTGTGTCGTACAGGGAGGGTGGCCATGCGCGTAATGGTCACGGGTGCCAACGGCTTCGTCGGTCGCCAGCTGGTGCAGCGCCTGTTGCAGGCGGGTCACGTGCGCGGACAGCGAATCGAAGCGTTGCTGGTGTTGGACCAGACACTCGACGGCTTGCCCGAGGATCCCCGGCTGCGCTGCCACCACGGCAGTGTGACCGACGCCGCCTTGCTGCGCCGGGTGCTGGCCGATGGGGTCGATGTGGTCTTCCACCTGGTCAGTGTGCCCGGTGGTGCTGCCGAGACGCAGTACGAGCTGGGCTATCAGGTAAACCTGCAGGCCAGCCTGGAGCTGCTCGACCAGCTGCGCAACCCATGCTGTCCACCCGTGTTGGTGTACGCCAGCAGTGTCGCGGTGTATGGCGGCGAATTGCCGGCGCGGATGGATGAAGACCAGCCGGCTTCACCGCAGCTGTCCTACGCGGCGCACAAGCGCATGGTGGAAATCGCCCTGCAGGACCTGGCCCGACGCGGCGAGGTCGATGGCCGCGCATTGCGGCTGCCCGGTATCGTCGCCCGGCCGCGACAGCCCAACGGTTTGCGCTCGGCGTTCATGAGCGACCTGCTGCATGCCTATGCGGCAGGGGAGGCCTACACCTGCCCGGTTTCAGCCGACGCGTGTGCCTGGTGGATGTCGGCGCGCTGCTGCGTGGACAACCTGCTGCACGCAGCAGAACTGGACGCCCCAGGCAGCCAGCGCGTCTGGCAACTGCCAGTGCTGCATTTGTCCGTTGCCCAGGTACTGGCTGGCCTGGCCGAGCGTTTCGGCGAGGCCAGCCTCGCGCGCATCAGCTTCGACCCTGATCCGCAGCTCCAGGCCCTGTTTGGTTGCTATCCGCCACTGCGCAGCCGGCTGGCGCGCGAACTGGGCTTTTGCCATGACGGTTCGGTAGCCGGCCTGCTGCGCAACGCCCTTGACCTGCCAACGCGGCGCAGCCGAAGCGTGGCCATTCGCAAAGGATTCATCGCATGACCCTGAACAAGCGTCGCCTGCTGGACCTGTCCGTGACCCTGGACAACAACCCTTATACCGATCCGCCGCCGCTGCTGCCGAAGATCGACTACATGGATCACCAACAAGGCTGGCCGGAGATGGCAACGATGTTCCCCGGGCTGCGCAAGGAGGACCTGCCGGGGGCCGAGGCCTGGGCTGCGGAGCGCCTGCAGATCACCACCCACAGCGGTACGCACATGGATGCGCCTTGGCACTATGCCTCGACTACCGACCATGGCAAACCGGCGTTCGGCATCGACGAACTGCCGCTGGAGTGGTGCCTGCAGCCGGGCGTCAAGCTGGACTTTCGCGACCTGGCGGATGGTCACGTGGTCACGGCCGCTGAGGTCGAGGCCGAGCTTGCTCGCATCGGTCATTCATTGCAGCCGTTGGACATCGTGCTGGTGAATACGCGGGCCGGCCGCCTGTTCGGCCAGCCCGGCTACCTGGAGGCCGGGGTCGGTATGGGCCGGGAAGCGACGCTGTACCTGCTGGAACGCGGGGTAAGGGTGGTTGGCACGGATGCCTGGAGCTGGGACGCGCCGTTCACGTACACCCGTGAGCGTTTCACTGCAACGGGCGATGCCTCGCTTGTCTGGGAGGGGCACAAGGCCGGGCGCGACATCGGTTATGGGCAGATGGAGAAGCTGGCCAATCTGGAGCAACTGCCGGCGAACGGGTTCCTGGTCAGCTGTTTCCCCTACAAGATCCGCCATGCTTCTGCCGGTTTTGTCCGCGCAGTAGCGATCTTCGATGAGGCGACAGCGCCCTAGTCTTAGGGGAGAGCGCCTAGCGCCCCAGCAGTTGCCCCACCAGCCACTGCCCGGCGGGCCCCAGCGCCCGCTGGCGCGACCAGGCCACATCCATGGCCACCCGCCGCGGGTAGCCGGCCATGGGCAGCTCCACCAGGCCACTGCCGAAGCGCGCCACCAGCGCCTTGGGCAGTTCGGCCCAGCCGAAGCCGCGCACGGCGAACTCCAGCAAGGTCAGGTAGTCCGGTGCCGACCAGGCCTGGCCGTGGCCATGGGGCAGGCTTGCAGCGTAGGTCTTGATGTACAGCTGGCGCGCGTTCTCCAGGTGCTCTGGCTGTAACGCCGGCAGCTTCGCCAGCGGGTGTTCGCTGCTGGCATACAAGCAGAACTCCGCCTGCTCGGGCAGGCGTGCCACGCTGACATCGGCCGGGTAACGGTCCTGTGCGGCGAGGATGCCGATATGCGCCAGGCCTTGTTGCACCAGGTCGATCACGTCGGCGTCTTCCGAGGGGCCGCAGCGCAGTTCGGTGTGCGGGTAATGCTCGGCGAAGCGGCCCATCGCCGCGCCCTGGAAGGTGACGCTGTAACTGTCCGACATGACCACTGATACCAGCGGTTCCACCTGGTCAGCCAGGCGCACGGCCAAGGCATCCAGTTTGGCGCTGGCATCGAGGATCGCCTCGACGTGCTTGAGTACCTGATGGCCGGCGGCATTGAGCGTGGGGTGGCGACCGGCACGGTCGAACAGCGGGCAACCGATGTCGGCTTCGAAGTTGGCGATGGCGATGCTGATGGTCGACTGGCTTTTGCGCAGTTTGCGTGCGGCGGCGGAGAAAGAGCCGAGGGCAGCGGCTTCGACAAAGGCGAGGAGGGCTTCGGGGGAATAGCGCATGGGTATCGATAAAAACCATGAAGAATGGCCATGAGTATCGAACCGGTCAACGTGCGAGGCAAGCATACGCTTGGGCGATGACCACGTTCCTTTGCAGAAGGTGGCCATCGCAGCGCTGTGGCCAGGGCTTACTTCACGCTTGCCACGCTAGCGGCTTCAGCCTGTTCGCGCTGGCGCTTGCGGCCGATCACCAATACCCCCATGGCGGCCAGGGCGCACAGTGTCGCGAGGGGCATCAATGCCAGTGCATAGCTGTTGGTGGCGTCGTGGATGGCACCGTAGACGTTGACCATCAGGCCGCCACCGATCAGGTTGGCCATCGCGCCGACGGCCGCCAGCCCGGCGGCTGCCGTGGACGACGACAGCCAGCCGGAGACCAGCGCCCAGAACGGCCCCTTCATCGAATAAGCGCCCACCAGCACCATTGTCAGCATCACGACCGTGGCCGGCAGCGAGGAGGTGAACAGGGTCATCAGCAGGCCAGCGGCGATCAGCAGCATGGTCATCGCAGTGTGCCAGCGGCGCTCACCGGTGCGGTCGGAGCTACGCCCCCAGATGATCATCGCAACCGAGGCGATGCCATACGGGATGGCATTGACCAGGCCGATCTCCATGGCACTGAGACCGAAGGTTTTCAGCAGTTGCGGCGCCCACACGCTCATGGTGCTGCCTGCGGCCGAAGCGCCCGAGTAGATCAACGCGAGTACCCAGATATCCTTGTGGCGCAGCAGTTTCCACAGCGAGATATGGCCGATGGCGGTCTTCTTGGCGGCCTCGCTGGCCAGCCGTTGGGTGAGCCAGCCGCGTTGCTCGTCGCTCAGCCACTTGGCCTGTTCGGGGCGGTCAGTCAGCACGAACAGGCAGGCGATGCCCAGCAGCACTGCCGGGATGCCCTCGAGAATGAACAGCCAGTGCCAACCGCGCATGCCCATCCAGCCATCCAGGCTCAGCAGCAGGCCCGACAGTGGCGAGCCGATGAAGTTGGCGGCCGGGATCGCCACCATGAACAGCGCCACCATGCGCGCACGGTAGGCCGACGGTAGCCAGTAGGTGAGGTAGAGCAACACGCCCGGGAAGAAGCCGGCCTCGGCGGCGCCCAACAGGAAGCGCATCACGTACAGCGAATTGGCGCCCTGGACGAACGCCGTGCCGGCAGAGATCAGGCCCCAGGTGATCATGATGCGGGCGATCCAGATCCGCGCGCCATACCGCTGCATGGCCAGGTTGCTGGGCACTTCAACCAGGAAATAAGAGAAGAAGAACAGGCTGCTGGCGAAACCGAAGACCTTGGCTGAGAGTTCCAGGTCCTGGTTCATCTGTAGCGAAGCCATGCCAATGTTGCCGCGATCGATGATCGCAATCAGGTAGCAGATGATCAGAAAAGGCAGCAGGCGCCAGGCAACACGGCGCATGGTGCTGCGTTCGAGATCGTCCGGCACGGATGTAGCTGAATTCATGGTGCTCTCCAATTGTTGTTTTTCTGGAGTGACGCGTGGTATCGGCGCCGCTTCTCGCAACGCGGCGCGAGAGGGCTGCAATCAGCTGTCGATCAGGTGGCGGTTGACCACGCAACGCGGATCAAGGGCATTGCCCGCCAGGATATCCAGCACCTGCCTCACACAGACCAGGGCTACACGGTCACGGGCTTCGGTGGTGTTGGCGCCGACGTGTGGTGTGGCGACCAGGGTCGGCAAGCCCCACAGCGGGCTGTCGGCGGGTGGCGGCTCGGGGCTGAAGGTGTCCAGGCCCGCACCGGCAATGCGACGCTCGCTGAGTGCCTGTACCAGGGCGTCAGTGTCGATCAGCTCGCCACGGGCAGTGTTGATCAGGATGGCACCCGGACGCATGCGTGCCAGCTGGTCAGCGCCGATCAGGCCGTGATTGGTCTCGGTCAGCGGGCAGTGCAGGCTGATGATATCGCTTTCGGCCAGCAGGCGATCGAAATCTTCTTCGCGCTCGACATTGGCACGTGCCGGCAGTTGCTTGAGGTAAGGGTCGAACACCTTGACCTTCATGCGCAGCGGCGCCACCAGGTCCATCAGAATGCTGCCGATCGAACCCAGACCCACCAGGCCCAAGGTCTTGCCGGACAGCTCGATGCCGTTGGCCGACGCCTTGTCCCAGTGACCTTCACGCATGCGTGCATCGAGCAGGGCGGTTTGGCGGGCGACGCTGAACATCAGGGCAAAGGCATGCTCGGCCACTGACTGTGCGTTGGCACCCACTGCGATCGACACAGGTATCCCGTGCTCGGCAGCAGCCTGGATATCGATGGTGTTGAAGCCGACACCGTGCTTGGTGATCAGCTTCAGCTTGGTGCAGGCCTCGATCATGGCGCGGGTCAGGCTGCCCTGGCGAACCATGATGGCATCGGGCTGTTCCGCGCGAATGATGGCGACCAGCTCTTCTGCCGGCAGGTAGGGCGTGGTGGGGACCACCCTGAGGCCCTGGTCGGCGGCAAGTTGCATGGCCTCGGCGGCAAGTTCGGGGCCGGTAATCAGAATGGTACGGGACATCGTGAACACCTTCTTATTGTCAGGGCAGTCGCTGCAGCTCATGGGCGGCGATGGAATAAACCCTACCATAATGAAACGGCGTTGCAACAAAATAAATCGCATGCTCCATGTCGTACGTCTCATCGCCAAAAAAAGCGATTGAAAAAGTAATAATGCAATGCCATTCTAAAAAACAGATTCGGCGGCCGCCGATGACATCGAATAACATCAATAGAGGTATGTCACATGAGCATTGGCTTCCAAGTGCTTGAGCGCACGCGCAAAATTGGCGAAGAGTGGGTTGCACGCTACCGTGAGGTTCCGGTCGCCAACGTCAGCGACTCGATGAACCGCATGACGGCGGGCGGTGCCCGGCTGCGTCCAATGCACCGTGAAGGGGGGCTCTGCGGCCCGGCCCTCACCGTCAAGGCTCGCCCAGGTGACAACCTCATGCTGCACTATGCCCTCGACATCGCTCAGCCAGGCGACGTGATTGTGGTCGATGCCGGCGGGGACCTGACCAACGCCCTGATCGGCGAAATGATGGTGGCCTATGCCGTCAAACGCGGTGTGGCAGGCATCGTCATCAATGGCGCGATCCGTGATGCGGCCAATATCGGCGCGGGCGACTTCCCGCTGTTCGCCGCCGGTGTGTCGCACCGGGGCCCGTACAAGGACGGCCCGGGCGAGATCAACGTGCCGATTGCCATTGATGGTATGGTGATCGAGCCGGGCGACCTGGTGATCGGCGATGAGGACGGCCTGCTCTGCGTACCGTACGACCAGGTTGCCGAAGTCTATGCCCGGGCCACGGCCAAGCATGCTGCCGAAACCGCTCAGATGGAGCACATTGCCCAAGGTACCAACGACCGTTCCTGGGTCATTGAGTCCTTGAAGAAGAAAGGCTGCCTGCTGCCAGGCTGACCCAATAACCTGCTGCGCACCTTGCGATGGGGGGGCGCAGCAGGCGATGGACTGGCGCGGGTCTCATGAGGATTCGCAGACTTGACCGATTCACCGTCGTCGCATCGTAGTCAATGGCCTTCGGCCATCCGGGCGCTCGCCCACCGCAATTTCCAGATCTATTTCGCCGGCCAGGGGGTTTCCACGCTGGGCAAGTGGGTGCAGCAGGTGGCCTTGGCCTGGCTCGCCTATCACCTCACGGGTTCGGCCGTGCTGCTGGGCCTGATCACCTTCCTTTCGCTGGCGCCGCAACTGCTGATTGGCCCGCTGGCCGGTGCATGGATCGACCGGCACGACAAACGTCGATTGCTGATCATCGTGCAAGTGATCCTGACCCTGCAGTCGTCGGCGTTGGCACTCTCTACCTGGCTGGGCTGGGTCGATGGCCCGGTCATCGCTGGCATGGCCTTGCTGCTGGGTTTGCTGAACGCCCTGGAAACACCGTTGCGCCAGGCGTTGATCGGCAGTTTCGTCGATGACCCGGCCGACCTGCCCAATGCGTTGGTACTCAATGCCATGCTGATCAACGGCGCACGTTTCGTCGGCCCGCCATTGGCCGGGGCACTGATCGCGCTCGCGGGCGAGGCGACCTGCTTCGCGCTGACGGCCCTGGCCTTCCTGGCATTGCTGTTCGGCTTGCTGAAAGTGCGCGGTAGCGCCAGCCCAAAGGCCAGTGGCTCGACTGCCCAGGTGTTTCGCGAGGGGCTGGCCTACATGTGGCAGACCCGCAATGTGCGCCAACTGCTGGTCAACGTGATCATGGTCAACCTGTTGGCGTCCTGCTATGCAGCGCTATTGCCGATCCTCGCCAAGGCGGTGTTTGCCGGTGACGCGCAGGTGCTGGGGTGGTTGTGGGGGGCGGCGGGGGCGGGAGCCTTCGCGGCGACCCTGGTGCTGGCGTTCGGCGGCGCATTGCCCCGCCTGCGCCAGTTCACCGACGCCGGGGCGCTGCTGTGCGCGGTCGCCTTGGTCGGCCTGTGGCTGGCGGGCATGCTGCCATTGGCGTTGCTGGCGCTGGCATTGCTGGGTTTTGGCATCACCCTGAGCAATGTCAGCACCAACATGCAGCTGCAGAGCGGTGCGCCGGGCCACTTGCGTGGCCGGGTGATTGCCTTCTACATCGCCATGCGTTTTGGCTTCGAGGCTCTGGGCGGGATGATCGCCGGGCTGGTCGCGGCCCGCTGGGGGGCACCGGCGACCCTGGGGATCGCCGGTGGGGTGCTGGTGCTGGGGTTGCTGGGGCAGTACGGCATACGTCGCCGTAGTTGATCGGTCAGGCAGCCTGACCCTGGCCCTGCGGCGTTTGCTGCTTGGCCGGGTCACCCAGCCAGAGCATCAGGCAGGTACCGATCAGCAGGATCGAGGCTACGGCGAAGAACGGCAGGGTGAAGCTGTGCGTGGCATCCTTGATCAGGCCGATGAGGAAGGGCCCGGTGAAGCCGCCAAGGTTGCCGATCGAGACGATTAGCGCCAGGCCGCCCGCTGCGGCGCGGCCGGTGAGGAAGGTCGACGGAATCGCCCAGAACGTTGCCTGGAAAGACAGGATGCCGGCCACGGCCAGGCACAGGCTGGCGATCTTCAGCAGCGGCTGGTCGATCAGCGCAGCACTCACCAGGGCCAGTGCAGCAAACGCCAGTGCGCTGGCCACGTAGGGCAGACGGTGCGTGCTGCGGTTGGCCAGGCGCGCCCATAAGGTCATGGCCACGGCGCCTAGCAGGTAAGGCAGCGCCACGACCAGGCCGACCACGCCACTGGAAATACCCAGGCTCTTGATGATCTGCGGCAGCCAAAGCCCGATGCCGATGGAGCCGACGATGCAGCAGAAGTTGATGGCCGCCAGGGTGAACACCTTGGGATTGGTCAGTGCTGCGCGCAGTGTGTTGCCGTGGGAGGCGCCAATGGCCTGCTGCTCCTGGGACAGGCGCTGGGTCAGCCAGGCCTTTTCGCGGGGGTTCAGCCACTTTGCCTTGTTCGGGGCATCGACCAGCACGAACAGGCAGGCAATACCGAGCAACACGGCAGGCATCGATTCGGTGACCAGTAGCAGTTGCCAGTTCTTCAGGCCCCACACACCGTGCTGTTCCATCAGCCAGCCCGACAGTTGCGAGCCGACGATGTTGGCGACCGGGATGCCCAGCAGGAACGCTGCGGTAGCTTTCGCTCGCCACTTCCCGGGGAACCAGTAGGTGAAGTACAGGTACACCCCTGGCGTGAAGCCTGCTTCGGCAAGCCCCAGCAGGAACCGTGCGATGCTGAAGCTGATCGGGCCGGTGGCGAAGGCGGTGGCCATCGAAATCAGCCCCCAGGTGATCATGATCCGGGCAATCCACACCCGTGCGCCAAAGCGCTGCATCAGCAGGTTGCTGGGGATCTCGAACATGAAGTAGCCGAAGAAGAACAGGCCGGCCGCCCAGCCGAACATCGTCGCGGTCAGCCCCAGGTCCTGGTTCATGCTGATGGCGGCGAAGCCGACGTTGGTGCGGTCGAGGTAGCTGATCACGTAGCAGATGAAGATGAACGGCACCAGGCGCCACAGCACGCGGCGCATCAGGCGTTCGCCCTCGGCGTCGCTGAGCGGCGCCTGGGCTGCAGGGGAATCGTGGTTCATGTCGTCACTCTTTTGTAGTTGTTGTGTGCGCTGACAGGCGCGGGTTCAGCTGTGGGAATACATCTGCAACCCAGGTGTGGCGGTACGGACCTGCAGAATGCTGCCGGTCTCGGATTCGGTAATGAACAGGGTCTGTCCGTCATCGCCACCGAAGGCCAGGTTGGTGTTGCTGATACCGGCGCAGGAGACGATGCGTTGCAGCGGTTCGGCGACTTTCGACAGCTTCCACACCGAGCCGAAGCCGGTATGGGCGATGTACAGGTTGCTCTGCGCATCGAGTGCCAGGCCGTCGGGTCCGCCCAGGCCGCCATGCAACTGCGCGAAAACGCCCACCTTGCCGACGATCGAGCCGTTACCCAGTGGGATGCGCCAGATCTGCTGCGCGCGGGTCACGGCTACCAGCAGGTGGTTGAGGTGGGGGTCGTAGACGATGCCATTGGGGCTGGGAATGGTACCCAGCAGGCACGTCAGGTTGCCCTTGGCGTCGAGCTTGTATACCCGGCCCGTGGCGTCCTGCAGGCCAGTCTGGCCTTGGTCGGTGAAGTACAGGTCACCGTTCGGTGCGAACACCAGGTCGTTGACGCCCTTGAAACCTTCGGAGCCGGCCGAGTCCAGCAGCGGCTCGATGGCGCCGGTCTGCGGGTCGAGCAGCATGATCCCGCGCTTGTAGTCGGTGATGAAGATGCGCCCGTCCTGGTGAATCTTCAGGCCGTTGGGCCAGCCATCGTACTGGCAGACCAGCTCCCATTCGCCTTGAGGCGAGATGCGGAAGATGCGCCCGTTGGGAATGTCGGTCACGTACAAGCGCCCCTGACGGTCGAAAGACGGGCCCTCGAGGAATGAGTCGATTGCGCGCCCCTGGCGGTTGGCGTTGGCCCAGGCAGTGGGGCGCGGGTCGCGAAAGCGTTCGGGCAGGCGCGTGAAGACGGTGGTTTCAACGGTGGGTGGGGCAGCGAAAAAACTCATGAGGGCTCCTGGCGGCAAGGGGCGCGTGAGCGTCCAGGTTGTTGTTGTGTTCTTGGTTTAATGCAATGCCATTTCAAAATAAATCATGATGCGACGAAAGGCGACGATTTTCGTCGGTATTTTTCGCGGCTCTGGAGGAGGCTCAAAATTATGTGACCTTATTTAAAGGAAATAGCGTTCCAAAATAAAAACAACTGGAGAGCGCGGGCGCGACTTTGAAGTTCAAAGCGAGCAAGAACGAGCTGCGGGTCGGCCAGTTGATGCCGAAGATGCCGGTATTGGTGACCTCGGATGGACCACATCCAGACCGCAGGCGGCGCCGAGCAGGCAGCAGCCGGCCTGTTCAGCGTTACGGCCCGGGAAACCTGCAGGTCAGTACGGCCCCGCGCCGAGGCGCGGGGCCGTGGCTGTTGCATCAGTGCTGCATGCGTTGCTTCGCCACTTCGTCCGGGGACACAGGCGAGCCTGAATTTCCCCAGCCCGAGCGAATGAACGACACCACGTCTGCCACTTCCTGGTCGCCAAGGCGCCAGGCGAAGCCGGGCATGCCGTAACCGGTGGGGGCATGCTGGTTGCCCGGCAGGTAGCCGCCGTCCAGCACGATATGGATCAGCGAGGTCGCATCTTTGCCATTGAGTACCGGGTTGCCGGCCAGGGCCGGGAACACTTCGGCGTAACCGCGGCCGTCGCTGCGGTGGCAGGCCATGCAGTTGTCGATGTAGGTGCGAGCGCCTGGGGTACTCACCTCCATGCGGCTCAGTTGCAAAGCGGTGTTGCTTTCGGCTTTGACGGCAGGCGACGCATTCACCGGGGGCAAGCTCTTGAGGTAGCGAGCGATGGCCAGGCGATCAGCATCGGTCAGGTGTTGCATGCTGTGCTGGATGACATCGGTCATGCTACCGAACACCGCCGTGCGTTCCGTGCGGCCGGTTTTCAGGAACTGCGCGAGCTCCTCGGTGCTCCAACTGCCCAGGCCATCGTGCGCGTCGCCGCGCAGGCTTTTCGCCACCCAGCCTTCCAGCGGTGCGCCGCCGGCCAGGAAGTGGTCGCCATCGCTGTCGGTAAGTGATTTTTCCTGCATGCCAATGCCGCGTGGGGTATGGCAACTCCCGCAGTGGCCGAGGCCGTTGACCAGATAGCGGCCGCGCTCCAGTTGTGGGTCTGGCGTGCTGCCCGTTTCGGTGGCGACCTTCGGGGCGAACGTCCAGCGCCAGAACGCCAGCGGCCAGCGCATGTTCATCGGCCAGGGGATGTCACTATCGCGGTTGGCCTCGGCCACCGGCTGCACACCTTTCATGAAGTAGGCATACAGGTCGGCGATGTCCTGGTCGGTGACCTTGGCGTACGAGGGGTAGGGCATGGCGGGGTAGAGGGTACTGCCATCCTTGCGAATGCCGTGGCGCACCGCCTTGTCGAAATCTTCCAGGGAATACGCGCCGATGCCGTGCTGGGCATCAGGTGTGATGTTGGTGGCGTACACCGCGCCAATGGGGGTTTCCAGGCCCAGGCCGCCGGCGTACGGCTGGCCGCCTTTGGCGGTGTGGCAGGCCATGCAGTCGCCGGCGCGTGCCAGGTACTCGCCACGCGTGATGGCGGCGTCGTCTGTTGCCGCCAGGGCAGCGGCGCTGATGGCCAGGCATAACGGAGTCAGCACAGTGCGGGTGAGCTTTTTCATCATTTATACCTCCACCAGCGGACGGCCCGGGTTCTTCAGGTAGCGCTCGCGGATAGCATTGGCCGACCAGTAGGCCAGCGCGCCGACCAGGCCCGTGGGGTTGTAGCCGATGTTCTGCGGGAACGCCGAGGCGCCTATGACGAACACATTCGGCACGTCCCAACACTGCAGGTAGCGGTTGACCACGCTGGTCTTGGGGTCGGTGCCCATGATCGCGCCGCCGGTGGTGTGGGTGCTCTGGTAGAAGCGCGTGTCGTAGGGGGTGCCGATCTTCTTGGCGTTGACGGTGTAACTCGACGGGTTCATCGCCACGGCGATCTCGGCGGCCTTGTTGGTCACGTACTGCGACATGCGGATGTCGTTGTCGTGCCAGTTGAATGTCACCCTCAGCAGCGGCTGGCCGAAGGCATCCTTGTAGGTCGGGTCGAGGTCCAGGTAGGTGTCGCGGTATGCCATCACCGAGCCCTGGGTGTACAGGTTCATGCTGCGCTGGTAGTTGTCGCTTACCGCGCCTTTCCAGCCCTTGCCCCAGTTCGGCTCGCCCTTGGCCACGCCGGTCTGGCCGATCGGGCGGCCGCCAGTGCGGTGGTGGCCGATGTTGGCACCGCCGAGGAAGCCCAGGCCACTGTGGTCGAAATTGTCGCCGTTGTAGTTGTCGATCGCCGTGCCGCCGGCGCCGGTGCCGATGAACGGGTTCAGGTAGGTACCCTTGGGCAGTTGCACGGTGACCGAGCCGAGCATCTGGTAGGCGTAGTTGCGCCCGACCACGCCTTCGCCGGTGTGCGGGTCGTAGGGCTTGCCGATGTTCGACAGCAGCAGCAGGCGTACGTTGTGCAACTGGAAGGCACTGAGGATGACCAGGCGTGCCGGTTGCTCGACCTCGTTGCCCTGGGCGTCGATGTAGGTCACGCCGGTGGCCTGTTTGCCCGAGCTGTCGAGGTTGACCTTGGTGACATGCGCCAGGGTACGCATCTCGAAGTTACGCCGCTGGCGCAGCACAGGCAGGATGGTGGTCTGCGGCGAGGCCTTGGAGTACATGTAGCAGCCGTAGTTTTCGCAAAAACCACAAAAGTTGCACGGGCCCAGGCGCACGCCATAGGGGTTGGTGTAGGGGGCGGAGGCGTTACCGGCCGGAATCGAGAATGTCGAGTAGCCCAGGCTGCGCGCGGCCTTGTCGAACAGCTGCTCGCCATACACCTTTTTCAGTGGCGGCAGCGGGTATTCCTTGCTGCGCGCACCCTCGAACTTGTTGCCACCCTCGATAAGCCGCCCCTTGATGTTGCCGGCCTTGCCGGCCACACCGGCCACTTCCTCGAAGCGGGTGAAGAAGGGTTCAAGCTCCTCGAAGCTTACGCCGTGGTCCTGGATGGTCATGCCTTGCGGGATGAACTTGCTGCCATAGCGTTCGGTGTAGTGGCTGCGCAGCTTCAGGTCGCTGGGCAGCGGGCGCCAGCTCAGGCCGTTCCAGTGGAAGCCCGCGCCGCCGACGCCGTTACCGAGCAGGAAGGTGCCTTGCTGGCGGTAGGGCAGCGCCACGCCAGCCGGGTTGTGGCGGATAGTCACCGTCTCCTTGGACAGGTCCTGAAAGAGCTTTCCACGGATGCTGTAGGCCAGTTCGTCGATCACCTTCGGGTAGCTGGCGTCGGTCGGGGTGTCCTGGTCGGGGCCGCGCTCCAGTGCCACCACGTTCAGGCCGGCGTCGGTCATCTCGGCGGCCATGATCGAGCCGACCCAGCCGAGGCCGACGATGACCACATCGGTTTCAGGTTTCTTGAGTGCCATGTCGTTACCCCCGCTGGCCATTGATGGAAACAGGACCCAGTGGATAGCGCTCGTTCGGGCGGTCGATCCAGTCCATGAAGTCGGCGCGGGCGCCAGGGAAACCGAGCATTTTCCAGGCGGCCATGTCTTTGTTGCCACCGTACATCGGGTCGGCGAAATAGCCTTCCTTGACGTTCTTCAGCAGCAAAGCGAAGAAGCTACCGCCCGGTACCCGGGCCAGCTTGAACTTGCCGCTTTCCAGCTGGCTGAACACCTCGATCTGCAGGCTCTCACTCAGCTGCGCGAAGGCCTTGCCGAACTGCTTGAGGCAAGCGGTATCCAGGTCGGCGATGCCCAGGCGGTAGAGCTCGCGCGGTACCAGCTTCATCTGGTAGCCCAGTTCGGGCGCCTGGTCGGTGATGAAGGGCGCCTGCATGTACCAAAGCCGCCCGTGGGCGTAGGGCGTTTCCATCTGCCGGTCGAGAAACTCGGGTACGCCTGCGCTCAGTGCGCCGGGGCCTTCTTCGTCTTCGGGGATCAGCACGGCGCAGGCGGCCTGGACGAACGCCCACTCGCTGTCGGTGAAGAACGTGGGGTTGTAACGCTCGGCAGGTGGGTTTCGGCCGGGTGCATGGCTGGAATCGGCATGCGTGGCGTTCGACCCGATCGCTTCATGGGCGGCGTAGCCCACCAGGCTGACAGCCGGAATGAGAATGGCACTGCGACGAAGGAACTCGCGCCGTGAGTTGGGTGTGTCGGACATCAGGAGCTCGCTCAGGTCAGGATTCAGGTCTCGGTGTTCGGCTCTGGCGTGGCCGATACGGAGGCGCGACATTATGCCTCGCAACATCATTAAATAGAATGACGTTGCGAAAATCCAAGTTTTGTCTGCGCCCAAGGTCACGACTCAGGTACGAAAACGTGTGACCAGACCGTTGAGCTGGATACCCAGCTGCTCCAGCGCCTGGCTTGCCGAAGCGGTCTGGTGGGCCTGGGTGGTCGAAATTGCAGACAGGTCGCGGATGTTGATCAGGTTGCGATCGACTTCGCGGGCAACCTGCGCCTGTTCTTCTGCGGCACTGGCGATCACCAGGTTCTGTTCGTTGATGCGAGTGATGTGCACCATGACCTGAGCCAGTGCCTGGCCCGCTTCGCGAGCGGTCTGCAAGCTGTGACTGGCGCGGGCGCGGTTGTCGTTCATCGCAGCCACCGCCTGGCCGGATTCGCTGCTGATCGTGCCGACCATGCTTTCGATCTCCAGGGTCGATTGCTGGGTGCGGTGGGCCAGGGCGCGGACTTCATCAGCGACCACGGCAAACCCGCGCCCGGCCTCGCCGGCGCGAGCCGCTTCGATGGCGGCATTGAGTGCCAGCAGGTTGGTCTGTTCGGCAATGCCGCGGATTACATCGAGCACCTTGGCAATGTCGGCCACGCTGCTGGCAAGGCTGTCGACCTGCTGCGTGCTGGTCTGGATGTCCCGGCTCATCAGTTCAATGGCTTCGACGGTCTGGATCACCCGTGCATTGCCGGCTTCGCTGGCGACCTGGGTCTGTGCCGACGCTTGCGAGGTGCCGACCGCGGTTCGCGCCACTTCGTCCACGGCGGCGGACAGTTCGGTGACCGCTGATGCGGCCTGTTCGATCTCGTTGGCTTGTTGTTGCAGGTTCTCGTTCGACTCGATGGTTACAGCGCTCAGTTGTGTCGAAGATTCGGCGATAACCGATGCTGACCGGACGATCTGGTCGATCGTCGCGCGCAAGTTCGCCTGCATCTGCTTCAGCGCATCGAACAGGCGACTGATCTCGTCTCGGCCTTCGCTCTCCATCGGCTGAGTCAGGTCGCCCGAGGCGATGACTTCGGCGCCGCGCGCTGCTCGGTTGATCGGCAGGATAATGCTGCGGCTGACCAGCCACGCGACGCCGATGGTGATCAGTGCGGCGGCCACCATCAGCAGGGCCACGCTGGTTCGCGATGTCGCGTAGGTGCTGCTGGCGCTGGCGAAGGCCTGGTTGATGTTGCGCTGGTTCAGGTCGCTCAGAGCATACAGGCGGGGGAAGGACTGTTCGGAGTTTTCCCGCAGCGGCCCGTTGAGCAGTGCCACCATTTCAGCTTCGCGGCGCGCCTTGGCCAGTGCGATCAGCGTTCGGATACCCGGTGCGGTGGCCTGCAGGTAAGGCTCGACTTCCTGGTACAGCACACGCTCATGCGGGTCCGCCAGTTTGGCCAGGTAAGCGGCCTGGGCCTTGGCGAGTTTGTCGAGCTGGACTTCCAGGCGCCGGCTGCTGTCGGCGCGCATGGCGTCGTCTGGGTAGAACGCCAGTTTGAGTGCGTTCACGCGGATGCCCAGTACGGCTTCGCGCATATTGCCCAGTGCCGTAGCGGTCGGGGTGCTGACCTGCTCGATGGTGCGATTGATGGCGTCGACGCGGGACATCTGCAGCAGTGCGAACAAACCGACGATGACGATGATCGATGCGATCAGGCCGAAGGCCAGCGTTAAGCGCGTCGCAATGGAAACCTTTCGCATGTCTTTCCTCTGGGTTGGATATCAGTAGGCGCAAGTAATGGCGATAGGGTTTCGGCCGTTCGGCGGCAGAACTTTAATGAATAATGAAATGGCGTTGCATTGTTTGCGGTGGCAGTGCACTGTGTGGCCCGCTTTCGCGTGTGCATACGCAAGCGCTGGAGCGTGTTCGCATCCCGATGACCGTAGGTGAGATAAGAAAGATGGCCAAAGCCGCCGATGTTGTTGTGCAATGCCTGGAAAACGAAGGTGTCGAGTATGTGTTCGGCATTCCTGGTGAGGAAAACCTCGACCTGCTGGAATCCCTGCGCAAGTCGAAGATCAAGCTGGTACTGACCCGCCACGAGCAGTCCGCGGGCTTCATGGCTGCCACCTATGGCCGCCTGACCGGCAAGACCGGCGTCAGCCTGTCGACCCTGGGCCCTGGTGCAACCAACCTGGTAACCGCCAGTGCATACGCCTACCTGGGCGGCATGCCGATGATGATGATCACCGGCCAGAAACCGATCAAGAAGTCCAAGCAGGGCCGCTTCCAGATCATTGACGTGTGCGGCATGATGGACCCCATCACCAAGTACACTCACCAGTTCGCCTCGGCCGACAACATCCCGGCCCGTATGCGCGAAGCGTTCCGCCTGGCTGAAGAAGAAAAGCCGGGCGCTGTGCACCTGGAGCTGCCGGAAGACATCGCCGCCGAGCAGACCGATGCCCTGCCGATCCCGCGCAGCCTGCACCGTCGCCCGCTGGCCGAGCACGTGGCCATCGAAGCCGCCGTAGAAAAACTGCAGAAGGCCCGCAGCCC
>NZ_JBNNWD010000017.1:0-41041 GCF_050280885.1 Pseudomonas sp. NPDC086566
CACCGTTGCCGCCTTGGGCTGCCGTAACCCAACTTCCGCCACGCCGGCCATACCCGCTTATATACTCCCCCTAAAACGCCGCTCCTACAGTGCTTTGCAGTACCTGTAGGAGCGGCTTTAGCCGCGAAGGGGCCGGTACAAGCAAAGCAGATTTCGCGATCAGCGCTATGCTTGTGGCAGCCCAGCAGCAAGGACCGCCCATGCTCCGTCCACGCCACCTGATGATGCTCGCCCTGGCCGCCGCTGCCCTCTATATATATGCACTGGCCAGCGACAACGCCCTGCTTGGCCTGCTGGCCAAGCCGATTCCGGTACTGGCATTGATTGCCTGGCTATATATAGCCCCCGTCACCCCCTATCGCCGCTGGATCAGCATTGGCCTGGGTTTCTCGGTACTCGGCGACATCCTCCTGGCCGTCCCCACCGATCTGTTCGTGTTCGGCCTGGCCGCTTTCCTCTGTGCTCACCTGGCCTACCTGCGCGCCTATTGCGGCAAGACCTTGCGCCCCGCCCTGCCCGCCTTACTGGTGAGCGCGATCACCGGCATCACCCTGTTCGGCGTGCTTGCCAGGCACGGCCTTGGCCCGCTGCTGCTTCCGGTCTCGGTCTACGCACTGGCCATCAGCGCCATGCTCTGGCGCGCGCTTGCCTGCGGCAGGGTTGCCGCTTTGGGGGCCTGCCTGTTCGTTTTCTCCGACAGCCTGATCGGTATCGACCGCTTCGTCAGCCCGTTCGCTGCCGCGCCCTACCTGATCATCCTTGCCTACTGGCTGGGCCAGTGGGCAATCGCTTCGTCAGCCCAGCATGGCTCAAGCGCTGAAGTATTGACCCAGAGCGGTACGCGTGGCATCGGAAGCTGCTAGAACACGAGTCTTTCGCATTTACAAGTAGGGGGAATCTGCAGATGAACTTTACAAGGCACAGAACTGCCCAATTCAAAGGCATCAGATCAAATGATATCAATTATCATTACGAAGTTTGTAATTCGTTACCACTCGCAAGAAACATAATTAACAAAACCGCATGCAATGCCCGAATCTCAAGGCTTTCAGCCAGTTAGGAGCGGGTTTTGTTCTAAATCCTACGAATAAATTTGCAATGGAAATTTTACTTGCACCGGGTTTACCCATAAAATCAGCCCGATTGATTCAGCTGCGACATTTGGTCACTGCACCTGCGACACCACGTCGCCGCTCTACTTATTTCAGACTGCAGAGCTGGGTCTCTGTATAAGGATTTCTAGCATGTCCGATTCGGCAGGACTCATCGCCCACAACTGGGGCTTTGCCATCTTCCTCCTGGGTGTCGTCGGCCTGTGTGCCTTCATGCTCGGCCTGTCCAGCCTGCTCGGTAGCAAGGCCTGGGGCCGCGCCAAGAACGAACCCTTCGAATCCGGCATGCTGCCCGTCGGCAGCGCCCGCCTGCGCCTGTCCGCCAAATTCTATCTGGTCGCGATGCTGTTCGTGATCTTCGATATCGAAGCCCTCTTCCTGTATGCATGGTCTGTGTCCGTCCGCGAAAGTGGCTGGACCGGATTCGTCGAAGCACTCGTTTTCATAGCAATTCTGTTGGCTGGTCTTGTCTACCTATGGCGCGTCGGAGCCCTTGACTGGGCACCCGAAGGTCGCCGCAAGCGGCAAGCGAAGCTGAAACAATGAGGCTTTGGCAATGCAATACAATCTCACCAGAATCGATCCGGATGCGCCCAACGAGCAGTACCCGGTAGGTGATCGGGAAACCGTCACCGACCAGCTGCTCGAAGACCAGGTCCACAAGAACATCTTCATGGGCAAGCTTGAAGATGTGATGCGTGGCGCGGTCAACTGGGGTCGCAAGAACTCCCTCTGGCCGTACAACTTCGGCCTGTCCTGCTGCTACGTGGAAATGACCACGGCCTTCACGGCGCCCCACGACATCGCCCGCTTCGGCGCCGAAGTCATCCGGGCCTCGCCGCGTCAGGCCGACTTCATGGTCATCGCCGGTACCTGCTTCGTCAAAATGGCGCCGATCATCCAGCGCCTGTACGAGCAGATGCTCGAACCGAAGTGGGTCATCTCCATGGGTTCGTGCGCCAACTCCGGTGGCATGTACGACATCTACTCGGTCGTTCAGGGGGTCGACAAGTTCCTCCCCGTGGACGTCTACGTGCCTGGCTGCCCGCCGCGCCCTGAGGCTTTCCTGCAAGGCTTGATGCTGCTGCAGGAGTCGATTGGCCAAGAACGACGCCCGCTTTCCTGGGTGGTTGGTGATCAAGGCATCTACCGTGCCGAGATGCCAGCCCAGAAGGACCTGCGTCGTGAACAGCGCATTGCGGTAACCAACCTGCGCAGCCCCGACGAAGTCTGATCCAGCGACCTGCCGCCCGCTCCCGAAAGAGCCGGCGGCCTGGCTTCATTCTTAACGCTGACCCAAAGCGACCGAGACCATGACAGCGGACAACGCTATTTTCATTCCGCCCTACAAGGCAGACGACCAGGATGTGGTCGTCGAATTGCACAACCGTTTTGGCGCCGACGCATTCGTCGCCCAGGAAACCCGCACCGGCATGCCTGTGCTGTGGGTAAAGCGCGCCCAGCTCAAGGAGGTGCTGAGCTTCCTGCGCGGCGTCGCCAAGCCGTACAGCATGCTGTACGACCTGCACGGCGTCGACGAGCGCCTGCGCACCCAGCGCCGCGGCCTGCCCGCTGCCGACTTCAGCGTTTTCTACCACTTGCTGTCGATCGAACGTAACAGCGACGTGATGATCAAGGTGTCGCTCAGCGAAGGCGACCTGAACCTGCCGACCGTGACCGGCATCTGGCCCAACGCCAACTGGTACGAGCGCGAAGTCTGGGACATGTTCGGCATCGACTTTGCCGGCCACCCGCACCTGAGCCGCATCATGATGCCGCCGACCTGGGAAGGTCACCCGCTGCGCAAGGACTACCCTGCCCGCGCCACCGAGTTCGATCCCTACAGCCTGACCCTGGCCAAGCAGCAGCTTGAAGAGGAATCGGCGCGCTTCAACCCGGAAGCCTGGGGCATGAAGCGTCAGGGCGCCAACGAGGACTACATGTTCCTCAACCTCGGCCCGAACCACCCTTCGGCCCACGGTGCCTTCCGTATCGTCCTGCAGCTGGACGGTGAAGAGATCGTCGACTGCGTGCCGGACATCGGTTACCACCACCGTGGTGCCGAAAAAATGGCCGAACGCCAGTCCTGGCACAGTTTCATTCCCTACACCGACCGTATCGACTACCTCGGCGGGGTGATGAACAACCTGCCGTACGTGCTCGCGGTCGAGAAGCTGGCCGGCATCAAGGTGCCACAGAAGGTCGACACCATCCGCGTGATGCTGGCCGAGTTCTTCCGTATCACCAGCCACCTGCTGTTCCTGGGTACCTACATCCAGGACGTCGGCGCCATGACCCCGGTGTTCTTCACCTTCACCGACCGCCAGCGCGCCTACACCGTGATCGAGGCGATCACCGGTTTCCGCCTGCACCCGGCCTGGTACCGCATCGGCGGCGTCGCCCACGACCTGCCACGCGGCTGGGACAAGCTGGTCAAGGACTTCGTCGAATGGCTGCCCAAGCGCCTCGACGAGTACGAGAAGGCCGCCCTGCGCAACAGCATCCTCAAGGGTCGTACCATCGGCGTTGCCGCGTACAACACCAAGGAAGCCCTGGCCTGGGGTACCACCGGTGCCGGCCTGCGCGCCACCGGTTGCGACTTCGACCTGCGCAAAGCCCGCCCCTACTCCGGCTACGAGAACTTCGAGTTCGAAGTACCGCTGGCCCACAACGGCGATGCCTATGACCGCTGCATGGTCCGTGTCGAGGAGATGCGCCAGAGTATCCGCATCATCGACCAGTGCCTGCGCAACATGCCGGAAGGCCCGTACAAGGCGGACCACCCGCTGACCACGCCGCCGCCGAAAGAGCGCACCCTGCAGCACATCGAAACCCTGATCACGCACTTCCTGCAGGTCTCGTGGGGCCCGGTCATGCCGGCCAACGAGTCGTTCCAGATGATCGAGGCGACCAAGGGCATCAACAGTTACTACCTGACGAGCGATGGCGGCACCATGAGCTACCGCACCCGGATCCGTACCCCGAGCTACCCGCACCTGCAGCAGATCCCTTCGGTGATCAAAGGCAGCATGGTCGCCGACCTCATCGCGTACCTGGGCAGTATCGACTTCGTTATGGCTGACGTGGACCGCTAAGCATGAACAGCACGCTTATCCAGACAGACCGTTTCGCCCTGAGCGAAACCGAGCGCTCGGCCATCGAGCACGAAATGCATCACTACGAGGACCCGCGCGCGGCGTCCATCGAAGCCCTGAAGATCGTCCAGAAGGAACGTGGCTGGGTGCCGGACGGCGCCATCCACGCCATCGGCGAAGTGCTGGGCATCCCGGCCAGCGACGTCGAGGGTGTGGCCACGTTCTACAGCCAGATCTTCCGCCAGCCGGTCGGCCGCCACATCATCCGCGTGTGCGACAGCATGGTCTGCTACATCGGCGGCCACGAATCGGTGGTCAGCCAGATCCAGAGCGAACTGGGCATCGGCCTCGGCCAGACCACTGCAGACGGGCGTTTCACCCTGCTGCCGGTGTGCTGCCTGGGTAACTGCGACAAGGCCCCGGCGCTGATGATCGACGACGACACCTTCGGTGACGTGCAGCCGGCGGGTGTTTCCAAACTGCTGGAGGGTTACGTATGACCATTACTTCCTTCGGCCCGGCCAACCGCATCGCGCGTTCGGCCGAAACCCACCCGCTGACCTGGCGCCTGCGTGACGACGGCGAGCCGGTCTGGCTGGCCGAGTACCAGTCGAAGAACGGCTACGCCGCCGCGCGCAAGGCACTGGCCGACATGTCCGCCGACGACATCGTGCAGAGCGTCAAGGACTCCGGCCTCAAGGGCCGTGGCGGCGCGGGCTTCCCCACTGGCGTGAAGTGGGGCCTGATGCCCAAAGACGAATCCATGAACATCCGCTACCTGCTGTGCAACGCGGACGAAATGGAACCGAACACCTGGAAAGACCGCATGCTGATGGAGCAACAGCCCCATCTGCTGGTAGAGGGCATGCTGATCAGCGCCCGCGCCCTGAAGGCCTACCGGGGCTACATCTTCCTGCGTGGCGAATACACCACCGCGGCGAAGAACCTCAACCGTGCCATCGACGAAGCCAAGGCCGCAGGCCTGCTGGGCAAGAACATCCTGGGTTCGGGCTTCGACTTCGAGCTGTTCGTGCACACCGGGGCCGGGCGCTACATCTGCGGTGAAGAAACCGCACTGATCAACTCCCTCGAAGGCCGCCGCGCCAACCCGCGCTCCAAGCCGCCCTTCCCTGCCGCCGTTGGCGTGTGGGGCAAGCCGACGTGCGTGAACAACGTCGAAACCCTGTGCAACGTGCCGGCCATCGTCGCCAACGGCAACGACTGGTACAAGTCGCTGGCTCGCGAAGGCAGCGAAGACCACGGCACCAAGCTGATGGGCTTCTCCGGCAAGGTGAAGAACCCGGGCCTGTGGGAACTGCCGTTCGGCGTCACCGCCCGCGAGCTGTTCGAAGACTACGCCGGTGGCATGCGCGACGGCTTCAAGCTCAAGTGCTGGCAGCCAGGCGGCGC
Source organism: Pseudomonas sp. NPDC086566 (assembly GCF_050280885.1). Classification (NCBI taxonomy): domain Bacteria; kingdom Pseudomonadati; phylum Pseudomonadota; class Gammaproteobacteria; order Pseudomonadales; family Pseudomonadaceae; genus Pseudomonas; species Pseudomonas sp. NPDC086566. The sequence continues at coordinate 5,618 of NZ_JBNNWD010000017.1, forward strand.
CGGTACCGGCTTCCTGCTGCCCGAGCACCTCGACGCCCAGATGTACGCCGGCGGCATCGCCAAGGTCGGCACCCGTATGGGTACTGGTCTGGCCATGGCGGTGGACGACAGCATCAACATGGTTTCGCTGCTGCGCAACATGGAAGAGTTCTTCGCCCGCGAGTCGTGCGGCTGGTGCACCCCATGCCGCGATGGCCTGCCGTGGAGCGTGAAGATGCTGCGCGCACTGGAAAAAGGCCAGGGCCGTGCCGAAGACATCGAGACACTGCTGGGGCTGGTCAACTTCCTCGGCCCAGGCCGTACCTTCTGTGCTCACGCACCGGGTGCCGTCGAGCCATTGGGCAGTGCCATCAAATACTTCCGCTCGGAATTCGAGGCCGGTGTCGCTCCAGCTGGTGCTGGCGATGCGCTGCGTCCGAACCTGGCGAAGCCGATCGTGGTCGGCGCATAACAAGATGATTGAGGCGGGTGGTCCGTGCCACTCGCCAGCTTGCCGGCCGGCCCGAGTCGATCGTGGCGTGTCGCAAGCTCACCGATTTCCATTAGCCACGCCCGCTCACGCGGGCCAACGAAGAACTTTGAACAATGGCCACTATCCACGTAGACGGCAAAGCGCTCGAAGTCAACGGTGCAGACAACCTGTTACAGGCGTGTCTGTCGCTCGGCCTCGACATCCCTTATTTCTGCTGGCACCCGGCGCTTGGTAGCGTCGGCGCCTGCCGGCAGTGTGCGGTCAAGCAGTACACCGACGAGAACGACACCCGTGGTCGTATCGTCATGTCCTGCATGACCCCGGCCTCCGACGGCACCTGGATCTCCATCGACGATGAAGAATCCAAGGCGTTCCGCGCCAGCGTCGTCGAATGGCTGATGACCAACCACCCGCACGACTGCCCGGTGTGCGAGGAAGGCGGTCACTGCCACCTGCAGGACATGACGGTGATGACCGGCCACAACGAGCGCCGCTACCGTTTCACCAAGCGTACCCACCAGAACCAGGACCTCGGCCCGTTCATCGCCCATGAGATGAACCGCTGCATCGCCTGCTACCGCTGCGTGCGTTACTACAAGGACTATGCCGGTGGTACCGACCTGGGCGTTTACGGCGCCCACGACAACGTGTACTTCGGCCGCGTCGAAGACGGCGTGCTGGAAAGCGAGTTCTCCGGCAACCTGACCGAGGTCTGCCCGACCGGCGTGTTCACCGACAAGACCCACTCCGAGCGCTACAACCGCAAGTGGGACATGCAGTTCGCCCCGAGCATCTGCCATGGCTGCTCCAGCGGCTGCAACATCAGCCCGGGCGAGCGCTACGGTGAACTGCGTCGCATCGAGAACCGCTTCAACGGTTCGGTCAACCAGTACTTCCTGTGCGACCGCGGCCGCTTTGGCTACGGCTACGTCAACCGCAAGGACCGCCCACGCCAGCCACACCTGGCCGACGGCACCAAGCTGGGCCTGGACGCTGCCCTGGACAAGGCCGCCGACCTGCTGCGCGGCCGCACCATCGTCGGCATCGGCTCGCCACGCGCCAGCCTGGAAAGCAACTACGGCCTGCGTGAGCTGGTCGGCGCCGAGTACTTCTACTCCGGCATGGAAGCTGGCGAACTGGCTCGCGTGCGCCTGGCCCTGAACGTGCTGAACAACAGCCCACTGCCCGTGCCGACCCTGCGCGACATCGAAGACCACGACGCCGTGTTCGTGCTCGGTGAAGACCTGACCCAGACCGCTGCCCGCGTCGCCCTGGCCGTACGCCAGGCCACCAAGGGCAAGGCCGAGGCCATGGCCGAAGCGATGAAGGTTCAGCCGTGGCTCGACGCTGCCGTTAAGAACATCGGCCAGCACGCGCTGTACCCGCTGTTCATCGCCTCGCTGGCGGAAACCAAGCTGGACGACGTTGCCGAGGAATGCGTGCACGCCGCCCCGGCCGACCTGGCCCGCATCGGTTTCGCCGTGGCCCACGCCATCGATCCGAGCGCACCGGCAGTCACCGGCCTGGACGACGAAGCCAGCGCCCTGGCCCAACGCATCGCCGATGCCCTGGTCGCCGCCAAGCGCCCACTGGTCGTGGCCGGTACCTCGCTGGCCGACCCGGCACTGATCGAAGCTGCCGCCAACATCGCCAAGGCCTTGAAGCTGCGCGAGAAGAACGGATCGCTGAGCCTGGTGGTGCCTGAGGCCAACAGCCTCGGCATGGCCATGCTGGGTGGCGAGTCGGTCGATGCCGCACTGGACGCCGTCATCAGCGGCAAGGCCGATGCCATTGTCGTGCTGGAGAACGACCTGTACGCCCGCGTACCAGCGGCCAAGGTCGACGCAGCCCTGGCTGCGGCCAAGGTAGTGATCGTTGCTGACCACTCCAGGACGGCCACTGTCGACCGCGCCCACCTGGTACTGCCAGCCGCATCCTTCGCTGAAGGCGACGGTACCCTGGTCAGCCAGGAAGGCCGTGCCCAGCGCTTCTTCCAGGTGTTCGACCCGCAATACCTGGACAGCAGCATCCTGGTTCACGAAGGCTGGCGCTGGATGCACGCGCTGCGTGCCACCCTGCTCAACAAGCCGGTCGACTGGACCCAGCTGGACCACGTCACCCGTGCCTGCGCCGAAGCCGCCCCGCAACTGGCCGGCATCGTCAACGCCGCGCCAAGCGCCGCGTTCCGCATCAAGGGCATGAAGCTGGCCCGTGAGCCGCTGCGCTACTCCGGCCGTACCGCCATGCGCGCCAACATCAGCGTGCACGAGCCGCGTACCCCGCAGGACAAGGACACCGCGTTCGCCTTCTCCATGGAAGGCTATTCGGGTTCGGCCGAACCGCGCCAGCAGGTGCCGTTCGCCTGGTCGCCAGGCTGGAACTCGCCGCAAGCCTGGAACAAGTTTCAGGACGAGGTCGGGGGTCACCTGCGTGCCGGTGACCCGGGCGTGCGCCTGATCGAATCGCAAGGCGATCGCCTGAACTGGTTCACCGCCATCCCTGGCGCGTTCAACCCGGCCCGTGGTACCTGGACTGCGGTACCGTTCTTCCACCTGTTCGGCAGCGAAGAGAGTTCTTCCCGCGCAGCCCCGGTGCAAGAGCGCATCCCGGCCGCCTACGTGGCGCTGGCCAAGTCCGAAGCGGACCGCCTGGGCGTCAACGACGGCGCCCTGCTGAGCCTGAACGTCGCAGGCGTCGCCCTGCGCCTGCCGCTGCGCATCAATGAAGAACTGGGCGCTGGCCTGGTTGCCCTGCCCAAAGGCCTGGCCGGCATCCCGCCTGCCATCTTCGGTGCATCCGTCGAAGGTCTGCAGGAGGCAGCACAATGAGCTGGTTCACCCCCGAAGTGATCGATGTGATCCTCACCGTGGTCCGGGCCATCGTGGTCCTGCTCGCGGTGGTGGTCTGCGGCGCGCTGCTCAGCTTTGTCGAGCGGCGCCTGCTGGGCTGGTGGCAGGACCGTTACGGTCCGAACCGCGTCGGCCCGTTCGGCATGTTCCAGATCGCTGCCGACATGCTGAAGATGTTCTTCAAGGAAGACTGGAACCCGCCCTTCGTCGATCGCATGATCTTCACCCTGGCGCCAGTGGTGGCCATGAGTGCCCTGCTGATCGCCTTCTGCGTGATCCCGATCACCCCGCTGTGGGGCGTCGCCGACCTGAACATCGGCCTGCTGTTCTTCTTCGCCATGGCCGGCCTGTCGGTCTACGCGGTGCTGTTCGCCGGCTGGTCGTCGAACAACAAGTACGCCCTGCTGGGCAGCTTGCGTGCCTCGGCACAGACCGTGTCGTACGAAGTGTTCCTCGGCCTGGCGCTGATGGGCGTGGTGGTGCAGGTGGGCTCGTTCAACATGCGCGACATCGTTGAATACCAGGCCCAGAACCTGTGGTTCATCATTCCGCAGTTCTTCGGCTTCTGCACCTTCTTCATCGCTGGCGTCGCCGTGACCCACCGTCACCCGTTCGACCAGCCGGAAGCGGAACAGGAACTGGCCGACGGCTACCACATCGAGTATGCCGGCATGAAATGGGGCATGTTCTTCGTCGGTGAGTACATCGGCATCATCCTCATCTCGGCGCTGCTGGTGACCCTGTTCTTCGGCGGCTGGCACGGCCCGTTCGGCATCCTGCCGCAACTGTCGTTCCTGTGGTTCGCCCTGAAGACCGCGTTCTTCATCATGCTGTTCATCCTGCTGCGCGCCTCGATCCCGCGCCCACGCTATGACCAGGTGATGGACTTCAGCTGGAAGTTCTGCCTGCCGCTGACCCTGATCAATTTGCTGGTGACCGCTGCGATCGTGCTCTACAACACGCCAGCCGTCGCGGCCCAGTGAGGATTTGACCCATGTTCAAGTATATCGGCGACATCGTTAAGGGCACCGGCACCCAGCTGCGCAGCCTGGCAATGGTGTTCTCCCACGGGTTCCGCAAGCGCGACACCCTGCAGTACCCCGAAGAACCCGTGTACCTGCCGCCGCGCTACCGTGGCCGCATCGTCCTCACCCGCGACCCCGATGGCGAGGAGCGCTGCGTAGCGTGCAACCTCTGCGCGGTGGCCTGCCCGGTCGGCTGCATTTCGCTGCAGAAGGCCGAGACCGAGGACGGCCGCTGGTACCCGGAGTTCTTCCGCATCAACTTCTCGCGCTGCATCTTCTGTGGCCTGTGTGAAGAAGCGTGCCCGACCACCGCGATCCAGCTGACTCCGGATTTCGAAATGGCCGAGTTCAAGCGTCAGGACCTGGTGTACGAGAAAGAAGATCTGCTGATCTCCGGCCCCGGCAAGAACCCTGACTACAACTTCTACCGTGTTGCGGGTATGGCGATCGCTGGCAAGCCGAAGGGCGCTGCGCAGAACGAAGCCGAGCCGATCAACGTGAAGAGCTTGCTCCCATAAGGACAGAAAGATGGAATTCGCTTTCTACTTCGCATCCGGGATCGCCGTGGTCTCCACCCTCCGGGTGGTGACGGGCACCAACCCCGTGCACGCCTTGCTTTACCTGATCATCTCGCTGATTTCCGTCGCGATGATCTTCTTCGCCCTGGGTGCGCCATTCGCTGGCGCCCTGGAAGTGATCGCCTATGCCGGCGCCATCATGGTGCTGTTCGTGTTCGTGGTGATGATGCTCAACCTCGGGCCGGCTTCGGTCGCCCAGGAGAGGGGCTGGCTCAAGCCCGGCATTTGGGCCGGGCCGGTGATCCTGGCCGCCCTGCTGCTGCTGGAGCTGCTGTACGTGCTGTTCGTCGCGCCAAGCGGCGCGGCCATCAGCGGTACCACTGTCAGCGCGAAAGCAGTGGGCATCAGCCTGTTCGGCCCGTACCTGCTGGTGGTCGAACTGGCCTCGATGCTGCTGCTCGCTGCAGCGGTCACCGCCTTCCACCTGGGCCGCAACGAGGCGAAGGAGTAAATCATGGGTGCTATCCCTCTCGAGCATGGCCTGGCAGTCGCCGGCATCCTGTTCTGCTTAGGTCTGGTTGGCCTGATGGTCCGCCGCAACATCCTCTTCGTGCTCATGAGCCTGGAAGTCATGATGAACGCCTCTGCCCTGGCGTTCATCGTCGCCGGTGCCCGTTGGGTCCAGCCCGACGGCCAGGTGATGTTCATTCTGGTGATCAGCCTGGCAGCCGCCGAGGCCAGCATTGGCCTGGCGATCCTGCTGCAGCTGTATCGCCGCTTCCACACTCTCGACATCGATGCTGCCAGTGAGATGCGCGGATGAACCTTCTCTTCCTGACTTTCGTCTTCCCCCTCGTCGGCTTCCTGCTGCTGTCGTTCTCGCGCGGGCGGTTCTCGGAGAACCTGTCCGCCCTGATCGGCGTCGGCTCGGTGGGCCTATCGGCCGCCACCGCCGCCTACGTCATCTGGCAGTTCAACGTCGCCCCGCCTGAGGGTGGCGCCTACAGCCAGCTGCTGTGGCAGTGGATGTCGGTGGACGGCTTCGCGCCGAACTTCACCCTGTACCTGGACGGCCTGTCGGTCACCATGCTCGGCGTGGTCACCGGTGTCGGCTTCCTGATCCACCTGTTCGCCTCCTGGTACATGCGTGGCGAAGCCGGTTACTCGCGCTTCTTCTCGTACACCAACCTGTTCATCGCCAGCATGCTGTTCCTGATCCTCGGCGATAACCTGCTGTTCATCTACTTCGGCTGGGAAGGCGTGGGCCTGTGCTCGTACCTGTTGATCGGTTTCTACTACAGCAACCGCAACAACGGTAACGCAGCGCTCAAGGCGTTCATCGTCACCCGTATCGGCGACGTGTTCATGGCCATCGGCCTGTTCATCCTGTTCGCCCAGCTGGGTACCCTGAACGTGCAGGAACTGCTGGTGCTGGCGCCGCAGAAATTCCAGGCTGGCGACACCTGGATGGTCCTGGCGACCTTGATGCTGCTGGGTGGCGCGGTCGGTAAATCGGCCCAGCTGCCGCTGCAGACCTGGCTGGCCGACGCGATGGCGGGCCCGACCCCGGTTTCGGCTCTGATCCACGCGGCAACCATGGTGACCGCGGGCGTGTACCTGATCGCCCGTACCAACGGCCTGTTCCTGCTGGCGCCGGACATCCTGCACCTGGTAGGCGTGGTAGGTGGCGTAACCCTGGTACTGGCGGGCTTCGCCGCGCTGGTGCAAACCGACATCAAGCGTATCCTCGCCTACTCGACCATGAGCCAGATCGGCTACATGTTCCTCGCCCTGGGCGTGGGCGCCTGGGACGCGGCGATCTTCCACCTGATGACCCACGCGTTCTTCAAGGCCCTGCTGTTCCTGGCCTCCGGTGCGGTAATCGTTGCCTGCCACCACGAGCAGAACATCTTCAAGATGGGCGGCCTGTGGAAGAAACTGCCTCTGGCCTATGCCAGCTTCGTGGTCGGCGGCGCTGCCCTGGCAGCCTTGCCGATCGTGACCGTGGGCTTCTACTCCAAGGACGAAATCCTCTGGGAAGCCTTCGCCAGCGGTAACACCGGCCTGCTGTACGCTGGCCTGGTCGGTGCGTTCATGACCTCGCTGTACACCTTCCGCCTGATCTTCATCGCCTTCCACGGTGAAGCCAAGACCGAAGCCCATGCTGGCCACGGCATCAGCCACTGGCTGCCGCTGGGCGTGCTGATCGTGCTGTCGACCTTCGTCGGCGCCTGGATCACCCCGCCGCTGGCCGGTGTACTGCCGGAGAGCGCCGGCCATGCCGGTGGCGAAGCCAAGCACGCGCTGGAGATCACCTCGGGTGCCATCGCCATCGCCGGCATCCTGCTGTCGGCCCTGCTGTTCCTTGGCAAGCGCAGCTTCGTCAGCGCGGTCGCCAACAGCGGCATCGGTCGGGTGCTGTCGGCCTGGTGGTTCGCTGCCTGGGGCTTCGACTGGATTTACGACAAGCTGTTCGTCAAACCTTACCTGCTGATCAGCCACGTCCTGCGCAAGGATCCGGTTGACCGCAGCATCGGCCTGATCCCGCGCCTGGCTCGCGGCGGCAACGTCGCCATGAGCAAGACCGAGACCGGCCAGCTGCGCTGGTACACCGCTTCGATCGCCGTTGGCGCAGTGCTGGTACTCGGCGCTGTGGTAGTGGCAGCGGTATGACCATGAACTTTGCGAACCTTGCGACTCTGCGAAAGGAAACCAACCCGTCATGATTTTGCCTTGGCTGATCCTGATTCCCTTCATCGGTGGCCTGCTGTGCTGGCTGGGTGAGCGCTTCGGCGCCACCCTGCCGCGCTGGATCGCGCTGCTGACCATGTCCCTGCTGCTTGGCATCGGCCTGTACCTGTGGGCCAACGGCGACTACACCCTGGCGCCCGCCCCGGGTGGCGAGCCTGCCTGGGCCCTGGAATACAAAGTCCAGTGGATCCAGCGCTTCGGCATCAGCATCCACCTGGCCCTCGATGGCCTGTCGCTGCTGATGATCCTGCTCACCGGCCTGCTCGGTGTGCTGTCGGTACTGTGCTCCTGGAAAGAGATCCAGCGCCACGTCGGTTTCTTCCACCTCAACCTGATGTGGATCCTCGGCGGCGTGGTCGGTGTGTTCCTGGCCCTGGACCTGTTCCTGTTCTTCTTCTTCTGGGAAATGATGCTGGTGCCGATGTACTTCCTCATCGCGCTCTGGGGTCACAGCTCGGCAGATGGCAAGAAGACCCGGATCTACGCGGCCACCAAGTTCTTCATCTTCACCCAGGCCAGCGGCCTGATCATGTTGGTGGCGATCCTGGGCCTGGTGCTGGTCAACTACAGCAACACTGGCGTGATCACCTTCAACTACAGCGACCTGCTCAAGGCCGAGCTGCCGGCCGGTACCGAGTACCTGCTGATGCTGGGCTTCTTCATCGCCTTCGCGGTGAAGCTGCCGGTGGTGCCGTTCCACTCCTGGCTGCCTGACGCTCACGCCCAGGCGCCGACCGCAGGTTCCGTGGACCTGGCCGGTATCTTGCTGAAGACTGCGGCCTATGGCCTGCTGCGCTTCGCCCTGCCGCTGTTCCCGAACGCCTCGGCCGAGTTTGCCCCCATCGCCATGACCCTGGGCCTGATCGGTATCTTCTACGGCGCCTTCCTGGCCTTCGCGCAAACCGACATCAAGCGCCTGATTGCCTTCTCCAGCGTTTCGCACATGGGCTTCGTGCTGATCGGTATCTACTCCGGCAGCCAGCAGGCCCTGCAAGGCGCGGTGATCCAGATGCTCGCCCACGGCCTGTCGGCTGCCGCGCTGTTCATCCTGTCCGGCCAGCTGTACGAGCGCCTGCACACCCGTGACATGCGCCAGATGGGCGGCCTGTGGCACCGCATCGCCTACCTGCCAGCCATCAGCCTGTTCTTCGCCGCCGCATCGCTGGGCCTGCCAGGCACCGGCAACTTCGTCGGCGAGTTCCTGATCCTGATCGGCAGCTTCGTGCATGTACCGTGGATCACCGTGATCGCCACCACCGGCCTGGTATTCGGTTCGGTGTACTCGCTGATCATGATCCACCGCGCCTACTTCGGCCCGGCCAAGGCCGACACCGTGCTGGCCGGCATGGACGGTCGCGAGCTGGTCATGGTGCTGGGCCTGGCGGTACTGCTGATCCTGCTGGGCGTGTATCCGCAGCCGTTCCTCGACACCTCTGCAGCCACCATGACCGGCGTGCAGCAGTGGCTCGGTTCCGCTTTCACTCAACTCGCTTCGGCCCGGTAAGAGCGCTATGGAATTCACCACTCAACACTTCATCGCATTGGCGCCGATGCTGATCACCACCATCACCACCGTGGTGGTGATGCTGGCAATCGCCTGGAAGCGCAACCATTCGCAGACCTTCCTGCTGTCCACCGTGGGCCTGAACCTGGCCCTGCTGTCGATCCTGCCGGCACTGAAGGTCGCACCACTGGCGGTGACCTCGCTGGTCACCATCGACAAGTTCGCCTGCCTATACATGGCGATCATCCTGGTTGCCACGCTGGCTTGCGTCACCCTCGCCCACGCCTATCTCGGCGAAGGGGCCAAGGGCTTCCCGGGCAACCGTGAAGAGCTATACCTGCTGCTGCTGATGTCTGCCCTCGGTGGGCTGGTGCTGGTCAGCGCCAACCACCTGGCCGGCCTGTTCATCGGCCTGGAGTTGCTGTCGGTACCGGTCTATGGCCTGGTGGCATACGCCTTCTTCAACAAGCGTTCGCTGGAAGCCGGCATCAAGTACATGGTGCTGTCGGCTGCAGGCTCTGCGTTCCTGCTGTTCGGCATGGCCCTGCTGTACGCCGACGCTGGCAGCCTGACCTTCGACCAACTGGGCAAAGCCCTGGCCGCCACCAGCATGCCAAGCCTGCTGGCCCAGTTGGGCCTGGGCATGATGCTGGTCGGCCTGGCCTTCAAGCTGTCGCTGGTACCGTTCCACCTGTGGACCCCGGACGTGTACGAAGGCGCCCCGGCGCCGGTCGCCGCGTTCCTGGCCACCGCCAGCAAGGTTGCGGTATTCGCCGTGGTCGTACGCCTGTTCATGCTCTCCCCTGCCGCCAGCAGCGGCGTGCTGAGCACCGTCCTGGCGGTGATCGCGGTGGCGTCGATCCTCATCGGTAACCTGCTGGCACTGACCCAGAGCAACCTCAAGCGTCTGCTCGGTTACTCGTCCATCGCCCACTTCGGCTACCTGGTCATCGCCCTGGTCGCCAGCAAGGGCCTGGCCCTGGAAGCCATGGGCGTCTACCTGGTCACCTACGTGATCACCAGCCTCGGTGCCTTCGGTGTCATCACCCTGATGTCGTCGCCTTACGGCGGCCGTGACGCCGACGCGCTGTACGAGTACCGCGGCCTGTTCTGGCGCCGCCCGTACCTGACCGCAGTGCTGACCGTGATGATGCTGTCGCTGGCCGGCATCCCGCTGACCGCTGGCTTCATCGGCAAGTTCTACATCATCGCCACCGGCGTCGAATCCCAGCTGTGGTGGCTGGTCGGTGCGCTGGTGATCGGTAGCGCCATCGGTGTCTACTACTACTTGCGCGTCATGGTCACCCTGTACCTGGTCGAGCCGAACCTGCGTCGCCACGACGCCCCGCTGAAGTGGGAACAGCGCACCGGCGGCGTGATGCTGCTGGCCATCGCCATCCTCGCCTTCGTTCTGGGCGTGTACCCGCAGCCATTGCTGGACATGGTCCAGCACGCCGGTCTGCAATTGCTTGGCTGACCACAGCTGAAAAACAAACACCCCGCACATGCGGGGTGTTTTTTTATCTGCGTCTGGTGGCTGCCTCGATGGGCTTTCCCAGCCCCGGGCTACCCGGCGAGCCTTCATTGCGCGCCAGGGCAGCAGACTTGCGCAGTTCCTTGCTGGCCGAAGGCAAGTGCACTTCCGGGTTGGGCATGCCACTGGGGGAAAGTTCGTGGGTCATTTCGAATTCTGCACGCACCGACCAGCCACAGGCCTCGTTGATGCATTGCAAATAGGCTACGCGCAGAAATATATGCCGACCTTCACTGGTCCGAATGCGCATGCGGCTGTTGCAGTGGGGGCACACAAGCTTGTAAGTACTCACGCAAAGTACCTGCGCATGCTGCATGAAGCATGAAGCTGTAGGAAAAACCCGCAACCGGCATTAGCATCAGCTACGGTTCTTGAATGTTTTTTCATCATTTTATTTCTCATGCCAAGATATCTCCTCAAATCGAATGGCAAATATTCATAACGAGTATTCTAAGCCCAAGGAATGTTGTTAAACCAGTCATGGATATTTGTTATGAGTAGCCACTTGTTCACAGCGGTGCTGGCACGCCTCAAGCTACTGACCGGCTCCGATACCGACGTTCAGCTGGCAAGGGCTTTGGCAGTCAGCCCGCAGACCCTGAGCAGCTGGAAGGTACGCGACAGCATCCCGTACTCACTTTGCATAGACCTGGCCCGCCAACACGGCTGCTCGCTGGATTGGCTGCTTCTGGGTGAGCGCGATGACCGCCAGGCGCTGCAAAGCCTGGACAGTTGGCAGAGCGAGATGCTCGACCGGCTGCGCGAGCTTCCCCTTGCAGACCGCCAATCGGTGTTGCTGTACATCGAAGACAAGCAACGTATCCGTCAGCTCGAGCGGCAATTGCTGGAGCTGTCAGAACGCTCCTCTGCGGCAAAGTAAGCTCAGCCCCGGCGGCGCCAGCGCTGGATGAGTTCGCGCAGGTCTACCGAGTCCAGCCAGACCAGCACTTTCAAGGTAATCGGAATAACCACCACGGCCGCAGCGAACGCCGCCATGCCGCGGGAAAGCATGGGCGCCATCGCGTGCAACAGCGGCTCGAACAGGTAACCGACGCCCAACGTCAGGAACACCAGCAGCACCTGCTTGCGCGCCGTCAGCCGCCTGCGCGAAACGATGATGAACCGGTCCCGGGCGGCGCTTACCAGCAAGGCCCCCAATAGCGCACCGAACAGCGCCCTGCCCTCGGTATCCAGCAATTCGTAGAAGGCTGCAACGGCTGCTTCCTTCAGATAGGGCTCATCCATAAGCCGGTCCTCCGCCAGCTGCCGGCCGGCCAAGCACGTCCCGCGTTACCGCAGCGGCGATGAAGGCCCGATAGCAGACTGACAGCGCCTTGCCGCTGGCATGCCCGGCCACATCTTCAAGGCGCCGGTAGCCACGGCGACGCAATGCGCTACGCCAGCTGGCGAATTCCCTGGCGGCATCGATGGCGGCGCAGCGCACGGCCAAGGCAAGGCGAGCTTCACTGACCTCCTCACCCAACTGCAGGTGAATACGTAGCACGCTCAGCTCGATGCGGGGCCAGAAGGGATCGTGGCAATCAGGGAACCGACATGCATTGAACGACGGCTCGGTTGGCGATTGCGGGGTCATGGGTTGGGCACGCATGTCGTTCCTCACTGCTCGGCCAACATGCCATAACGGATGGCTTTGATGACGGCTGCGACGCGCGTGGGAACATCGAATTTGCGCAGCAGGTTGGAGACGTGAAAGTTTACCGTCGACTCTTTGCACTGCAGGATCTGACCGATTTCCCATGAGGTCTTGCCATAGGCGCACCACAACAGCACTTGCTGTTCGCGCGGTGTCAGGTGTATCGGCGCTTCGGTATGGCAATCAGGTATCCGTCGCTGGTTGGTTTCCATTACTGAGTTCCCCAAGTAGTCGCCAGGATGGGCAGCGCGAAGTGCTGCCGCCAGTGCAAACACCTTACGGACGCAGGCCGTGGCTGCTCCAGCGCTGCAACTTGTAAAGAACCGTCTTACACATCTGCCTTAAGCGAACTACACAGGAAAATTCCCTATTGCCGTGCTTCGATCGGCTTTTCGCGCGTCACAACGCCGTTGTCCGTCCGCCTATCGCCTGGAGTTGTACGATGCGTCCCGTTTTACCCCTCTCGTCTTACCTTGGTCTGCTGGCCCTTTTTACCGTCAGCCAGCACACCACGGCAGCGCCTGCCGTCGAACTGGGCCAGGTGCTGATCAACGATGAGGAACAGAGCGAGCTGGACGACGCCCGCGAACGCCTTCGAGCGGTACCAGGCGCCAGCAACCTGGTGGACATGCAGCGTGTCGGGCAAGGCCGGGTCGCCAGCAATCAGGATGTGCTGGCCTACCAGCCGGGCGTCTTCGCGCAGTCGGCGGGTAACGATGGCATCAAGTTGTCGGTCCGCGGTTCAGGCATCAATCGTGCCCCCGGCGCCCATGGTTCCGGGGTCTACACGATGTTCGACGGCCTGCCGCTGACGGGGCCGGGCGGTACGCCCTACGAGCTGTTCGAACCCCTGTGGCTGAGCCGTGCAGAAGTACTGCGCGGGGCCAACGGTTTCGATCAAGGCTCGCTGGCCCTGGGCGGGGCCATCAACTACGTGACCCACACCGGCTACGACGCCGCGCCACTGCAGGTACGCTATGAAGCGGGCAGCCGCGGCTACCAGCACCGTCAGATCAGTTCCGGGCAGGTACTGGGCGACCTAGACTACTATGTGGCCCTGACCGACTCGGAATACGACGGCTATCAGGACCACAGCAGCGGCAGCTCGAAAGGCATTGCCGCCAATGTCGGCTACCGCTTCAACCCCAATCTGGAGACCCGCTTCTACCTGCGTTATCGGGAAACCGAAAACGAACTGGCCGGGCGCCTGACCAAGGACCAGATCAAGCATGATCCTCGCGCTGCCAACCCAGGTTACCTGTCGCGCAACGACAGCCGCCCGCAACCCGGCAGCACCTGGGTAGGCAACAAGACCACCTTCTTCCTCGACGATGACTCACGCCTGGAAGCCGGGCTGGTCTATCACGACTACCCGATGGACCTGCGCGAGGGCGCCATGCGCCTGAAGGTGGCCTACACCGATGTCAGTGGCACGCTGAACTACTTCCGGCGTGACACCCTGCTCGGCCATGAGAGCAAGACCACCATTGGCTGGCGCACCACCAAGCATCTGCCCAACAGTGGCGCCTCGCAGTTCTCACGGGTCAATGACGTGGTCGGCGCGCGCACGCGTGACTTCACCTACCAGGGTTCGGACACCGTGCTGCACGTTGGCAATGATCTGGAACTGGTGCCCAATCTGTGGCTGACCACGGGCCTTGCGATGATCTATACCCGCCGTGAAAGCGATGTGACCTACCCGGCCAACGGCGGGAAAGTCAGCCAGCATGACTGGGATTACGCCCCGCGTGTGGGCCTGCGTTACGACATTCGCCCGGACCTGCAGGTTTACGGCAATCTCAGCCGCTCGGTCGAACCGCCTCACCCATGGTCGCTGATCTGGAGCGCACCCACCAAGTTCCAGCCAATCGAGATGCAGAACCAGACCGCAACCACGCTGGAGTTCGGCGCCCGCGGTGAATCACTGCTTGGTCGCTGGGACCTGGCCTGGTACTACGCCCAGGTGCGTCACGAACTGCTGGCAGTGGAGCTGGCCCCAGGCATCACTGGCGAATACAACGCCAGCCCCACCGTACACCAAGGCGTCGAAGCCGGCCTGGACAGCCTCCTCTGGGAGCAACCCGGCACGGGCAAGCTGAGCCTGCGCCAAGCCTACACCTTCAGCGACTTTCACTACCGCGACGACGATAAATTCGGCGACAACCGCCTGCCCGGCATCCCCATGCACTACTACCAGGCCGAACTGCGCTACGACTGGCCGAGCGGGTTCTACGCCGGGGTCAACACGCAGATGGCGTCGAAGGTGCAGGTCGACTACGCCAACAGCTACCACGCCGACGCCTACGCCCTGCTGGGCGCACGGCTGGGCTGGGATTCGCCGAAGCAGGACTGGCAGACCTGGCTGGACCTGCGCAACCTGACCAACCAGCGCTACGCAGCGACCGTGACCCCGGGGTACAACGATGCCGGCCAGGACGTTGCCCGCTCGACACCGGGCGAAGGCTTCGGCGTGTACGCCGGGGTTTCGTACAGCTTCCGCTGATAACGCCTCAGGACGGCAACTGCACCTGCGGCTTGGTCGCAGCGAAGATCGCCCAGCTGGAAACGAACAACGCCGCAATCAATGGCCCGATCACGAAGCCATTGAGCCCGAATACCGCCAGCCCGCCCAAGGTGGACACCAGGATCAGGTAATCGGGCATCCGCGTGTCCTTGCCGACCAGGATCGGCCGCAGCAGGTTGTCCACCAGGCCGATCACCAGCAAGCCGAACGCGGTCAGGATCACCCCTGGCAGAATCGCCCCGGTCAGCAGGAAGTAAGCCGCCACCGGCGCCCAGACGATCCCCGCCCCCACCGCCGGCAGCAGCGACAGGAACGCCATCAGCACCGCCCAGACCAGCGCACTGGGAATGTCCAGCACCCAGAAGATCAAACCACCCAGCGCACCCTGGGTGATGGCCACCAGCACATTGCCCTTGACCGTGGCCCTTACCACCCGGTTGAACTTCAACTGCAGGCGGCGCTTCTGGTGTTCCGGCAACGGCACGGCCAGGCGCACCCGGCGCGCCACGTCGGCCCCCTCGCGCAGGAAGAAGAACAACAGGTACATCATGATGCCGAAGCTCACCACGAACTCGAAGGTGCCCTGGCCAAAGTTGAACGCCTGGCTGGCCAGCACCTGGCTACCCTGGGTCGCCCATTTGGTGATCTTGTCACGCAGCCCGTCCAGGTTGCCCATGCCCATACGGTCCAGACCGTGTTGGGCAAAGGCCGGGAGCATGTCCTTGCCGCGCTCTACGTAGCCGGCGATGTCCAGCTGCCCACTCTCGATTCGCTGGTACAGCGTGGCGCCTTCCTGCACCAGCAAGGCACTGGTGATGATCACCGGCAGCACGGCCACCAGCAGGCACACCAGCACGGTACAGGCCGCCGCCAGGTTGCGTCGACGGCCAAAGCGGATCAGCAGGTGACGCTGCAACGGCGCGAACAGGATGCCGAGAATCACTGCCCAGAAGATGGCACCGTAATACGGCAGCAGGATCCACACGAAGGCGATGGTCACCAGGGTCAGGAGTACTGCCAGGGCTTTGTTCTGCAGGGCGTCTTGGTTCATGGCAACTCCTCAGGGGTCATGGTCATTAGTGCACGCCACCTGTGCAAAAGTGCCACCCTGATGTTGATTCAAATCAATACCATGGCCCCGGCCAGCCGCTAGCATCCGCGCCTTTGCCCCGGTGCGCCCATGCCCCTACCTGCCAAGCCCGAACTGCTAGCCCCCGCCGGCAGCCTCAAGACCATGCGCTATGCCTTTGCCTACGGTGCCGATGCGGTCTACGCCGGCCAGCCGCGATACAGCCTGAGGGTGCGCAACAACGAATTCGACCACGCCAACCTGGCGCTGGGCATCAACGAGGCGCACGCCCTGGGCAAGCGCTTCTACGTGGTGGTCAACATCGCGCCGCACAACGCCAAGTTGAAGACTTTCCTGAAGGACCTGGCACCGGTGATCGAAATGGCACCCGATGCGCTGATCATGTCCGACCCCGGGCTGATCATGCTGGTGCGCCAGCATTTTCCGCAGATGCCTGTGCACCTGTCGGTGCAGGCCAATACGGTCAACTGGGCCAGCGTGCAGTTCTGGCAGCAGACAGGCCTGAGCCGGGTGATCCTGTCCCGTGAACTGTCGCTGGAGGAGATCGAGGAGATCCGCCAGCACGTACCGGCCATGGAGCTGGAAGTGTTCGTTCACGGCGCATTGTGCATGGCTTACTCCGGCCGTTGCCTGCTGTCGGGTTACCTGAACAAGCGCGATGCCAACCAGGGCACTTGCACCAATGCCTGCCGCTGGAAATACCAGGCCACCCCAGCCACGGAAAACGCCACCGGCGACATCGTCCGTGAGGTCGAGCCGACCCTGGGCCTGGGCGCGCCCACCCAGCAGGTATTCCTGTTGCAGGAGAGCAATCGCCCAGGCAGCGAGATGCCCGCCTTCGAGGACGAGCATGGCACCTACATCATGAATGCCAAGGACCTGCGCGCCATCCAGCACGTCGAGCGCCTGGCGGCCATGGGTGTGCACTCGCTGAAGATCGAAGGGCGGACCAAGAGTCACTTCTACTGCGCCCGGGCCGTGCAGTCCTACCGCAAGGCCATCGACGACGCCGCAGCCGGGAGGCCGTTCGACATGGGCCTGATGGACAACCTCGAATCGCTGGCCCAGCGCGGCTATACCGAAGGCTTCCTGCGCCGCCATGTGCACGACGAATACCAGAACTACCTGCGTGGCAATTCGCTCTCGGAGCGCCAGCAGTTCGTCGGCGAGCTGACGGGGTTGCGCGTCGATGGCCTGGCCGAAGTCAAGGTCAAGAACCGCTTCGCCCTGGGTGACCACCTGGAATTGATGACCCCGCGTGGCAACTACCACTTCGACTTGCACCGCCTGTTCGACCGGCAACAGCACGCCATCGAGGTCGCGCCAGGCGACGGCCATGTTGTGTACCTGCCGATTCCCGAACAGGTTGCGCTGGAGTACGGCCTGCTGATGCGCGACCTGGGCGATGCCGAACAGGCTGCCTGACAAGGCTGTAACCTGCGCCTCAGCCAGCTGACAGGCACAACCGGCGAGGATCGTGGCTCCCCCGCACGAGACCACGCCATGTTGCGCAACCCTACCCGCCGCACCTTCGTCAAAGGCCTGGGCGCTGCCACCACACTGGCCGGCCTGGGCCTGTGGCGGCCGCTGGCCCAGGCCAGCGATGGCCGCGAACTGGCCGGCCAGCACTTCGAGCTGTTCATTGGCCAGACGCCCGTCAACATTACCGGCCAACCACGCACCGCGCTGACCATCAATGACAGCCTGCCCGGCCCGCTGCTGCGCTGGCGCGAAGGCGACACCGTGACCCTGCGCGTGCGTAATCGCCTCGACCAGGACACCTCGATCCACTGGCACGGCATCGTCCTGCCGGCCGACATGGACGGCGTACCGGGCCTGAGCTTCGCCGGCATCGCACCCGGTGGTGATTACCTGTACCGGTTCACCCTGCGCCAGAGCGGCACCTACTGGTACCACAGCCATTCCGGCCTGCAGGAACAGGCCGGGGTGTATGGCGCGATCGTCATCGAACCACGCGAGCCCGAGCCGCATGCCTACCAGCGCGACCATGTGCTGCTGTTCAGCGACTGGTCCGACCAGGCACCCGAAGCGTTGCTGGCGACCCTGAAGAAACAGTCCGACGCCTTCAACTACCACAAGCGCACACTCAGCGACTTTGTCACCGATGTTGCCGACAACGGTTGGGGCGCTACCGTCGACGAACGCCTGGCCTGGGCGCGCATGCGCATGACCCCGACCGATCTGGCCGACATCAGCGCCGCCAGCTACACCTACCTGCTCAACGGCCAACCCCCGGACGGCAACTTCACCTGCCTGTTCCAGCCCGGCGAAACCGTG
Source organism: Pseudomonas sp. NPDC086566 (assembly GCF_050280885.1). NCBI lineage: Bacteria > Pseudomonadati > Pseudomonadota > Gammaproteobacteria > Pseudomonadales > Pseudomonadaceae > Pseudomonas > Pseudomonas sp. NPDC086566. Next base: position 23,837 of record NZ_JBNNWD010000017.1, read on the forward strand.
CGCCTGCGCCTGATCAATGCGTCGGCCATGAGCTACTTCGACTTTCGCATCCCGGGCCTTACGCTGACCGTGATCGCCGCCGACGGCCTGCCGGTGACACCGGTGACCGTTGACGAGCTGCGCATCGCGGTGGCCGAAACCTACGACGTGCTGGTGGCCGTCGGCGACCTGCCCGCCTACACCCTGTTCGCCCAAAGCATGGACCGCAGCGGCTACGCCCGCGGCACCCTGGCACGTGCCAACGGTCTGCAGGCAGCGGTGCCGGAGCCTGACCCGCGCCCCGTGCTGAGCATGGCCGACATGGGCCACGGCAACATGGCTGCGATGGATCACGGCAACATGGCCGGCATGGACCACGGCAGCATGAGCAGCCTGCAAGGCCACCCCGCCACTGAGGCCGGTAACCCGCTGGTGGACATGCAGACCATGGCCCCGCGCGCCAACCTGGCCGACCCTGGCATCGGCCTGCGTGACAACGGCCGCCGGGTGCTGACCTATGCCGACCTGCGCAGCCCCTACCCGGACCCGGATGGCCGCGAACCTTCACGGGATATCGAGCTGCACCTGACCGGGCACATGGAGCGCTTCGCCTGGTCGTTCGACGGGGTCAGGTTCAGCGATGCCGCGCCGTTGCGCCTTACCTACGGCGAGCGGGTGCGCATCACCCTGGTCAACGACACCATGATGACCCACCCCATCCACCTGCACGGCATGTGGAGCGATCTGGAGGACGAACACGGGCGCTTCCTGGTGCGCAAGCATACGGTCGACATGCCGCCTGGCAGCCGCCGCAGCTACCGGGTCACCGCCGACGCCCTGGGCCGCTGGGCCTACCACTGCCACCTGCTCTACCACATGGAGACCGGCATGTTCCGCGAGGTACGGGTCGATGAATGAGATCAGCAACCGGCGCCTGGTCACGGGCGTCGCCCTGGCCGCGCTGCTGGCAGGCGAACGGGCCATGGCCGCTGCTTCGCCCCTGCCCGGCCATCAGGTGCATGATCGCGCCGTCAATTGGGCAGTGATCGTCGATCAGCTGGAGTACCAGAGCTTCGAAAGCAGCAGCGCTCTCAAGTGGAACGCCACGGCCTGGATCGGTGGTGATATCGATCGCATGTGGCTACGCACCGAGGGCGAACGGCAACAGGGCAATACCCACAAGGGAGAGCTGCAGGCGCTGTGGGGCCACGCGATCAGCCCCTGGTGGGAGTTGGTCGGCGGCCTGCGACAGGACTTCAAGCCGGCCAGCGGGCAAACCTGGGCCGCCTTCGGCATCCAGGGCACCCCGCTGTATGGCCTGGAGCTGGAAGCCACCGCCTATGCCGGCGAGCGACAACAGAGCGCACTGCGCCTGGAGGCCGCTTACGCTATCCTGCTGACCAACCGCTGGATCCTCGAGCCGAACCTGGAAGCCAACTTCTACGGCCGCAACGATGCCGGTCGCGAACAGGGCGCGGGGCTTGCCGACAGCGAAGTGGGCCTGCGCCTGCGCTACGAAATCAGCCGAGGCTTCGCGCCCTATGTCGGGGTAAGCTTCGAGCGCCTGCACGGCAACCGCGCCAGCCAGGCCCGCGAGGACGGCGAAGACCTCGGCCAGACCCGTCTGGTGGCAGGCATTCGCCTGCGTTTCTAAGGAGTTGTTCGACCATGCTGCGTAAACACCTGTTCACCTTCGGCCTGCTGGCCATCACCGGCCTGGCCCAGGCCGCCGAAACCATCGATGTCTATCGCGACCCCAACTGTGGCTGCTGCAAGGCCTGGATCAGCCACCTGCGCGACAACGGCTTCACCGTCAACGACCACGTCGAGCCGAACATGAGCGCCGTCAAACAGCGCCTGGGCGTGGCACCACGCCTGGCGTCGTGCCACACCGGGGTGATCGATGGCAAATTCGTCGAAGGCCATGTGCCCGCCGCACAGGTGCGCCTGCTGGCCAAGCGTAACGACCTCAAGGGCCTGGCCGTGCCGGGCATGCCCATGGGGTCGCCCGGCATGGAAATGGGCGACCACAAGGATGCCTACCAGGTCATCGGCGTGACCCAGGATGGCCAGGACACCGTGGTCGCCAGCTACTGATGCTGAGCCTCTGGGCGCTGTTTCTCAGCGCCTTCGGTGCCGCTACCCTGCTGCCGCTGCAATCGGAGGCCGTGCTGGTCGGCCTGCTGCTGCGTGAGCCTGAAGCCTGGATGACCTTGCTGCTGGTGGCCACCCTGGGCAATGTGCTCGGTTCGCTGGTCAACTGGCTGATCGGCCGGGCCATCGAGCACCTGCGCAACCGGCGCTGGTTCCCGTTCAGCGCCAGCCAGCTGGAAAGCGCGCAGCGGCGCTACCAGCGTTGGGGGCAATGGTCACTGCTGCTGAGCTGGATGCCCGTGATCGGCGATCCGCTGACGCTGATTGCCGGCATCATGCGTGAACCGTTGTGGCGTTTTCTGCTGCTGGTGACCCTGGCCAAGGGCGGGCGCTATGGCGTCGTGACGATGATTACCCTGGGCTGGTTTCATGCCTGGTAACACCTTTAACGTTTAAGGTGGTCCACTGACTGCTACAGTCGCCAATTCCTACATGGTCCTACATGGAGTGCCCCCATGCTGCGCGCAACCGCCCTGGCCCTGGCCTGCCTCGTCGGCGCCCCGGCCATCGCTGCCGAATCGCCAACCTACGGCAAACAGCTCGAAGGCTTCAGCTACCCTCACCCACTCAAGCATTTTGACTTCCAGTCCCAGGGCCAGCACCTGCAGATGGGCTACATGGATGTGCCCGCCCAGGGCCAGGCCAATGGCCGCAGCGTGGTGCTGATGCACGGCAAGAACTTCTGCGCCGCCACCTGGGAAACCACCATCGACGCCTTGAGCCAGGCTGGCTACCGGGTCATCGCGCCGGACCAGATCGGCTTTTGCACCTCGAGCAAGCCGGCGCATTACCAGTACAGTTTCCAGCAACTGGCGGTGAACACCCATGCGCTGCTCGAACAGCTGGGCGTCAAGCAGGCTATCGTGCTCGGCCATTCCACCGGGGGCATGCTCGCCACTCGCTATGCGCTGATGTATCCGCAGCAGGTCACGCGCCTGGCGATGGTCAACCCGATCGGCCTGGAGGACTGGAAAGCCCTCGGTGTGCCCTACCGCACGGTGGACCAGTGGTATGCCCGCGAGCTCAAGCTCGATGCCGAAGGCGTGCGCGAGTACGAACGCAAGACCTACTACGCCGGGCGCTGGAAGCCTGAATACGAGCGCTGGGTACAGATGCTGGTGGGCCTCAACAAGGGGCCTGGACACGAGGCGGTGGCGTGGAACTCGGCGCTGATCTACGACATGATCTTCACCCAGCCGGTGTATCACGAGTTCAAGGACCTGAAGATGCCGACCCTGCTGCTGATCGGCGACCAGGACACCACGGCGATCGGCAGCGACATCGCCCCGCCTGAAGTGAAGGCCAAGCTGGGCAAGTACAAGGAACTCGGGCCGCACGTGGCCAAGCTGATTCCGCAAGGCGAACTGGTGACCTTCGAGGGCATGGGGCACGCGCCGCAGATCGAGGAGCCGCGGCGCTTCAACCGGACACTGGTGGAGTGGCTAGGGCGCTAACCCTTCCAGACCTGCGCTTCGCTCCAGCCGAGTTCGGCGAAGTCCAGGGCGCGCAGGTCGGCCTCCTCTTCACAGAAAAACTCATCCAGCTGCGGCGGCCGCACCGCTGTGTCACTGAGCATTGCATGCACTTGCCCCCGGTGATGGATCTGGTGCTCGAACACATGCGCCAGCAGGCGCAACCGCTGTTCGCGCTGGATCCGCCCGGGCCGCACGATGCTCACGTAGCGCGCCAGCTGATCGTCCTGTAACTGCCTGCAATAGGAAATCAGCCGGTGGTCGGCCTGGGCCTGCTCGGCATGCAGGTCGGTACAGGTGGCAAACGGTTGCTCCGGCTCGAAAAAGCGCTCGCCGTCAGGGTTCGGCGTTTCACCTCGCTGCTCGCACTCGAGCATGTCCAGATAGAACCAGTCCACCGTCAGCAGGTGGTTGAGGGTGGCCTTGATCGACGGGAAGAAGCTGCAACGGGGGGCGACGAACTCGTCGTGTGTCAGTTGCAGGCAGGCCTTGTACAGGCGGTGGTTGGCCCAGCCATTGTTGTAGGCCTGGGTCAGCAGATGATGCGACAGCGGCTGCATGATTCGGCTCCTTCAGGCGAAGCGTTGCAGTTGCATCTCCCGTAACCGGCTCAGGGTGCGTTGGTACGGGAACGCCAGATACCCTTGAGTGTAGAGCGCATCGAGCGGCACCTGCGCCTCCAGGTACAGGGCCACACGGCGATCGTAGCATTCGTCGACCAAGGCAATGAAACGGCGCACGGCGTCATCCTTGGGTGAGAGCATCGGCAATTCCCGATCGCCTGCCACGACCCGCGCTGCGCCATCTTCGGTGCCGCGGGCGATACGTCCGGCCCGCTGCTCACCGCCCAGGGCCGGGATACCCTCGACCAGGATCGCCGGAAATTGATCGCACAAGGCCATGAACTCCATGGCGGCCAAGGGCCGTTCGCAGAGTTCGGTGAAGTGGCACCAGACGGCCTGGTTGCTGCGCCGGATCACCTCGACCTGCCGCGAGCCAATCAGCAAAGGCGCAGTGCTGCCGGGCTCACCTGCGCTGAGCTGGAGGAAAACAGCTTCCAGCGCGCCGCCTTTGCTCCCCGCTTCAGCCACCCAGTAACGCTGGCACTGTATGTCCGGGTGCAGGCGATGGTCCTGTTCGCCGGCCACCGGCAGCACCTGCATGTGCCGCTCGATGGCGCTGATGGCCGGCAGGAAGCGCTCGCGATTGAAACCGTCGCGGTACAGCTGTTGCGGCGGCTGGTTGGAGGTGGCTACCACCACCACGCCGTGGTCGAACAGCACCTGGAACAGCCGGCCGAGAATGATCGCATCGCCGATGTCGCTGACGAACAGCTCGTCGAAGCACAACACACGGATCTGCCCGGCCAGCTCCCGTGCCAGCGCCTTCAAGGGGTCGGCAGTGCCGTTGAGCTGGAACAGGCGCTGGTGGACCCAGGCCATGAAGTGGTGGAAGTGCTGGCGCCGGGACGGGACGCTGAGGCAGCGGTGGAACAGGTCCATGAGCCAGGTCTTGCCGCGGCCGACCGGGCCCCAGAGGTAGAGCCCCTTGGTGGTATAGCCAGTTTCCAAGGCGTCGAAACAGGCTTGCAGGGCCGTGACAGCCTGGGCCTGAGCAGGGTCATGGGCGAAGCCTTGCTCAGCGAGTGCCTGGAGATAGAGAGACTGCGGATCGAGGGGCATGGTCGGTGGCTTGGGCAGTTAGCGCTCTATTGTCTGCACTGGCCCCTTCGCGGGCAAGTGCAGGATAAAAGCGGGTTCAGCCCTCGCTCAGTCCGACCTTCAGCAGTGCCCCATCCTTGGCATCGGTGAGCACGTACAGGTAGCCGTCCGGCCCCACCCGCACGTCACGAATGCGCGCCTTCAACGCTCCCAGCAAGCGCTCTTCGTGGACGATCTTGTCGCCGTCGAGCTGCAGGCGGATCAATTCCTGGGTCGCCAGCGCGCCGATGAACAGGTTGTGATCCCAGGCCTTGAAGGTCGGGCTGTCATAGAAGGCCATGCCGCTGATGCCGGGCGACTTCTCCCAGACGTGGTGCGGGTCGACCATGCCATCGACATGCTTGCCCTTGGCTTCGGGGATCGGCATGAGCGAATAGTTGATACCGTGCGTAGCGATCGGCCAGCCATAATTCTTGCCTGGCACCGGGATGTTGATCTCGTCGCCGCCACGCGGGCCGTGCTCATGGGTCCAGAGTTTGCCGGTCCACGGGTTGAGCGCTGCGCCCTGCTGGTTACGGTGGCCAAACGACCAGATTTCCGGGCGCACATCCTGCTTGCCGACGAAGGGATTATCCTTCGGCACTTCGCCGTCCGGCAGGATCCGCACGACCTTGCCCTGCAGCTTGTCCAGGTCCTGGGCTGTCGGGCGCTGATTGTTCTCGCCCAGGGCGATGAACAGGAAGCCGTCGCGGTCGAAGACCAGCCGCGAGCCAAAGTGATTGCCTTCGGAGAGCTTGGGTTGCTGGCGGAAGATCACGCTGAAATTCTCCAGCCGTGCACGGTCCTCGGACAGCTGGCCACGGCCCACTGCCGTGCCGGCCTTGCCATCACTGCCCTCCTCGGCATACGACAGGTACACCGTGCGGTCCTTGGCAAACTCGGGCGACAGCACCACATCTAGCAGGCCACCCTGGCCTTCGGCCCAGACCTTGGGCACGCCGCTGATGGCTGGGCCGACCTTGCCCTCGGCGCTTACCACCCGCAGGTTGCCGGGGCGCTCGGTGACCAGCATGTCCTTGCCACCCGGCAGGAAAGCCAGCGCCCAAGGGTTACGCAAGCCATCGGCCACGGTGCTGACGGTAAGTTGCCCCTCTTCGCTGGGAAATTGCTGCTCAGGGGCGGCGTGGGCCAGCAGTGGCAACAGCGCAGCAGCGGTCAAGATGGTCAGCCAGTTGATTCGGGTCATGCAGGATTCCTTTCTGTGGGTCAGGCAATGGATCAGGGCACACGCTGGCTGTCACGCGCTGGCCGCGTCGGCTCCGGTTTGGGGGCTTGCTGCTGGCGGCGCAGGTTGTCGCCATTGCCGATACCGCGGTTGTCCAGGCTTGGCGTGCGGTAGATTGGCTGGGTGGACGGGCCGCGAACGGGCGGTGTGGCCGGCATGCTGCCCTGGCGGCTGTTGGGGTTGGCACGCTGGATCGGGCTGTTGTAGGGGTTGTTGTTACTGGCGGCGAGCTGCAATGGATGCGCAGGCGCTGCCTGCACCGACAGGCCCAGCGTCAAGCCGAAGAACAAGGCTGGCACCCTGAGTTTCATGCTTCACCTCCTGTACGAAAAAGCGCGCCATGTGGGTTTGGATAGCCTAAGGCGCGAAGGGTTCGCGGCAAAAGTGTGAATGCGATTCCTGATGTTTCAGTATGGGCCTGGTGGCACGGTGCATCAGGCCCGCCGATCACCGGGCGGCATCGACCTTGTGCCGTGCCGCGTAGAGGCACAGCATCTCCATGGCCAGGGTGGCCCCGGCCAGTGCAGTGATATCGGCGTGGTCATAGGCCGGCGCCACTTCCACCAGGTCCATCCCCACCAGGTTGATGCCGCGCAGGCCAGCGAGGATCTCCAGCGCCTGCAACGTGCTCAAACCACCGCACACCGGGGTGCCGGTGCCTGGTGCATAGGCCGGGTCAAGGCAATCGATGTCGAAGGTCAGATACACCGGCCGGTCGCCGACCCGCTGACGGATCGCCGCGATGATCGCTTCGGTGCCTTGGCGGTGAACCTGCCGGGCATCGAGGATGGCGAAGCCCTGGCTGTCGTCATTGGTGGTGCGCAGGCCGACCTGCACCGAACAGGACGGATCGACCAGGCCCTCGCGGGCGGCATGCCAGAACATGGTGCCATGGTCGATGCGGCCCTCTTCGTCCGGCCAGGTGTCGCTGTGCGCATCGAAATGGATCAGCGCCAGCGGGCCGTGGCGGCGGGCATGGGCCTTGAGCAGCGGGTAGCTGATGAAATGGTCACCGCCCAGGGTAAGCATGGCGCAACCGGCTTCAAGTATGTGCTCGGCGTGGGCCTGGATACTCGCCGGGACCGACTGCGGGGTGCCGCTGTCGAAAGCGCAGTCGCCATAGTCGATCACTGCCAAGTGGTCGAACGGGTCGAAGGCCCAGGGCCAGTGGCGCGCCCAGGCCTGCTGCACCGAGGCGGCACGGATTGCGCGCGGCCCGAAACGCGCCCCGGGGCGGTTGCTGGTGGCGGTGTCGAACGGCACACCGCTGACCACCACGTCCACCCCGCGCAGGTCGCGGCTGTAGCGACGACGGGAGAAACTGGTAATACCGGCGTAGGTACTTTCCGCTGCAGTACCGTACAGGCTGTCACGGGTCATGGCCTGGTCGTTGTTCTGGGCTTGTTCCACGGTTGGGCTCCTTTGTTGATCGGTCATTGGCGGCTGCGGAAGGCCGTCCACAGCCGGTTGCGCTGACGCAGGTCGGACAGCGCCATGCTGCGGTCGGCATACAAGCGCTCACGCACCTCGGCAGGCGGATAGATATCCGGGTCATTGCGCACGGCGTCATCGACCAGCGCCGTCGCGGCCTGGTTGGCATTGGCAAAGAACAGCGTATTGGTGAGCGCAGCCACCGATTCCGGTTTCAACATGAACGCGATGAACGCCCGGGCAGCTTCCGGGTGCGGGGCGTCTTTGGGGATGACCAGGTTGTCCTGCCACACCAGCGTGCCTTCACGGGGGATGCGGTAGATCAGCTCGAACGGCTTGCCGGCGCGGCGCGCCTGGTCGGCGGCCATGGCCGCGTCGCCGTTGTAGGTCAGCGCCAGGCACACGCTGCCGTTGGCCAGGTCACTGATCTGCCGGCCATTGGCGACGTAGCTGATCGACGGCTGCAACTGGTTGAGCAGGTCCTGCGCCGCCGCGAGGTCGGCCTTGTCCTGGCTGTAAGGGTCCTTGCCGAGGTAGTTGAGAGCGACACCGATCACTTCCTGTGGCGAGTCTGGCATGGCAATGCCACACGCCTTGAGGCGGCTGGCGTACTCGGGCTTGAACAGCAGGTCGAGGCTATCCAGCGGTACATCGCCCAGGCGCTGGCGCACCGCCTCGACATTCACCCCCAGGCCCAAGGTGCCCCAGGTGTAGGGCACCGCGTAGCGGTTGCCGGGGTCGGTCTCGGCCAGCTTGGCCAGCAGGTCCTTGTCGAGGTTGCCGTAGCCGGGCATGCCTTGCGCATCGAGCGGTTGCAGGGCATTGGCCTTCAGCGCCCGGGCCAGCACGGTGGCTGACGGCACCACCACGTCGTAGCCGCTGCCGCCAGTGAGCAGCTTGGTTTCGAGGACTTCGGTGGTGTCAAAGGTGTCGTAACGCACCTTGTAGCCGGTTTCCTTTTCGAAGCGCTGAAGGGTTTGCGGAGCGACGTAATCGGCCCAGCTGTAGAGGTTGAGGACCTTTTCTTCGGCCTGCAGCGGCAGGGCCTGGATCAAACACAACAGGCACAGCGATGGACGCATGACGGGCACCTCGGCAAGTGGGTGAATGCCGCCAGCATGCCATCCGGGTAACATTGCAAGAATGGCAAGTTAGTAAAGCTGACATTCTTCAGGAGCAATGTGATGCTCGGACAACTGCACGACCCCGACCTGCACCTGCTGCGGCTGTTCGTCACTGTAGTAGAGGCCGGCGGCTTCAGTGCCGCCCAAGGCGTACTGGGCCTGAGTCAGCCCACCATCAGCCAGCGCATGGCGCAGCTGGAAACGCGCCTGGGTTACCGCCTGTGCAGCCGCGGCAAAGGCGGTTTTCGTCTGACCGACAAGGGCGAGCTGCTGCTGGAGGCGGCACGCGGGCTGTTGCTGAACGTCGAGTTGTTCCGCCAGCAGGCCAACGGCGTCGCCGGGCGCTTGCTGGGGACAGTGCGGGTGGGCATGGCCGAGAACCAGGATGCGGCCGTTAGCCTGCGCCTGGCCACGGCCATCTCACGCTTTCGCGGGCGCGAAGAAGCCGTGCAGCTGGAGCTGATCAGCGCACCACCGGCGGAGCTTGAGAGACTGCTGCTGGAGCAACGGCTGGACCTTGCCATCAGCTATTTTTCCGGCAACCAGGCGGCGTTCGACTATCAGCCGTTGTTCGAAGAGCGCCAGCGCTTGTACTGCGGCAAGGGGCATGTGCTGTTCGACAAGGCAGAGGTGACGCACGAGCAGTTGCTGGAGGCGGACCAGGTGCGCCACCCGTACCGTTTTCTCAAAGGCGGCGAGCCGTTCCAGAGCCGGCGCAGCATGGCGGTAGCGGAACAGATCGAGAGCGTGCTGACATTCATTTTGTCGGGGCGGCATATTGGCTACCTGCCCTGTCACTGCGCGGCAAGCTGGGAAGACCAGGGAATGTTGCGGGCGCTGGATTCGGGGCTGGATTTCGTGGTGCCGTTCACCCTGGCTCGGCATCGGGCACAGGTGCCTGGGGAGGCGCAGGCGGCATTTGTGGAGGATCTGCTGGTAGCGTTCTCCTGACATGGCCTCTTCGCGGGTAAACCCGCTCCCACAAGTACAGCACAAGGCTTGAAGGCTGTGATGATCTGTGGGGGCGGGCGTGCCCGCGAAGAGGCCGGCTCAGGCAACGACCATCAGTAAGCCATGCTCCAGGTCAGGGTGTAGGTGCGGCCCCGGCCCTGATAGTCATAGAGATAGGCCGGCCCGTAGGTCGGCGAGTAGAACAGCGTCGCCCGCTGCCCCCACACCGTGCTGTACTGCTTGTCCAGCAGGTTCTGGATCCCCGCGCTGAAAGTGCCGAAACCGCTGTCCTGGCTGGCCAGCAAGTCGAAGGTTGTGTAGCCGTCGATTTCATGATCGGCATCGTCCTTCAGACTGAAGGCGTGGTTGGCCTGCAGCCGCGCACTGCGGCCATCGCCCTTCCAGCCGACGAACGCGGTGGCCTTGGACAGCGAGGCATAGCGGGCATCGCGCTTGATCCAGTCGCCGTCGGCATCTTCTTCCTCGGAACGTGTCAGGTGCAGGGTTCCACCCGCCTCCCAGCCTGTCTGGAAGTGCCGGGTCAATGCACCCTCAAAGCCGAAATCGCGGCTTTTCTGATCCTCGACGTCGATGGTCAGCGTCTGCGAGTCGACGTTGATGATCTTGTCCGACCAGATGTAGTACAGCGCGGCCTGCGCGTCCCAGTCGAGGTCGGCATAGCGCCAGCCCAGCTCGACCTGGCGGCTCTTGATGCCGGCCAGCGGGTTGTCCGCCACGCTCAGGCCTGGCTTGCCGTAGTACTTGGCCGGGTCTGGCAGGTCGAAACCTTCACCATAGTTGGTCCACACCTGATGACCGTTTTTGAAGTCGTAGATGGCGCCGACATTGTACAGGTTGACCTCATAGTCGTTACTGCCACCGGGTACGCCCTTGAAGTCGCTGACATCCACATCCATCTGCTGGCGCCGGGCGCCGCCGGACAAGGTCAGGTTGTCGCTGGCATGCCAGTCGAGCTGGGCGTAGACCGAAACGCCATCGACCCGATAGCTGGGGTAGCGCTCGGCCTTGCTTTGCTTATCGAGGTCCAGTCCACCGCTCTCGGAGGACGTCAGCGCATCGAACGTGGTCTGGTCGGCGTTGAAACGCTCGCGATCCAGGTCGACGCCATAGGTCAGCTTGAGCGTGTCCCACTGCTTGGCGAACAGCCCCTTGAGGCTGGTGACTTCGAAGTTCTGCTGCGAGGCAGCGAAGTACACGCCACGCGACCCGCTCGGCGTGGCACGGTTGTAGTACGGGAACGGATAGAAATTGTCGTCTTCCTTGCGGTACGAGGCCTGCAAGTAAAAGTCCTGGCCCAGCACGTCGGTGTGGTGGTAGTTGGCGTTGAGCAACAGGCGCCGGGTGCGTGGCTCAAGGTCCGAGGAATAACCACTGCGCAGTTCGGCGTCCTCCAGGTCCGAGGGGGCGTTGTAGTCGAGATTGGGGAAGTAGATGCCGGTATTGCCGTGGTTGCCGGAATCGTAGTACTGGGCCAGCAGGTCGAGGCTTTGTTCATCGGTGAGTTTCAGGCCGAGGGTACCCAGCACATCGAGGGTGCGGTTGTACTGCAGGTCGGTCTGGGTGTTGTCGATGAAAATCTGCTCGCCCGCGCCATCGTAGAAGGCTTCGTTCTGTTCGCCGGAGATCCCCAGCCGCGCGTTGACCCGGTCGTTGCCGCCACTGATCGACTGGGCGAAACGAGTGGCCAGGTCGTCACTGTTGTTGAAGCCGCTGCTGACACCGAGCTGGGTCTCGAAGCGTGCCGGGCCCGCTTCACCCTTTTTGGTGACGATATTGATGATGCCACCCGTGGCGCCACCGCCGTAGATGGCGCTGGCGCCAGACAGCACCTCGACGCGTTCGACGTTGAACGGCGAAATGCTGTCGAACTGGCGCGACAGGCCGCGCGAGCTGTTCTGGCTGACACCGTCGATCATCACCAGCACATTGCGCCCACGCATGTTCTGGCCGTAGTTGGTGCGCCCTTCGGGCGCCAGGTCCAGGCCCGGGACCAGCTTGCCGATGGCCTCCTTGAGGCTGACGCCGCTGTCGATCTGTTCACGCAACTGCTGTTGGTCAACCACCCACACCGTGCCGGGGATTTCGCTGATGGCGGTGCTGGTGCGCGAGGCAACGCTGACTTCGATGGGCTTGAGGTTGATCGCCTGCGGGGCGGGCGCCGTCTTGCGCAGGGTGACCGTGCCGACATCGTTGAATTGCCAGGCCATGTCACTGCCTGCCAGCAGCAGCTGTAGCGCCTGCTCGATACCGTAGCTGCCCTGCAGCGCCGGGCTGTTCAAGCCTGCCACATCCCCGGTGGTGTACAACAGGTGCAGGCCAGCCTGGTCGGCGAATGCGGTCAGGGCTTGATCCAGCGTTTGCGCCGGCAGGTCCAGTTGAACCTGGCGCGCCTGAAGTTGTGCTGCAACGTCTGTGGCGGCCCACGCCTGCAAGGGGCCGGCGAACATGGCCAGGGCACTGCAGGACATCAGGGCATGGTGAAGGCGACCGCCGCGACGGTGGTTGGGCTTGGGCAAGAGAGGCACGAATGAGCTTCCAGACAAGTCGTGAATGAGAATGGGTGGCTGATCAGTCCCACTACGACGTTCTGGGTTGCACGAACTTGCAGCGCCAAATGAAAAAAATTCCGATTATTTTTTACAGGCTCAGTGCACTACCGCCAGCCACGGCAGATAGGTGACCTTCAGGCCATAACGCTGCTCCAGGGTGCGCAGCAGGGCCTGCGGCGCGTCCAAATCAAACACACCGCTGACCTCGAGCGCCGAGAGCGTGGGGTCAGAGAGCAGAATGCGGCCGTGCTGGTAGCGCTCGAGTTCGGCCAGTACCTGCCCAAGCGGTTTGCCATTGAAAATCAGCTTGCCACGCTGCCAGGCCGTCTGAGCGCTGGCGTCGACGGCGATGGCCAGGTTGCGATCACCGAGCCTGGCTGCGCCCTTGGCCAGCACCACATGGCCGTCACGGCGCACACTGAAGGTGGCCGCACTGCCCTGCACGGCCTCACCGGCGGTTTCGACGACGAAGGGGCGTGGGTCATCGGTGGTTTCGAACAATGCCTCGCCAGCTTGCAGCGTCACCCGGCGTTCGTTGGCGCTGAAGGCCACATTGAGGGCGCTGGCGCTGTTGAGCAGTACCCGCGAACCGTCTGCGAGGGTGACGCTCTGCCGCTCGCCCATGCCCGTGTGATAGTCCGCCAGCCACACCGGCACTTGTTGCCAGCTGCTGTAACCTGCCACCAGCAACACCAGCGAGGCAGCGATGCCTGTCGCCCAGTGGCGCTTGCTGCGGGGCGCGGGCGCGGCTTCGAACGCTTGGGCAGCCTGTGTATGCCCCAGGTCCTGCCACAGCGTTTCGGCCTCATGGGCCGCCTCGGCATGCGCCGGGCTGAGCTGGCACCAGCGCCGATAGCGTGCCCGATCGGTCGCACTGGCCTGGCCCGAGTGCAGCAATACCTGCCAGTCGAGGGCATCGTCGGACAAGTCACTGATCGGCTGCGGAGCGTGCATGGTCGAAGTTTCAGTCATGGTTGTGCTTGAGCCAGTCACGGCAATGGCGCAGGGCCTGGCCGATGTATTTTGCCACCATGCTCTCGGAAACGCCCAACCGTTGTGCGATCTGGGCCTGGGTCAGGCCTTCGACACGGTTCAGCAGCAGTGCCTGGCGAGCATTGCTGGATAACTGCAGCAGTGCTTCGTCGAGTAGCTGCAGGCGCTCCCGCGCCAGCAGCGTCGCCTCCGGAGCCGGCGCCGGGCAGGCCACCTCCCCTGCGCCATCGCTACCCTCATGACTGGCGGCGATACGCTGTTCGCGGCGCAGCGCATCAATGGCCAAGTTGCCAGCCACACGGAAGATGAAGCTGCGCGCATGCAACACCGGCACCGCCTGCTGGTCGATCTTGACCAGTTTCAGGTAAGTCTCCTGCGCCACGTCGGCGGCACGCTGCCGATCGCTCATGCGCCGGGTGAGAAACTGCAGCAGGTCGTCGTAGTGCTCCTGGAAACTTGCCAGCAGACCGGACACGGGAGACGTCAGCATGGGGTAAAGCACTGCCAGTAGGAGAAATTATCGGGCGTTAATGAGAAACAGTATCTTTCATAACGCCCTGTGCTTTCAACGCTGCCGTGCTTTTGCCACACTGAAGGCACTCTTTCGCCGGTAAGGACCTTCCATGGCTGCCCATTTGTGCCGTTCCCTTCGCCTGCTGCTGGTGCTGATGCTGGCCGGCGGGCTCAGCGCCTGCGCACTGTTCCAGGCGCGCGACCCGCTCACTATCAGCGTGATCGGCATCGAGCCGCTGCCGGGGCAGGAGCTGGAAATGCGCATGGCGGTGAAAATGAGAGTGCAGAACCCCAACGAGTCGGCCATCGACTACAGCGGCATTGCATTGAACCTGGAGGTGAACGGCCAGCCGTTGGCGTCTGGGGTCAGTGATCAGCAAGGGCGTATCGGCCGGTACGACGAAGCCGTGATCGTGGTGCCGGTGAGCATCACGGCGTTCGCCTTCCTGCGCCAGGCCTATGGCCTGGGCAAGCTCGATTCACTGCAAGGGATGCCTTACAAGCTGCGTGGCAAGCTGGCCGGCGGGCCGTTTGGCACCGTGCGCTTCACCGACGAGGGCAAGCTGGACCTGCCCAAGGAAGGCAGCCTGTATTGGTAGGGCGAGGGATCAGCGACTGGCGCTGGCGGCAGCCATCATCTTGTTGACCTCGCTGCGGACCATGCTGGCGAATTCTGGCGGCGACATCGCGTCCAGCTCGGCACGCACCCACTCAGCCCACTTGCCTTTGCGGCGTGGTTTTTCGGCGATCAGTCGCGCAGCTTCACCCTTGGCCTTGCCCAGGTTGTTTTGCCACAGCTCGAACAGCCGGGCCTTTTCCGCCTCGATCTGTGCCCGTTCCTCGAAGCTCATGTTGGCCAGATTGAAAGTCATGAAGGTACCTGCCTGCTGAAAATGGCCGCTATCTTACACCCTGGCGCCGGATCTTCGGCAAAGCCTTGGCAACTTTCCCGGCGCGCAGGCATCCATTGTTCTAACAATCCCATCGACGAGGACGTGTTCATGGCCCGTAAAACCGCCGCACTGGCAGACAGCGATCAGATCAAGGACCAAGTGTTCAGTGAACTGCAAGCATTGATCGAAGAATCGGAAAAACTGCTTAACGATAGCGCCGCACTGGTTGGCGAAGAAGCCGAAACGCTGCGAGCGCAGGTCAGCCTGAAACTGCGCCAGGCTCGCCAGGCCGCCGGCCAGGTGCGCGCCAAGGCGCAACCAGTGGTGGACGCCACCCAGGATTATATCGGTGGCCATCCCTGGCAGACCGTGGCCGTGTCCGCAGGCGTTGGGCTGGTGGTCGGCCTGCTGCTGGGGCGCCGCTACTGAGTGTCAGGCCGCTAGCGCCATCGGGATGCCACTGTGAAAACGTAGCTCCTGGTCCGGTGACAGGATCAGTTCGGCTTCGGCTTCACGCACCAGGGCGACGCGCCGGGCTATGTCCGCCTCGTCACCGTACTGGTGGGCCAGTTTCAGGTATCCCTGATAGTGGCGGGCTTCGCTTTTCAGCAAGCCGTGATAGAAGGTGCCGAGCTCTTCATCGAGGTGCGGCACCAAGGCGGCAAAGCGCTCGCAACTACGGGCCTCGATGAATGCCCCGACCACCAGCGTATCCACCAGCTTGACCGGCTCGTGGGCGCGCACCAGGCGGCGCAGGCCAGACGCATAGCGCCCTGCCGAGACCGGCCGTAGTGGCACACCACGACGCTTCATCAACCGCAGTACCTGTTCGTGATGCACCAGCTCTTCACGGGCAAGGCGCGACATCATGTTGATCAGGTCCAGGTGGGTGTTGTACTTGGCGATCAGGCTCAGGGCAGTGCTGGCCGCCTTGAACTCGCAATTCTTATGATCGATCAGCAGGGTTTCCTGGTCGGCGAGTGCCGCTTCGATCCAGGCATCTGGGGTCGGGCAGCCGAGAAAGGCATCGATTTCGGGGATCAGCGACATAAGCGAGCAACCACACTGGACAGGCAAGACCGGCGATTATACCGAGGGCGGCGGGTATCACCAGTGACTATGCTTGATGTACATCAAACGGCGACGCGGGAAGCGCCGACTATAGTCAGGCATTGGTTGCAACCTTTGAACGGAGTTCACACCCATGCAAGCGGTCCGCAGCATCCTCGTTGTCCTCGACCCCGAACATGCCCATAGCCGTGCACTGACCCGGGCCAAGCTGATCGCCAGCGTAACCGGTGCTCGCCTGCACCTGCTGATGTGTGACAAGAAGCATGACCACAGTGCGTTGCTCAGCTTGCTCAGCAGCCAACTGCATGATGATGGCTATGACAATGTCAGCCATGAGCAGAACTGGCACGAGAGCTTGCATGAATCGATCATCGCCGTGCAGCAGGCCGAGGGTTGCGAGCTGGTGATCAAAGAGCACCGGCCGGACAGCCCGCTGAAAAGAGCCCTGCTGACGCCTACCGACTGGAAGCTGTTGCGCCAGTGCCCCTGTGCGGTACTGATGGTCAAGAGCGAACGGCCCTGGACCGGTGGCGTGATTCTGGCAGCGGTGGATGTCGGCAACCAGGACGAGGATCATCGCCGCCTGCATGCCAGCATTATCGACCACGGTTATGCGATTGCCGGGTTGGCCAAGGGCGACCTGCATGTCGTCAGTGCGCACCCCTCCCCCATGCTGTCGGCGTCAGACCCGGTTTATCAGCTGAGTGAAACCATCGAGAAGCGCTATCGCGAGGCCTGCAGTGCGTTCCAGGCCGAATACGATATCAGTGAAGACCGCCTGCATGTCGCGGAAGGGCCAGCTGACGTGTTGATTCCCCATTTGCAGAAGCAGCTCACTGCGGTGGTCACAGTGATCGGCACTGTTGCACGCACAGGGATTTCCGGGGCCCTTATCGGCAATACCGCTGAAGTAGTGCTCGATTCGCTGGAAAGCGATGTGCTGGTGCTCAAGAGCGAAGAAGCGACGGCACACCTGGCGGAACTGGCCCGGGGCTGAAGGTTTACTGGGCGAAAAAGACAAAACCCCTACCTGCATGCGCAGATAGGGGTTTTGCGAAATGAATCTTGACGATGACCTACTCTCACATGGGGAAACCCCACACTACCA
>NZ_JBNNWD010000018.1:0-31094 GCF_050280885.1 Pseudomonas sp. NPDC086566
AGGCTGACAACCATGGCGTAACAGGTTCGGCACGTTGCAACAAATGTAGGAGCGGATTTATCCGCGATGCGCCGCGCGGGCGGCGCTCGATCTCACAGGCACCCGGCAGCGGCACTTGGGCAGCAGCCGGGCAGAAACCGTCCATACTTGAGCCCGTCACCCTTGCCAGACAGGCCCACCATGCCCAAGCGCTTGCCCATGATCGACCTGCGAACCCTGGTACTCGGCATCGTCGTGCTGGCCTGCCTGGCGACGCTGGGCAATGCCCTGTATGTCGCCTACCGGGTGCAGTACAACACCTTGGTGCAGTTCTCCCTGCAGGCCAACCAGGCGTATGCCAGCAAAGTGGCCTTGAGCATCACCGAGTTCCTGCGCTCGGCCCGTAGCCACCTGAACTACAGCGCCTCGCAGCTTGCCGGCGGCCTGGACGACCGGGCGTTATTGCAAGCCGAAGCCAAGCGCCTGCAAGCCCAGGATGAAGACTTCAACTCTATCGTCATCGTCGATGCGCAAGGGCAAGTGCGGGTGGCGTACCCGGATGCTCGCCAGATCCTCAGCCACCGCCAGCGATCATCGGAGGTTCAACAGGCCATCGATGCGCGCAAGCCACTGGTCAGCCCCGCCTACACATCACGGGGTGACGAACTGGTGGTGTTCATTTAAGAGCCGATCTTCGCCGCCGACGGCGGCTATCTGGGCATTGTCGGTGGCTCGGTGTTTCTCAAGAAAGAAAGCGAACTGCACACGGTGATCGGCCAGCACTACCAGCATGACGGTACGTTTGCCTTCGTCGCCGACGCCAACGAACGCCTGCTGTATCACCCCGACCATGAGCGCATCGGCGCCCTGGCCACCGGCAGCCCGACCATCGAGGCAGCCCTGCGCGGCGAGACCGGTAACCTCGATGCACCCAACTACATCGGCATTCCCATGCTCGCCGGCTTCGCCCCGGTGCCTGACACGCACTGGGCAGTCGTCGCCCAGCAGCCACGCGAACTGGCGCTGGCCCCGCTGCATGAATTGATGCGCAAAGTGCTGTTGTACATTGTTCCGGCCAGCCTGATCGGCTTTCTCCTGATGTTGTGGGTGACGTACTGGCTGATCAAGCCGCTGCGCCAGTTGGCACACGGGGCCACGCACCTTTCAGCCAGCGAAACCGCCAATGAACTGCACGGCATCAACGCCTGGTATGTCGAAGCCGCTGCCATCCGCCGCGCGCTGATCACTGCCGAACGCCTGTTGCAGGAAAAGTTCGGCAAGCTGCGCCAGGAAGCCCAGAGCGATGCGCTTACCGGCCTGGCCAACCGACGGGCGCTGCAACTGGCACTGGATGCCTTGATGGAAAGCGAGCGGGCCTATGCTGTGCTGGCCCTGGACATCGACTTCTTCAAGCGGGTCAATGACACCTATGGCCATGACGCCGGCGATGACGTACTCAAGCACCTGGGGGAAGTACTGCGGCAGAATTCCCGCCTGCATGACCTGCCTTGCCGGGTAGGCGGCGAGGAGTTCACCATGCTGTTGCCCGATACCACCCTGGCCGATGCCCGGCGAATCGCCGAGCGCATCCGTGAGGCGGTCGAACAGGCCGACACGCCCCACTGCGGCAAACTCACCCTGTCGGTCGGTGTGGCCTGCCGCCAGCCCGACACCGAACAGGCCGAGACCCTGCTCAAGCAGGCCGACGAGATGCTGTACAAGGCCAAGCAGAATGGCCGCAACCGCGTCGAGGTGCTGGACTTCAGCCCCTCACACCCAGCATCCCCCGCTCCACGATGAAGTCGATTACAGCTTGCAGGCCTTCGCCTTTCTTGAGGTTGCTGAAGGTCCAGGGACGCTGCGGGCGCATGCGCTGGGTATCGCGCTCCATGACTTCCAGCGAAGCCCCCACGTACGGTGCCAGGTCGGTCTTGTTGATCACCAGGAAGTCCGATTTGGTGATGCCAGGCCCCCCCTTGCGCGGGATCTTCTCGCCTTCGGCCACGTCGATCACATAGATGGTCAGGTCGGCCAGCTCAGGGCTGAAGGTGGCGCTGAGGTTGTCCCCGCCGCTCTCGACGAAGATGACTTCAAGGTTGCCGAACTTGCGCGCCAACGCTTCGACGGCAGCCAGGTTCATCGAGGCATCTTCGCGGATCGCGGTGTGCGGGCAGCCACCGGTCTCGACGCCAACGATCCGTTCAGGCTCCAGGGCACCGGCCTCGGTGAGGATGCGCTGGTCTTCCTTGGTGTAGATGTCATTGGTGACCACGGCGATCTGGTAGTGGTCGCGCATGGCCTTGCACAGGCACTCGAGCAGCGCGGTCTTGCCAGAGCCGACCGGGCCGCCGACACCGACGCGCAGGGGTTGCTGATAGCTTTGCATGTAGGCAGTCCTCAGGAACGGAACAAACGGGTGTATTGGGTTTCGTGACGCGAAGATGCGATTGCCAGCAGCGGCAGGCCGCCGCCGAGCTGGTCATCGGCCAAGGCCAGGGCCTGGTCCAGCACGCCGGGCAGTTCAGCACCCAGGTCGCGCAGCAGGGTCTGCGCCGCCTGCTGGCCGAACGGCACCAGCTTGACCCCGGCCATCACCGCGCCTTCGAGCCAGGCGAAGGCATGGCCGAGGGCCAACTGGCGTAGCGGGATCTGCCAATGGGCGGCAAGCCAGGCCATGCCGCCGAGCTGGCTGAGTTCAAGGCTGGCACGCCAGGCCGGCTCCTGGCCCAGCTGCCAGCCATCGAGCAGGCGCGCCAGGGCCGAGCCGCGCTGCTGTTCTTCCAGGCGCAGCTCGGCGGTTTCGCGGTTGGCCAGCAGGAACCTGCTCCAGTGCCCGAACGCCTGTGCATCGCCGGCCTCGCAGGCGCGATACAGGCGCGCCAGCACCGGCCAATCCAGACAAGCCAGGGTGTCCTGCAGCTGCTCCCGTTGCCAGGCGCTGAAGCTGGCAGTGTCACGCACCCAGCCAGCCTCGACGGCCCACTCCAAGCCTTGCGAGTAGGTGAAGCCGCCCACCGGCAGGCCGGGGCTGGCCAGCTGCAGCAGGCGCAGCAGTGCCAGGTCGCTGTTCATCAACCGGCCAGCACCAGTGCGGCGCCCGCCAGCATGCCGCCACCGAAGGCCTTCTGCAGGCCGCTGTGGCGGCGCAGCAGGCAGCCGACGCCGAAGCCGACGGCCAGCAGCAGGCCGCTGACCGTGACGAAGCCAGCGCTGAACATCCAGAAGGCGCTTGGCGTGGCTTCCACGCCGTGCGCCCAGCCGTGGAACAAGGCAAACACCGGCATGGCCAGGGCCAGCAGCAACTGACGGCTCGGCAGCAGCACGGCAACGGCAGCCACCAGCACCGACACGGCAATCATGCTTTCCATGCCCAGCACATCGCCGAACAGGTGGCCGCACACGGCGCCAGCGAACATCGACGCCAGGGTGGCCAGTGGCAGGGCGAGGTTGCGCCGGGTCAGCGCAGCCAGCACACCGGTACCCAGCAGCATCAGCAGGTGGTCAAGACCGGTCAGCGGGTGCAGCAAGCCATCCTGCAGCGGGTTGCCGTCGTGACCGGGGTGGGCGAAAGCTGGCAGTGCGACCATCAGCAGGGCAAGGGCGAAAGTCTTTTTCATGGTGGGCTCCTTGGATGAGGGATTCAGGAATGGGCTGGCAGGCGCACGAACGGATGGTCGTTGCCATGGCTGTGACTGTGGCTGTGGCTGTGGCTGTGCGGTGCGCTCTGGTAGGCGCCGGCTTCAGGCTCGAACGGTGCCTGCTCGGCCAGCACCGTCAGGCCCAGGCCGCGCAGCATCTCGTCGAGCACATGGTCGTGCTGGTAACGCAGCAGGCCTGGCTCGATCTGCAAAGGCACATGGCGGTTACCCAGGTGGTAGGCGGCACGGGCCAGCAGATGCGGGTCGTCGCAACGCACCGTCGACACCGCTTCAGGTGCAGCGAGGATGCGGATCACCTGGCTGCCTGCGGCATCGGCAAGCAGCTCGCCGCCGCGCAGCAGGTGGCCACGCTCGAGCATCAGGCCGGCTTCGCGACCGTCATCGAGGACCACGCGCAGGCGGCTCTTTATGCGGCTGTCGACATCCAGGGTCACAGTACCGGTGACGGTCTCGGATGCCTCGATCCGACGGGTCAGGACAATCATCTTCACTCCTTCAGAACAGGAAATAACGCTGGGCCAGCGGCAGTTCGCTGGCCGGCTCGCACACCAGCAACTCGCCGTCGGCGCGCACCTGGTAGGTCTGCGAATCGACTTCGATCACCGGCTGCAAGGTGTTGTGGACCATGTCGGCCTTGCGCACCCGGCGGCAGCCGTGCGCCACGCCGATCAGGCTCTGCAGCCCCAACTCCTGGTGCAGGCCACGGTCCATGGCGGCCTGGGGCAGGAAGGTCATGCGCGTGGCGTGACGGGCCGCACCCAAGGCACCGAACATCGGCCGGTAGTGCACGGGCTGCGGGGTTGGAATCGAACCGTTGATGTCGCCCATTGGCGCGGTGGCGATCATCCCGCCCTTGATCACCAAGGCCGGTTTCACCGCGAAGAACGCCGGTGACCACAGCACCAGGTCGGCCAGCTTGCCCACTTCCACCGAACCGACTTCATGGGCGATGCCGTGGGTCAGTGCCGGGTTGAGGGTGTACTTGGCGATGTAACGCTTGACCCGGAAGTTGTCACTGTATGCGCTGTCCGGCGCCAGCGGGCCGCGACGCAGTTTCATCTGGTGCGCCACTTGCCAGGTGCGCAGCACCACTTCGCCGACCCGGCCCATGGCCTGGGAGTCGGATGAGGTCATGGCGAAGGCGCCCATGTCGTGGAGGATGTCTTCGGCGGCGATGGTCTCGCGGCGGATGCGCGACTCGGCGAAGGCCACGTCCTCGGCAATGCTCGGGTCCAGGTGGTGACAGACCATCAGCATGTCGAGGTGCTCGTCGACGGTGTTGACCGTGTACGGCAGGGTCGGGTTGGTCGAGGACGGCAGCACGTTGGCCTGCCCTGCCGCACGGATGATGTCCGGGGCGTGGCCGCCACCGGCACCTTCGGTATGGAAGGTATGAATGGTGCGATCACCGATGGCAGCCAGGGTGTCTTCGATACAGCCCGACTCGTTCAAGGTGTCGGTGTGGATCGCCACCTGGATATCCATCTCTTCGGCCACACCCAGGCAGCAATCGATGGCGGCCGGGGTCGAGCCCCAGTCCTCGTGCAGCTTCAGGCCCACGGCACCGGCGGCGATCTGCTCGCGCAGCGCCTCGGGGCGCGAGGCGTTGCCCTTGCCCAGCAGGCCGATGTTGATCGGCAGGCAATCGGCGGCCTGGAGCATCCGCGCCAGGTACCAGGGCCCCGGCGTGCAGGTGGTCGCATTGGTACCGGTGGCCGGGCCGGTGCCGCCGCCAATGAAGGTGGTGACGCCACTGGTCAGCGCCTCATCGACCTGCTGCGGGCAGATGAAGTGAATGTGTGAATCGATGCCGCCGGCGGTGACGATCTTGCCCTCGGCAGCGATCACCTCGGTACCTGGGCCGACCGGCACGGTCACGCCCGGCTGCACGTCGGGATTGCCAGCCTTGCCGATGGCAGCGATGCGC
The DNA here is from genome assembly GCF_050280885.1 of Pseudomonas sp. NPDC086566. Lineage (NCBI taxonomy): Bacteria > Pseudomonadati > Pseudomonadota > Gammaproteobacteria > Pseudomonadales > Pseudomonadaceae > Pseudomonas > Pseudomonas sp. NPDC086566. Next base: position 5,566 of record NZ_JBNNWD010000018.1, read on the forward strand.
CCGCGCTTGACGCCGATATCGGCCTTGACGATGCCCCAGTGATCAATGATCAGCGCATTGGTCAGCACCAGGTCCATGGCCTCGGCCGCGAGCATCTGGCCCTGGCCCATGCCGTCGCGGATGACCTTGCCGCCACCGAACTTGACCTCTTCGCCATAGATCGTAAAGTCCTTTTCGACCTCAACCCACAACGCGGTATCGGCCAGGCGAACGCGGTCGCCGACGGTGGGGCCGAACATGTCGGCATAGGCCCTACGGGAAATACGGCTCATGCCCTACCCTCCAGTGCGCCATTGACCTTGCCCTGGAAGCCGTACACTTCACGCTTGCCGGCGTAGGCCACCAGCTGCACGGTGCGCGCCTGGCCCGGCTCGAAGCGCACAGCGGTGCCAGCCGGGATATCGAGGCGAAAACCACGGGTCGGTTCACGCTCGAACACCAGTGCATCGTTGACCTCGAAGAAGTGGTAATGCGAGCCGACCTGCACCGGCCGGTCGCCATGGTTGGCCACGCTGACGCTGACCGTTTCACGGCCGATGTTGAGTTCGATGTCGCCAGCGGCGACCTGAATTTCACCTGGGATCATGCTGGACTCCTGCTCCAGGTCAGACGATAGGGTCGTGCACGGTCACCAGCTTGGTGCCGTCGGGGAAGGTCGCCTCGACCTGCACGTCATGCAGCATCTCGGCGACGCCCTCCATGACCTGCTCGCGGCCAATCACTTCGCGGCCCAGGCTCATCAGCTCGGCCACCGTGCGACCATCGCGGGCCCCTTCGAGCACCGCAGCGCTGATCAGCGCCACCGCCTCCGGGTAGTTGAGCTTCAGGCCACGGGCCAGCCGCCGTTCGGCCAGCAGCGCGGCGGTGAACAGCAGCAGTTTGTCTTTCTCTCTCGGGGTCAGCTCCATGGCGCTCTCTCAAGTGGCCCAGATGCGCGGCGGGCATGCGGCCAGGCCGAGAACGGCCGGGCGCAGGGCATGCCAGAGGCGCTGCAGGGTGTGTTGCAGGTGTTGGTTGTCGTGATCGAGCAGGCGGATCACCAGCAGCGAACCGAGCAAGGTGGCGCCTGCGGGGGTGTCAAGTTCGTCGAGCAGCGCGCGCACCTGTTCGAGCACGGCAGTGTCTGCAGGCGAGGCGCAGAATGTGGCGACCAGCGGGTGGCCACCGACCTTGGCCAGTTGCCCGCCTGTAATACGCAGGCGCTCATGGAGGCCGGGGTCGCCTGGCAGCTCGATGCACAAACGGCTGTCCAGTGCACCTTGCTCGAAGCGCTCGTTCATCACCGGCCGGCCCAGGCACAGGGTTTCCCAAGCCAGCAGCCTGGCGCCGGGTTCGAGGGTGAAGCGGCTGTCGAGGCTGGCCCGGGCGCCATTGAAGAAGATGCTGTCCTGGGGCAGCCACTCCAGTGTGCTGCCGGCCTGCAGGTGAAAGCGCTGGGCTAGCCGCGCGGTGGGGCCGATGCTGCGGTAGAACTTGCTTGCGCCAGGCATGGTCAGCAGCGCATGGCTGCCGGGTTCGAGGTGAATGTCCAGCTCCAGCCGGTCACCGGCGACGATACCGCCGGGCGGGTGCAGCACATAAACGTGGCACGGCGCCCCCTCAGGATAGAACGGTCGCTGCACCAAAAGCGGGCCGAAATGCCGACGCGCACCAAGGCGGGTCACGCCATTGCGCTCGACGAAGCGCAATTTCAAGTGCGCGCTCCAGCCGGCGTCCTGTTCCGATGGTTCGATCTGCTCCGCGAGCGACATCCTGCGGCCCCTTGGTATCCGTGGCCTGACGGCCGTTTTGAGGGTCATGCGTGGCCTATTCGGGCAACCGCAGACTGACCACTCGATCAAATTTCGCTGGCTGGATATAGCAGGTTGCGGGCCAACTACGCAGGTGAATGAACATGAAATCTTCACGGCGACGGCTCTGGCATGGGGCATACGGGTATGCATCGCCCATTGCGGGGGCGGCACTTGGCCCTGTTTCGGTGCTGCGCTAAAGTCTTTGTTCTACCTTCGGCCAAGGAACCGCCATGCCCCTCGCCCCTGCCATTCCGGTCCTGCGTATTTTCTCGGTCGACAAGGCCAAGGAGTTCTATCTCGAGTTCATGGGCTTTCAGCTCGACTGGGAACACCGCTTCAGCCCGGACCTGCCGCTGTACGCGCAGATCCACCGCGACGGCCTGATACTGCACCTGAGCGAACACCACGGTGACGCCTGCCCGGGCTCGACCGTTTTCGCCCGTACCGAAGACCTGCTGGCACTGCAGCGCGAACTGCTGGACAAGCAGTACGGCTATGCCCGACCTCAGGCCGAACGTGTCGACTGGGGCCTGCAGATGCAGATCCGCGACCCGTTCGGCAATCTGTTGCGCTTCTGCCAGCAGATTGATGATGAGGATGCCCAGTGAAAGCCATGAGCAAGCGCGACCTGGCACGCCTGGAGCGCGAGCTGGTCGCCTGCCTGACCGATGCCTGCGAAACTGCAAAGGGCGAGATCGTCGGTTTCACCTGGCTGACCCATCGGCTGGCCCCCGCTGATTTCCCGGCCAGCCTGCGCATTACCTGGGTGTTCGAGCGCGAGGCCGATAAAGCAGCAGCGCTGGCGGGTGAGGCGAAGGCACGCATGCTGGCGCTGACGGCCCAGGCACTCGACACGGCGGGGGTAAAGCTGGACCACGTGGCCTGGCATGTGCGCTTCGACAGTGAAGAAGCCTGCTCGCGCAGCCATGCAGGTGATTGGAACAGGCGCCTGCGTTGAGGAAGTGGCCAGGCGGGCCTTTACCCGCTCTCGCCGCTCGGTTAGGCTTTCGCATCCACTTCCACGAGGTATTCGTCCAATGCGCCATTGATGCCGCCGTCCCTTCGACGGCCAGTCTTCAGGCTCCGGCAACCACCGGAGATGTTGCGGCATGAGTGGAGTTGTGCATGACGAATACGTCGATCCTGACGCTGGACAGCGTCTCCCTGACCTTGCCTGATGGCAGGTCTCTGTTCACCGATCTCAACCTGTCGCTCGATCAACGCCGTACCGGCCTGGTCGGGCGTAACGGCGTGGGCAAGAGCATGCTCGGGCAGATGCTGGCCGGCCGGCGCGAGCCCAGCAGTGGCCGCTGCCTGCGCCATGGGCGGGTCTATTACCTGGACCAGCGGGCGATCGAACACAGCCTGCGGGTGGCCGACCTGGCCCAGGTTGGCGAAGTGATCGCTGCGCTGGAGCGCATAGAGCAAGGCGGAGTCAACCCGGACGATTTCGAGACCGTGGGCGAGCGCTGGAACATTCGCGAGCAGCTGCACCAGCACCTGCAACAGCAGGGCTTGGGGCACCTCGACCACCAGGACCCGATCGCCCGCCTCAGTGGCGGCCAGGCCATGCGGGTCGCCCTGCTTGGTGCCTGGCTTAGCGAGGCCGATTACCTGATCCTCGACGAACCCAGCAACCACCTGGACCGCAAGGGTCGCGCCGAACTGCTGCGCATGCTCCAGGCCTGGGACAAGGGATTGCTGGTCATCAGCCATGACCGCGAACTGCTTCGGTACATGATGCGCATCGTCGAACTGTCGGGCCTGGGCCTGCAATCGTTCGGCGGCGACTACGACTTTTATGAACGAAACAAGGCTGAGCAGCGCGAACAGGCCTTGCAGGCACTCGACCGCGCCAAACAGGAACGCCTGCACCAGGCCCGCGAACTGCAGCGCCAACGCGAACGCCTGGAACGCCACCAAGCACGCGCCAGCCGCCAGGCAAAGCATGCCAACCAGGCGAAAATTCTCGTCGACCGCCAACAGGAGCGCAGCCAGGCCACCGCAGGGAAGCAACGGCGCGACCACCGCACGGCCCTGCAAGAGCTACAGGCGCAGGTGTGCGAGGCGGCTCGCCACGTCGAGCAGGACAGTCCGGTCGTGGTTCACCCGCCAGCACCTCGACGCCATGCGGGAGGTGAAGTGTTGCGGCTGCAAGGGGCGCGACTGCCCAGGGGCAGCGCCCAGGCGATCGACCTGCGCCTGTGCCTGGGCCAACGGATGGCCCTGACCGGAGCCAATGGCAGCGGCAAGTCCACTGTATTCCAGGTGCTGCTCGGCAATCTGCCGCTCAAGGCCGGCGAACTGCACCAAAACGGCGAAGTGGCGTTGCTCGACCAACATTGCAGCGCCTTGCCGAGCCGGCACAGCGCACTTGATCACCTGTCAGCGGCCAACCCGACGCAGGGCCAGGCCACCTTGCGCACTCGCCTGGCCCAACTGGGCCTGGATGCTTCTCGCATCGAGCTGCCCAGCGGCCTGCTGAGCGGTGGCGAGCGGCTCAAGGCGGCACTGGCCGCAATCCTGTACGGCGAACGACCGGTTGATCTGTTACTGCTCGACGAGCCCGGCAATCATCTCGATCTGCCTTCGCTGGAAGCCCTGGAACGCATGCTGGACCGGTTCCAGGGGGCCTTGCTGGTCAGCTCCCATGATGCTGTGTTTCTCGAACGTCTGAAACTTGACGGTTACGTGCATCTCATGTGAGAGCGAACCTGTGTCGCAACAGGGCTGCGACCTGGCCCTTGGACCGGGGGCGCTTCGCCGCCTTTCGCGACTCAAGGCCGCTGCCACGGTTCCCGAGTCGCGAGGTTTGTATTATCGTGGCGTGGTGCGCATATAACAGCAGCCCGAGCGATCGGGCACTTGCAAGACAATCGAGGGTGTCATGAGTAACGAGAGCATTAACTGGGACAAGCTGGGTTTCGACTACATCAAGACCGACAAGCGCCACCTGTCCGTATGGCGCAATGGTGAGTGGGACAAAGGCACCCTGACCGAAGACAACGTGCTGCACATCAGTGAAGGCTCCACCGCCCTGCACTATGGCCAGCAATGCTTCGAAGGCCTCAAGGCCTACCGTTGCAAGGACGGCTCGATCAACCTGTTCCGCCCAGACCAGAACGCCGCCCGCATGCAGCGCAGCTGTGCGCGCCTGCTGATGCCGCAGGTGCCGACCGATGTCTTCATCGAAGCGTGCAAGCAAGTGGTCAAGGCCAACGAGAAGTTCGTACCGCCGCACGGCAAGGGCGCGCTGTACCTGCGCCCGTTCGTCATCGGCACCGGCGACAACATTGGCGTGCGCACCGCCCCCGAGTTCATCTTCTCGATCTTCGCCATCCCGGTTGGCTCGTACTTCAAGGGCGGCATGAAACCGCACAACTTCCAGATCTCCAGCTTCGACCGTGCCGCCCCTCAGGGCACTGGCGCAGCCAAGGTCGGTGGCAACTATGCGGCCAGCCTGCAGCCAGGCGCCGAGGCCAAGAAGGCCAACTTCGCCGACGCCATCTACCTCGATCCGCTGACCCATACCAAGATCGAGGAAGTCGGTTCGGCCAACTTCTTCGGCATCACCGCCAACAACGAATTCGTCACCCCGAAATCCGCCTCGGTACTGCCAGGCATCACCCGCCTGTCGCTGATGGAACTGGCACAATCGCGCCTGGGCCTGACCGTGATCGAAGGCGACGTCGAGATCAACAAGCTCGACCGCTTCGTCGAAGCCGGCGCTTGCGGTACCGCTGCGGTGATCACCCCGATCGGTGGTATCGAGTACAACGGTAAGCTGCACGTGTTCCACGACCTGGAAAAAGTCGGCCCGGTCACCCAGAAGCTCTACAGCGAGCTGACCGGCATCCAGAGCGGCGACGTCGAAGCGCCAGCCGGCTGGATCGTCAAGGTCGCCTGAGACGCTGCGCCACGCTGATCGACGGGGCATGCCAGACACTGGCATGCCCCGTTTTGTTTTACCCGGCGTAGATGAATTTTTCTTAAATCGCCGTTTGGCTATTCTTTGGCACAATCAAGTCTTCTATAGACGCCCAGGAACGAGCATGCCACGCGTACTGACCATCGAAGACGACGCCGTCACCGGCCAGGAAATCGTCGCCGAACTCTCCAGCCACGGCCTGGAAGTGGATTGGGCCGACAACGGCCGCGAGGGCCTGGCCAAGGCCATCGCCGGCGGTTACGACCTGATCACCGTAGACCGGATGCTGCCCGAGGTCGATGGCCTGACGATCGTCACCACCCTGCGCAACCTGAAAATCACCACGCCGATCCTGATGATCAGCGCCCTGTCCGACGTGGACGAGCGCGTGCGCGGCCTGCGCGCCGGCGGCGACGACTACCTGACCAAGCCGTTCGCCTCCGACGAAATGGCGGCACGGGTCGAAGTGCTGTTGCGCCGCAACAGTGTACCCATGACCCAGACCCGCCTGCAGGTCGCCGACCTGCAGCTGGACCTGATCAGCCACGAAGCCCGCCGCGGCGAGCAGACCCTCAACTTGCTACCCACCGAGTACAAGCTGCTGGAATACCTGATGCGCCACAGCGGCCAGGTGATCACGCGGATGATGATCTTCGAGGAAGTCTGGGGTTACCACTTCGACCCGGGCACCAACTTGATCGACGTGCACATCGGGCGCCTGCGCAAGAAAATCGACTCCCCCGGCCAGTCGCCGCTGATCCGTACGGTACGGGGCTCGGGCTATGCCATTGCTGAACCCGTCTAAGGGCTGGAGCTCGTCCACCAGCCGCCTGCTGGCGCTGTACAGTTTCCTCTTCGTGGCCTGGAGCAGCATCCTCATGGGGGTGCTGTATTTCGAGGTGTCCAGCTACCTGAACAAGCTGACCCGCCACTCGATGCTGCAGCGCCAGCACCTGTTCGCACACATGAGTGGCAAACAGCTCGACGACGCCCTGGTCGCCAGCCAGGCGTTCGAAGAACGCAGTTTCGATGCCTATGGCCTGTTCGATGCCCAGTTCAACCCGGTGGGCGGGCGGATTCGCGCGATCCCCCCGGACCTGGGCCTGGACGGCAAGGTGCACGAACTCAAGCGCTGCCTGGATGCCGATGACCCGCACATGCCACGTGACAGCTGTGATGCGGTGGCGATCAGGGTGCAAGATGGCCGTTGGCTGGTCCTGTTCCGCGACAATGGCTCGTTGTTCGTGGTGACCCGCATCATCCTGCACGCCTTGCTGTGGGGCATCTCGCTGACCCTGATTCCAGGGTTTGCCGGCTGGTACCTGCTACGGCGCCGCCCGCTCAAGCGCATTCGTGCCATTCAGGCCCAGGCCGAGCTGATCGTTGCCGGCGACCTCACCCACCGCTTACCGCTGTCAGCGCGCCGCGATGAGCTGGACATGCTCGCCGATATCGTCAACGCCATGCTCGACCGCATCGAGCGGCTGATGCACGAAGTCAAAGGCGTATGCGACAACATCGCCCACGACTTGCGCACGCCCCTGACCCGCTTGCGGGCACAGCTTTACCGTATTCGTCAGCAAAGCGCGCACGATTCACCACAAGCCGAAGCGCTGGACCAGGCGATCGGCGAGACGGACACATTGATGGCGCGCTTCCGTGGCCTGCTGCGCATCAGTGAGCTGGAAGACCGCCAGCGCCGCGCCGGCTTCGTTCAGCTTGATCCGCACGACTTGCTGGTGGAACTGCACGATTTCTATCTGCCCCTGGCCGAAGATGGCGGCATTCGCCTCAACCTGGAACAGCCGGCCCAGTTACCGGCGCTGCACGGTGATCGCGAGTTGCTGTTCGAAGCGCTGGCCAACCTGGTGGGCAATGCCATCAAGTTCACGCCCGAAGACGGCCGGGTTGCCATCAAGGCGACTCAGGATGAGCTGGGGGTGCACATTGCTGTCGAAGACAGCGGGCCGGGGATTCCCGAAGAGGAACGCGCTGCGGTGTTGAAGCGGTTCTATCGCAGCGAGGAAGGCCACCGTCATTCCGGGTTCGGCCTGGGACTGTCGATCGTTGCGGCGATCGTTGACCTGCACGGGTTCGGGCTGGAGATTGGCGAGAGCGAGCTGGGTGGGGCGAAGCTGGTGTTGCACTGCCCATTGGCCGGGCTCGCCAAATAAATTTTGGGGCTGCTGCGCAGCCCCAATTACGCCGATCAGTCGGCCAGACGCCAGGTAGTAGCACCCTTGCTGTCTTCCAGCACCACGCCCATGGCCGTGATCTGGTCACGGATACGGTCAGACTCAGCCCAGTTCTTGTCCGCACGCGCCTGCAGACGCGCCTGGATCAGGGCTTCCACCTCCGCCGCATCGACCTTGCCTTCGGCGCCGGCACGCAGGAAGTCATCGGCCTCCAGTTGCAGCACACCCAGCACATCGCCCAACTCCCGCAGGCGACCGGCCAGGCCCGCCGCCGCATCGACATCGCTGTCACGCAGGCGGTTGATCTCGCGCACCAGGTCGAACAGCACGGCGCAAGCTTCCGGGGTACCGAAGTCGTCGTTCATCGCCACGCTGAAGCGCTCGACGAACGCCTCGCCACCCTTGGCGGCAACCCGCGGCAGGCCGCGCAGTGCATGATAGAAGCGCTCCAACGCGCCCTTGGCATCGCGCAGGCTGTCTTCGGAGTAGTTGATCGCGCTTCGGTAGTGGCTGGCCACCAACAGGTAGCGCACCACCTCCGGGTGGTACTTGTCGAGCACGTCGCGAATGGTGAAGAAGTTGTTCAACGACTTGGACATCTTCTCGCCATTGATACGGATCATGCCGCAGTGCATCCAGCTGTTGGCGTACTGCTTGCCAGTGGCCGCCTCGCTCTGCGCGATCTCGTTCTCGTGATGCGGGAACTCCAGGTCGCTGCCGCCACCGTGGATGTCGAAGCTTTCGCCCAGGCAGCAGGTGGACATCACCGAGCACTCGATGTGCCAGCCCGGACGGCCCGGGCCCCACGGCGAATCCCAGTAAGGCTCGCCCGGCTTGACGCCTTTCCACAGGACGAAGTCCAGTGGGTCCTGCTTGGCCTCGTCGACCTCGATGCGGGCGCCGATACGCAGGTCTTCGATCTTCTTGCGCGACAGCTTGCCGTAGCCGACGAACTTGCCGACCCGGTAGTACACGTCGCCGTTGCCCGGCGCGTAGGCGTAGCCTTTGTCGATCAAGGTCTGGATCATCGCGTGCATGCCGGCGATATGGTCGGTGGCACGCGGCTCCAGGTCCGGCTTGAGGATGTTCAGGCGGCGCTCGTCTTCGTGCATCGCGTCGATCATGCGCGCGGTCAGCGCGTCGAACGCCTCGCCGTTTTCGTTGGCGCGGTTGATGATCTTGTCGTCGATGTCGGTGATATTGCGCACGTAGGTCAGGTCGTAGCCGCTTTTACGCAGCCAGCGGGTCACCAGGTCGAACGCCACCATGCTGCGGCCGTGGCCAAGGTGGCAGTAGTCGTACACGGTCATGCCGCACACGTACATGCGCACCTTGTTGCCATCGAGTGGCTTGAAGGCTTCCTTGGTCTTGCTCAACGTGTTGTAGATGGTAAGCACGGCGGTTCCTTAGCTGCCCCAGGAGTCACGCAGGGTGACGGTGCGGTTGAACACCGGGCGACCCGGCTGGCTGTCCTTGAGGTCGGCGCAGAAGTAGCCTTCGCGCTCGAACTGGAAGCGGTCCTCAGGCTGCGCCTGGCCCAGCGATGGCTCGGCGCGGCAGCCGGTCAGCACTTGCAGCGAATCCGGGTTGATGTTGTCGAGGAAGCTGCCGCCGTCTTCGGTCTTCTCCGGGTTGGCGGAGCGGAACAGGCGGTCGTACAGGCGCACTTCGCACTCGACGCTGCCTTCGGCCGGCACCCAGTGGATCACGCCCTTGACCTTGCGGCCTTCCGGGTTCTTGCCCAGGGTGTCCGGGTCGTACGAGCAGCGCAGCTCGACGATGTTGCCGTCGGCATCCTTGATCGCCTCGTCGGCGCGGATCACGTAGCTGCCGCGCAGGCGCACCTCACCGGCCGGCTCCAGGCGCTTGTAACCCTTCGGCGGCTCTTCCATGAAGTCGTCGCGGTCGATGTACAGCTCGCGGGCGAACGGCAGCACGCGCACGCCCATGTCTTCCTTCGGATGGCGCGGCAGTTCGAGCTGCTCGACCTGGCCCTGCGGGTAGTTGGTGATGACCACCTTCAGCGGGCGCAGCACGCACATGGCGCGTGGCGCGGTGCGGTCAAGGTCGTCACGGATGCTGAATTCGAGCATCGACATGTCGACCACGCCATCGGAACGGTTGGTACCGATCATTTCGCAGAAGTTGCGGATCGAGGCCGGCGTATAGCCGCGGCGGCGGAAGCCAGACAGGGTCGACATGCGCGGGTCGTCCCAGGCACTGACGTGCTTCTCGTCCACCAGCTGCTTGAGCTTGCGCTTGGAGGTGATGGTGTAGTTCAGGTTCAGGCGGCTGAACTCGTACTGGCGCGGGTGCGCCGGTACCGGCAGGTTGTCGAGGAACCAGTCGTACAGTGGGCGGTGGCCTTCGAACTCGAGGGTGCAGATCGAGTGGGTGATGCCTTCGATGGCGTCCGACTGCCCGTGGGTGAAGTCGTAGTTAGGGTAGATGCACCACTTGTCACCGGTCTGGTGGTGGTGGGCATGGCGGATGCGGTAGAGGATCGGGTCGCGCAGGTTCATGTTCGGCGACGCCATGTCGATCTTGGCACGCAGCACGCGCTCGCCATCCTTGAACTCGCCGGCCTTCATGCGCGCGAACAGGTCGAGGTTCTCCTCGACGCCGCGCTCGCGGAACGGGCTGTTCTTGCCGGGCTCGGTCAGGCTGCCACGGTATTCCTTGGCCTGATCAGGGGTCAGGTCGCAGACATAGGCCTTGCCACGCTTGATCAGCTCAACGGCCCAGTCGTGCAGCTGGTCGAAGTAGTTGGAGGCATAACGCACCTCGCCGGCCCAGTCGAAGCCCAGCCATTTCACATCGCGCTGGATGGCGTCGATGTATTCCTGGTCTTCCTTGGCCGGGTTGGTGTCATCGAAGCGCAGGTGGCAGACGCCGCCGAACTCCTTGGCCAGGCCGAAGTTGACACAGATCGACTTGGCGTGGCCGATGTGCAGGTAGCCATTGGGCTCCGGCGGGAAGCGGGTGACGATGCTGCTGTGCTTGCCCGAGTCCAGGTCGGCCTGGATGATCGGCCGCAGGAAGTTCGCAGGGACAGCGGGGGCGCCTTTGGCAGCGGCGTTGGGCGCGTTGTCGGCAGTGGGCTTGCTCATAGGATCCTTGAATGCACGTGTCCGGCCTGGGTAGGCCGATTGAATCAAAGGGCCTATCATAGCCGAAGCAGTCAAGCTGCTGACAGCCGGGCACCGATAAACTGGCGCGATTTATCGCGATCCATGCAAAATGGCCGCTGCGCGCCATGAACCATGAACATGTGTCGCGGTTGCCCGATCCTGCGTCAGGTGACTAAACGCGCCCTGCGCACCCTATTCCCGTATGCCTTGAAAGAGCGAATTTCAGCATGTCCAAAGTCAAACTGACCACCAACCACGGCGACATCGTTCTGCAACTGAACGCCGAAAAAGCGCCGCTGACCACCGAGAACTTCGTTCAGTACGTCAAGGACGGCCACTACGACGGCACCGTTTTCCACCGTGTGATCAAGGGCTTCATGATTCAGGGCGGCGGTTTCGAAGCCGGCATGAACCAGAAGAAGACCCGTGCCAGCATCCAGAACGAAGCCGACAACGGCCTGAAGAACACCAAGTACAGCATTGCCATGGCCCGCACCATGGAGCCGCACTCCGCCTCGGCGCAGTTCTTCATCAACGCCGCCGACAACGACTTCCTCAACCACAGCAGCAAGAACGTACAGGGTTGGGGCTACGCCGTGTTCGGCGAAGTGACCGAAGGCCGTGAAATCGTCGATTCGATCGAAAAAGTTGCCACCGGCTCCAAGGCTGGCCACCAGGACGTGCCGAAAGACGACGTGATCATCGAGAAAGCCGAGATCATTGAGTGATCCTGCTGATCTCCGATCTGCACCTGCAAGAAGAACGCCCGGACATCACCCGGGCGTTTCTTGATCTGCTCGACGGCCGCGCCCGTCACGCCAAGGCGTTGTACATCCTCGGTGATTTTTTTGAAGCGTGGATCGGCGACGACGCCATGACACCGTTCCAGCAGTCGATCTGCCAGGCCTTGCGCCAGCTCAGCGACAGCGGCACGGCGATCTACCTGATGCATGGCAACCGCGACTTCCTGATTGGCCAGGGCTTCTGCACGGCCGCTGGCTGCACACTGCTGGCCGACCCGAGCGTGATCGAGCTGGGCGGTGAACAGGTGCTGCTGATGCACGGCGACACGTTGTGCACCCGCGACCTGGCCTACATGAAGATGCGCCGTTACCTGCGCAACCCGGTCAGCCTGTGGATCCTTCGGCACCTGCCGCTGGCCACCCGGCAGAAACTGGCACGCAAGCTGCGTAGCGAAAGCCGTGCGCAAACGCGCATGAAGGCCACCGAAATCGTTGACGTCACGCCGGAAGAAGTGCCGAAGGTAATGGCGGCCCATGGCGTGCGCACGCTCGTGCATGGCCACACCCACCGGCCGGCGATTCACAAGCTGGTGGTGGAAGGCGAACCGGCCCGGCGCATCGTGCTGGGGGATTGGGACCGACGGGGCTGGACCCTGCAGGTCGATGGGCAAGGCTTTGCCCTGGAGCCGTTCGAGTTCTCCTGAAAGTCCATTCCAACTTCTTCGCGGGTAAACCCGCTCCCACAAGTACCGCACAAAAGCTACAGGCGGTGCGATACCTGTGGGAGCGGGTTTACCCGCGAAGAGGCCGGAGCAGGTTAGCGTCTCAAGGCCGGCTGGCCACCGCTCCTTCGTCCCGCTCACTGATCACATACTGCCGATACGCCGGGTCCGCCTTGATCTGCGCCTCGGTGAACGGCATCGCCGCCAGCTGCTTGGCCGAAAACGCCTTGGTCTGGTCGCTGAAATGCGCCGAGCCCGCTTCGCTGGACTGGGAGAAGGCCAGCAACCCACGTGCCTGTGGCCCGTCCTCAGTGAAACTGACAAGCTGCAGATAGCTGGTACCGCTGACCACCAGGCGCTTGCCCGGCCCGTGCGGCACGCTGAACATCGCGTTATACACCCCAAGCTGCTGCGGCCCGCCCGGCACCGGCGTGCCATCGGCAGCCTGCTGGATCTGCCCCCAACGGCTGCCCTCCTCCACACCGGCCTTGGCCACTTGCTGCAACGACACCAAGGCCGCTTCGCGCAGCAGCTTGCGTACTGCCGCCTGCTCAACCGCCAGGCCACGCGGGGTGTGCTGCGGGTCTGCCGGGTCGAAAGCCACGCGCCAGCTTTGCGGGTGCCTGGCCATGGCCTCGACCACGTTCTGGAAATGCACCAGGCCGACACCACTGTCCACATCCGCCTTGCCATTCCAGGCTGCGAGGCTGACGCACACGGCCTGCACGTCGGCCTCAGCCCCTTTGCACCACTGCAGCAGGTCGGGCAGCACCAGGCGGGCAAGGTAAACGTCGTCATCGAGCACCATGCGCTGCAAGTCGTCGACACCCAGCTTGGCGTTGCCTTGCAGGCGCTCAAGGGCAAAACGCCCGCGCATGCCCAGCGGCTGGTCGCTGCGACTGATCAACGGCGAGAAGCCGGTCAACGGCTGGGCCGGGTTGGCCATCCAGGCCGGGTCGTTGGAGTTCTGCACAAAGTCGCTGCGCTCCAGGCTCGGTAGCATTCGCGCCGGGAAGATGCCAGGCTGCGCGGCCTGCGCATCGACCTTCCACTGGCAGGCGCTGCGCGACCCGTCCAGTACCACCAAAGGGCCTTGCGCCGCCGGGTTGCTGCAGGCGCTGAGCAGCTGTTGATCGACAAAAGGCACCACCGACTGGTTCAGGTACAGCGCCTTGCCTGCGGCATCGACGGCAAGGGTGTTGACCCACGGGATGCCCTGCAACTGCTCGACGGACCCTTTCAGGGCCGCCAGGCTGTCGGCACGATTGATGCGGTACCACTGTTGCAGCACGCGCGTGTTGTCCAGGTTGGCATCGCGCAGGCTATAGGCTGCCTGGGTGTCCCAGTCCAGGCGCCCCGGCCATTGCACCACCGGCCCGAAACGGGAGCTGTAGACCTGGCGCTCGATCTGGCTGAGGGTGCCATCGGTGGCCTTGACCGTGACGCTCACGGTCTGCCGTGCCATAGGGATGGACTTGCCATCCTGCAGGTAATGGGTCGGATCCTTGGGGTCCAACTGCAAGCGATACAGGGTGAAGTGCGTCGAGGTATCCACCGTGTGGGTCCAGGCCAGGTGGCGGTTGAAGCCGATGTTCACCAGTGGCAGGCCAGGCAAAGCGGCCCCCATCACATCCAGCTTGCCCGGGATGGTCAGCTGCATCTGGTAAAAACGCATGCCACCCATCCACGGGAAGTGCGGGTTGGCCAGCAACAGGCCGCGGCCATTGGCCGAGCGTTGCGCCCCCACCGCCACCGCGTTGCTGCCGCGCTCTGAGGCGAAGCGCTGCTGCTGGGCCAGTGCCACGTCAAAGGCAGGGGTTGCTCGCTGGGCACCCAGCCTGGGCGGCTGGGCGCCCGCCAGCGCTTCGGCGAACTGGCCCACGCCCCCTTCAGCCAGCAGGCGACGGGTCAGTTTGACCAGGTCCTGGCTGGTGATCGGTCGTACCCACAGGCCGTCGCCGCATTCCGCAGGCAGGCCTTGCTTGCGCCGCTCGGCCAAGGCGCGGTTGAAGCCGCTGGCATAACCTCCCAGCAATTCGCGCACCTGCGCTGGCTGCGCCTGCATGAAGCCAGTGACTGCCGCCGGCGTATTGAGCCAGGTGAAGAACAGGTCACTGGCGAGGTTGTCGCGTTGTTCGAGGGTCTTGGCCTGGGCGCCGAAATAGCGCGAGCGCTCACCGTTGACCGTCAGTACTTCGTTGGCCAGCAGGCAAAGGTTGTCCTGGGCATAGGCATAGCCAATGCCATACCCCAGGCCGCGCTCATCCTTGGCGACGATATGCGGCACACCAAAACTGGTGCGACGGATCTGCGCACTGGCATCAGCGCCGGTTTCCCGCGCCTGCACGGCTACGCTGGAGGCGACCAGGGCAGCCGCCAGGCTGGCACAGGTCAAGGGACGCGAAATTGACAACACGGGCATTCCTCGGATTCAGGGATCATTCCCGATCAAACGAATGGCTGGATGAAAATTTTACGCGCAGTGGCGCCGCAAACCGTCTTCAAGAAACACCGGCAAAAATTTTACAGCCAGAGGCTGCAGTTTTGCCGTGCTCATTCGTCCTAATCAGTGAGCCACCCATATTTCGGGACAGTCCACGAAAAGGAGCATTCACATGTACGACCCGCAACCCTCATTGCAGACCGGGTGCATTCCGGGCCAGGCGGCCAACGGCGCGGCCGCTTGTGTGGACGAGCGCACCGGCAACGAGCAGATTCGCGAACTGCTGCGCAACTACGGCCTGCGCACCAGCCTCATTCGCCTGAAGGTGATCGATGCGCTATACAACGCAGACCGCACCGGGCGCAGCATCGGCGTGCGCGGCGTACATGCGCAACTGGAGCAACTGGACATACCGTTGTCGTTCCTGAGCGTGCGCGAGGTACTCAAACGGCTGTGCACGGAGGGGGTGATCAGCCTTGGCAGCGACAAGTGCTACAGCCTCAAGCCCGAGGCACGCGCCGTGCTTGAACAGCCTTCGCCACGCTGATTGCAGACCGCCTGACGCTGCCGGCGGGCAGGCGTCAGGGCTTGACCTTGCGCCGCAGAATCCCGTTGATCACGACCACGACCACGGCAATCGCGATGGCCAGCATCTGGAAGGTCTGCTCACTGATCGTGCCTTGCTTCTGCAGATGCGACAGGCCCAGCATGAGGCCCAGCACCACCAGGATGATCAGAAGCGAATATTTGAGGCGCTGCACGTGTGTCATCGAAAAATCCTTCAACTCGGGGGTATTTGCTCATAACGAGCGGCGACAATGATACAACGTCGACGCCTTGCAGCGCTGTATTTCCTGCTTAGCGTGGCACGGCATGCCTGAAAGCATCGGGTTTCCTCAATCCATGCTGGAGGCACCATGCACAGGTTCGCGCTGCTCGTCATACTGGTCACGCCATCACTTCCCATTCAGGCCCTCGACACCGGCCAGGCGCCGCCTGAGCAATTGCTCAAGCTAGGTGACCAACTGGCTACCCATGCTGGCAGCAGCCAGTGGCAACAACTGTGGCAAAGAAGCCGCGCAGCCGGGCACCTGCAAGCAAGGCCCGGTCATCCCTATTTCACCATCCCGCAGCGCTTTCTGCCCGCACTGGCTCGCCAGGCGCTGGCACAGGCGGATCAGGTCGAACCCCTGGGCAAAACCGTCGCCCGCTATCGGCGGACCTATCCCGACCGGGTCATCGGCATGCTTGATAACCAGCCATTGAACAGCCTCTGCCTGGACATAGACTGGCGCACCCTGCCAAACGGGCAATCGGATAACGCCCATGCCTATCTCTCAAGTGCAAGCCTGCTGAACAGCTATCCGTGTGAATAAGGGTATGGGCACTAATTAGCGCGATGGAAATGCAACCCAACGAGCAATCGGGCCTGCAAAGCAGCGTTGACGCAACGTCCTACATCGCGCGACATCGTTGCCTGCAAGCCCCGCTCACAAAAACTACACCTGGCAGCCCACTTGGCGCCTAGCAGCAACATTCGGCGCTCACCGAGAATTCCTCCATGCCAATGACAGGCATCGCGCTCCATCCACCGCGAGGAAGTCTCATATGGAACTGCCAGATCTCACATCCATCGACATCGGCCAGTTACCGCATTCGTTGCAGGCCCTGATCGAATGCATCGGCCTTGAAAACGCCTACCAGCTGACCTGCGCCTACGGCGGCAGGCCCAAGTACATCCCCAAGCACCGAGCGCGCACCAAACTCGCCGAGGTGCTGCCGGCGGACGCACTCGACGCCCTGATCAAGCGATTTGCCGGCGTGGCCCTGGAAATACCCAAGGCCGATCATTTCCTGCGGCAATTGCGCAATCTGCAAATCCAGAAAGAAAGCGCCGAAGGTTTGTCTCGCAGCCTGCTCGCCAACAAGTATGGGTTGAGCCTGCGACAGATTGGCAACATCCGGCGCCAGGAACATGGCGCTCGCTGATCAAGCAGGCAGCGACGAACAAAGACGCTGTCGAACACTTTAATACCCACGCGAGGATATACCCATGATAGACAAAAGCCTTATCGGCTCCGTGATCAACTCGTTGCCCATGGATAAAATGATTGCTGCGCCTTTGCAGGCGATGATCAAGGCTCAGGTGAGTGCGAGCAAATCCTACGCCGACTTCCTGATGCAAGTGTGTATTCGGGATGGCAAGGCAGTCGCCATTCAGTTCGATTACGACGAAACGATCGTCAATGAGCAAGGCGAATACCAAGGTGTTGTCAGCAAAACCATGAAGGTGCCCCTGCTGGCCGCCATCACCCACCCGAATATCTCAATCATGGAGGGTAATGTAGAGTTCGAACTGACAATCAACCAGTTTGCCGAAGACAAGAGCAACAGCACAAAAGAAGGCAGCCTGGAAGGCAAAGTGGGATGGGGACCGTTCAGCGTCAGCGTGAAGGGCAGCATCAGTAACCATTCCGAGCAAACACGCAAAACCGACACGACTGCCCGTTATAAGTTCAATACCCGCATCGCGCGCCAGGAACCGCCTGAGGCGATGATGAAAGTTATTGATTTCCTGGTAAGCGCAAGTACTAAACCGGTCGTGGTCAAAGGTGACGAAGCACCGCGCAGTCTCGAAAAGATCTCCGACGCTGACGTTCTGAAGATCGACCATGCCGCGGCGGCGAATACCGCAGCACCGGCCAATGCAAATACGACAGCGCCTTGAGCCACTGCGTCATTACCCCCGTCGCCCACGACGGGGGAGCTTACGGAAAAGAGGAAACACTGAGTGGACACGTCACCCTCCCCCATGACCTCGCTTGACCTGCGCGATATCACTCGCGGCCTGCAAGAGGCTGCGGCGGCGACCAACAGCCTGATCGCGCAGCAGTATATAAACCTCTTCGACCAATTTTTTGATTTCGATGATCAGGCGCTGGGTGCCCCAATGAGGGCAAAGATGGTAGAGGTCGCCATGGACGACTTCCATATCATGCGTGTGCCCCTCTTTGCACTGGTCTCCCCCAAAGGGCTGGCACTTGAACGCATGCAGGTCGACTTGTCGGTTCGTGTCAAAGGCACCGATGTAATGCAGGACCTGGACGCAGCAGCGGAGAAAAACCCCGCTGCAAACTTCAAGGTTTCCATCGGCGCACAGGGCCGCCAAGGTGAAGCGCGCGACCCTGACGAAGTGCAGATTCGCATGCAATTCCAGGCATGCGAGCCTCCTGAAGCACTGAACAGGCTGATCGAGCAGTACACCAACATGATCATTCCTGTACGCACCACCCCCACCCCTCCACCCAGTGACAGCAATGAATTCATCGAGGCCGCCACCGTACGCTGACGCGGCCTCAGAAGTCTCGCTTGTAGAAAATATCCAGGGAGCTCGCCAGCCCGCTGGCAGCCTCCAGATAGACCTTCTTGCTCAACTTGTAACGCAGCGCAATGGTATTGGCCGGCTCGAACACCCCGACCCCGTAGCGCAAGCTGAGCTTCTCGGTCAGATTGCCACTGGCGACTACGCTGGTACTGTTGCCAGAGCCTTCGGTGTCCAGCTGGAAGTCATCGATCCCCAGGCCCGATGCCAGGCTGCCGGTAATCCCGGCACTGCCCGCCAGGCCCAGGCCCAATGCCGCTTCGGCAAGCATGTTGTTATCCTCACCCGAAGTCCCCAGCGGGCGCCCGAGCACCAGGTACGACAACGCCTGCTCCTGGCTCATGGCCGGTTCCGAGAACACCGCGGTGGTCGGCTGCTCGGCGCTGCCGCTCAGGCGGATACCGGCAATTACATCGTCGACCTTGCGGATGGCCTCGATGTCCAGATAAGGCTGGTCGATCGGCCCGGCAAACAGCAGCCGTGCGCGGCGAATGGTCAGCCGCTGGCCATAGGCACGGTAGCGCCCATCGGCCAGGCTCAGTTCGCCGCGGGTGTCCATGTTGTCGCCAATGTGCACATGGCCAAGCAGGTTGGCAGTCAGGCCGAAACCGCTAAACGACAGCGTGTCCTGCCCCACGACCACGTCGATGTCCATGGCCATCGCCATCGGCGGCTTGCCCTCTTCGGTCTGGTGGCCGACGATGACCGTGTCATCCGAGACCTTGACGGTCGAGGGTGGCAGTTCGCGCACAACGATCTTGCCCTTGGGCACCAGCACCTTGCCGGTCACCGCCAGCTTGTCGTCGATCAGGCGCAGGGTCAGGTCTGGAGCGACGTCAAGTGTGGCGTAGGGCTCGACGGTCACAGGCAGCTGCTGGCCTTGCAGACGCAGGTCCATGCCCAGTGCCTGGCCCCAGGTCAGGTGACCGTTGAGCTGGCCCCGCCCGGCTTCCCCGCTGCGCCAGCCGCCGTTGAGCTGCACCTGTTCGCCAGCGATCAAGGCCTGCAGCGACAGGTCCTGCAGGCTGACCGGCAGCTCGGCACCACTGATCTCGCCACCACTGAGCGTCAGGTTGCCGTTGACCTGTGGCGCCAGCAAGGTGCCGGTCAAGCGGCCACTGCCATTCAACTGCCCGGCCAGGCGTTCGACCATCGGCACGAACGGACGGGCAATCGACACGTCCAGCCCGGCGAGGCGGAAGTCGCCTGACAGCGGCTTGTTCTTGCCCAACGGGTCGAGGCGCGTGTTCAGGCTCAGCTCACCCAGGCGTTCACCGCGAAAATCCAGGCGCGTATCGACCCGGCGTGGCGCCAGGGTGCTGTCCAGGCGCAAGGCCTGATAAGGGAAGTCGATCCAGCGGCCCTTGTCACGAACGCGCAACGTTCCGCCACTGGCATCGACACGGATGTTGCCCTTCGGGCCGCTGGCCGGAACATCGAGGTTCACATCGGCATTGAGCATGCCTTGCCAGGCGAAGTCCTTCGGCAGCCATTGCGCCAGGCTATCCAGCGGAAACTGCTTGAGGTGATAGCGCAGACGCGGCTCGGGCGCCAGCCGTTGGTCCTCGCCGCACAGGCTGGCCTGGCCTGAGCGCCAGCAGTGGGCACCAAAATCCACTTGGCCACTGGCCAGCCGCTGCAAGCGCGCCGGTGACTGCAGCTGCCAGTCCTGGCCACCGGCCTGGATCCTGCCGCTGGCCAGGCGACCACGCCAGTCACCCTTGCTCAGCTGGCCATCCAGGCCGAGGTCGAGCTTGAGTTGCGGGCCGTTCAGGGCCAAGCTCAGCGCCTGCTGGCGGATATCACCCTTGCCGTTGGCCTGCAAGGTGCCCAGCACCGTGTCCCCCAGGCGGATGCCGCTGGCCTTGAGGTCGATCACACCCCGTTGGGCGCTGTCCAGACGCCCCTCCAGCTCGAGCCGCTGGAGGTGATTTTCTTCTTGCGCCAGTTGCTGGCCCTGCAGGGTCAGGTTGCCTTGCGGCGCGCTCAGCGTGCCGCTGACGTCCAGGCGCCCCTTGACCTGCCCTTGCAGCCTCGGCCACAGCTGACCGAGCCGCGGCAGATCGAGGTCGACGCGCCCGGCCAGGCGCTGCTGCAGGCTACCGCTGCCGTTGATACGGTT
Organism: Pseudomonas sp. NPDC086566; assembly: GCF_050280885.1. Taxonomy (NCBI): domain Bacteria; kingdom Pseudomonadati; phylum Pseudomonadota; class Gammaproteobacteria; order Pseudomonadales; family Pseudomonadaceae; genus Pseudomonas; species Pseudomonas sp. NPDC086566. Next base: position 26,025 of record NZ_JBNNWD010000018.1, read on the forward strand.
ATCGCCCAGTTGCACAGCTAGGGCGCCGAGCGTCCAGGTCTGCCCGGCACCTTGTGCCTCGACCTTGAGCACCGCCGGCTGCCCGCGCAGGCGCCCCTTGAGGTCGAGCTGGGCATCCAGGCTGAGCTGTTCGCCCTTCATTTCGCCCTGGCTGCGCAAAGGCCCGGCCAGGGTGCCGGGCAACTCCGCGAGCCAGTACGCAGGGTCCAGCGCTGACAACTGCAGGTCGACGTCCCAGGCCAGCGTATCGGCAAAGCGCACGGCGACGCTGCCCACCGCCTTGCCCTGCCCGGCCGCCAGCGACAGCTGCGGCAGGCGCACCTGGCCCAGGTCACCTTGGAACGGGCTGGCCAGGGTGAATGCACCTGCCGGGCCGTCGAGGTCACCGTTGAAGGTGCCTTGGTAGTTGCCATCCTGATAGTGGACCTGGGCACTGAAACGCTTGAGGGTAACCTGCGGCGGTGTATCCAGCGGATACAGGCGCAACCATGGAAAATCCTGCCAATCCAGTTGGGCGTCGGCCTTCAGTGCCTGCTGCCAGTCCGCGCTGGCCTGCAGCTTGACGCGCTGGGTGTCGCTGGCTGTCAGGTCCAGGCCATCCAGTTTGGCGCCCTTGGCGTCCACCTTGCCAGTCAGCGCCAGTGCGATCGGTGCCTGTTCGGCCGGCAGGCTGGCACTACCTGACAGTTGATAGCCCTTGAGGAGGTCGCCCTGGGCGTCCAGCACAAGCTGGTTGAACTGCAACGTGTCGGGCAACGAGGACGTTGGTTTGAATGCGTCGGCGCGTATCTGCAGCTTTGCCGGCAAGTGTTCGGCCAGGGCTTGCACCGTCCCGTTCAGGCGGGCATCCAGGTAGCCGCTGCTGGTGCCGTCGAGGGTAAGGGCTTTCTGCAATTCACCCTTGGCGGTCAGCGCCAGTTGCCAGGTCTTGCCCTCCACCGCTGGCAACTGCACCTGGCCTTGAAGTTGTACCGGCCAATCGCCCTCAGGCTGCACATCGCCCTGCACGTGCACACGCAAATCGTCACGTTGCAACTGCAGGCTGTCGATGCGCAGGCCGCTCGCTGTCCAGTGCGCCGCCAGGTGCAGATCGCCAAGCAGATCACTGCCATCCAGGCGCAACTGCCCTACCTTCACCTCGCCGACCTCGATCGCCACCGGCAAGCGCAGCGCGGGTAACTGTAGCGGACCACTGTCGGCCGGTTGATCGCTTGGCGCGAAGGCCATGTCGACCCGCTGAGCCTGTAACTGGTCGATACACAGCGTGGCGCGCAGGAGACAAGCGGGAGACCAGCTCAGTATCGGCGCCTGCATCTGCACCGTGTTGCCGCCGTCGATCCAGCGCAACTGGCTGGCCTGCCAGGTACCTGCCAAACGGCCCTGGAAATTCTCGATGGTCAGCCCTGGCACCCGGCCGAGAACCCAGCGGCTGCCGCCTTCGGTACCCAACAACAGCCCCAGCGCGAGGGCCACCAGCAGCACACTGCCGAGCACGCCCGCCAGAATGAATCTCAACACACGCATCACAGCTCGGGCCCCATGGAGAAGTGCAGGCGAATACCGCCGTCATCATCGAGCGCCTTGGCCAGGTCCAGGCGCAGCGGCCCTACCGGCGAAACCCAGCGCACGCCAAAGCCGACCCCGGTCTTGAGGCTGGGCAGTTCCAGCGTATTGAACGCGTTGCCCTGATCGATGAAGGTTGCCACCCGCCATTTTTCGGCCAGTGAATACTGGTACTCGACACTCCCCGCGACCAGGTAGCGCCCGCCGATGCGGTCACCGTCGCTGTTTTTCGGCGAGAGCGTCTGGTAGTCGTAGCCGCGCACGCTCTGGTCACCACCGGCGAAAAAGCGCAGCGACGGCGGAATGTTGTTCTTGTAGCCGTTGGTGGCACTGCCACCGAACTGCACCCGGCCGAGGAAACGGTGATTGTGGCCGAGCGTAGTCAGGCCCTTGAGCAGGACATTGCCATGCAACAGGTTGGTATCGGACACCAGCCCTTCCTTGGCCACCTGGGTGTCGAACTGCAAGCGGTAGCCGTTGTGCGGGTCGATGCGGTTGTCACTGCGCAGGTAGGAAAAGCTCACGCCCGGCATCAACAGATTGCTAAGCCCCGAGTCATCGCCCAGGCGATACTCTTCGCGCTGGTACTTGAGCGAGACCACCCGCTGCCAGCCGCTGGCCAGTTTGCTGTGCCACTCCGGGCCGACGGTCAGCAACTTGCTGAGGGTGTCGGTGCCGGCGATTTCCTCGTTCTGGTACCCACCGGCGAAGCGCAGCTTGTCGGTCAAGGGTGGATCGAGCGGCACGTCGTACCACAGGCCCACGTTCTGCCGCGGTGCCGAAAGCTCGGTTTCCCAGCCATAACTGTGGCCTTGCGGATTCACCCAGTGCCGTGTCCAGTTGGCCTTGCCACGCGGCCCCACGTCAGTCGAGAAGCCCAGGCCCAGGCCCATGGTGCGCGGTTTGCGGGTGTCGAGGCGCACGTCTACCGGGATGTCTTCGCCGACTGCCGCAGTGGGCGCGGCATCGACCCGCACGCCTTCGAAATAGCCACTCGATTGCAGGTCGTTGTTGAGTTGGGCAATCAGTTCGGAGTCGTAAGGCGTGCCGGGCTTGAACGAGACCATGCGCTGCAGCAGGTCTTCGTCGAGCGGCGTATCACCACTGAATTTCACGGCCCCGAGGCGATAGCGCGGGCCACTCTGGTAAACCAGTTCGATATCGGCCACGCCGGCCTGAGGGTCGACCGCCAGGCGCTGGCGCGTGAACCGGCCACTGAAGAAGCCATAGCGCGAAGCCTGGTTCTGGATCAACCGCTTGGCATCTTCGTACACGCCATGATTGAGCTGTTCACCCGCCCGCAGGGCCTTGCTGTCGGGTATGCGAAACGCTTTCATCTCGCTGGCCGGCCCTTCGATGCGCACTGTCACGTTGCGCAGGCGCACCGGCTCGCCAGGGGCGATCTTGATGATCAGTTGCGGGTGCTGGTCGGCCTTGGCGGGCGGATTGACCTCGGTGTCGATCTGCGCCTGATAATAGCCAAGTGCCTGCGCGGCCTTGCGCGCCTGCTCCTGGGCCCCGCGACTGAAACGCAGCAGCGCTTGTTCATCGCGGTCTCCGAGGGTACCGATATAGCCTTCGACATTAGCCTTGAGCTCCTTGTTGGCGGGCTTGACCTTCACCAGCAACTCGCTCTGGCCCCACGCTGCAACACTGGCGGCCCAGAAAACCAGGCCCCAGGTAAGTCTTCCTGAATACGTCATGCGGCGCATGCTACCAGAGCCAGGCGCTCAAGGGAGGCGCCTGGCGGCACAGTTCAAGCAATTGATGACATGGATGACGCTGGATTGGGATGAAAGAACACCCTTTCCCGGATCGGCCCTACAGCCACCTCCCCTATCTCTTCGTAGCCCTGGCGCGCGTAAAAGGCCAGGTAATGCTCGTTGCCAGAGTCCAGCACCACGCCTTGGGTGTTGGGGTCCTCCGCGCACCAATCGTGAACAGCTTGTAACAATTGCTCGCCGTAGTGACAGCCTCGAAATTGCGGATGCACCCCCAGCAGCGGCAGCATGTGCACCTGCCCGCTCGGCAGGCAGCTGGCCAGCGCGGCCTGGTATTCCATGTAGCGTCGGGTACAGCGCTGGCCGGTGCCCAGCAACATGCGCAAGCGCCAGGCCCAGCTGTCGGCAACACCCAGGCGACGTTGCGGTGGGACGATCAGGGCCATGGCGATCAGGCGGTCTTCCAGCAGCAGGCCGATGGCCGGCAGCTGCAGGTAAAAATGTTGACGGACCCACTCGCGCACCATCACCCGCAACCGGCGCTCATAGCCTGGGCGCTGGGCTTCGAAGATATAGGCAAAGGTCGGTTCGTGGCGGTAGGCGTTGTACAACAACGAGCGTGCCTCACGGCTGTAGCCGTCGTCGAGGGTGCAGACACGCGCCTGGGCGGCAGCGGCTTCGAGCATGGCGGGTCGTCCTCCTGGAAAGGGCCTGTCAGTGCCTTGGAGGTGCTCCACTGCGCATCGTTCACCTCATCCAGCACGTTAGCAGTGCCAGGGCCTGGCCGCCATGCTGGTGATCATCGCCGATGTCGGCTAGCATCCGGCCTTTTACCAGGATTGTCTTTCCGATGAAGATCGTCTGTTTCAACATCAACGGCCTGCGGGCCCGCCCACACCAGCTGGCGGCGCTGATAGAAAAGCACCAGCCGGACGTGATCGGCCTGCAGGAAACCAAGGTCAGCGACGATCAGTTCCCTCTGGCCGATGTCCAGGCGCTGGGCTACCACGTGCACTACCACGGCCAGAAAGGCCACTATGGGGTCGCCCTGCTCTCGCGCCAGGCGCCATTGACCCTGTTCAAGGGCTTTGCCACGGATGAAGAAGATGCCCAGCGCCGATTCATCTGGGGCACCTTCGCCGATGCCGACGGCACCCCGATCACGATCATGAATGGCTACTTCCCACAAGGGGAAAGCCGTGACCACCCCACCAAGTTCCCAGCCAAGCAGCGCTTCTACAGCGACCTGCAAGCGTTGCTCGAAGGGCAGTTCAAGAACGACCAGCCGGTCTTGGTGATGGGCGACATGAACATCTCGCCCCAGGACTGTGACATCGGCATCGGCCCGGACAACGCCAAGCGCTGGCTGAAGACTGGCAAGTGCAGTTTCTTGCCGGAAGAGCGCGAGTGGATGGAGCGCCTCAAGGGCTGGGGCCTGGTAGACAGCTTCCGCCACCTGTACCCGGACGTAGCCGACCGCTTCAGCTGGTTCGACTACCGCAGCCGCGGCTTCGAGGATGAACCCAAGCGCGGGCTGCGCATCGACCTGATCATGGCCTCCCAGGCCCTGGTGCCGCGGATCAAGGCGGCCGGTGTGGACTATGAGTTGCGCGGGATGGAAAAGCCTTCGGACCATGCGCCGATCTGGCTGGAGTTAAGCTGAGTCTGTGTGCATGTCGGAAGGCATGTGTCGCCTGTGAGATCGAGCGCCGCCCGCGCGGCGCATCGCGGATAAATCCGCTCCTACATTTGTTGCAACGTGGCCATGTCTGTGAGGCCATGGTTG
>NZ_JBNNWD010000019.1:0-24080 GCF_050280885.1 Pseudomonas sp. NPDC086566
TACGGCATGATCCGCTGGAAGCAGGCCAACATGGGCTTCACCGATTTCGGCCTGGACTACGGCAACCCGGACTTCGTCAAATACGCCGAAGCCTACGGTGCCAATGGTCACCGCGTCGAAAGCGCCGAAGCCTTGCTGCCACTGCTCGAGCACTGCATCAAGACCCCTGGCGTGCACGTAATCGACTGCCCGGTCGACTACAGCGAGAACGACCGCATCCTCAACAGCGAGCTGCGTGAGCGTGCGCTGGCGGTTTAAGGCTTAAGCGCCTGTTCGCGGCGGTTCGGCGCCCCGCTGAACCCGCTGCCACTGGGACCGCACAGCTTGCCAAAGTTGTGCAACCTTTGGCCGCGGGTTCAGCGGGGCGTCGAACCGCCGCGATTGCTTTCTGCAGACCCGATCCCCCATGTGCTAGGGTGCAGGCAAATCTTCACCCTAGGATATCCGCACATGCTCCCTGCCCTCAGCGAGAAAGAACTCGCCCGCCTCGAAGACTTGTTGATCACCTATGGCAATGACTATTCGGTGCTCAACCTGGCCGAGCTCAATGGCTTTTTCACCGCCCTGGCCAGCTCGCCGGTCGATGTGCTGCCAGAACAATGGCTGCCCACCGTCGCTGGCGGCAAGGTGCCAAAGTTCAAGAAACCCGCCCATGAAGAGGCCTACACCGCCTTGATGCTGCGCTATGCCTACCAGATTGCCGAGCAGCTGGCGCAGGACCTCGAAGGCTTCGAGCCATTGTTCGAAGAGAGCGAGGCCGAGGAGGGGCCAGCGATCATCATGGAGGAGTGGTGCTTCGGTTACATGCGCGGCACACAGGTGGCGGGGTGGGGGGAACTGCCGCCCGAGCAGGATCAGTTGCTCAAGGCCATTTCGCTGCATGGGCTGGAAGACAACTTCGAAGTGCTCGATGCCATGAGTTTCGAGGAGTTGCAGGCTTGCGTGCCGCACGTGGTCGAGGCAGCGCGGGGCCTGTATCGCTATCAGAAGCAGTCGCGGCGCTGATCGGCTTATTGTTTCGCTAAGCGAAATTATGGTTTGCTCCTTGCGCTGATTCTGCTGCCCGCCGGATGAGTGCAGGATGGGCTCCATCTGGCATCACCCCGATGCCGACCCTGGAGCCCAGCCCATGATCAAACTCTACAACTTCCCCAAGTCCGGCCACGCCCACCGCATCGAGCTGATGCTGTCGCTGCTCGGGCTGCCTACCGAACTTGTTTTCGTCGACCTAGCCAAAGGTGCACACAAGCAGCCGGCGTTTCTCGCCCTTAACCCTTTTGGCCAGGTACCGGTGATCGATGACAACGGCACCGTGATCGCCGATTCCAATGCCATTCTCGTGTATCTGGCCAGCACCTACGACAAGGCGGGCAAGTGGTTGCCCCATGACCCGGTCAAAGCGGCACGCGTGCAACGCTGGCTGTCGGTTGCAGCCGGGCCGTTGGCCTTCGGCCCTGCAGCCGCCCGCCTGGTGACCGTGTTCGGCGCATCGTTCAACACCGACGAAGTCATCGCGCGCGCACACACCTTGCTCAAGGTGATGGACGCCGAGCTGGCCAAGTCGGCGTTCCTCGCCGGCAGCGAGCCGACCATCGCCGATGTCGCCAACTATTCCTACATTGCCCACGCCCCGGAGGGCAATGTCTCGCTGGAACCCTATCCCAACGTGCGTGCCTGGCTGGCCCGGATAGAAGCATTGCCTGGCTTCGTCGCCATGCCGCGCACGGCCATTGGCTTGCAGACCAGTATCTGAACCGCTACTCCATACGAGGACTGCCGCCATGCAGCAACTCCCCAGCCATCGCACTTCGCCCTGGCATGCCGGCGAGAAGCGCCTGCAAGAACAGGTCGGTGTTTCGGAGCGCATGGAAGTGTTCGGGCAGAAGGTCATCCGCGACTACATGCCCGACCAGCACCGCGCGTTCTACCAGCAACTGCCCTTTATCGTTGCCGGTGCTGTAGACCAGGGCGGCAAGCCTTGGGCGACGCTGCTCGAAGGCCCGGCAGGCTTCGTCAGCTCGCCTGACCCACGGCAATTGCTGATCAACTGCCACCCGGCCAGCGACGACCCGGCGGCGTCCGGGCTGGCAGCTGGCGGGGCCATCGGCCTGCTCGGTATCGAATTGCATACGCGCCGGCGCAATCGCATCAACGGGCTGATCGCTCAGGGTGCGAGCGGTGCGCTGCAGGTGCGGGTCGAGCAGTCTTTCGGCAATTGCCCGCAGTACATCCAGCTGCGCGAATACACCCGGGTCGATGAACCGGCACAAGGGCGGATCGATGCGCAGGGGCTGGACGCAACGACCGCCCAGATGATCGCAAACGCTGATACGTTCTTCGTCGCCAGTTACATCGACCACGCCGACGGGCACCGTTCGGTGGACGTCTCGCACCGTGGCGGCCGCTCAGGTTTCATCAAGGTCGAAGGCAACCGCCTGACCATTCCGGACTATGCCGGCAACCTGCATTTCAACACCCTTGGCAACCTGCTGGAAAACCCGGTGGCCGGGCTGTTGTTCGTCGACTTCAGCAGTGGTGATGTGCTGCAAGTGACCGGGCGCACCGAGGTGATACTCGACAGCCCGCTGATCACGGTATTCGAAGGCGCCGAGCGGTTATGGACCCTGGACATCGAGCAGGTGGTCCTGCGCCGGGCGGCGGTGAGTTTGCGCTGGGTCTTTGAGGAGTACGCGCCAACCAGCTTGATGACTGGCACCTGGGCCGAGGCGCAGCAGCGGCTTCAGCAGCGTGAAAGGCAGCGCCAGTGGCTGAGCTGGCGGGTGGCGCGGGTGGAGCAGGAGAGTCGCGACATACGCTCGTTCTATCTAGCCGCGGATGAGCCGGTGACGTTCTCGCCCGGTCAACATATTCCCGTGCGTATCCCGCTGGTGGGCGATGCGCCGCTGATTCGCACCTACAGCCTGTCCTGCGCGCCGTCCGATGGCTACCTGCGGATCAGCGTAAAGGCGCAGGGCCCGGCGTCGCGCTTTCTGCATGAGCGTGTCAGGGCAGGGGATAGCCTGGAAGTCCGCCTGCCCATGGGCAGCTTCACCCTGGACAGCGTCAGCGACAGGCCTGTCGTGCTGATCGGTGCGGGCGTGGGCATCACGCCGTTGATCGCCATGCTGCGCGAGTTGTTGGCGAACGGCCAGGCGCGCCGCATCCATCTGTTCCATGGGGCCCGTAGCCTGAGTGACCTGCCGTTCCAGCAGGAACTGGCCGAATTGCGTCAGCGAGCCGGCCCTGGCTTGAGCGTGCATCGTTCGTTGAGCCAGCCTGAGGCCGAAGCCGTACAAGGGCGTGACTTCGAGCACGTCGGGCGCCTGGGCATCGAACAGGTGAAGGCCGCGCTGGCACTGGATGATTACGACTTCTACCTGTGTGGTCCGGCCAGCTTCACCCAGGACGTGTATGAGAGATTGCGCGGCGTGCATGTGCCTGATGCGCGCATTCATGCCGAAGCCTTCGGGCCATCGACACTGCGGCGGCATGGCGACGACCAGCGGCCCACGCTGCAGCAGCCACCGGCTGCCAGCGAGCCGGTACCCGTGTACTTTGCCAGTTCGGCCAAGGAGGCACGTTGGGCACCGGGGGCTGGGACCTTGCTGGAGCTGGCCGAGGCGCGCGGGCTGTCGCCGGAGTTCAGTTGCCGGGGTGGGTCGTGCGGGACGTGCAAGACCAAGGTGGTGAGCGGACAGGTACATTACCCGAATCCCCCTGCCGAGATGCCGGAGGACGGCACGGCGCTGATCTGTTGTGCAGTACCAGCGCAGGCACTGGTGCTTGAACTTTAAGGCAGCCGATAATGCCCGCACCCCCGACGTCCAGGAGCGCGCATGGACCAGATCCACCTGATGAAGGTGTTCGTTGCGGTCGGCGAGCTGGAAAGCTTCGCCGCTGCCGCCCGCCGCCTGGACATCTCGCCCGCCGCCGTCACCCGTGCCGTCAGCGCCCTCGAAGAGCAGATCGGGGTCAAGCTGCTGTTGCGCACCACCCGCAGTGTGCGGCTGACCGAGGCGGGCGGCCGTTATCTGGAAGACACCCGGCACATTCTCGCCAGCATCCATGAAGCCAACGAAGCTGCGGCCGGGATCAATGCCACGCCCAAGGGTGAACTGGCGATCACCGCGCCGATCCTGTTCGGCAAGAAGTTCGTCATGCCTTGCATCGTGCGCTACCTGCAGCAATACCCCGAAGTCGATGTGTCGGCGTACTTCCTCGACCGCGTGGTGAACATGGTCGAGGAGGGCATGGACGTGGCCGTGCGTATCGGGCCGCTGCCTGACTCCGGCCTCAAGGCGCTGCGCGTGGGCCGGGTGCGGCGGATGCTGTGTGCATCGCCCGACTACCTTGCCCGCCGGGGCGAGCCGCAGCACCCGTCGGACTTGCTGGAGCATGCAGTGATCGCCACTACCACCCTATCGCCGCGCGCCGGCTGGCGCTTCGGCCTGGCCGACGAACCGACCCTGGTCCGCATGAAACCCAGGCTGACCGTCACCAGTAACGATGGTGCGATCGCTGCGGCGGTGGACGGACTGGGTGTCGCCCGGCTGTTGTCGTATCAGGTGGTCGATGAACTGGCCAGCGGCAAGCTGAAGGTCATTCTTGCCGATTACGAGGAGGCCCCTTGGCCGATCCACATCTTGCATCGGGAGAGCAAGTACGGCTCGGCCAAGGTACGTTCGTTCATCGACATGCTGGCGCAGGATTTGCGGGCCCGACACTTGGACTGAGTATTGAGATCGTACAACAAGGCCGGATTAACACCGGCCTGCTGCAGACTTGTGCATTTTACGCGGCAATAATAATTATTGTTGTACGACGACCTATGACATGGCACTCTTCACCTGAAACAATTTGTCTCATTTCGCCCTCCCGGCGCATGAGGCAGATCACCCGTCACTCTAAAAACAAGATTCAGGTGAACCATGAAGATCAAAGGCATCCGTTGGTGGATGGTCAGCCTTGTCACGGCCGGGCTCGTCGTCAACTATCTCGCCCGCAACACCCTCTCGGTGGCAGCGCCCACCCTGATGACCGACCTGTCCATCACCACCGAGCAATACGCCAAGATCGTCGCGACCTGGCAGATGTGTTACGCACTCATGCAACCGATCGCTGGCTGGCTCATCGATTTCATCGGCACCAAACTGGGCTTTGCCGTCTTCGCCCTGGCCTGGTCGCTGGCCTGTGCGGGGGCCGCCCTGGCCAGCGGTTGGCAGAGCATGGCGTTCATGCGCGGGTTGCTGGGCATGACCGAGGCGGCCGGCTTGCCGGCCGGGGTCAAGGCCACCACCGAATGGTTCCCTGCCAAGGAACGCTCGGTCGCCATCGGCTGGTTCAACATCGGCTCGTCGTTGGGCGCATTGCTGGCACCACCGCTGGTGGTGTGGGCGATTTTGCACAGTGGCTGGCAGCTGGCATTCGTCATCGTTGGCGCGTCCGGTGTGCTGTGGACCTTGCTGTGGATGCTGCTGTACAAGCACCCGCGTGATCAGCAGCGCCTGAGCGACGCTGAGCGTGACTACATCCTCAGCGGCCAGGAAGCCCACTTCAAAGCCGAGCAGCGTGAGAAGGGCGCGTGGAAGCGCATCTTCAAGACCCGCAACTTCTATGCGATCGCCTCGGCACGTATTCTCTCCGAGCCAGCCTGGCAGACCTTCAACGCCTGGATCCCGCTGTACCTGATGACCGAGCGGCACATGAACATCAAGGAAGTGGCGATGTTTGCCTGGCTGCCGTTCCTCGCTGCCGACATCGGCTGTGTGCTCGGTGGCTACCTGAGCCCAATGTTCCATCGCTACTTCAAGGTGTCGCTGTTCACCTCGCGCAAGATGGTGCTGGTATTCGGCGCCAGCTGCATGATCGGGCCGGCCTGTATCGGTCTGGTCGAAAGCCCGTACACCGCAATCCTGCTGCTGTGCATTGGCGGCTTTGCCCACCAGACCTTGTCGGGAGCGTTGTACTCGATCACTTCGGATTCGTTCAGCAAGGACCAGGTGGCGACGGCGACCGGTATGGGCGGGATGTGTGGTTACCTGGGCGCGGCACTGTTTACCCTGGTGTTCGGCATGTTGGTTACGCAGATTGGCTACAGTCCACTGTTCGTGGTGCTTGCCGCATTCGATATCGTGGCGGCAGTGCTGGTATGGAAGGTCGCACGCGAGGTGAATGGGGCTGCTTCGCCACAGCCCTTGGCAACCTCGACCGAGGCACTGGCGTAAGGCTTGAAGCCATGGGGCTGCAAAGCAGCCCCACTTCCAGCCAGTCACGTTGGCTGATAGTGCATCCTGAATCCCAGACTGATCGATTCTCCCTGCTGCAACAGTCTCAATCCTGGTCGACCTGGCAAGTGATGCGCATTGATCGGGTGGCTCACGGGCTCGAAACAGAAAAATGGCTGCTCGTGCGGGCAGAACAACAGAAAATGTTCTGCGCCGCTGGCGCTGCATGCCAGCCGATACCCCGCGCCCGGCTGCTCGATCACGCAGTGGCCGGGCCATTCGCTGAAGGCATGGTCCACCACCGTGGCCGGCAGTGTCCGTGGGCGGGCGAAGTTCCAATGATCAGGTACTTCGGCTTGCCGTGACGGCAACGCTCCGTGCTCCGCCAGCCAAACGGTGCGTGCCTGCGCCTGCAATCGCGTATCAGGATGGCGTGGAAAGTAAGGATGCAGCCCGAGGCCATACCAGCTAGCCGCCGAATCCAGATGCGTTGCCTGCAGGTCGATGGCAAGGCAGCCCTCATGCAGGTGCACATCCAGTGTCGCCCGGTAGGCGAACGGTAGCGTGCTGTCGAGGCTCAGGCGGGCGTGGTGCTCGCTGTGCTGCTCCACCTGCCAGGGCTGCTGCCAGGCACTGCCGTGGATCGGGTAGGGATCGTGCCCGGTGTTCGGTGCCAGCGCCAGCCAGCCATCGGGACGCTGGAAGCCGCCCTCGGCGATACGGTTGGACCACGGGACCAATGGGTAGCAGCCCAGGCGCCGCGGGCTGCCGCTGGCCAGGGCGGCCGCGTCGGCAGGGCGCAGCAACGCCTGGCCGGTGGCGCTGGCCTGCCAGTTGACCAGGCTGGCGCCTAGCTCAGGTGCGATGCTCAGGCGGGTAAGCGGGTCTTGCAGGTGCAGCAGGGGGATGCGCATCAGGGCCTCCGGTAGGTCAGCAGGACGATGCCGCACACCACTACGGCACCGCCAATCAATTGCAAGCCACTGAGTTGCTGGCCGAGCAACGCCCAGCCCAACAGCAGGGTGGCGATGGGCTCTACGTTCATCACCGGTGCGTTCTGCGCCATGTTCAGCTTCGGCACACAGATGAACAGCAAGGTGAAGGCCACGCCATACAGCACCACCAGGCTGGCCAGCGCCATCCAGCCGGTGGAGCTACCCGGCAACGACAAGCCGGCAGGCATCACGCCGCTGATACCCGCGGCCAGCATGCTGGTGAACACGATCAGCAAGGTCAGCAGGCTGCGCACCGGGCCGCGTACGGCGGCCAGCTTGTGGTCGGTGATCCACAGGGCACAGGCGAACACACAGGCGGCGCAGAACGCCAGGCCCACCCCGGTGGCCCAGTGTGGGTTGGCGTCGTGGCTGCGGCCCAGATGGCTCGGCACGTCCAGCGCCAGCACCAGGCCACAGAGGATCAGGCCCATGAACAGCACGGTGCGCCCGGTCAGGCGGGCGCCGCCCAAGGCCCAGGTGAGCAGGGCCAGCAGCATGGGAAAGGTGTTGCCCACCAACAAGGCCAGGGCCACCGGGATGCGTGCCACGGCGGAGTAAAGGCACAGGCTCTGGGTGGCGATCAGCAGGCCCAGCAGCAGCTGCCAGCGCCGTGTGCCAGCGGGCAGGCCCAGCGGCTGGCGCTGCCACAGCACCAGGCTGGCCAGCACCAGGAAGGTGATGCCCGAGCGGCAGAGAATAGCCAGCAGCACGCCGGTGTCGTCGTCGAAGGCGATGCGCGCGGCGATGTGGTTACCGGCGAACGAACAGGCCAGCAGGGCCAGCAGGGCGATGGCCAGTTTGCGCGGGAAAAGGGTTGCAGCAGAAGAGGAGACAGCCATGTGCAGGATCCGTTTGCATTGAGAACCTGGGGCCCTGTAGGAGCGGCCTCGTGTCGCGAAAGGGCCGCAGAGCGGCCCCAGGGGTTCAGCAACACGGCTGAAATCGAGGGGCTGCTTTGCAGCCCTTTCGCGACACAAGGCCGCTCCTACAGGTAACCCGATTGCAGTTAAAGCACGACGCTCGGCAGCCACAGCGAGATGGCCGGAATGTAGGTCACCGCCATCAGCACCAGGAACAACGCCAGGTAAAACGGCAGCAATGCCTTCACCGTGGCCTCGATGCTGACCTTGCCAATCGCCGACCCGACGAACAGCACCGCCCCTACCGGCGGGGTGATCAGCCCGATCCCCAGGTTGACCAGCATGATCATGCCGAAGTGCACCGGGTCCACACCGATACCGGTAATCACCGGCAGCAGGATCGGCGTGAGGATCAGGATCAGCGGTGCCATGTCCATCACCGTGCCCAGCAGCAGGAGCATGAAGTTGATGCACATCAGGATCACGTAGCGGTTATCCGACAGGGTCAGGAACGCCGTGGTGATCTTCGACGGGATCTGCATCAGGGTCATCACGTAGCCGAAGCTGGCGGCGAAGCCGATCAGGATCATCACGATCGAGATGGTCCGCACGGTGCGGTGCATCAGCTTGGGCAGGTCACGCCACTTGTAGTCGCGATAAATGAACATGGTCACGAAGAACGACCACACCACGGCCACCGCAGCCGACTCGGTCGCGGTGAACACGCCCGACAGGATGCCGCCAAGGATGATCACCATGGCCATCAGGCCCCACAGGGCTTCACCGGCAATCTTCAGCGCCTGGCGCAGCGGGATCACCTCGCCCTTGGGGTAGTTGCGCTTCTTTGCGAAGATCAGGCACAGGCCCATCATCACTGCGCTCAGCAGCAGCCCGGGCATCACCCCGGCCATGAACAGCGAAGCGATCGACACCGTTCCCCCAGCGGCCAGCGAGTACAGCACCGAGTTGTGGCTCGGCGGGGTCAGCAGCGCCTGCACCGAGCCGCTCACGGTCACGGCGGTGGAGAATTCACGCGGGTAGCCCTTGCGCTCCATTTCCGGGATCAGCACCGAGCCCACCGAGGCGGTATCCGCCACCGACGAGCCGGAGATGGCACCAAAGAAGGTCGACGCGGTGATATTCACCAGCGAAAGTCCCCCGCGCACGAAGCCAACCAGCACCCCGGCGAACGCTACCAGGCGCCGTGACATGCCGCCCTCGGCCATGATCGCACCGGCCAGCACGAAGAACGGGATGGCCAGCAGCGAGAACTTGTTAACCCCACTGGCGACCTGGATCATCATCGCCTGCAGCGGGATGTCGATGTACCAGGCGCCGATCAGTGCCGACAGGCCCAGGGCGTAGGCCACCGGCATGCCCAGCAGGATCAGCGCAATGAAACTGCCCAACAGAATGAACGCATCCATTTACGCCGCCCCCTCGTTTTCTTCAACCAGGTCGAAGCGCACCACCTTGCGCTGGCTCTGGTCGCCCAGCAGAAGTTTCTCCAGCACGAAGATCAGCGTCAGCACGCCGCCGACCGGGATCGGCGCGTAGCTCATGCCCACCCGCACGCTGGGCAGCGAGGCCATGTACTGGTTCCAGGTGGTGACGCACAGCTTGTAGCCGTACCAGGTCATGAACACGCAGACCCCCACCATCAACAGTTGAGTGAACACTGCCACCAGCCGACGCAGCGGCTCCGGCAGGCGGTCGGTGATCATCGCCACTGCCATGTGTGCGCCAGCGCGGTAGCTGGCGGCGGCGCCGATGAAGGTGAACAGCACCATCAGCAGGATCGACACCGGCTCCGGCCAGCTGGAACCGGTACCCAGCACGTAGCGGGCAAAGATGCCCCAGGGGATGATCAGCGACATGGTCAGGATCGACAGCCCGGCGACCCAGATGCAGGCGCGGTACAGCGTGTCGTTGACGCTCAGGAAAAGCATTTTCATAGGCATCACCAGAGCGGCAGGGCGACGGGCGTCGCACTGCCGAGGTCATCTTGGAAAGGGGCCGGGGTTACTGGACCGCGTCGATACGCTTCATCAGGTCGGCATATTGCGCACCGTACTTCTCGCGCACCGGGGCGGTGGCGTCGTAGAACGGCTTGGTGTCGACGGCGATGAACTCGACACCGGCGGCCTTGAGCTTCTCCTCGCTGGCGGCGGACTTGGCGTCCCAAAGTGCGCGCTCTTCCATCTGCGCTTCACGGGCAACCTTCTTCACCAGCACCTGCTGCTCAGGCGTGAGCTTGTTCCAGGTGGTCTTGGACATCACCACCGGCTCCGGCAGGATCAGGTGGTTGGTCAGGGTGAAGTACTTGGCGCTCTGGTAGTGGTTGTGTTCGAGCAGGGTTGGCGGGTTGTTCTCGGCACCGTCGATCACCCCGGTCTGCAGCGCGCTGAAGATTTCACCGGTGTCCATGGCGATGCCGTTGCCGCCCATGGCGTTCATCATGTCGATAAACAGCGGGTTGCCCTGCACGCGGATTTTCATGCCCTTGAGGTCTTCGAGGCTGCGCACCGGCTTCTTGGTGTAGAGGCTGCGTGTGCCGCCGTCCATCCAGGCCAGGGCCACCAGGTTGAATTCGGAATTGGTGATCTTGTCGAGGATCTCCTGGCCGATGTCACCGTCGATGATCTTGCGCATGTGCTCATGGTCACGGAACACGAACGGCATGTTGAACACGTTCACATCCGGTACCACCGGGCCGACGATGCCGAGGCTGACGCGGGTCATCTGCACCGCACCGATCTGCGCCTGCTCGATCACTTCCTTTTCCGAACCCAGCACGCCGCCGGCGAACATCTTGAAGGTGATTTCGCCATTG
This sequence comes from Pseudomonas sp. NPDC086566, assembly GCF_050280885.1. Lineage (NCBI taxonomy): Bacteria > Pseudomonadati > Pseudomonadota > Gammaproteobacteria > Pseudomonadales > Pseudomonadaceae > Pseudomonas > Pseudomonas sp. NPDC086566. The sequence continues at coordinate 10,913 of NZ_JBNNWD010000019.1, forward strand.
CTGGCCTGTTCGAGCTTCTTGCCCATGTTCTGTTCGGCGACCACGGTCGGGTAACCGGCCGGGTGGATCTCGGCGAACTTGATGTCGAGTGCCGAGGCCGGCAGTGACAGGCTGAACGCGAACGGGAGTACGGCAAGAAGCAGCTTGCGTTTGAAGGTCATGGTGAAACTCCGTGGTTTTTATTATCTGGTTTCGCGCGTGAGTGTTGGGTACTGCGGTGTTGCAAAGGCCGCGTTCAGCCGCGCCAGGCAGGTTCCTCCAGGCCTTGGACGCCGGGGCGCAGGGCAAACACGCCACCGGCCAGGGGCTGGTCGCTGAGGTCGCTGCCTGCAGGGCGGATCGAGGTGACGAACAAGGTGTCGAGGTTGGCCCCGCCAAAGGCGCACATCGCCGGTTTCTTTACCGGCAGGCTGAGCGAGCGGTCGAGGCGCCCGTCGGGGGTGAAGCGGTGGATCTGCCCGGCGTCGTTGCCGCAGATCCAGTAGCAGCCGTCGGCGTCAATGGCGGCGCCGTCGGGGCGGCCAGGGAAGGCGCGCATGTCGACGAACAGCCGCTGGTTGTGTGGCGTGCCGCTGTCGGTGTCGTAATCGAATGTCCAGATCTTCTGCACGTTGGGGTGCGAGTCGGACAGGTACATGCGCGAGCCGTCCGGGCTGAAGGCCAGGCCATTGGGCACGATCATGTCCTTGAGCTGCTGGTGCAACCGGCCCTCGCCATCGAGCCGGTACAGCGCGCCGACATGGGCGCCCTGCTGCATGTCCATCAACATGCTGCCGGCCCAGAACCGGCCCTGGCGGTCGCAGCGGCCATCGTTGAAGCGCATGCCGTGTTGCGGGTGTTCGACTGCGGCGACCCGGCGGCTGTCGAGGCGGCCGTCGGCCTGGGCCTGCAGCTGGAAGATGCCGCTTTCCATGCCTGCGACCCAACCCCGCTCGGTGCGGGCGATGCAGGCGAGCATCTCGTCACCCTGCCAGACCTGATGGGCGCCGTCCTGCCAGCGGTGCAACTGGCGGGCCGGGATATCGACCCAGTACAGGGCCTGTTCGCTGGGGTGCCACACCGGGCTTTCACCGGTGCCATTGCGGGCGTCGACGATCAGTTCGCAGTGCATGCTGGAGCCTCCTGGCAGGGCGGGGTCAGCTGAATGGGCCGGCAGCGACGAAGGCGCCACCCTGGTAGACCATGCTCGGGTCGTCGGCAGAAGGCGCCGGTTTGGCCTCAACTGCGGCGCGGAACACTTCGGAGGTGTCCTTGGGTTGGTAGCCCAGGTGCGCAGCATGGCGGTTGTCCCACCACACGGTGCGGTTGTCTGAGGCGCCGTAGACCACGGTGTGGCCGACATCGGCGGTGAACAGGCCGCGCTCGATCAGCTGGGTGAGGTCGTCGTAGCTCAGCCAGGTACTGAGCATGCGCAGGTTCTGTGGCGCGTCGAACGAGGAGCCGATGCGGATGCTGACGGTCTCGATGCCGTAGCGGTCGAAGTAGAAGCTGGCGATATCCTCGCCGTAGCACTTGGACAGGCCGTAGTAGCTGTCGGGGCGGCGCAGGGCATGGGCATCTATCGTCTGGTCCTGGCGATAAAAGCCGATCACATGGTTGGAGCTGGCGAAGATGATGCGTTTGACCCCGTGCTTGCGAGCGGCTTCGTAGATGTGGAATACGCCGCAGATATTGGGGCCGAGGATTTCTTCGAAGGAATGCTCGGTGGACACGCCCCCGAAGTGGACGATCGCGTCGACGCCTTCGACCAGGGCATGGACCGCAGCCTTGTCGGCCAGGTCGCAAGGGACGACTTCTTCATGGGGGCCAGAGGCGGGGGCCATCGGCGCGATATCGGAAAGGCGCAGGACTTCGGCGAAGCCGTTCAGGCGTTGGCGAAGCACCTTGCCCAGGCCGCCTGCGGCTCCGGTGAGCAGCAGGCGTTTGAAGGGGGTGGTGGTCATGGCGGCTCTACTTGTGATTGTTGTAAGTTGTCGTATGACTAGGCTGATTATCGGCAGCGCTTCCCGAGGTTGTCAATCATGTTTGCGTGGGCTTTTGAGGCCTCATCGCGGCTAAAGCCGCTCCTGCAGGAATAGCGTTGAACTTCAGGTGTCGCGCGGTCTCTGTAGGAGCGGCTTTAGCCGCGAACACGGGCGAAGCCCGTGCCATGCGATCACAACAACGACAGGGGATAGTTGAAAATAAGTCGGTTCTCATCGAACTCGTTGTTGCTGTAATCCCGACGAATGCTCGAGTTGCGCCATTTCACACTCAAATCCTTGAACGGCCCGCTCTGGATCACATACGCCAGTTCCGACTCGCGCACCCATTCCTTGCCATCGGTCACCGACCCGGTGCGCACGTCGCGGCCACTGATATAGCGGTTCATCAAGGTCAGCCCCGGCACCCCGAGCGTCACGAAGTTGAAGTCATGGCGCACCTGCCACGAGCGCTCTTCGGCATTGTCGAAGCTGGCGTTGTAGCTGTCGTTGGCCAAGGTCCCGCCGCTGGTGCCATTGACCCGCATCCAGGTATCGCCATCGACTTTCTGCAGCCCGATCCAGAAGGTGTTGCCGCCGTATCTGGCCGAGAACATGCCCGAATAGGTTTTGTTGTCCAGCTTGCCGGCACGTTCCGAGCCGTCCTCGTCACCGCGGAAGAAGCCCAGATTGGCGCCGAGCGTCCAGTCGCCCAGCGGCTGGCTGTGGCTCAGTTGCAGGTACTGCTGCGCGTAGACGTCCTTGAGCACCGCGTTCCACAGGCCGACCAGGGTGCGGTCCTGGTTGAACCTGTATTCGCCGCCGACAAAGTTGAAGCGGTCCGACACGCCGCCGCCGTAGCTCATGTCTTCCATGCTCGCATCGTTGCGCGGGCTGTTGCCGCGGAACTGGCCGCCATACAGGGTCAGCCCGGCAATTTCGCTGGAGGTTAGCTGGCCGCCGCGGAAGGTCTGCGGCAGTGAGCGACCATCGTCAGAGCGCAAGATCGGCAGCACCGGCATCCACTCGCCGATCTTCAGTTCGGTCTTGGAGATACGTGCCTTGCCCGCTACTGCCAGGCGCCCGTAATCATCTGCCGGCTTGCCATCGTCATGACGTGGCAGCAGCGCCGTGCCGTAGGTGCCGCCACCGCCATCGAGCTTCAGCGACCACAGCCCCAGCACATCCGCGCCAAACCCCACCGGCCCCTCGGTGAAGCCGGAACGGGCGTCGAGAATGAAGCTCTGGGTCCATTCTTCAGCTTTGCTCTGTGGGTTGCCGGGGTTGGTGAAATTGCGGTTGATGTAGAAGTTGCGCAGGCCCAGCACGGCCTTGCTGTCTTCGACGAAGCCCTGGGCGAGGCTGAGGCCCGGCATGCCGCCGAACAGGCTGGCGCCGAGTAGCGCAAAGGGAAGGGATGTCTGGCAGATTTTCGACATGAGATGTGTCCGCTGATGTTGTTTTTGTTATGCGTTGTCGTACAACTGCGGCGTTTTTATCAAAGCGTGAAATGCACTGTCAACGTCGGAAATCGCAATAAATTTGGGCAGTCAAGTGAAAGTTCGCCAGCGAGCGGTCTAGATCAAGGTCCATAAAAAGCTATGGTCGTACTATGACGTGGGCAAATATTGTTGCATTAGCGGCAACGGAGTCACTTTGCTGCGACGGTTAGTCGCAGAATCATTTCGTAATACTATTCTTCGCTGCTGAAGGGCTAATCGATTCAGTCCAATGGAAACGGAGAATTCACCCATGAGCACAACCCGTGCTTCACAACCCTCACCCTTGCTGCCCAGGCTGCTAGGCGTGCTCTTTCTGCTGATGGGCCTGGCCCTGGTGGCCGGCGGCGTCAAGCTGATGGGCCTCGGCGGCTCCCTGTACTACCTGTTGGCCGGCATCGGCTTGCTGATCACCGCTGGCTTGCTGCTGGCCGTACGGCGCGAGGCGCTGAGCGTCTATGGCATCGTGTTGCTGCTGAGCACGCTGTGGTCAGTGATGGAGGTAGGCCTGGACTGGTGGCAACTGGTACCACGCCTGGCGCTGTGGTTCGTCCTTGGCCTGGTCTTGCTGTTGCCTTGGCTGCGCAGGCCGCTGACCCTTGGTCAGCCCTACCTGCTGGGCAATGGCGTGCTGGGCCTGGCAGTGGTAGTGGCCGGGCTGATGGCCTTGGCCAGCCAGTTCACCAACCCCAATACCCTCGTCGGCCGCCTCGACCGGGAAACCGCAGGCACCACCAGTGCCGCACCGCAAATGCCTGAGGGGGACTGGCAAGCCTATGGCCGCACTGAGTTTGGCGACCGCTATTCGCCACTCAAGCAAATCACCCCGGAGAACGTCGGCAAGCTCAAGCTGGCCTGGACCTACCGCACCGGCGACATCCCTGGCCCCAACGACCCGGGCGAGACAACGGCGGAAAACACCCCGCTCAAGGTCAACGGCAAGCTCTATGTGTGTACCCCGCACAGTCAGGTGATCGCCCTGGACCCGGACAGCGGCAAGGAAATCTGGCGCTTCGATCCCAAGCTCAGCACCCAGAACGCCGCCAACTTCAAGGGCTGGGCGCACATGACCTGCCGCGGCGTGGCCTACTACGACACCGCCAAGTCGCAGGCCAGCCCGGTTGACGGGCAAGCCTGTGCCAAGCGCGTCTACGTGCCTACCGCCGACACCCGTCTGATCGCCCTGGATGCCGACACCGGCAAGCAGTGCGAAGGCTTTGGCGACAAGGGCCAGATCGATCTGACCCGCAACATCGGCACCTTCGCCCCCGGTGGCTACTACTCCACCTCGCCACCCACCGTGGCCGGTGGCCTGCTGGTGCTCGGCGGCCATGTCACCGACAACGTCTCCATCGACGAGCCGTCCGGTGTGGTGCGCGCCTATGACGCGATTACCGGCAAGCTGGTATGGAACTGGGACAGCGGCAAGCCCGACGCCACCACGCCAATCGCTGACGGCGAGTTCTACACCCGCAACTCGCCGAACGTATGGTCGGTGATCAGCGCCGACGAAAAGCTTGGCCTGCTGTACCTGCCCATGGGCAACCAGATGCCTGACCAGTGGGGTGGCAATCGCACGCCTGAAGCTGAGAAGTTCAGTGCCGGCCTGGTGGCCCTGGACATCGCCACCGGCAAGGTGCGCTGGAACTACCAGTTCACCCACCACGACCTGTGGGACATGGACGTCGGCGGCCAGCCGAGCCTGATCGACATCAAGACCGCCGAAGGTGTGAAGCCTGCGGTCATGGCCTCGACCAAGCAGGGCAGCATCTACGTGCTCGACCGCAGCAATGGCCAGCCGCTGGTGCCGATTCACGAAACGCCGGTCCCGCAAGGCGCGGTGGAAGGCGACCATACCTCGCCGACCCAGCCGATGTCCGAACTCAACTTCATGCCGCCGACCCTGCACGAGCGCGACATGTGGGGCGTGACGCCGTTCGACCAGATGCTCTGCCGCATCGACTTCCGTTCGCTGCGCTATGACGGCATCTACACCCCGCCGTCGCTGCAGGGCTCGCTGGTGTATCCGGGCAACTTCGGCGTGTTCGACTGGGGTGGCATCTCGGTCGACCCGGTGCGCCAGATCGCCTTCGTCAACCCCAGCTACATGGCGTTCAAGTCACAGCTGGTGCCAGCGTCCAAGATCGCCGGGCAGCCGGCGCGCAAGAGCGAGACCGAAGGCATCCAGCCGAACAAGGGCGCACCGTATGGCGTGATCATGAGCGCTTTCCTGTCGCCGATGGGCCTGCCGTGCCAGGCACCGTCCTGGGGCTACGTGGCGGCCGTGGACCTGACCACGCACAAGGTGATCTGGAAGCACAAGAACGGCACTGTGCGTGACAGTTCGCCAGTGCCGATCCCGCTGACCATGGGCGTACCGAGCCTGGGTGGCGCCTTCACCACCGCCAGCGGCCTGGCGTTCCTCAGCGGCACCCTCGACCAGTACCTGCGTGCCTACGACGTGCGTGACGGCAAGGTGCTCTGGGAAGGGCGGTTGCCGGCAGGGGCGCAGACCACGCCGATGACCTACACCGGCAAGGATGGGCGCCAGTATGTGCTGGTGATGGCCGGCGGGCATGGCTCGCTCGGGACCAGGCAAGGGGATTATGTGATGGCGTTTGCCTTGCCGGAGTAAATGCCTTTTTCAGGTCGATTCGCGGGCACGCCCGCTCCCACAGATACTGCATCGCCCTTGATGGCAAAGCAGATCCCTGTGGGAGCGGGCGTGCCCGCGAATGGTCTCAAATAATTTTGAATCAAAAAAATCCCTATATATGGGATTGCATTTTACATATTGGAGTTTTCGGCCCTCCAGGTTTATAGTCGCCCTCACTCACTGCCAAGAACAGAACAGGTGAAGCGATGCAGGCGCAATTGATCGCGCTCGACTGGGGAACCACCTCCCTTCGTGCTTACAAACTTGCCGCCAACGGCCAGGTGCTGGAGACGCGCGGGCTTCCCAGCGGCATCATGCAACTGCCCAAAGCCCCACGCCTGATCAACGGCCAACTCTGCAGCGACGGTTTCGAACTGGCATTCGATGAGGCCTGTGGCGACTGGCTCGACGCCGAGCCCGGCCTGCCGGTCATCGCCTGCGGCATGGTCGGCAGTGCCCAGGGCTGGCGCGAAGCGGCCTACCGCGACACCCCGGCCAACGTCGCCAGCCTCGGCGCCTCCCTGCAAACGGTACGCAGCCTGCGAAGCGTCGACGTGCACATCGTCCCCGGCGTGATCCAGCGTTCGCGCCTGCCCAACGTCATGCGTGGCGAAGAAACCCAGGTGCTTGGCGCACTGCCCAGCGTGACCACCGATGACCTGCTGATCGGCCTGCCCGGCAGCCATTCGAAGTGGGTGCAGGTTGCCGAGGGCTGCATCGTCCAGTTCGACACCTTCATGACCGGCGAAGTATTCGCCGTGCTCAGCGAGCACAGCATCCTCGGCCGTACGCAGCAGCGCGGCGCAGCATTCGACGCAGCGGCTTTCGACCACGGCGTGCAGGTTGCGCTCTCCAGTGACGGCGAGATCGGCCCGCTGTCCACCGTGTTCAGCGCCCGCAGCCTGGGCCTGACCGGTGAACTGAGTGCCAGCGCCCAGGCCGATTACCTTTCCGGCCTGCTGATCGGCCATGAGCTTTCGGCCCTGGCCAAGGTGCAGCGTCAGCGACGCAACAGTGTGCACCTGCCGGCAATCCTGCTGATCGGCAACGGCCCGCTTTGCATGCGGTATGGCCGCGCCCTGCAGGCGTGCGGCTTCAGCCACGTGGGCGTTGCCGAACAGGCCACCGAGCGCGGCTTGTGGCAGCTGGCGCTGGCCGCCGGCCTCATCCACTGATCCTCAAGGGAGCTCGACATGCTCGAACAAGCACTGGCACAGAATGGCCTGATTGCGATCCTGCGCGGTTTGCAACCGCATGAAGCCGCCGCCATTGGCGAAGTCCTCTACGGCGCCGGCTTTCGCGTCATCGAAGTGCCGCTCAATTCCCCCGAACCTTTCGACAGCATCCGCATCCTGCGCAGTTGCCTGCCCGCCGATTGCCTGATCGGCGCAGGCACCGTACTGACACCGGCGCAGGTGACCCAGGTGAAAGAGGCGGGCGGGCAATTGATCGTCATGCCGCACAGCGATCCGCAGGTGCTGCGTGCGGCCAAGGCGTCGGGGCTGTACCTGGCGCCGGGTGTCGCCACGCCGACCGAAGCGTTCGCTGCCCTGGCCGAGGGTGCCGACGTGCTCAAGCTGTTCCCGGCCGAGCAGATGGGCCCGGCCGTGGTGAAGGCCTGGCTGGCCGTATTGCCCGCCGGCACCGTGCTGGCGCCGGTCGGCGGCATCACCCCCGGCAACCTGCAGCAATTCTTCGACGCTGGCGCCAGGGGCTTCGGCCTGGGCTCCGGCCTGTACAAGCCGGGCATGACGCCTGAGCAGGTCGCGGCCTCTGCCAAGGCTTTCGTGATCGCCTGGCAAGCCCTGCACTGATCCACTTGCTGCGCTGCATTCCAACAAGAGAGACAAGCAGATGAAAATTACCAGACTGACCACCTTCATCGTTCCGCCGCGCTGGTGCTTCCTCAAGGTCGAGACCGACCAGGGCGTGACCGGCTGGGGTGAACCGGTGGTCGAAGGCCGCGCCCACACGGTGGCCGCTGCCGTCGAAGAGCTTTCCGACTACCTGATCGGCAAGGACCCACGCAACATCGAAGACATCTGGACCGTGCTCTACCGCGGCGGCTTCTACCGCGGCGGCGCCATCCACATGAGCGCCCTGGCCGGCATCGACCAGGCCCTGTGGGACATCAAGGGCAAGGCGCTGGGCGTGTCGGTCAGCGACCTGCTCGGTGGCCAGGTGCGCGACAAGATCCGTGTGTACTCGTGGATCGGTGGCGACCGCCCGGCCGACACGGCGCGTGCAGCGAAAGAGGCCGTGGCCCGCGGTTTCACAGCGGTGAAGATGAACGGCACTGAAGAGCTGCAGTTCCTCGACACGTTCGACAAGGTCGACCAGGCCCTGGCCAACGTCGCCGCCGTGCGCGATGCGGTGGGCCCGAACGTCGGCATCGGCGTCGACTTCCATGGCCGGGTGCACAAGCCCATGGCCAAGGTGCTGATGAAGGAACTCGACCCGTACAAGCTGATGTTCATCGAAGAGCCGGTGCTCAGCGAGAACTACGAAGCGCTCAAGGAGCTGGCGCCGCTGACCAGCACACCCATCGCCCTTGGCGAACGGCTGTTTTCGCGCTGGGATTTCAAGCGCGTGCTCAGCGAAGGCTATGTCGACATCATCCAGCCCGACGCCTCCCACGCGGGTGGCATCACCGAAACCCGCAAGATCGCCAACATGGCCGAGGCCTACGATGTCGCGCTGGCGCTGCATTGCCCGCTGGGCCCGATTGCCCTGGCAGCCTGCCTGCAACTCGACGCCGCCTGCTACAACGCCTTCATCCAGGAGCAGAGCCTGGGTATCCATTACAACGAAAGCAACGACCTGCTCGACTACGTGCGCGACCCCGGCGTGTTCGACTACGAGCAAGGCATGGTGAAGATCCCCGACGGCCCGGGCCTGGGCATCGAGATCAACGAGGAATACGTCATCGAGCGCGCCGCCGTCGGCCACCGCTGGCGCAACCCGGTATGGCGCCACGCCGACGGCAGCTTCGCCGAGTGGTGATAGCGCTTCGGTAACGCGTTGAAACGACCTCAATAACCATAACAAGAGGCACTTCTCATGCTCCCGCACACCCTCACCGGGCAGGCCAGCTTGGTGGCGCCCAGCCGCAAGCGCTTTTTCATCATGGTGCTGCTGTTCGTCACCGTGGTGATCAACTACCTGGACCGCAGCAACCTGTCGATTGCCGCGCCCGCCCTGACCAGCGAGCTGGGCATCGACCCGATCCATGTCGGCCTGGTGTTCTCGGCGTTCGGCTGGACCTACGCCGCCATGCAGATTCCCGGTGGCTGGCTGGTCGACCGGGTGCCGCCGCGCATCCTCTATACCGTGGCGCTGGTGCTGTGGTCGCTGGCCACGGTGATGCTCGGCTTCGCCGCCAGCTTCATCGCGCTGTTCGTGCTGCGCATGGCGGTCGGCGCACTGGAGGCACCGGCCTACCCGATCAACAGCCGCGTGGTCACTACCTGGTTCCCCGAGCGCGAGCGCGCTACCGCCATCGGCTTCTACACCTCCGGGCAGTTCGTCGGCCTGGCCTTCCTGACCCCGGTGCTGGCCTGGCTGCAGCATGAGTTCGGCTGGCACATGGTGTTCGTCGTCACTGGTGCGGTCGGCATCCTGTGGGGTGTGATCTGGTACGCGGTGTATCGCGAACCGCGTGATTTCAAGGGCGCCAACGAGGCCGAAATCGAACTGATCCGCGGGGGCGGCGGGCTGGTGGACATCCAGTCCGAGCAGGCCAAAGTGAAGGCCAGGTTCAGCTGGGCGGACCTTGGCATCGTACTGACCAAGCGCAAGCTGTGGGGCATCTACCTCGGCCAGTTCTGCCTGAACTCGACCCTGTGGTTCTTCCTCACCTGGTTCCCCACCTACCTGGTGAAATACCGCGGGATGGACTTCATCAAGTCCGGCATGCTGGCGTCGCTGCCGTTTCTCGCGGCCTTCGTCGGCGTGCTGTGCTCGGGCTTTTTCTCCGATTGGCTGATCCGCCGAGGGGCCAGCGTAGGCTTTGCCCGCAAGCTGCCGATCATCAGCGGCCTGCTGATCTCCACCGCGATCATCGGCGCCAACTTCGTCGACTCGACTCCCCTGGTGATCGCCTTCCTGGCCCTGGCGTTCTTCGGCAACGGCCTGGCCTCGATCACCTGGTCGCTGGTCTCGACCCTCGCCCCGGCGCGCCTGCTCGGGCTGACTGGCGGGGTGTTCAATTTCATCGGCAACCTGTCGGCGATCGTCACCCCGATCGTGATCGGCTTCCTCGCCAGTGGCGACTCGTTCGCCCCGGCGATCACCTACATCGCCGCCCTGGCCCTGGCCGGTGCGCTGTCGTACATCCTGCTGGTGGGCAAGGTCGAACGCATCGAGTTGTAGGCACGCCCTGCGGGCGAACATAATGTCGCCCGCCCACTCGCTCATCGATAAAGGCAGCACATGCAGGAAGACCCAACAAAAACCGCCCCCACCGGCACCCAGACCCTGCTGCGCGGCCTGGCCGTGGTGCAGGCCGTGGCCGCTGGTGCGCGCGACCTCAAGGACATCGCCCGGCACATCGGCACCACCCGCAGCACCACCCACCGGCTGGTCAGCTGCCTGGTGGACGAACGCTACCTGCGGGTGGTGCCTCAGGTTGGTTATCTGCTCGGTCCCAAGCTGATCGAACTGGGTTTCCAGGCCCGCGAAGAGCTGCCGCTGGTGACCCTGGCCGGTCCTTATCTGGACGAGCTGTCGGCGCTGACCGGCGATACCATCCACCTGGCGATCCGCGAAGGCGACGAGGTGCTGTACCTGCACAAGACCCCGGGGCGCAACGGCCCGGAAATGCGCTCGCGGGTCGGTCACCGCATGCCGCTGGCCCGCACCGGTATTGGCAAGGCGCTGATGCTCGACGACAGCCCGACGGAATGGCAGCGCCTGTATGAAACCAGCCTGCCGGTGGGTGGCAAGAGCGCCTTCTGGCCGCACCACACCGAGCTGACCTGGGCGCAGTTCGAGCAGCGCATGGTCGAGTATGCGGCGGGCGGGTATGCCTTCGACCTGGAGGACAACGAACCGTCGATCCGCTGCGTGGCGGCGCCGGTGCGCGATGCCGGCCGCCGGATCGTGGCGGGGATCAGCGTGGCGAGTACGGTGCCGTACATGCCGGAAGAGAAGATGCGCGAGCTGGTGCCGGTCATGAAGGATGTGACGGCTAGGCTGTCCGCCGAGCTCGGTCTAAAGCAACGCTTGTAGGAGCGGGCTTGCCCCGCGAACACCGGCAAAGCCGGTGCCAGGCGATCAGGTAGAGCCGGTCGGTCACGGAGGGTCGAGCCAGCCTGGCTGGCATTGCGTGAGAAGCGTTTCTATACTTCTAAGCGGCCTCGCCCTCGACCACGTAGACTGGCATGTCCAGTCCCGGCACATGGCAACCGAGTGTGCCGTACCCCTCCTGTCGGCGTGGGCGAGGTCTCTTGTTTTTCGCCATGCAACTGCGGAACGACTGACCGGATGAGATCGAGCGTTCCCCAGCCCCAGAGGGTGCTCGCGCAAGGCGGGCCGAGGCGAGAGCCGAAGTGGTGTCCGGATCTGTTTCACTAATACGATGAAGGCGCCGATGGCGCCTTTTTTCGTTGTCTGCTTTAGCCATGTACAACCTCGGCATAGCGCCGAGCAGTGTGGGAGATTCTGTCTTGCTCAGTTCTAAAAAACGGCGCGCGATCCCTGTTGGAGCGGGCTTGCCCCGCGGACACCGGCGGAGCCGGTGCCATGCAGTCCCGTCATTCCTGGATTTCTGAAAGACGGACAGCAGTTGCGCAATGGCAAAGATAAGCGCATTGTAATGACGAATGTCTTTACCAAAAGGGCCATCCCATGGCGTCCATCAATATCCGCGTCGATGACGAGCTCAAAGCTCGCGCCTATCAGGAACTGGAGCGGCTGGGCGTAACCCCGTCCGAGCTCATGCGCCAGGCACTGCAATACGTGGCCGAACGAGGCAAGCTACCTTTTCGACCCGTGCTGATGACTGAGGAAGACGAAGACCTGATCGCGATTGTGAGAGAGCGACTCGCCTCCCCGCAGCGCGTGAGGGTCCAACTGGATGACCTATAGTCTCGACTTCGATTCACGTGCGTTGAAAGAATGGAAGAAGCCTACAAAATCGGCGCAGCCCAGCTAGATCCCGTGTAGTCTGAGTGCCCGCTGAGCACACTCCCGCCAGTTCATCCGGCGCTTCACCATCGGCGCCATCTCATCACCTTCAGCCTCCATCACCACCGGCATATCCCGCATCCTCACCCAAGGCTCACTCTGCCAATACAACAACGTCGCCGTCCGCCCTCCAGGCCAGCACATCCGCCCCAGTCGCGGCGTATCCGCTTCTCCATGGCAATGCCGCAGTTTGTAGGACACTTCCTGCTCTGATTTCGCAGGCAATAAAAAGGCTGCCATTCGGCAGCCTTCTCGATACTCAACCCGGACGATCAGTCCCAGCTCAGTGCACCACCGGTCTGATACTCGATCACGCGAGTCTCGAAGAAGTTCTTCTCCTTCTTCAAGTCCATGATCTCGCTCATCCATGGGAACGGGTTGGTAGTCCCCGGGTACTCTTCCTTCAGGCCAATCTGGGTCAGGCGACGGTTGGCGATGAACTTGAGGTAGTCCTCCATCATCGCTGCGTTCATGCCCAGCACGCCGCGTGGCATGGTGTCACGGGCGTATTCGATCTCCAGCTGGGTCCCTTGCAGGATCATCTGGGTCGCTTCTTCCTTCATCGCCGCGTCCCACAGGTGCGGGTTCTCGATCTTGATCTGGTTGATCACGTCGATACCGAAGTTCAGGTGCATCGACTCGTCACGCAGGATGTACTGGAACTGCTCGGCGACGCCGGTCATCTTGTTGCGGCGGCCCATCGACAGGATCTGGGTGAAGCCGCAGTAGAAGAAGATGCCTTCCAGCACGCAGTAGTAGGCGATCAGGTTGCGGTGACCTTGAACAGACCGGCAATGCTGTTGAGCTGGGCGATGCGCCACAGGCTCGGGTTGACGGTGGCCGGCGCCTCGCCGTTGAGGAAGGCG
>NZ_JBNNWD010000020.1:0-11710 GCF_050280885.1 Pseudomonas sp. NPDC086566
GCTGCCGTCACCAACAGCATCACCAGCGTCAGCGGTGGCAATTACGAGAACCTGATCGCCAATCAGGCACCGGTCAGCACCTCCGTTACCGATGTACAAGACACCACCACTGTCACCTTGACCGCCACGCCGTCCTTGGCGGAAGGCGGGACCATTATCTACACGGCGACAGTGGGCGCGCCGGTGACCGGCAGCCCGGTCGTAGTCAGCCTGGCCAACGGCCAGACCATCACCATCCCGGTCGGCCAGAGCTCCGGCACCGCCACGGGTGCCGTCACCAACGACGTGTACCAAGGCCACGCGGCAGTCACCAACAGCATCACCAGCGTCAGCGGCGGAAACTACGAAAACCTGGTCGCCAACCAGGCACCGGTCAGCACCTCCGTTACCGATGTCCAGGACACCACCACCGTCTCGCTGACGGCAACGCCGAGCGTGGCCGAGGGCGGGACCATTATTTATACGGCAACAGTGGGCGCACCGGTCACCGGCAGCCCGGTCGTAGTCAGCCTGGCCAACGGCCAGACCATCACCATCCCGGTCGGCCAGAGCTCCGGCACCGCCACGGGTGCCGTCACCAACGACGTGTACCAAGGCCACGCGGCAGTCACCAACAGCATCACCAGCGTCAGCGGCGGAAACTACGAAAACCTGGTCGCCAACCAGGCACCGGTCAGCACCTCCGTTACCGATGTCCAAGACACCACCACCGTCTCGCTAACGGCAACGCCGTCCGTGACGGAAGGCGGGACCATTATTTATACCGCGTCAGTGGGCGCCCCTGTCACCGGCAGCCCGGTCGTAGTTAGCCTGGCAAACGGGCAGAGCATCACCATCCCGGTTGGCCAGAGCTCCGGTACGGCCATTGGTGCCGTCACTAACGACGTGTACCAAGGCCACGCGGCCATCACCAACAGCATTACCAGCGTCAGCGGTGGCAATTACGAGAACTTGGTCGCCAATCAGGCACCGGTCAGCACCTCCGTTACCGATGTCCAAGACACCACCACCGTCACCCTGACCGCCACGCCGTCCGTAGCGGAAGGCGGGACCATTATCTACACCGCGACAGTGGGCGCCCCTGTCACCGGCAGCCCAGTCGTAGTCAGCCTGGCTAACGGCCAGACCATCACCATTCCGGTCGGCCAAAGCTCCGGTACCGCCACGGGTGCCGTGACCAATGACGTCTACCAAGGCCACGCGGCAGTCACCAACAGCATCACCAGCGTCAGCGGCGGAAACTACGAAAACCTGGTTGCAAACCAGGCGCCTGCCAGCACCTCCGTTACCGATGTCCAAGACACCACCAGCGTCACCCTGACTGCTACGCCGTCCGTGGCGGAAGGCGGGACCATTATCTACACGGCAACAGTGGGCGCGCCGGTCACCGGCAGCCCAGTCGTAGTCAGCTTGGCCAACGGCCAGACCATCACCATTCCGGTCGGCCAGAGCTCCGGTACCGCCACGGGTGCCGTGACCAACGACGTCTATCAAGGCCACGCGGCAGTTTCCAACAGCATCACCAGCGTCAGCGGCGGAAACTACGAAAATCTGGTCGCCAACCAGACACCGGTCAGCACCGCCATTACCGACGTACAAGACACCACTACCGTCTCGCTAACGGCGACGCCCAGCGTGGCCGAAGGCGGCACTATCGTTTACACCGCTACAGTAGGTGCGCCCGTCACTGGCAGCCCAGTCGTAGTCAGCCTGGCCAACGGCCAGACCATCACCATTCCGGTCGGCCAGAGCTCCGGCACCGCCACGGGTGCCGTCACCAACGATGTCTATCAAGGCCACGCATCAGTCACCAATAGCATTACCAGCATCAGCGGTGGCAACTACGAAAACCTGGTCGCCAATCAGGCACCGGTCAGCACTTCTGTTACCGATGTACAGGACACAACAACGGTGTCGCTAACGGCGACGCCCAGCGTGGCCGAAGGCGGCACTATCGTTTACACCGCTACAGTAGGTGCGCCCGTCACTGGCAGCCCAGTCGTAGTCAGCCTGGCCAACGGCCAGACCATCACCATTCCGGTCGGCCAGAGCTCCGGCACCGCCACGGGTGCCGTCACCAACGATGTCTATCAAGGCCACGCGGCAGTTACCAACAGCATCACCAGCGTCAGCGGCGGAAACTACGAAAATCTGGCCGCCAACCAGGCACCGGCCATCACCTCCGTTACCGACGTACAAGACACCACTACCGTCTCGCTAACGGCCACGCCGTCTGTGGCCGAAGGCGGCACCATCGTCTATACCGCCACGGTAAATGCGCCGGTCACCGGCAGCCCGGTCGTAGTCAGCTTGGCCAACGGCCAGACCATCACCATCCCGGTTGGCCAGAGCTCCGGCACCGCCACGGGAGCCGTCACCAACGATGTCTATCAAGGCCACGCATCAGTCACCAACAGCATTACCAGCGTCAGCGGTGGCAATTACGAGAACCTGGTCGCCAATCAGGCACCGGTCAGCACCTCCGTTACCGATGTACAGGACACAACAACGGTGTCGCTGACGGCGACGCCCAGCGTGGCCGAAGGTGGCACTATCATTTACACCGCCACAGTAGGCGCACCGGTCACCGGCAGCCCGGTCATAGTCAGCTTGGCCAACGGCCAGACCATCACCATTCCGGTCGGCCAAAGCTCCGGTACCGCCACGGGTGCCGTGAGCAACGACGTCTATCAAGGCCACGCGCCAGTTACCAACAGCATCACCAGCGTCAGTGGCGGAAACTACGAAAACCTAGTAGCAAACCAGGCGCCAGTCAGCACTACCGTTACCGATGTCCAGGACACCACCACCGTCTCGCTGACGGCGACGCCAAGCGTGGCCGAGGGTGGCCAAATCGTTTACACCGCTACCCTGACCAATGCTGCGCAGTCGGCGGTAACTGTAAGCCTGAGCAACGGCCAAACCATCACCATCGCCGCCAATCAGACCTCTGGGAGCGTCGCCGTTGCCGCGCCAGCCGATGATCCGTACCTCGATGCCGGACAGGTCAGCGCACGGATCACCAATGCCTCGGGTGGCAACTTCGAGAACCTGGCGATCAACAGCACGCCAGCGGTGACCAACGTTACCGATACTGTCGATACCTCGACGGTGAGCCTGACCGCCACGCCGTCGGTGGCCGAAGGCGGCACGATCATCTACACCGCCACAGTGACGGCGCCAGTCACCGGCTCCGCCGTCGTGGTAACTCTGGCCAACGGCCAGACCATCACCATTCCGGTTGGCCAGAGCTCCGGTACTGCCACGGGTGCCGTGACTAACGACGTCTATCAAGGCCACGCGGCCGTCACCAACAGCATCACCAGTGTCAGCGGCGGCAACTACGAAAATCTGGTCGCCAATAAAGCGCCAGTCAGCACCAGCGTCACAGATGTGCAGGACACCACCACGGTGTCGCTGTCGGCAACGCCAAGCGTGGCCGAGGGTGGCCAGATCGTTTACACGGCCACCCTGACCAATGCTGCGCAGTCGACGGTAACCGTCACGCTAAGCAACGGCCAGACCATCACCATCGGCGCCAGCCAGTCTTCCGGAAGCATCACCGTGGCGGCGCCAGCCGACGACGCCTACATCGGCACGTCCACGGTCAGCACCACGATCACCAACGCCACCGGCGGCAACTTCGAAAGCCTGGTAGTGAACCCGGCGCCGGCGGTCACCGCCGTGACCGACACGCTGAACACCACCACCCTTGGCATCACCGGCTCAGCCACCGTGGCCGAGGGCAACAACGCAACCTACACGCTGACCCTGAGCAATGCGCCGCAGACCGACGTGGTAGTCAAGCTGAGCTACAGCGGCACCGCCACCAACGGCGGCGACTACACTGGTGTGGCCACGGTGACGATAAAAGCCAACAGCAACCAGGCCACGTTCACCATCCCGACCTTGAAGGACAACATCGCCGAGGGCACCGAACAATTCACCATCAAGATCGACTCGGCCACAGGCGGCAACTTCGAGGGGCTTGTCATCAGCCCTACCGCAGGCAGCATCACTACCCAACTCTACGAGCCTGCCCCGGTGCTGGACCTCGACGCCAACGACTCCAGCGGCAAGTCGGGCGCTGACTTCCAGACCACCTTCACCGAAAACGGCAGCGGCAACTCGATCAGTGACCTGGATATTTCCATCACCGACTTCGACAGCTCGCAGATGACCGGTGCCACTGTGACTCTGACCAATGCCCAGGCCGGCGATGCATTGAACCTGGGCAGCAGCGTCAACGGCATCACCGTCACCTCCAGCGTGACCGCCGGCAAGGTAGTACTGACCTTGACAGGCAACGCCTCGCTGGCCGACTACATGCAGGCGATCAAGAACATCACCTTCGTCAACACCAGCGAGGACCCGAGCACCACGCCGCGGATCATCACGGTCACGGTCACCGACGGTGTCAATGTGTCCAATACCGCGACCGCCACGGTCAACGTAGTGGCGGTCAACGATGCCCCGGTGGCCACCGGAGGTATCGTCACCGGTGTGGAGGACACCGCGCTGGTGCTGAACTGGAGCCACTTCAACGTCACTGACGCCGACACCCCGACCTCAAGCCTGGGCGTCACCTTCACCCAGCTGCCTACACTCGGCACCCTGCAGTACAACAACGGCACCACCTGGGTGAACGTGACGGTCAACCAGACCGTGAGCCAGGCCGACATCGCTGCCGGCAAGCTCAAGTTCGTGCCGTTGGCCAACCAGTCCGGTGCCGATGGCTATGGCGGCTCTGGCGTGGGAAACAACCAGGCCGACTATGCACAGATCAGGTTCAAACCCACCGACGGTATTACCCCAGGCAGCGAAACCACGCTGAAAGTCGATATCACCCCGGTCGCTGACACGCCGACCCTGAGTATCGGTAGCAACAACGTCAACTCGCTGGGCCTGACCAAGGAAACCTGGACCACCCTGACCGGCCTGGGAACCAACGGCAATGGCATTACCGGCGATGCGCTGAAAACGGTCTTCACCAATTCCGGCACCGCCACCAAGTCCGAGACCACCACCAATGTGCAGTCCGACGCCAGCGTTGCCGCACAAAGCGGTTCGAAGACCTCCGGCCTGGTCTACCTGGAAGCCGGCAAGACCTACACCTTCAGCGGGACTGCCGACGACAGCCTGTTGGTGAACATCGGCGGCAAGAACGTGGTAACTGCTACCTGGGGCACGGGAGGCACCGTGGCGGGCACCTATACACCAGCCACAAGCGGCTACTACACCCTGGAGGTCTACCACGCCAACCAGTCGGGCCCGGGCAGCTACGACATCAATATCAAGGTTGGCAGCGGCGCGGTGGGTGACTTCAACAGCACCAGCATCGCCATGTACCCGAACGTCACCGCCCTGGCCAACGCCGGGGTTACGGTATCCGACCTGCACGGCAGCAGTGGCCAGGGCTACTACGATGGCTACAAGCTCAACGAAGGGCCGGAAAACGGCAGCGTCAAGCTGGTGGGCATCAGTAGCAGCCTGACTGACACCGATGGTTCCGAGGCCCTGAGCGTCAAGCTGGCGGGCATTCCGGCAGGTTCGGTGATCAGCGACAGCGCCGGGCATAGCGCTACCGTGGGGGCCACGGCAGTCGACGTCAGCGGCTGGACCCTGAACAGCCTGACGATCAAGCCACCGGCCTACTACAGCGGCCAGTTCGATGTGAAGGTCACCTCGACCTCCACCGAGTCGGTCGGCGGTAGCTTTGCCACCACCGAGGGCACCCTCAAGGTCACGGTGTACCCGGACAACTACACCACCTCCCAGCTGACCATCGCCAATGACAGTACAACCGGCACCTACGGCGACGACATCATCATCGCCGACACCGCTGGCCTGCACATGACCGCCGGTACCAACTACAACCTCGCCTTCATCGTCGACACCTCGGGCAGCATGAGCAGTACCGGTATCGAGGCGACCAAGGCGTCCCTGGCCACTACATTCCAGGCCCTGCTGGCGGATGCCAAGGCCACCGGGGTCGGCACGGTGAACGTGTTGCTGGTGGACTTCGCCACGCAGGTCAAAAGCACCGTTGCAGTGACCCTCAACGATGCCGGCCTCAAGACCCTGCTCAACGCCCTGAGCGGCATGAGCGCAGACGGTGGCACCAACTACGAGGATGCGTTCAAGACGACGGCCAACTGGTTCCAGAGCCTGAAAAATGCAGGCGTCACCGGCACCAACCAGACCTACTTCCTCACCGACGGCCAGCCGACCTACTACCAGACCGGCGAGCAGACCAACCCGGCACTGGCCAACAGCTCGGTCAAGCTCGACACACTGCTTGGCAACATCAGCTACAAGATGGGCGACACCCTGACCAACTATCAGCTGGACACCAATAACCGGGTGTCGATCGACGCCACCGGCAAGCTCACCGCTGAAACCCGCAGCTTCGACCTGCTAAGCCTGAGCTACAAGTGGAGCGCCGTGACCACCGGCCTGATTCACGCCGAAGGCAACGGAGGCTATGAGCTGTCGAAGCTGGCGGGCACCGGCAGCACCACGACCAGCGATACCCTGAGCAACGCCACCTCCAGCTTCGCCCTGCTCGCGGCGCTATCGTCGGTCGAGGCGGTCGGCGTGGGTACAGGCATCAGCAGCACCGACCTGAAACCGTTCGACAGCGACGGGGTACCCCAAGTCAACGTCGACCCGAGCAAGATCTCCGATGCGATCCTCGGCCACACCGACCAGACCATCGCCGGCGCCGACACCATCAGTGGTGGCGACGGACACGACATCATCTTTGGCGACCTGGTGAGTTTCGACTCGATCCCCGGTAGCGGCATCGAGGCAGTCCAGGCCTTCGTCGCGACGAAGCTAGGCGTGGACACGAGCTTGGTGGATGCCAAGGTGATGCATCAATACATCAGCGAGCATTACACCGACTTCGACCTATCGCGCACCAATGACGGCGCCGACACCCTGATGGGGGGCGGTGGCAACGACATCCTCTTTGGTCAGGGCGGCAACGATTACATCGATGGCGGCAAAGGCAACGACATCTTGCTCGGCGGCACCGGCAACGACACCTTGCTTGGCGGTGAAGGCAACGATCTGCTGTTCGGCGGGGCCGGCAACGACGTGCTGACCGGTGGCAAGGGCAATGACATGCTCAGCGGTGGTGCCGGTGCAGATACCTTCGTGTGGAAAGCCGGCGACATCGGCCAGGATGTGATCAAGGACTTCAAGCTGAGCGAAGGCGACCGCCTCGACTTGACCGACCTGCTGCAGGGGGAACGTGGCACGACCATCGACAACTACCTGAAAATCACCACCGTGGGCGGCGAATCGACCCTGCAGATCAGCACAGAAGGCAAGCTCAATGCAGCCGGCGGGCTGGCCAATGCTGACGTGTCGATCAAGCTGGAGGGGGTGAACTGGTCGAACACCAGCATCAACTCGCTGATCAGCGGCGCAGACCCAACCATCAAGATCGATAACAACAACAGCTGACTGGCAGGCGCAGCAGGTCAAAGCTGCCTATGCTGCGCCAGGAACCACCATGAAGGAACCGGGGTGACGAGGATGGAAGCACTGTTCTATGTGCAACGCGACCAGAAAGGGCAACTGCAGCGGGTCGAACCCGTGCCGTACGCCGACCACACGGAAGTCCTGCCGGCCGACCATGCCGAGATTCAGGGGTGGTTTGCCGACGATGTTGTCGAAAACAGCCTCAAGCAGCTCAAGCAGAGCGACCTGGATATGATCCGTGTGCTCGAGGACCTGATCGAAGTACTCACGGCCAAGGGCGTGTTCAGCATCACCGACCTGCCGGCGGGGGCGCAGGCCAAGTTGCTAAACCGCTCCACCGCGCGCAAGGCGCTGGGGAGCTTGAACAACCTGATCGAGGAAGAAGAGGAAGGCGGCTTGATCTGAAATTACCGGGTGCGCCTTGCGCCCCGGCATTCTTCGATCAACGCCAGGGCGCCGGCTCGCCGACCAGCTGCCCCTGGATGCCACCGACACCCATCTCCACCAGCACCAACCGCTCGCCTTCGGTTTCCACCCGCTCGGCAATCAGCGGCAGATCGATGCTGTGCGCCGCGCGCTGGATAGCCTCGATGAACAGCCGCTTGTGCTGTTCCTGGTCGATGTTGCGGATGTAGCTGCCGTCGATCTTCAGGTAGGCAAGGCCCAGGTGTGCGAGGTTGCCGATCATGCTGAAGCGCCCGCCGAAGCGCTGCAGCGCCAGGCCGAAGCCCAGCCCGTGCAGACGGCGGGTGAGTGCTTCCAGCGCAGCCTGCTCGGGCAGTTGCTCCTCGCCGATCTCGAAGGTCAGGCGCGAACCCAGCGCGGTGTTCTGCCCCAGCAGCTCGTACACCCGTTGCAGGGCCTTGGGGTCGGCCAGGGTCGTCGCCGACAGGTTCAGCGCCACCATCTGGTCATGGTTGCGCAAGTGCGTCAACACCTTCTCCAACACCAGCTCGTCCAGCCGTGACATCCAGCCGAAGCGCTCCAGCCAGGGCAGGAAGCGGCCAGCCGGCAGGGCGTTGCCCTGGTCGTCCAGCAGGCGCGAAATCACCTTATGGTGCAAGACGCGCTGGGTATCCCTGGAATCCACCACCGGCTGGAAGAACAGCGCAAACTGGCCGTTTACGAAGGCTTCATCCAACCGCGTGTGCCAGGCGTGCTGGGTATCGCCAGCCACATCTGCCACGCCCTGCTCCAGGCACACCCATCCCGGCAGGGGCTGGTTCTCGGCCCGCGCCAACGCTTCGTCGGCCAGCTTGAGCAAGGCTTGGGGCTCATCGCCCGGGTGGAATGGCGCAAGGCCAATGCAGGCCACCGGCTGGATATCGCTGGCCCCGGTCTCGTGCAGGCTCTGCAACGCGATTTCCAGGGCTTGGGCAAGCTGGATGGCCTCCTCATGCACCATGCCCGGCGCCAACACCGCGAACTCACCGCCACGGCTGCGGGAAATCAGGTCGTTGGTTTCCGGGTAATGCGCACAGGCGCGGCGCAGTTGCTCGCCCACCGCCTGCAGCAGCTGGTCGGTGCGCTGGCCACCCAGGCGCGCGTTGAGCCCTGCCAGGCCCTGCACACGCAACAGCAGCAGGTAGCCGGAACGCGCTTCTTCCAGGTTGCTGACCCGGGCATTGAGCTGCATCTCGAAATAACGGCGGTTGGACAGCCCGGTCAGGCTGTCCTGGTAGGACTCGGCGCGCAGCCGTTCACTGCGTTCTGCCTGCTCGGAGAACAGCGCCTTGAGCTTCTCGACCATCTGGTTCATCGCCTGCACCACGCGACGCAGCTCCGGTGTGCGCGGCAGGTCCGGCAGGCTTAGGAATTCGCGGCGGGCAATGGCATGGGACTGCTCGACCATGTACTCCAGCGGACGCAGTTGACGGCGCAGCAGCAAGGCACCGAGCACGGCGCTGGCGGCACCGCACAGCAGCAGCCAGCCTAGGCTGCCCAGGGCACTCTGCCAGAGCTTGCCGATGGCGAACATCGGGTGGCTGATGACCTCCACCCGCGCCGCCTGCTGCCAGCCACGGCTGACGAGGGCGTCGCCACCGGCCGCTTCCAGGCCGATCAGGCTGATGAACCAGCCAGGTACACCGCCAGGGTCCGGCTCTGCATGGCGCTCGACCAGCACGGCATTGGAGCTCAGGTCGACCACCTTGATGCTGGCGTAGTAGCCACTGTCGAAGATCGAGCTGACCATGAGCTCGACCATCGCCTGGTCATCGATATTCGGCGTCAGTGACAGTGCCAGCGCAGTGGCCGCATCCTGGGCATGCGAGCGCAACTGGTTGACGTACTGGCTGCGCGAGCTTTCCAGGCTGACCATGAAGCTGCCGCTGAACGCGACGACCAGGAACAGACAAATGGCCAACAGCAATTGTTTGAACAGTGACATCTGTGCTCCTTCAGTAAACCGGTTCGGCCGGGAACCCTTCGGCCTGCATTTTCTTCAACAGGTCCTGCCAACGGGACAGGCGCTTGGTATCACCGACCTTCTTGTTGCCCGCAGCGCCGGTCAGCCACAGACCTTCACCATTGAAGGCGTACACCGGCAGCAGGTCGGTGCGCTGGCTGGCCGGCTTGATTGCGTCCACCAGGCTGTCGAGCACCAACGGCTGCGCCTGTGGGCTTGAATAGTAGGTCAGCACCATGTGCGCGCGGTTCTGGCGCAAAGCCTTGACGTAGGTGATGCGCAGCTTCTCGCTGGGGATCCCCATGCGCCGCAGGCTGAAATACTTGGCGATTGCGTAGTCCTCGCAGTCGCCGGCGCCTTTTACAAGCGCCTGGATCGGCGTGGCCCAGTAGTCGACCTCGTGCCACAGGTCGATATCTTCGACGTAACGCAGTTGCTGGTTGAAGAACTGGTTGACCACCTGCAAGCGCTGCATCTCGCTGCCCTGGCTCTGTGTGGCCATCAACCGCTGCCAGGCATCGATGCGGCCCTTGCCGTTACCCAATGGGCCATACAGGGCCTCGGACTTGCGGCTGATCTCGGCAAAATCCCAATCCGCATGCAAACCGCCCAGCAGCAAGCTACCTAGCAGCAGGGCAAGGCCGAAACGTCGCACGGCGGTTTTGAGCAGCCAGGTAATCGCCACTGCGAGGCCCTGTTCAGGTCATTCCAAAGCAGCGATGGTGCGGCTTGGCCACCTAAAAGACAATGGCACCGCGCAATCATGTAGCCGATGGTCGGCCAGGTACAACTTTATAGTTAATGCCTAAGGGGTGTCGCTTCCTTTGCCAGAAGAACTCATCCACCATAATTGTGAACCTAAGCCGCTCGCTCCTTCGCCAGCGCGGGTTTGACAGGCCCCCTACCTATCACTAGGGTCATTGGATCCAACTTTTTGTCGTCGAGGCACACTTCGCTTGGCCGAGAAAATCAAACTTACTAACGTGCTGGCCTGCGAACAACTGCCAGCACACCAGGCCCGTAGCGTTATTGAAGAACGCCTGCGCAGCGCCATTCTCGATGGCCGCCTGCCACCTGGTACCGCCGTGCGCCAACAGGAAATTGCCGACTTGTACGGTGTCAGCCGCATGCCGGTGCGCGAGGCGCTGCGCCAGCTGGAAGCGCAATCGTTGCTGAAGGTGGAAATGCACAAAGGTGCAGTGGTCGCACCCCTGATTGGCGAAGACGCAGTCGACACCTATGCATTACGCGTGCTCCTGGAGAGCGAAGCGCTGCGCCAATCGATCCCGCTTCTCGATGCCGATGACATCGCCAGTGCCCGTGGTTATATCCAGCAACTGGAGAACGAAACCAGCCATGCAGAAATCGGCCGTCTCAATCGGCTCTTTCACATGGCGCTCTATGGCAAGGCCTCCAATCAGAAACTGCTGCGTCTTATCGAAAACGAGCTAAACGAGGAGGAACGCTTCTTGCGGTTTCATCTGTCCTCCATGGGGCTGGGCAAGCTGACCCAGGACGACCATAACGCCTTGGTAGATGCAGCCGCTGACAAATTGGTCGACGAGGCGGTAAGGGTGCTGGAGCAGCATCTGAACAATGGATCGCGGGTGATCAGAAACTACCTGGACAAACAACTCGCCCGCTAGCGGTCACGCCAGGGTACTGTAGCCCGGAAAAGAAAAAGCCCCTGTCTGCAATGCAGACAGGGGCTTTTGTTTGAATCTTGACGATGACCTACTCTCACATGGGGAAACCCCACACTACCATCGGCGATGCATCGTTTCACTGCTGAGTTCGGGATGGGATCAGGTG
>NZ_JBNNWD010000021.1:0-5253 GCF_050280885.1 Pseudomonas sp. NPDC086566
GCAGGGTTGCTCAGGGTCACGGTGTAAGTGATCACGCCGCCTTCGGTGATGCCTGGGGTGGCGGTCAACGTGGCGGTGGTGGTGTCGATCGAGTCACTGATGACGGTCTCGACTGGCGTCTTGTCGGCCTCCAGGGCTTCGAAGTTGCCGCCTACGGCTTTCTCGATCGAAACCGAAACGGTGGAGCCGTTGTTGTAGACGTCGTTGGCGGCTGTCGGCACATCGACGGAGCCGACAGTTTTGCCGGCTTCGACGGTGATGGTCTTGCCATTGGACAGGGTCACGGTCACCGGAGTCTGAGCCGGGTTGCTCAGGGTCACGGTGTAAGTGATCACGCCGCCTTCGGTGATACCCGGGGTAGCCGAGAGGGTCGCGGTGGTGGTGTCGATCGAGTCATTGATGACGGTCTCGACTGGCGTCTTGTCGGCCTCCAGGGCTTCGAAGTTACCGCCTTCGGCTTTTTCAATGCTGACGCTGACAGTTGAACCGTTGTTGTAGACGTCGTTGGCCGCTGTTGGAACATCGACGCTGCCGACAGTTTTGCCGGCTTCGACAGTGATGGTCTTGCCATTGGACAGGGTCACGGTCACCGGAGTCTGGGCAGGATTACTCAGAGTCACGGTGTAGGTGATCACACCGCCCTCGGTGATACCCGGGGTAGCCGAGAGGGTCGCGGTGGTGGTGTCGATCGAGTCATTGATGACGGTCTCGACTGGCGTCTTGTCAGCCTCCAGGGCTTCGAAGTTGCCGCCTTCGGCTTTCTCGATCGAAACCGAAACGGTGGAGCCGTTGTTGTAGACGTCGTTGGCGGCTGTCGGCACATCGACGGAACCCACGGTTTTGCCAGCATCGACGGTGATGGTCTTGCCATTGGACAGAGTCACGGTCACCGGAGTCTGAGCCGGGTTGCTCAGGGTCACGGTGTAAGTGATCACGCCGCCTTCGGTGATGCCCGGGGTAGCCGAGAGAGTCGCGGTGGTGGTGTCGATGGAGTCACTGATGACGGTCTCGACTGGGGTCTTGTCGGCCTCCAGGGCTTCGAAGTTGCCGCCTTCGGCCTTCTCGATCGAAACCGAAACGGTGGAACCGTTGTTGTAGACGTCGTTGGCTGCTGTTGGCACATCGACGGAGCCCACGGTTTTGCCGGCTTCGACGGTGATGGTCTTGCCATTGGACAAGGTCACGGTCACGGCGGTCTGGGCAGGGTTGCTCAGAGTCACGGTGTAGGTGATCACACCGCCTTCGGTGATGCCTGGGGTAGCCGAGAGGGTCGCAGTGGTGGTGTCGATCGAGTCACTGATGACGGTCTCGACTGGCGTCTTGTCGGCTTCCAGGGCTTCGAAGTTGCCGCCTTCGGCTTTTTCAATGCTGACGCTGACAGTTGAACCATTGTTGTACACGTCGTTGGCCGCAGTCGGCACATCGACGGAGCCCACGGTTTTGCCAGCATCAACAGTGATGGTCTTGCCGTTCGACAAAGTCACAGTCACGGCGGTCTGAGCCGGGTTGCTCAGGGTCACGGTGTAGGTGATCACACCGCCCTCGGTGATGCCTGGGGTGGCGGTCAACGTGGCAGTGGTGGTGTCGATGGAGTCGCTGATGACGGTCTCGACTGGGGTCTTGTCGGCCTGCAGGGCTTCGAAGTTGCCGCCTTCGGCCTTCTCGATCGAAACCGAAACGGTGGAACCGTTGTTGTAGACGTCGTTGGCTGCTGTTGGCACATCGACGGAGCCCACGGTTTTGCCGGCTTCGACGGTGATGGTCTTGCCATTGGACAAGGTCACGGTCACGGCGGTCTGGGCAGGGCTGCTCAGAGTCACGGTGTAGGTGATCACACCGCCTTCGGTGATGCCTGGGGTAGCCGAGAGGGTCGCAGTGGTGGTGTCGATCGAGTCACTGATGACGGTCTCGACTAGCGTCTTGTCGGCTTCCAGGGCTTCGAAGTTGCCGCCTTCGGCTTTTTCAATGCTGACGCTGACAGTTGAACCATTGTTGTACACGTCGTTGGCCGCAGTCGGCACATCGACGGAGCCCACGGTTTTGCCAGCATCAACAGTGATGGTCTTGCCGTTCGACAAAGTCACAGTCACGGCGGTCTGAGCCGGGTTGCTCAGGGTCACGGTGTAGGTGATCACACCGCCCTCGGTGATGCCCGGGGTGGCGGTCAACGTGGCAGTGGTGGTGTCGATCGAGTCACTGATGACGGTTTCGACTGGCGTCTTGTCGGCCTCCAGGGCTTCGAAGTTACCGCCTTCGGCTTTTTCAATGCTGACGCTGACAGTTGAACCGTTGTTGTAGACGTCGTTGGCCGCTGTTGGAACATCGACGCTGCCGACAGTTTTGCCGGCTTCGACAATGATGGTCTTGCCATTGGACAGGGTCACGGTCACCGGAGTCTGGGCAGGATTACTCAGAGTCACGGTGTAGGTGATCACACCGCCTTCGGTGATACCCGGGGTGGCGGTCAACGTGGCAGTGGTGGTGTCGATCGAGTCACTGATGACGGTTTCGACTGGCGTCTTGTCGGCCTCCAGGGCTTCGAAGTTACCGCCTTCGGCTTTTTCAATGCTGACGCTGACAGTTGAACCGTTGTTGTAGACGTCGTTGGCCGCTGTTGGAACATCGACGCTGCCGACAGTTTTGCCGGCTTCGACGGTGATGGTCTTGCCATTGGACAGGGTCACGGTCACCGGAGTCTGGGCAGGATTACTCAGAGTCACGGTGTAGGTGATCACACCGCCTTCGGTGATACCCGGGGTGGCGGTCAACGTGGCAGTGGTGGTGTCGATCGAATCGCTGATGACGGTCTCGACTGGGGTCTTGTCGGCCTGCAGGGCTTCGAAGTTGCCGCCTTCGGCCTTCTCGATCGAAACCGAAACGGTGGAGCCGTTGTTGTAGACGTCGTTGGCGGCTGTCGGCACATCGACGGAACCCACGGTTTTGCCAGCATCGACAGTGATGGTCTTGCCGTTCGACAAGGTCACGGTCACGGCGCTCTGAGCCGGGTTGCTCAGGGTCACGGTGTAGGTGATCACGCCGCCTTCGGTGATGCCTGGGGTGGCGGTCAACGTGGCAGTGGTAGTGTCGATCGAATCGCTGATGACGGTTTCGACTGGGGTCTTGTCGGCTTCCAGGGCTTCGAAGTTGCCGCCTTCGGCTTTCTCGATCGAAACCGAAACGGTGGAGCCGTTGTTGTACACGTCGTTAGCGGCTGTCGGCACATCGACGGAGCCCACGGTTTTGCCGGCTTCGACGGTGATGGTCTTGCCGTTCGACAAGGTCACGGTCACGGCGGTCTGAGCCGGGTTGCTCAGGGTCACGGTGTAGGTGATCACGCCGCCTTCGGTGATGCCTGGGGTGGCAGTCAACGTGGCAGTGGTAGTGTCGATCGAATCGCTGATGACGGTTTCGACTGGGGTCTTGTCGGCTTCCAGGGCTTCGAAGTTGCCGCCTTCGGCTTTTTCAATGCTGACGCTGACAGTTGAACCATTGTTGTACACGTCGTTGGCCGCAGTCGGCACATCGACGGAGCCCACGGTTTTGCCGGCTTCGACGGTGATGGTCTTGCCATTGGACAGGGTCACGGTCACCGGAGTCTGAGCCGGGTTGCTCAGGGTCACGGTGTAGGTGATCACGCCGCCTTCGGTGATGCCCGGAGTAGCCGAGAGAGTCGCGGTGGTGGTGTCGATCGAATCGCTGATGACGGTCTCGACTGGCGTCTTGTCGGCCTCCAGGGCTTCGAAGTTGCCGCCTTCGGCTTTTTCAATGCTGACGCTGACAGTTGAACCATTGTTGTACACGTCGTTGGCCGCAGTCGGCACATCGACGCTGCCGACAGTTTTGCCAGCATCGACGGTAATGGTCTTACCGTTCGACAAGGTCACGGTCACGGCAGTCTGAGCCGGGTTGCTCAGGGTCACGGTATAAGTGATCACACCGCCTTCAGTGATACCCGGGGTGGCCGAGAGGGTCGCGGTGGTGGTGTCGATCGAGTCACTGATGACGGTTTCGACCGGCGTCTTGTCAGCCTCCAGGGCTTCGAAGTTACCGCCTTCGGCTTTTTCAATGCTGACGCTGACAGTTGAACCGTTGTTGTAGACGTCGTTGGCCGCTGTTGGAACATCGACGCTGCCGACAGTTTTGCCGGCTTCGACAGTGATGGTCTGTCCATTGGACAGGGTCACGGTCACCGGAGTCTGAGCCGGGTTGCTCAGAGTCACGGTGTAGGTGATCACACCGCCTTCGGTGATACCCGGGGTGGCGGTCAACGTGGCAGTGGTGGTGTCGATCGAGTCACTGATGACGGTTTCGACTGGGGTCTTGTCGGCCTCCAGGGCTTCGAAGTTACCGCCTTCGGCTTTCTCGATCGAAACCGAAACGGTGGAACCGTTGTTGTAGACGTCGTTGGCCGCTGTTGGCACATCGACGCTGCCGACAGTTTTGCCAGCATCGACGGTGATGGTCTTGCCGTTCGACAAGGTCACGGTCACGGCAGTCTGAGCCGGGTTGCTCAGGGTCACGGTGTAGGTGATCACGCCGCCTTCGGTGATGCCCGGAGTAGCCGAGAGAGTCGCGGTGGTGGTGTCGATCGAGTCATTGATGACGGTCTCGACTGGCGTCTTGTCGGCCTCCAGGGCTTCGAAGTTGCCGCCTTCGGCTTTTTCAATGCTGACGCTGACCGTTGAACCGTTGTTGTAGACGTCGTTAGCGGCTGTCGGCACATCGACGGAGCCCACGGTTTTGCCCGCTTCGACGGTGATGGTCTTGCCGTTCGACAAGGTCACGGTCACCGGAGTCTGGGCAGGGTTACTCAGAGTCACGGTGTAAGTGATCACGCCGCCTTCGGTCACGCTAGCCGACGCGGTCAACGTGGCAGTGGTGGTGTCGATCGAGTCGCTGATCACGGTCTCGGCAGGCGTCGGGTTCGGTGTCAGCTGCTCGAAGTTGCCGCCAGTGGCACCGGTGATGGTCGTGCTGACGGTCGAACCATTGCTGTAGACATCATTGGCCGGCGTCTGGAAATCGACGCTACCGGTGCTCTTGCCGGCTTCGACGATGATGGTCTGGCCATTGGACAGGGTCACGGTCACCGGAGTCTGGGCAGGGTTACTCAGAGTCACGGTGTAAGTGATCACGCCGCCTTCGGTGACGCTAGGCGACGCGGTCAACGTGGCAGTGGTGGTGTCGATCGAGTCGCTGATCACGGTCTCGGCAGGCGTCGGGTTCGGTGTCAGCTGCTCGAAGTTGCCGCCA
>NZ_JBNNWD010000021.1:5350-10120 GCF_050280885.1 Pseudomonas sp. NPDC086566
CGAACCATTGCTGTAGACATCATTGGCCGGCGTCTGGAAATCGACGCTACCGGTGCTCTTGCCGGCTTCGACGATGATGGTCTGGCCATTGGACAGAGTCACGGTCACCGGAGTCTGGGCAGGGTTGCTCAGGGTCACGGTGTAGGTGATCACGCCACCCTCGGTCACGCTAGGCGACGCGGTCAGGGTGGCAGTGGTGGTGTCTATAGTGTCAGTAATCTCGGTCACTGCCGGCGTTTGCGGCAGGGTCACGATCACGTTGCCGCCGCCGGTGGTTCCGGTCACGGTGGTGGAAATCTGCCCGCCATCGATGTACGGCGTGTCGTTCCCGGCAACCGGTACGTTGACGGTGCCGGTAGTCTGGCCGGCCGGAATGACAATCACCGCGCCGTTCGACAGGGTCACGGTCAGGTTGGTCGCCGGCGCTTGCCCGACCGTGGCGGTGTAAACGATCACGCCACCCGCTTCGGTGATGGAAGGGGTGGCGCTGAGGCTGAGGTCGGTGGCGATCATCGTGACTGCCGTGCTGGTGGCGGTATCGACGCCCCCGGTCTCCTCGATGGTCGCCGCAGTGTCGAAGCCGATCGGGGCAGTGGGGAAGCCGATGGTCGGGTCCACGCTGCCGGCCGTGGCGTCGAGCATTACGAAGCTGTGGCCGCCGCCTGCCGCGCCGCCACCGCCTGCCGCCGAAGGGCCGGCAGCCGTGGCTTCGAGTTGTGTAGTCGGGTCGACACCGGCGGCGATCGCCTGCTGCAGCTCTTCAACCGACGGGGCGGCTTGTGCGGCGGCCTGGCCCAGGTCAGTGCTGCTATCCGGCGCATCCGCGCTCCATTGGGAGTCGCGGCCCAGGTCTAGCAGGCGGCCATCGGCCAGTTCGAGGGTCACCGCCCCGCCCACCCCGGTGAGCACCTGCTCGCCTGCGAACAGGCGATCGCCCTCGATGAGTACGCGCCGGATGCCTTCTGGGGATACTGCGATGACTTGGCCAACAATGCTCTTGACGATCGCAACAACGCTGCTCATTGGACTCTCCGGCTTACCCGATGATGGGACGTCCCGGCCCATAGCGGCGTCTGTGGCGCCGCATCAGGCGGAAATGTATCGATAATAGGTCTGGACTTTTGGCGTCAATTATTTGGCTATAACTCTTTGGAATTAACTTTATGCCAAACTATTGACCTTAAGTGTGCCATCCTAAACAATTGGCGAAGTAATGTCACATTGATATTTGAACGTGTGCTTTTCCTTCCCGAAGTGCCTCTCGAAGTGCCCTGTTGGAAGCTCGCTCATCGGTCAGATCAGGTTGCCATTTTCCAAACCTGCACAGCTTCCGCCGTGATTCAGGACAACAGCGCCTTCGGGGATCCGTAAAAAATGCGTGCGCCACTGTTTATCGCTCTGCCACTCGCTTTCGCCGCCACTTTCGTCCACGCCCAAACGCTGCCGGAAGCCATGCAACAGGCCCTCGAAGTGCATCCCGAGATCCAGGCCGGGGTGAATGCGCGCGTGGCCGCCGACTACCAGTTGCGCGCCGCCAAGGGCGGCTATTTGCCGCAGGTCAACGTCACCGCCGGTTACGGCCGTGAAGGCAGTGACAGCCCGAGCACCGGTAACCGCTGGGAAACCTTGAACCGCGGCGAATCGGCCATCCGCCTGCGGCAGATGGTGTTCGACGGCTTCGCCACCTCCAGCGAAGTTGGCCGCCAGCAGGCTACCGTCAACGCCCGTGCCTATGCGCTGATGGACACCTCCGAGCGCACTGGCCTGGACGTGGCCAAGGTCTACCTGGATGTGCTGTCGCGCCGCGAGATGGTGCGCCTGGCCCAGGAGAACCTGCAGAACCATGAACGCATCCTCGACCAGATCAAGCTGCGCACCAGCCGTGGCGTTGGCCGCCTGGCCGACCTCGACCAGGCTGAAGCGCGCCTGGCCCAGGCCCAGAACAACCTGATCACCGAGCAGACCAACCTGGCCGACGCCAACACCAACTTCCTCAGCGTGGTGGGGCAGATGCCGGATGAGCTGAGCGCCCCGGCGCCGTTCATTGACCTGCTGCCAGCCAGCCTGGAAGAGGCCCGCGCGCAGATGGTAGAAAGCAGCCCGGTGCTGCGCTCGGCCGAGTCAGACATCGCCGCGGCGGAAAAACAGTACGACGCCGCCAAGTCCAGCTTCTACCCGCGCTTTGATGCCGAACTCGGCCGCACCGCCGACAACAACATCGACGGTGTCGCCGGTCACAACAACGATTGGGAAGCCATGGTACGAATGAACTTCAACCTGTACGCTGGCGGCAGCAACAAGGCCGAGCTGGAAGCCAAGTCGCACCTGGCCGGCCAGGCCCTGGACATTCGCAACAATGCCCTGCGCCAGCTGAACGAAGAACTGGGCCTGGCCTGGAACGCGCAGGAAAACGCCAACGCCCAGGTGCCGATCGCCCAGCAGTACGTCGACCACAGCAACCGCGTGCGCAGCGCCTACCAGCAGCAGTTCAGCCTCGGTGAGCGGACCTTGCTCGACCTGCTCGACAGCGAGAACGAAACCTTCACCGCCCAGCGCCGCTTGGTAGAAGTGAAGAATATTCAGTTGTTTACTCAGTACCGAATCAAGGCGACCATTGGCCAGCTGCTCAAGAGCCAGGGCGTTGTCGCGCCGATGGCCACCGTTGTGCAGAACGATTTGAAACCCCGGGTGAACCTGCCAGGCTTGAACTGAGGCGCACCCATCCACCTACCCGCCAGGTTGAAGAGAGCACCGCGTGGAATCCGAAGTCAGTCGAGTCCAACTCAACCACGATCCACGCAGTCAGCATGACGATCCGCTCCTGGATAGCCTGCTGACGCTGTGCGTCCTGCATCAAAAGCCTGCCAGCCGGGCGATGCTCACCACCGGGCTGCCATTGCCGTCCCAACGCCTGAACGCCGAGTTGCTGCCCCGTGCCGCCGCCCGCGGCGGGCTGCAGGGGCGCCTGTTGCAGCGCAAGCTGGAGCAGATCCCGAGCATCGCCATGCCGGCCATGCTGCTGCTCAAGGACGGCCGCGCCGCGGTGTTGCTGGGCTGGGAGAATGATGACACTGCGCGCCTGCTGCTCAGCGAGAGCGATGGCGGCGAGGTGCTGGTCAGCCGCGAAGCGCTGATCGGGGACTACAGCGGCAAGGTGTTCTTCGCCCAGCCGCAGCACAAGTACGACGTCAACCACGGCAACCTGATTCCGCGCGCCAAGTCCTGGTTCCGCGACACCTTGCTGCGCAGCAAGTGGCTGTACATCGACGCCATCGCCGCCAGCCTGGTAATCAACCTGATCGCCCTGGCTGCGCCGCTGTTCGTGATGAACGTCTACGACCGCGTGGTACCCAACCAGGCCACCTCGACCCTCTGGGTGCTGGCCGTCGGTATCACCGGCGCGTATGTGTTCGACCTGATTCTCAAAGGGCTGCGCGGCCTGTGCCTGGACCTGGCCGGCAAGAAGACCGACCTGATCATTTCGGCCACCCTGTTCGAACGCATCGTCGGCATGTCGATGAAGTATCGCCCGGCGCGGGTCGGCAGCTTTGCCCAGAACATCCACGAGTTCCAGGGGCTGCGAGACTTCCTCGCCTCGCTGACCCTGACCAGCCTGATCGACCTGCCGTTCACCCTGATCATCCTCATGGTCATCGCCATCATCGGCGGGCACCTGGTGTGGATCCCGATCCTCGCCTTCCCGTTGGCCCTGGGCATCGGCTACGCCCTGCAGCGGCCGCTTATGGCAACCATGGAACGAACCATGGCACTGGCCTCCGAGCGCCAGTCGAGCCTGATCGAAACCCTGGCCGGCCTGGACGCGGTGAAGGTCAACAATGCCGAAAGCGAACGCCAGTACATGTGGGAACAGACCCTTGGCACCCTCAGCCGCCTTGAGCTGCGGGTGAAGGTGCTGTCGAGCCTGGCGATGAACATGACCCTGCTGATCCAGCAACTGGCTGGCGTGGCGATGATCTGCGTCGGCGTGTACCTGATCATCGACGGCAACCTGAGCATGGGCGGCCTGGTGGCTTGCTACATGCTTAGTGGCCGTGCCCTGGGCCCGTTGAGTTCGCTCAACGGCCTGCTGGCCCGCTACCAGCAGGCCAAGGTGACCATGGTCTCGACCAACCAGATGATGGAACTGCCGCAAGAGCGCAACTTCGAGGAACGCCCGCTGAGCCGTAAGGTGCTGCAGGGTGGCATCGAGTTCCGCGGCGTCGACTTCACCTACCCGAACCAGCAGAACCAGGCGCTAAAGGGCATCAACCTGCTAATTCGCCCGGGCGAGAAAGTCGGCATCATCGGCCGTAGCGGCTCGGGCAAGAGTTCGCTGGCCAAGCTGATCGTCGGCCTGTATGAGGCGGACAACGGCTCGCTGCTGGTGGACGGCGTGGACATCCGCCAGATCGACGTCAGCGAGCTGCGCCACAACGTCGGCTACGTGCCGCAGGATATCCAGCTGCTGGCCGGTACCTTGCGCGACAATCTGGTCAGCGGTGCCCGCTACATCGAGGACGAGCTGATCCTGCAAGCCGCCGAGCTGGCTGGCGTGCACGAGTTCGCCCGGCTGCACCCGGACGGTTACGAGCTGCAGGTTGGCGAGCGCGGGCAAAACCTCTCCGGCGGCCAGCGGCAGAACGTCGCCCTGGGCCGTGCGCTGTTGCTCAACCCGCAGATCCTGCTGCTCGACGAGCCCACTGCGGCCATGGACAATACCGGCGAAGAGCGCCTCAAGCAGCGCCTGCAGGCGGTAATCGAGAACAAGAC
>NZ_JBNNWD010000022.1:0-9996 GCF_050280885.1 Pseudomonas sp. NPDC086566
CAACCATGGCCTCACAGACATGGCCACGTTGCAACAAATGTAGGAGCGGATTTATCCGCGATGCGCCGCGCGGGCGGCGCTCGATCTCACAGGCGCTGAATGCCTCCCGGCGAGCACCTGGTGGCCCTCACCCGTGCATGGCTTCTATCAACTCCCACAGCGCTGGATCATCAAAATCCTTCACCACCAGCCTGGCCCCCGCAGCCAGCAGCCGCTCCGGCGTCTGCGTCGTGGCAACCCCCACGGTAAAGATCCCGGCCCCACTCGCAGCCGTCACCCCCGGCAACGAATCCTCGAACGCCAGCGCCTGGCCAGCCACCGCCTCCAGGCGCTGCAGCCCGACCAGGTAGGGCAGCGGATCCGGCTTGGGCCGCTCCAGTTCCTCGGCCACCAACACATGTTCGAAACGATCGCCAAGCCCCATGGCCGTGAGCATGTGCTCGGCATTCAGCCGCGGCGCATTGGTCACCACGCACATGCCGATGTTCCAGGCCCGCGCATGGTCCATCAGCCGCAGCAGGCCGGGCATGGGTTGCAGCGCGGGTGACAGTTCGCGGAAAAGCGCTTCCTTGCGGTCGGCCAGCGCCTTGCGCTCGGACGAACCAGCAAGTGGAAACAGTTCGGCAAACAGTTCGCCATTGGCTCGGCCGCTGACCTGGGCATCGAATTGTTCCTGGGTCAGCTCGCGGCCGTCATGGTCGTGCAGCAGTTGACGGAACGCTTGCAAGTGCAGGGTATCGGTGTCGGTCAAAGTGCCATCGAGATCGAACAGCAGAGCAGTCAGCATCAGGTATCCAGGGATAAAAAAACAAACGCCAGGGATGATAACCAAACCTGACGACAAAGGGGGCTGTTCAGCGCACACTGAAAGGAGTACAAATGTGCTCCATGGACAATCTCACCCCAAAACGCCGTGCAATCCTCGATTTCATTCGCGAGCGCATTGCCGACCACGGCCAGCCACCGAGCCTGGCCGATATCGCCAGCCGCTTCGGTTTCGCCTCGCGTAGCGTTGCGCGCAAGCACATCACCGCGTTGTGCCAGGCCGGCTACATTGACGTCACCCCCAACCAGGCGCGGGGCATTCGCCTGGCCGAGCCCTTGCGCCGGCCCGAAATCCTCGAAATTCCCGTGCTCGGGCAAGTGGCAGCCGGCGCGCCGATCGGCCCGGACCTGGGCATTCACGAACAATTACTGCTCGACCCCAGCCTGTTTCGCCGTACCCCGGATTACCTGCTCAAGGTGCGCGGCGATTCGATGATCGAGGACGGCATCTTCGACGGTGACCTGGTCGGCATCCTCCAGCAGGGCGAGGCACGTGATGGTCAGATCGTGGTTGCGCGGCTGGACGGCGAGGTGACCATCAAGCGCCTGCAACGCCAGCCAGGCGGTTACCGGCTGTTGCCGCGCAACCCGGCCTATGCGCCAATCGATGTGGGACCTGAGCGCGAGTTCTTCATCGAAGGCGTGTTCTGTGGCCTGCTGAGGCGCGACTGATGGGCGCTGTGGTCGAACTCGATCGGCTGCTCGACCAGCGCCAGGTCTGGCGCGGGCGGCAGGGCCAGGTGCGCCCGGCCGGTTTGCAGCCCACCGGCCATGCGCTTCTCGACCAGTGCCTGCCGGACGGCGGCTGGCCAGCCGCAGCCCTCAGCGAGCTGCTGCTGGCCAGCCCGGGCTGTGGTGAATTGCAGCTGCTCTGGCCCTCCGTTGCTCGCCTGACGGCTGAGGGCGGGCGGGTGGTGTTGGTGGCGCCGCCGTTCATTCCCTATGCACCGGCCTGGCAGGCAGCAGGTGTGGACCTGCGCTGGCTGGTGCAGGTAGATGCCGGGCAGGCCGATGCCCTTTGGGCGGCCGAACAGTGCTTGCGCTCTGGCAGCTGCGCGGCGGTGCTGTGCTGGCCGGAGCGTGCTGATGACCGCGCCTTGCGCCGCCTGCAGGTAGCCGCCGAGACCGGGCAGGCACTGGCCTTCGCCTGTCGGCCGCAACAGGCGGCGCACAACCCGTCGCCCGCTGCGCTGCGCATTGCCGTGGATACGCGCCCGGCGCAATGGCGCGTACTCAAGTGCCGTGGCGGCATGCCACCGGCCCTGCCAATCGCCTGCCCTGGGCGGGGCTGATGCACCATGCTCTGGGCCTGCATTCTCCTGCCCCAGCTGGCGCTGGACTCGATCCTGCGCGAGCGTGACGACGCCGATACGCCGCTGGTATTGATCGGCGGCCCCGTGCAGCGTCGTCTGCTGCAAGCCGTCAACCCGGCGGCGGCGGCCCTTGGCCTGCGGGCGGGGCAGACGCTGACGGCAGCGCGGGCCCTGGCCGATGGCTTCCACTGTGTCGAAGCCGACCCGGCCCGCATCGAGCGGTTGCAGCAATTACTCGCGGCCTGGGCCTACCGGTTCAGTGCCCAGGTCAGTCTTCATTACCCGCGTGCCCTGCTGCTTGAAGTCGGCTCCAGCTTGCAGCTGTTCGGCCCGTGGCCACTGTTAGAGGCCCGCTTGCGCGAAGAGCTGAATGCCCTGGGCTTGCGCCAGCGCATCGTGCTCGCGACCAACCCGGTCGCGGCTCGCATGCTTGCCAACGGCCATGATGGCTTGGCTTTGACGTGCGCCGAGCAAACCCGGTCGGCACTGGCGCGCATGCCTGTCGAGCGGGTGGGGTTGCCAGCGGACGCTGCCCAGGCCTTTGCCCGTATGGGCCTGCGCCAGTTGGGCCAGGTGCTGGCCTTGCCGCGCGATGCGCTGGCCAGGCGGTTTTCCGCCGATGTGCAGTTGCACCTGGACCAATTGCTCGGGCTGCGCTCCGTGGGGTTGGGCTTCTACCAGCCGCCAGACCGCTTCGAATCGCGCCTGGAACTCAACTTCGACGTTGAATCACATCAGGCCTTGCTGTTCCCGTTGCGGCGCATGCTCAATGACCTGGCGGCGTTTCTCGCCGGGCGCGACTGCGGTGTGCAGCGCTTCAGCTTGCACCTGGAGCACGTCGAAGGTCCGGATACCCTGCTGCACGTGGGTCTGCTGTCTGCCGAGCGGGACGCCGCCCTGCTGTTCGAATTGGCCCGCGGGCGCCTTGAACCGCTGCGCATCCCGGCACCGGTGCGCAACCTGCGGCTGGTCGCCGATGACCTGCCTGCCTTCGTCCCCCAGCATCAGGCACTGTTCGACCCCCGCGCCAAGCAGGCCCAGCCCTGGGAGCAACTGCGCGAACGCCTGCGCGCTCGCCTCGGTGATGAAGCCGTCAGCGGGTTGCGTGCCGAGGCCGACCACCGCCCCGAGTGCGCCTGGCAGCAGGCGGAGCAGGGCGCCCAGGGTAACCTGCCGGTGATGCCGGGTAGCCGCCCAGGCTGGCTGCTGCCCACGCCGCAGGCCTTGGATACGGCTGACCACAAGCTGCTGGGCCAGGCCGAACGGATCGAGTCAGGTTGGTGGGATGGTGGCGACGTGCGCCGTGACTACTACCGCATCGAAACCCGCGAGGGCCTGCGTGGCTGGGCCTATCGCGACCTGGCTCAACCCGGCCCGCTGTGGTTGCAGGGCTGGTTCGCATGAGTACGCCGGGCTACGCCGAGTTGCATTGCTTGTCCAACTTCAGTTTTCAGCGCGGTGCATCCAGCGCCGAAGAGCTGTTTCGCCGCGCGCGCGAGCAAGGTTACCAGGCGCTGGCGATCACCGACGAATGCACCCTGGCCGGTATCGTGCGCGCCTGGCAAGCTGCCAAGGAACAGCAGCTGCGCCTGATCGTGGGCAGTGAAGTGCGGCTGCAGGATGGCCCCAAACTGGTGTTGCTGGTGCAGAACCTCACGGGTTACCAGAACCTCTGTGCCTTGATCACCCGTGCCCGACGGCGGGCCGAAAAGGGTGACTACCAATTGTTCGCTGACGAT
This sequence comes from Pseudomonas sp. NPDC086566, assembly GCF_050280885.1. Classification (NCBI taxonomy): domain Bacteria; kingdom Pseudomonadati; phylum Pseudomonadota; class Gammaproteobacteria; order Pseudomonadales; family Pseudomonadaceae; genus Pseudomonas; species Pseudomonas sp. NPDC086566. Next base: position 3,878 of record NZ_JBNNWD010000022.1, read on the forward strand.
CTTGAGCTACACCACGAAGGGTTGCTGGCGCTGTGGATCGCCGATGATGCCGACGATCAAGCGACAGGCCGATGGCTGTGCGAGATGTTTGCCGAGCGCCTGTGGCTGGGCGTGCACCTGCACCGGGGCAGCGATGATGCCCGGCGCCTGGCCCGCTTGCGCGAACTGGCGGCGCAGCTGGGTGTCCGCGCTGTGGCCTGTGGTGACGTGCACATGCACGTGCGTGGCCGGCGCGCCCTGCAGGACTGCATGACCGCGATTCGCCATCACTGCAACGTGGCCCAGGCAGGGCGCCACCTGTTCGCCAATGGCGAGCGTCACCTGCGTTCGCTGGAGCAACTGGGCGAGCTGTACCCGGCAGATCTGCTGGCCGAGAGCCTGGTCATCGCCGAACGTTGCCAGTTCGACCTGGCTGAACTGCGCTACCAGTACCCACGCGAACTGGTGCCCGAGGGCCAGACACCCGCCAGCTGGCTGCGCGCCTTGTGCGAGCGGGGCTTGCCGCAGCGCTGGCCATCAGGGCCGAGCAGCAAGGTCCGTGCGGTGCTGGACAAGGAACTGACGCTGATCGAGGAACTGGGCTACGAAAGCTATTTCCTGACCGTTCACGACATCGTCGCCTTTGCCCGCAGCCAGCACATTCTCTGCCAGGGCCGCGGCTCGGCAGCCAACTCGGTGGTGTGCTTCGTGTTGGGCATCACCGAGCTCGACCCGATGGAGCATCGGCTGTTGTTCGAGCGCTTCTTGTCGCGCGAGCGCAACGAGCCTCCCGACATCGACGTGGATTTCGAACATGACCGGCGCGAAGAGGTAATCCAGTACGTGTTTCGCCGTTACGGCCGGCATCGCGCTGCGCTGACCGCCGTGGTCAATACCTATCATGCTGCCGGTGCTGTTCGCGATGTGGCCAGGGTGCTGGGCCTGCCGGCCGACCAGGTGGATGCCCTGGCCAAGTGCTGCGGCCGCTGGAGCGACCGTATCCCGGACGCGCAACGGCTGGCCGAGGCCGGTTTCGAGCCCGGCAGCCCTTCGCTGCGCCGCATTCTGGTGCTGGCTGGTGAACTGATCGGCTTTCCTCGCCACCTGTCCCAGCACCCGGGTGGCTTCGTCATTTCCGAACAGCCGCTGGCCCACCTGGTGCCGGTGGAAAACGCCGCCATGGCCGAGCGCACGGTGATCCAGTGGGACAAGGACGACCTGGACATGGTTGGCCTGCTCAAGGTCGATGTGCTGGCCTTGGGCATGCTCAGCGCCTTGCGCCGCTGTTTCGACCTGCTGCAGCGGCACCGCGGTCGGCAGCTGACCCTGGCGACCATCCCCGGAGAAGACCCGGCGACCTATGCAATGATCAGCCGCGCCGAAACCATGGGCGTGTTCCAGATCGAGTCGCGGGCACAGATGGCCATGCTGCCGCGGCTCAAGCCCGAGACCTTCTATGACCTGGTGATCGAGGTCGCCATCGTGCGCCCCGGGCCAATCCAGGGTGACATGGTTCACCCCTACCTGCGTCGGCGCCTCAAGCAGGAGCCGGTGACCTACCCCTCGGCAAAGCTCAAGGAAGTCTTCGAGCGCACCCTGGGCGTGCCGTTGTTTCAGGAACAGGTGATGGAGCTGGCCATGGTCGCTGCCGACTACAGCCCCGGCGAGGCCGACCAGCTGCGCCGCAGCATGGCGGCCTGGAAGCGCCATGGCGGGCTTGAGCCGCATCGCCAGCGGCTGGTCGAGGGTATGCTGCGCAACGGTTACGACCTGGCGTTCGCCGAGCGCATCTTCGAGCAGATCAAAGGCTTTGGCAGTTACGGCTTCCCTGAATCGCACGCGGCCAGCTTCGCCTTGCTGTGCTATGCCAGCAGCTGGCTCAAGTGCCATGAACCGGCCATCTTCACCTGTGCCCTGGTCAACAGTTGGCCGATGGGGTTCTACAGCCCGGATCAACTGCTGCAGGAGGCGCGGCGACAAGGCATCGAAGTACGTCCGGTGGATGTGTTCCATAGCGAATGGGACTGCACGCTGGAGCCCGATCAGCACGGGGTCCTGGCCATCCGCCTCGGGCTGCGACAGGTCCGTGGTTTCAGCGAGGCGGATGCCCGCCGGCTGGAGCAGGCGAGGGCGCAGCGCCCCTGGCGGGATGTCGAGGATGTGTGCTTGCGCGCTGGACTCGACGGCCGTGCCCGCGCCCGGTTGGCCGATGCGGGGGCACTGCGAGCCCTGGCCCGCGACCGTCACCAGGCGCGCTGGCAGGTGGCGGCGGTGCAGGCGCAGTTGCCGCTGTTTGCCGAAGTGCAGGCAGTACCGGAAGCACAGGTGGCATTGCCCGCACCCACGGTCGGCGAAGACCTGGTTGCCGATTACGACACGCTGGGAACGACCCTGGGCCCGCATCCGCTCAGGCTGCTGCGTTCGCGGCTACGGGCGCTGGGCTGTCGAAGTTCCGCCGAGCTGGCGGGGCTCGAGCATGGCGATGCGATTGCCGTGGCCGGGCTGGTGGTGGGGCGGCAGCGGCCGCAGACCGCCAGCGGGGTGACCTTCGTTACCCTTGAAGATGAACATGGCATGGTCAATGTGGTGGTCTGGCGTGACCTGGCCGAGCGGCAGCGGCGGGCGCTGGTGGGGTCGCAGTTGCTCAAGGTGAGTGGGCGGCTGGAGCAGGACAACGGCGTGCGGCATCTGATTGCCCGGCGCCTGGAAGACATCAGCCCTTTGCTGCAAGGGCTGGATGTAAAGAGCCGGGACTTTCACTGACCCCACTGGCCTCTTCGCGCCGAACCGCCGCGAAAAAAGCCAACCCGGTCTATCAGACCATCGCCAGATGCTGCTTGTGTGTTGGCGCCGGGAACGCCCGGTCAATCGCCCGCAGGTCCTCGCTGGTCAATGTCAATGCCCCCGCAGCTGCATTCAGCCGCACATGCTCCGATGACACCGCCTTGGGGATGGCAATCACATCATTCTGCCGCGTGACCCAGGCCAGGCTGACCTGTGCCGGCGTCGCGCCATGGCGTTCGGCAATTTCGCTCAGCACCGGGTGCTGCAACAGCCGCCCGGCCTGGGCCAGCGGGCAATAGGCCATGGTCGGCAAGCCGCGCTGGCGGCTCCACGGCAACAGGTCGAACTCGATGCCACGCTGCGCCGGGTTGTACAACACCTGATTGGTGGCGCAATCCGGGTTGTGCAGTTCACGCAGGTCGTCGACATCGAAGTTGGACACCCCCCAGCGGCGGATCTTGCCTTGCTCGCGCAAGCGCTCGAAGGCTTCGACCGTTTCCTCCAGCGGATACTGGCCGCGCCAGTGCAGCAGATAGAGGTCGATCATTTCGCTACCCAGGCGCTTCAGGCTGCGCTCGCAGGCTTCAGCCACACCGCGGCGGCTGGCGTTGTGCGGATAGACCTTGCTGACCAGAAACACCTGGTCACGGCGCCCGGCAATGGCTTGGCCGACCACGGCTTCGGCGCCGCCCTCGGCATACATCTCGGCGGTGTCGATCAGGGTCAGGCCCTGTTCGATGCCTTGTTGCAAGGCCGCCACTTCTGCTGCCTTGCGCGCCGGGTCTTCGCCCATGTACCAGGTGCCCTGGCCAATGGCCGGCACACTGCAACCTGCCAGTTTCACGTAACGCATGTCACCTCCGGAGTCTGGGTATGGGAAAGCAGTACCTCGAGCAGCGCATGGGCTGCAGTGGAAAGCTTGTGGTCGGCCAGGGCGATCACGCTGATGCGCCGTTCGACCGTGGGTTCTACCAGCGTCACGCAACGTGCGCCGAGTTCCTGCATCTGGTTGATGCACAGCGCAGGCACAGCGCTCACGCCAAGGCCACTGGCAACCATGCGGCCAATGGTCGAAAGCTGATGGCTTTCAAAGGCCACCGCCAGCTTGCCGTGGCGCGCCGCGACGTTCTGCTCTAGCAGCAGGCGCACTGCCGACGGGCGTTGCAAGGCAATGAAATCTTCGGCCAGCAACTGCGCCCAGGTGACCTCGGTTTGCAAGGCCAGTGGCGAGTCAGCCGGCACTACGGCGACGAAGCGGTCCATGTACAGCGGGTGGAAATTCAGGCCTTCGCTGTTATCCGGCTCGAAACCGATGCCCAGTTCGACGCGGCGATGGCGCACCAGTTCCAGCACTTGTTCGTTGATCACGTCGTGCACTGTGACGTTGACCTTGGGGTAACGCTGGCGGAACACCTTGAGCGATTGCGGCAGCAGGTTGCCGGCAAAGGCTGGCATCGCCGCCACCGAGACGCGGCCAAGCTGCAGGGTGAAGCGCTGGCGCAGCATCTCTTCGGTGTCGTCCCAGTCGGCCAGCAGGCGCCGGGCCAGCGGTAGCAGCACCTCGCCCTCGGCAGTCAGGCTGACGCTGCGGGTGGTGCGGGTGAGCAGGGCGCCGCCGAGGTTGTCCTCCAGCGCCTTGATGGTCAGGCTCAGGGCCGGTTGCGACACATGCAGGTGTTCACCGGCCTGGGCGAAGCTCTGGTACTTGGCGACGGTGACGAAGGCACGCAGTTGCTTGACGTTCATGACAGCCTCGAGCGCTGTTTTGAAAAAGTTATCAATCGATGATGAAAACAAAATTAACAAATCAGTCGCCAGCGGTGAAGATGGCTTCACACGCTCACCGACAGCCTCGTCGGTTCAACAACTACAAAAGGCGGATCAGCATGGCCGGACTGGACAAGCGCGTAGCAACCTATGAAGAGGCCCTGGCAGGCCTGACCGACAACATGACGGTACTGGCCGGCGGCTTCGGCCTGTGCGGCATCCCGGAAAACCTGATTGCCGAAATCAAGCGCCGTGGCGTCAAGGGCCTGACCGTGGTCTCCAACAACTGCGGTGTCGACGGCTTCGGCCTGGGCGTGCTGCTGGAAGACCGGCAGATCCGCAAGATGATTGCCTCCTACGTTGGCGAGAACGCCGAATTCGAACGCCAGCTGCTCAGTGGCGAACTGGAAGTCGAACTGACCCCGCAGGGCACCCTGGCCGAGAAGATGCGTGCCGGTGGCGCCGGTATCCCGGCCTTCTTTACCGCGACCGGTTACGGCACCCCGGTTGCCGAGGGCAAGGAAGTGCGCGAGTTCAAGGGCCGCAAGTACATCCTCGAAGAGTCCATCACCGGCGACTTCGCCATCGTCAAGGGCTGGAAGGCCGACCACTACGGCAACGTGGTGTACCGCAACACCGCGCAGAACTTCAACCCGCTGGCGGCCACCGCTGGCAAGATCACCGTGGTCGAAGTGGAAGAAATCGTCGAGCCTGGCGTGCTGCTGCCCAGCGAGATCCACACCCCGGGCATCTACGTCGACCGGGTGATCGTCGGCACCTTCGAAAAACGCATCGAAAAGCGCACCGTCAAGGCCTGAGCGCCGTCCATCAGAACAACAAAGAGATCCTGACCATGGCACTGACCCGCGAACAGATGGCGCAACGCGTCGCCCGTGAACTGAAGGACGGCTACTACGTCAACCTTGGCATCGGCATCCCGACCCTGGTGGCCAACTATGTACCGGCCGACATGGACGTGATGCTGCAGTCCGAAAACGGCTTGCTCGGCATGGGTGAATTCCCCACCGAGAGCACCCTCGATGCTGACATGATCAACGCCGGCAAGCAGACCGTCACCGCCCGCCGTGGCGCGTCGATATTCGATTCGGCGCAATCGTTCGCCATGATCCGTGGCGGCCACGTCGACCTGACTGTACTGGGCGCTTTCGAAGTGGATGTGGAAGGCAACATCGCCTCCTGGATGATCCCTGGCAAACTGGTCAAGGGCATGGGCGGCGCCATGGACCTGGTCGCCGGTGCAGAGAACATCATCGTCACCATGACCCACGCCTCCAAGGATGGCGAGTCCAAGCTGCTGCCGCGTTGCAGCCTGCCGCTGACCGGTGCCGGCTGCATCCGCAAGGTGCTGACCGACCTGGCCTACCTGGAGATCGAAGACGGTGCCTTCATCCTGCGCGAGACCGCGCCGGGGGTGAGCGTCGAGGAAATCATCGAGAAAACCGCCGGCAAGCTGATCGTGCCGGATGATGTAAAGGAAATGACCTTCTAAAGCATCGCACTGTCCCCCTGTAGGAGCGGCCTTGTGTCGCGAAAGGGCTGCTCTGCAGCCTTTTCGCGACACAAGGCCG
>NZ_JBNNWD010000023.1:0-9341 GCF_050280885.1 Pseudomonas sp. NPDC086566
GCAAGGCCATTCCCTCGTCCAAGGTGCAGAAGGTGCAGAACCTCGAAGGCGGCATCGTCGCCGAGATCTTCGCCAAGGAAGGGCAGGTGGTCGAGGTTGGCCAGCCGCTGCTGCGCCTGGACGAAACCCGCTTTATCTCGAACAAGGGCGAAACCGAAGCCGAGCGTGTGGCCATGGCCCTGCGTGTCGAGCGCCTGAGCGCCGAGGTCGACGACAGCCCGCTGAAGATCGACGACAAGCTGCGCGAGGCCGCCCCCAGCCAGGCGGCCAGCGAAGAGTCGCTGTTCGCCAGCCGGCGTCAGCAGTTGAATGACGAGATCAATGGCCTGCAACAGCAGCTGGTGCAGAAGCAGCAGGAACTGCGTGAGTTCAACTCCAAGCGTGCCCAGTACGCCAGCAGCCTGCAGTTGCTGAACCAGGAAATCGGCATGTCCGAGCCGCTGGTGGCCAGGGGGGCGATTTCCCAGGTCGAGATCCTGCGCCTGCGCCGCTCCGAGGTGGAAACCCGTGGTGAGCTGAGCGCCACCGAACTGGCTATCCCGCGCGCCGAGGCGGCGGTGAAGGAAGTGCAGAGCAAAATCGAGGAAACCCGCGGCAAGTTCCGCAGCGACGCCCTGACCCAGCTTAACGAGGCGCGCACCGACCTGAACAAGGCCACTGCCACTACCAAGGCGCTGGATGACCGGGTCAACCGCACACTGGTCACCTCACCGGTGCGCGGCATCGTCAAGCAGCTGCTGGTGAACACCATCGGCGGGGTGATCCAGCCGGGCAGCGACATCATCGAGATCGTGCCGCTGGACGATACGCTGGTGATCGAGGCGAAGATCCTGCCCAAGGACATCGCCTTCCTGCACCCGGGGCAGGAGGCCATGGTCAAGTTCACCGCCTATGACTACACCATCTACGGCGGCCTCGAGGCCAAGCTGGAGCAGATCGGCGCCGACACCATCACCGACGAAGACAAGAAGACCACTTACTACCTGATCCGCCTGCGTACCGACAAGAGTCACTTGGGCAGTGATGCCAAGCCGCTGGAGATCATCCCCGGCATGGTCGCCACGGTGGACATCATGACCGGCAAGAAAACCATCATGAGCTACCTGCTCAAGCCGATCATCAAGGCCCGTACCGAAGCCCTGCGCGAGCGTTAAGCCTGTAGCGGCCTCTTCGCGGGTTACCCGCGAAGAGGGCCTCAGATCAACCCAGTGTCTTCATCTTCCTCGATCAGGTTGTTCAGGCTGCCCAGCGCCTTGCGCGCGGTAGAGCGGTTGAGCAGCTTGGCCTGGGCACCGGCGGGCAGGTCGGTGATGCTGATCACACCCTTGGTGGTCAGCACATCGATCAGATCCTCCAGCACGCGGATCATGTCCAGGTCGCTCTGCTTGAGCTGGCGCAGACTGTTCTCGACCACATCGTCGGCAAACCATTCCTGGATCTCGGCATGGTCGGCCGGGAGCATTTCCGTGAATTCGGCATAGGGGGCAGCTTCTACCCGCAGCAACTGGCCGTCGGCGTCGCGTTGCACGTAGAACATGGCGTCGTCCCTCGTCACGATGGTTCCTTAGTTGGTAATCCGCAGCATAGGCAAAGTTCACCAGGCAGGTGAACCCGGCGCGTGAGTATGCGCTGCGCGAGGGTGGCAGGGAAGGCCGCCCCCGCGGTGGCCTGGGCTGGCCACCGCGGGACGGGGATCAGTGATCGACCTTGATGGTCGGGTCGGCACCGCTGATCAACGAGTTGACCGTGGTGTTTGACCAGTTCACGCCTTCGAGCTTGATGGTCACGTCGGCGCCGCCGCCGGCGTTGAACTTGCCTTCGGAGCTGACCTGCAAGGTCGAAGTGCCATCTGCGGCGGTGGTGATCTTCAAGTAGTTGTCGATGGTGCTGGCAGTCTCGCCCTGTAGCAGGTCGTGCAGGTCGAGGCGGTCACCCTCGCTGGGCTTGAAGTCCTTGATCACGTCGTTGCCAACGTCACCGGCCTTCCACACGAACAGGTCGGCACCGCTGCCACCGATCAGGATGTCATTCCCTTGGCCGCCGATCAGGGTGTCGTTGCCGCTGCCGCCGAGCAGGATGTCATTGCCCTTGCCCCCATCGAGGTAGTCGTTGCCACCCTGGCCGAAGATGATGTCATTGCCTGCGCCGCCCAGCAGGGTATCGGCACCGTCGTTGGCCCCCGAAATGTCGAACTCGGTGTAGTGTTCGCTGACGTACTGGTGCATCGCCCGCGCGTCCACGTCACCGACGTCGACCCCGGTCTTGCCGGCGACATAGGCCTGGATGGCCTCGACACCGGTACCGGCGATGGACGGGAAGGTCACCAGGTCGCCGAAGATGATGTCGTTGCCATCACCCCCGTTGACCGTGTCGTTGCCCGGCAGGGTGGCTTCGGTGTGGCCGAGGATGGCATCGGCGAGCTTGCTCGGGTCGATGTTGGTCTGCGGCTTGCCATCGGTGTCGTACGGCTTCAGGTCGTTGGCGTTGACGCCGCTGTTCAGGCCGATCGCTTCGACGTCGGACAAGGCCGAGAGGATCTTGAAGCTATCGGTCGAGTTGGTGCTGGTGGCGCTGTTGGTGGAGTTGCCGGTACCGGCCAGCGACGACAGCTCGTAGCCGCCGTTGCCTTCGGCATGCAACTGGCCGCTGGTACTGTACGACCAGCCGCCTCTGTTGCTGTACGTCTGTACCGTTAGGTTGCCGCTGCTGTCGATGCTGATGTAGTTGGTGTTGTTGATGTAGGCATTGACCGTCATGCCCGCCTTGTAATTGATCGAGGCGAGGTAGTCGTCCATGGTGACGCCGGAGTTGCCCAGGGTCGGGTTGGTCTTCTCGTTGGTCTGGTAGTAGGTTGGCTGCCCGTCGGTAATGAAGAACGTCTGGTTGCTGCCGGTGCTGCCCGCTGCCTTGAGCGCCTCGAACCAGTTGGCGGTGGTCTTGAAGGCATCTTCGTAGTTGGTACCGCCTCCGGACGACAAGTTGTTCAGCGCCGCGAGCAGGGTTTTCAGGCCCGCGTCGTTGAGGGTCACCGAAACCGTGCTCTTGACCTGGGTGGCGAAGTCCACCAGAAGGATGTTGACCGCACCCGACTGGGCGCCTTTGACGCTGGCCGCCAGGGTCTTGAACACCGACTCCAGCGAAGACTTGGCCGCGCTTACGCCCGACGAGCCCATCGAGCCCGAGGTGTCGACGATGAACGCGATGTTGTAGTTCTGCCCCGGCACCACATGCAGGCCGTTGACGTCCGAGACGATGATGTCGTTGCCATCGGTACCGGTGATGGAGTCGCTGTCGGACGACAGGTTGCTGGTGGTGTAGGCCTGCGGGTAGACCGTGACCTTGATGTTGCCTTCGGTGGTGGCGGTACTGCCGCCGACGCTTTCACTCGAAGTCGAGCTGACCTTCACGTCGAACTGGCCTTGGTAGTAGGCCGGTGGCTTGATGGTCAGGCTGCCCAGGTTCCAGCCTGTCACGTCTACCGCACCGCTGCCCACGGTGATGGTGTGGCCCGCGCTGTCAGCCAGCACCGAGCCTGCCGGGATCCCCGAGAGCTTGACACTCAGGGATTCCGAACCGTCGGTGTCGGTCAGTGCGGTGTTGATGCTCACCAGCTTGATCGGGGCGCCGTTCTCGCCGCCTTCGTTGAGCTTGTAGCCATCGTAGTAGCCCTTGCCGTCGCTGCCATGCAGGTCGGACACCGTCACACCGGCATTCGCCAGCGCGCTGACACTCGGGTACATCGGGATGTTGGCGCTGTTCAGGTCGGTGACCGCGCCTTTGTCTACCTGGATGTTGATGTCCAGACTGCCCGGGCCGGCCTGGTTGGCGCTGTAGATCTCCAAGGTGTAGTAGCCGCTGGTGGTCGGCGTGAAGCTGCCGGAAATGGCACCGCTGGCGTTGGCCCAGATGGCGCCGGCGACGTTTTTGCCGCCAATGACGATCTGCAGGCTGTCGTCGGCGGTGCCGCTGAAGGTATAGGTCTTGCCGACTTCCAGGTAGATCAGGCCGGAGGTCTTCGAGCCCGAGCCCGCGGTGATGCTGGCATTGCTGTCGACCGTAGTCACGGTTTCGGTCTTTCCGGCCTTGCCGGAGTTGGCGAACACGTTCTTCAGTGCGTCACCGGTGATGCCGTTGCCGTTGGTGCCCAGGCCGGTGAGGCTGGTCCAGGTTTCCTTGGTCAGGCCCAGCGAGTCGACGTTGTTGTTGCCGATGCTCAGCGACGGGGCGTCGGCGACCGGCTTGATGTCGATCTTCAGCGTGGCCTGGGTGCCCGCATCCTTGCCGTCGGTAGGCGTGTACTTGATCTGCGCGTAGTCGGCCTGCTTGTTGCCCACGCCGGTGCCGCCGTAGCCGTCGACGCCCGACTCGTTGCTGGCCGGTACGAACTTGAGCTTGCCGGCGGCGATGTCGGCCTGGCTGATGGTCTGGCCGGCTTTGACGTCGGTCCAGGTCGAGCCGGTCAGCAGCTGCAGTTTGCCGGCGACAGGCAGGCTGTTGATGGTCACGCCCAGGCTGCTCAGCGGCGAATCGACGTCACTGACGTTGAAGTCGCTCCAGGCCAGTACCAGGCCGGTGTCCTCGTTGCCGGTGACCGCGACGCCAGTGGTGGTCGGCGCGTCGTTCACGGCAATCACGTTGACCGTGGTGGTCGCTATGTTCGACGTGTTGACACCATCGGTCACCGTCACCGTGATGATCCGCGGCGTGGTGCTCGGGTCTTCGCTGGTGTTGATGAAAGTGATGTTCTTGATCGCCTGGATGTAGTCGGCCAGCGACGCAGTGCCGCTCAGGGTCAGCACCACCTTGCCGTCGGTGCTGTTGGCGTTGATGGTGATGCCGTTGACGCTGTTGCCCAGGTTCAGCGCATCGCCTGGCTGACGATTGGTCAGGGTGACGGTGGCGCCGGTCAGCATCGAGCTGTCGTAGTCGGTGATGGTCACGTCGACATCGCCGACCGACACACCGCTGCCTGCCTGGCCTTCGGTGAAGGTGGTCTGGTAGTCGGCGCCGGTCTTGCCGCTGGAGTTGTTGGCGTCCAGGTCCAGCACCGGCGCCGGTTCGTAGATCACCGTGGTGGCGCTACCGGCGCTGCCGCTGATGGCCAGGTTCTCGAAGTTGCCGCCGGTGGCCGAGTCGATCTTGACGGTGAACTGCTCGGTGCCTTCGGTGATGTTGTCCTTGATGGTCGGGATGGTGAAGGTGGCCGTCGAGCTGTTGGCCTTGATCACTACGGTGGCCACGCCGGTGTAGTCGGCGCCGTTGCTGGCGGTGCCACTGTAGCTCAGCTTCACGGTGACATCGGTCTGCGCCGGGTTGGTCAGCGTCAGGGTGTAAGTGGCCGTGCCGCCCTCGGCCACCGCGGTGGTGCCGTCGATGCTCAGGGTGGTGGTCTGAATGGTGTCGGTCACGGCGGTGACCGCAGCCTTGTCGCTCACGGTCAGCTGTTCGAAGTTGCCACCGGTGGTGCCGGTGATGGTTGCCGAGACGTTGGCCGCACTGATGTACACGTCGTTGGCCGGGGCCGCAACGGTGACGGTGCCTGTGGTCTTGCCAGCATCGATCTGGATCACCGCACCGTTGCTCAGGGTCACCGTCATGGCGGTGTCGGCCTTGTTGGTCAAGGTGGCGGTGTAGGTGATCTGGCCACCTTCAGCAACGGTCTGGGTGGCGCTGAGGCTCAGGCCGGTGTTGTCGAGGGTGTCGGTGACCTTGGTTTCGGCATAAGCGGCATCGATGATCAGCACCTCGAAGTCGCCACCGGTGGAGCCGGTGATGTTGACCTTCTGTGTGCTGGCGTCGATGTAAGGATCGTCGCCTGGCGCATTGACCGTCACACTGCCTTCGCTCTGGCCCTTGGCGATGGTGATGACTTCACCGTTGCTCAGGGTGACCTTCATCTCGGTGCCGGCCGGGTTGGTCAGCTTGGCGGTATAGGTGATCTGCCCGCCTTCGGCGACGGTCGGGGTAGCCGTCAGGCTCAGGCTGGTCAGGTCCTTGGTGTTCGGACCATCGTTCACCGTGGTGCTCGGCGTGCCGACCGCCACCAGTTTCTCGTAGTTGCCGCCGGTCATGCCGGTGATGCTGTTGGTCAACGGCGTGTTGGTGATGTAGACGTTGTTCGGTGCGGTGTAGTTGACCGAACCACTGGTTTCGTTGACGCCGATGGTGATGGTCTGGCCGTTGGCCAGGCTGATCACCAGCGGGTGCTCGGTTACCGGCGAGGTCACGGTCGCGGTGTAGGTGACCACGCCGCCTTCGGTCACGCTCGGGGTCGCGGTCAGGGTCACGGTGCTGGTGTCGAGGGTATCGGTCACGGCCGTGACTGCGGGGGTCGCGCTGACGTTCAGCTTCTCGAAGTCACCGCCGGCGGTGCCGGTGATGCTCGTGCTGACGCTGCCGGCATCCACGTATACGGTGTTCTTTGGCGCGTCGACGGTGACGGTGCCTTCGCTCTGGCCCTTGGCAATGGTGACCACCGAGCCGTTGCTCAGGTTGATGGTCATGGCGCTGCCGGCCGGGTTGCTCAGCTTGACGGTATAGGTGATCTGGCCGCCTTCCTGAACGGTACCGGTAGCGCTCAGGCTGACATTGGTGGTGTCCAGGTTGCTCGGGTTATCGATCACCGTGGTACTCGGGGTACCGGTGGTGACCAGTTTCTCGTAGTTACCGCCGGTGACGCCGGTGATGCTGTTGGTCAGCGGTGCATTGGTGGTGTAGACATTGTTCGGCGCAACGAAGTCTACCGAACCACTGGTCTCGTTGACCTTGATGACGATGCTCTGACCGTTGGCGAGCGATACCACCAGCGGTGAGCCGGTTACCGGCGCTGTCACGGTTGCCGTGTAGGTCACCACGCCACCTTCGCTGACGCTTGGGGTGGCTGTCAGGGTGACCGTGCTGGTGTCGATCGAATCGACTATCGAGGTTTTCGCTGACGCAGGATCGATGTCCAGCTTCTCGAAGTTGCCGCCTTGAGCCTTATCGATCGTCACTTCTACGGTGTGAGCATTGTTATAGACGTCGTTGGCCTCGGTCTGAAGCTCAATGCTGCCGCTGGTTTTTCCAGCTTCGATGGTGATGCTCTTGCCATTGCTCAGCGTGACGGTGACGGCGGTCTGGGCCGGGTTGGTCAGTGTGGCGGTGTAGGTGATCTTGCCACCTTCGACCACGGTTTCCGATGCCGACAGAGAGACGGTAGTGGTGTCGATGGAGTCGCTGATCACGGTCTTGACCGGCGTCTTGTCGGCCTCCAGGGCTTCGAAGTTGCCGCCTTCGGCCTTCTCGATCGAAACCGAAACGGTGGAGCCGTTGTTGTAGACGTCGTTAGCGGCTGTCGGCACATCGACGGAGCCCACGGTTTTGCCAGCATCGACCGTAATGGTCTTGCCGTTCGACAAGGTCACGGTCACGGCGGTCTGAGCAGGATTGCTCAGGGTCACGGTGTAAGTGATCACACCACCTTCGGTGATACCCGGGGTAGCCGAGAGGGTCGCGGTGGTGGTGTCGATCGAGTCACTGATGACGGTTTCGACTGGGGTCTTGTCGGCTTCCAAGGCTTCGAAGTTACCGCCTTCGGCTTTTTCAATGCTGACGCTGACAGTTGAACCGTTGTTGTAGACGTCGTTGGCCGCTGTTGGAACATCGACGCTGCCGACAGTTTTGCCGGCTTCGACAGTGATGGTCTTGCCATTGGACAGGGTCACGGTCACCGGAGTCTGGGCAGGGTTGCTCAGCGTCACGGTGTAGGTGATCACGCCGCCTTCGGTGATGCCTGGGGTGGCCGAGAGGGTCGCAGTGGTGGTGTCGATGGAGTCACTGATGACGGTTTCGACTGGGGTCTTGTCGGCCTCCAAGGCTTCGAAGTTGCCGCCTTCGGCTTTCTCGATCGAAACCGAAACGGTGGAGCCGTTGTTGTACACGTCGTTGGCCGCTGTTGGCACATCGACGCTGCCGACAGTTTTGCCGGCTTCGACGGTAATGGTCTTGCCGTTCGACAAGGTCACGGTCACGGCGCTCTGGGCCGGGTTGCTCAGGGTCACGGTGTAGGTGATCACGCCGCCTTCGGTGATGCCCGGGGTGGCCGAGAGGGTCGCGGTGGTGGTGTCGATCGAATCGCTGATGACGGTCTCGACTGGGGTCTTGTCGGCCTCCAGGGCTTCGAAGTTGCCGCCTTCGGCTTTCTCGATCGAAACCGAAACGGTGGAGCCGTTGTTGTAGACGTCGTTAGCGGCTGTTGGCACATCGACGGAGCCCACGGTTTTGCCGGCTTCGACGGTGATGGTCTTGCCATTGGACAAGGTCACGGTCACGGCGGTCTGGGCAGGGTTGCTCAGGGTCACGGTGTAAGTGATCACGCCGCCTTCGGTGATGCCTGGGGTGGCGGTCAACGTGGCGGTGGTGGTGTCGATCGAGTCGCTGATGACGGTCTCGACTGGCGTCTTGTCAGCCTCCAGGGCTTCGAAGTTGCCGCCTACGGCCTTCTCGATCGAAACCGAAACGGTGGAGCCGTTGTTGTACACGTCGTTAGCGGCTGTCGGCACATCGACGGAGCCCACGGTTTTGCCCGCATCGACGGTGATGGTCTTGCCGTTCGACAAGGTCACGGTCACGGCGCTCTGAGCAGGATTACTCAGGGTCACGGTGTAAGTGATCACACCGCCTTCGGTCACGCTAGGCGACGCGGTCAACGTGGCGGTGGTGGTGTCGATCGAGTCGCTGATGACGGTCTCGACTGGCGTCTTGTCGGCCTCCAGGGCTTCGAAGTTGCCGCCTTCGGCTTTCTCAATCGAAACCGAAACGGTGGAGCCGTTGTTGTAAACGTCGTTGGCCGCAGTCGGCACATCGACGGAGCCCACGGTTTTGCCCGCATCGACGGTGATGGTCTTGCCGTTCGACAAGGTCACGGTCACGGCGCTCTGAGCAGGATTACTCAGGGTCACGGTGTAAGTGATCACACCGCCTTCGGTCACGCTAGGCGACGCGGTCAACGTGGCGGTGGTGGTGTCGATCGAGTCGCTGATGACGGTCTCGACTGGCGTCTTGTCGGCCTCCAGGGCTTCGAAGTTGCCGCCTTCGGCTTTTTCAATGCTGACGCTGACAGTTGAACCGTTGTTGTACACGTCGTTAGCGGCCGTTGGCACATCGACGCTGCCGACAGTTTTGCCGGCTTCGACGGTGATGGTCTTGCCATTGGACAGGGTCACGGTCACCGGAGTCTGGGCAGGGTTGCTCAGCGTCACGGTGTAGGTGATCACGCCGCCTTCGGTGATGCCTGGGGTGGCCGAGAGGGTCGCGGTGGTGGTGTCGATCGAATCGCTGATGACGGTCTCGACTGGCGTCTT
>NZ_JBNNWD010000024.1:0-4856 GCF_050280885.1 Pseudomonas sp. NPDC086566
CCGACGTTGTGGCGCAGCTCGCTGACGTCGATCTGGCGGATGTCCACGCCGTCCACCAGCAGCGAGCCGTTGTCCGCCTCATACAGGCCGACGATGAGCTTGGCCAGCGAACTCTTGCCCGAGCCACTGCGGCCGATGATGCCGACTTTCTCGCCCGGGCGGATGTTCAGGCTGATGTTCTTCAGGGCCATGTTCTGCTGGTTCGGGTAAGTGAAATCGACCCCGCGGAACTCGATCGCGCCCTGCAGTACCTGGCGGCTCAGCGGGCGTTCCTCGAAGTTGCGCTCTTGCGGCAGTTCCATCATCTGGTTGGTCGAGGCCATGGTCACCTTGGCCTGCTGGTAACGCGCCAGCAACCCGTTCAACTGCCCGAGCGGGCCGAGAGCTCGACCACTGAGCATGTAGCAGGCCACCAGACCGCCCATGCTCAGGTTGCCATCGATGATCTGATACACGCCGACGCAGATCATCGCCACGCCCGCCATCTGCTGGATCATCAAGGTGATGTTCATGGCCAGGCCCGACAGCACCTTGACCCGCAGTTCCAGGCGGCTGAGGGTCCCAAGGGTCTGCTCCCAGCGGTACTGGCGCTCGCTCTCGGCATTGTTGACCTTGACCGCATCCAGGCCGGCCAGGGTTTCGATCAGGCTCGACTGGCGCTCGGAGGCCAGCGCCATGGTCCGTTCCATGGTCGCCATCAGGGGTTTTTGCAGGGCGTAGCCGATGCCCAGGGCCAACGGGAAGGCGAGCACCGGGATCCACACCAGATGGCCGCCGACGATGGCGATGACCATGAGGATGATCAGGGTGAATGGCAGGTCGATCAGGCTGGTCAGGGTCAGCGAGGCGAGGAAGTCGCGCAGCCCCTGGAACTCGTGGATGTTCTGGGCAAAGCTGCCGACCCGCGCCGGGCGATACTTCATCGACATGCCGACGATGCGTTCGAACAAGGTGGCCGAGATGATCAGGTCGGTCTTCTTGCCGGCCAGGTCCAGGCACAGGCTGCGCAGGCCTTTGAGGATGAGGTCGAACAGGTAGGCACCGGTAATGCCCACCGCCAGCACCCATAGGGTCGAAGTGGCCTGGTTGGGCACCACGCGGTCGTAGACGTTCATCACGAACAGCGGCGCGGCCAGGGCGATCAGGTTGATCACCAGGCTGGCAGCGATGGCATCCATGTACAGCCATTTGCTGCGCAGCAGGGTGTCGCGGAACCAGGACTTGGCCCGCGGAATCAGGTTGCCGTGGTTGACGTCGTACTTGTGCTGCGGCTGGGCGAAAAACACCTTGCCGCTGTAGTCCCCGATCAGCGCTTCGCGGCTGATCAGCACCTCGCCGCCATCGCTTTCGCTGAGCAGCAGGCGTGCAGTGTCGGCGTTTTCCCAACCCAGCAGCACGGCGGCGCGGCCGTCCTTGAGGAGCAGCATGGCCGGCATGGCGATGCTCGGGATCTGCTCCAGCTTGCGCTGCAACAGGCGCCCCTGCAGGCCGGCGCGGGCGGCGGCGCGGGGCAGCAGTTCGGCGTTCAGGCGCTGGGCCGGCAAGGGTAAACCGGTGGTCAGCATCACCCGGCTGGCGGGTTTCTGATGCAGTACACAGAGGGTCAGCAGGCAATCCAGCAGCGGATCGTCGTGCTGACTACGCGGGTCGTGACTGAGCTGGGCTCGACGGACTTCGGATTCCACGTGGCGCTCTCTTCCTTGCGATAGTTGGAAGCAGGCCCCATCAACAATGGCCCGGTGTTCTTAAAGCTGACGACATCGCTGTTCGAAGGTTTCAAATCGCCAAGAATTTCTGCAGGTAGCCAACCTCCGCTGCGATAGGGAAAGACTAACGCGAGATACACAAGTCGCAACCCAGAAATTATACAAAACCCTCTCCACGCTTGCCGAAGCCAGATATGACGCGGCCTGTACGCCAGAACGCTGAGAAAGGCAGGTAACAGCGATACAACTAATACGAAAGTGAGAATTGGCAAGCGGCTATTTAACGTTATGACTTTAGATTGGCGTCGCTTGCAAAATAGCGATGCAAGTCAATATTTCGACACTCTTTAAGCGCGTAAGCGATAAAAGCACGGAAGTTTGACAGACCTATAAGTAGAGGCACTTTCATATTATTCCACTACCCGCCGGGTTTGAGCGCCGAAGGGGCATGGAAGGCACTGGTCGAGTCATCTGGAGAGCCGCATGAGCACCGTAGTCGCCATCGTCAAAAGCATTGTTGGCCAAGTCATCGCGGTATCGCCGGAAGGCATACGCCGCGTGCTCATCGAAGGAGACCGCCTGTTCGCAGGCGAGCAGGTACTGACCGGTGTCGGCGGTGCTATCACCCTGCAACTGACCGACGGCCGCTATGTAGACCTGGGCCGCGATAGCCAATGGAGTGCCAGCACCGCCGACCACAGCACAGACATGTGCCTGGCCACTGCGCAGGCTGCGCCGTCGGTGGAGCAGTTGCAACAGGCGATCCAGGCGGGTGTCGACCCGACCACGGCGCTGGAAGCTACCGCGGCAGGCCCGACCTCCTCGGGCGGCAGCGGCGGTGGTGCGCTTGGCGGTGGGCACAGTTTCGTCCTGCTCGAGGAAACAGCTGTCCGGGTCGACCCGAACGTTGGCTTTCAGACCGGGCCGCTGAACTTCAGCGAAAGCCTTGACTTCGATTTCGCCGCCGGGCCGCAGGCCGCCACCGCTGCAGCGGTCGTCGAACTGGCTACCGCCGTGGTGCTGAGTGCAACCCCGTCGGTCAGCGAGGCCGGCGGCAGCATCGTCTATGTCGCCACGGTCGGCCAGGCGCCGCTCAGCGCGCTGACCGTGACCTTGTCCAATGGCGCGGTGATCGTGATCGCCGCCGGGCAGACCAGTGGCTCGGTGAGCGTGCCGGTCACGCCAGGCACAACGGTGTACGCAGATGACCGTCACATCTCGACCAGCATCACCGGTACCAGCGGCGGCGGCATCCCGGTCGCCATCGACGGTACGCCGGCCGAGACCCGCGTGGTTGGCACGGCCGATACCACCACCGCCACGCTCAGCGCCAGCCCGAACGTGACCGAGGGCGGTGCGATCACCTACACCGTGACCCTGAGCAACCCGGCCCAGACGCCAGTCACGGTCACCCTGTCCAACGGCCAGGTCATCAGCATCGGCGCGGGTCAAAGCAGTGGCAGCGTGGTGCTGCAGACGGCCAACGATGTGTACGAGGACGCGACCACCTTTAGCACCCATATTACCTCCGCCATCGGGGGCAACTTCGAGCACCTGGAAGCCAACCCGGCTCCCGTTCTGACCGTGGTCAGCGATTCGACCGATTCCAGTACCGTCACCCTGACCGCCACGCCCTCCGTGGCGGAAGGCGGCGCCATTGTCTACACCGCCAGCCTCTCGGCGCCGGTGACCGGCACGCCGGTGGTGGTGACCTTGGCCAATGGCCAGACCATCACCGTGGCGGTCGGCCAGAGCAGTGGCATCGTCAGCGTGCCGGTCAGCAACGATATTTATCAGGGGCAAGGCCAGGTCAGCACGAGCATCTCCGGGGTTAGCGGGGGTAACTTCGAAAATCTGGTCGCTAACCCTGCGCCTGTCAGCACCACCGTCAGTGATATCCGGGACGTCACCACTGTCAGCCTGAGCGCGAGCCCGAGCGTGGCCGAAGGCGGCCAGATCATCTACACCGCAACCCTCAGCAACCCAGGCCAGACCGCCGTCACCGTGACCCTGAGCAACGGCCAGAGCATCACCATCGCGGCGAACCAGACCTCGGGCAGCGTCAGCGTGGCCGCACCTGCCGATAACCAGTATGCCGATGCCAGCCTCGTCAGCGCGCGTATCACCAATGCCACGGGCGGCAATTTCGAAAGCCTGGCGGTCAACGGCACGCCAGCGGTGACCGCGATCACCGATACCCTCGATACTACGACCGTGACCCTGACCGCCACGCCGTCGGTGGCCGAAGGCGGCACCATTGTCTACACCGCCACCGTCAATGCCCCAGTCACAGGCTCACCTGTGGTGGTGACCCTGGCCAACGGGCAGAGCATCACCATTGCAGTGGGCCAAAACTCAGGCACCACCACGGCGGCCGTCAGCAATGACGCCTACCAGGGCCACGCGCCGGTCAGCAACAGCATCACGGCTGTCAGCGGCGGCAATTACGAGCAGTTGGTGGCCAACCCGGCGCCAGTCAGTACCAGCGTCACCGATGTGCAGGATACGGTCGCGCTGACCCTGACCGCGACACCGAGCGTCGTCGAAGGCGGGACCATCGTCTACACCGCCACGGTGAATGCGCCGGTCACCGGAAGCCCGGTCGTAGTCAGCCTGGCCAACGGCCAGACCATCACCATCCCGGTCGGCCAGAGTTCCGGTACTGCCACGGGTGCAGTCACCAACGACGTCTATCAAGGCCATGCGGCTGTTACCAACAGCATCATCAGCGTCAGCGGCGGAAACTACGAAAACCTAGTCGCAAACCAGGCACCGGTCTCTACCACCGTCACCGACGTACAAGACACCACTACGGTGTCGCTGACGGCAACGCCGAGCGTCGCCGAGGGTGGCACCATCGTCTATACCGCCACGGTAAATGCGCCGGTCACCGGCAACCCGGTCGTGGTCAGCCTGGCAAACGGGCAGAGCATCACCATTCCGGTTGGCCAAAGCTCAGCTACCGCCACCGGTGCGGTGACTAACGACGTCTATCAAGGCCACGCGGCAGTTACCAACAGCATTACCAGCGTCAGCGGTGGCAACTACGAAAACTTGGTCGCCAATCAGGCACCGGTCAGCACCTCCGTTACCGATGTACAGGACACAACAACGGTGTCGCTGACGGCGACGCCCAGCGTGGCCGAAGGT
>NZ_JBNNWD010000025.1:0-4742 GCF_050280885.1 Pseudomonas sp. NPDC086566
GACTGGTACGAGGCTGAAAAATACTGCAATTGGCTTGGCGTGGTCAGTGGTCTTCCATTCTCACTGCCCACTGAAGCCCAGTGGGAATACGCCGCTCGGAGCAGAGGGCAATTTATTGCCGTCGCCACGGATGATGGTACTTATAAGGTAACTGATGAGTTCTACAATCGCGATGGGAGTGGCGGTCCACGAGGTATTAATATTTCTACGATCAGAGATCGAGAGGAGTTTTCCAAGGCTATGGGATGGAAAGTTCAAAGTTTTACATCACTCCCGGTTGATCGTTTTCCACCCAACCCATTAGGGCTGTATGCAATGTCTGATAATGGATTTGAATGGGTAAGTGACTGGTATGATCCTGATTATTACCACACCTCTCCTGTCCTGAATCCACAGGGTCCACCTGCGCCCGTTTATAAAGGAGAAGATACGGATAATAAGTATGCCAAGGTCCTGCGGGGTGTTGATTACGCCAACGCGCAATGGGGCGGAGGCTATAATGTTCGGCGCCGGTACAGTCCACCTGATGCAATCACGAAAAATATGTTTATAGATAAAGATCGCCGTGTAATTACCGACAAAACTGCTCGCTGTGTTGTAAACAGCCCTGTTCCTGTAAGTCGAGGTTAGATCGTCAGGTTCGCGGATGTGTCAGTGCGAAAATGGTGTTTGCGATAAGTGGAACGGAATACTACAGGCGTAAATAACGCTGTTAACCCAATTTTTCTGATCGTTGCAATTTTGGCCTTGGCTGCGGTGAATTTGATATTAGGTGGGGGAGGTATGAGGAGATATCTGAGCATCGGTCTTGTCATGGTGGCTACTGCTCTTGGTGGATGCGGCCAGGAGGTCAAAAGTAGTATGGTTGCTGTTCCGCAAGTGGATAATGAAAAGCTTGCAGTATTTATTGAGAAGATTGTTGAGCGGCAAGTATATGTTGAGGGAGGTAAATACCTGATGGGGGATTTCGGTGCTGAGTACGGGTCGGAAAAAATTCAATATGACGCCAATGTAAATAGTAAGCCGCTTCATGAAGTGGAGCTTAGTAGCTTTTCCATGTCGAAGTTTAAGGTTACAAATGAGGAGTATGGATTTTATTTGATGGCAAATCAGCTGTCATTAGCAGATGTCGAGGATGAAGATGTGGATTATAAATATTTCATGCTCATGCGCAGTGAACAAAAACTTCCTGCGCATATTGATTGGTATGAAGCTGAAAAATACTGTAGTTGGCTTGGCGCTGTAAGTGGTCTTCCATTCTCACTGCCTACTGAAGCCCAATGGGAGTACGCCGCTCGGAGCAGAGGGAAATTTCTTGCGGTCGCCACTGATGATGGTACTTACAAAATAACCGATGAGTTGTATAACCGTGACGGAAGCGGAGGGCCGCAAGGTATCAATATTTCCACGACCAGAGATCGAAAAGAGTTTGCCAAAGCATTGGGTTGGAAGGTTGATAGTCTGATATCACTCCCGGTTGATCAATTTCCACCCAATCCATTGGGGCTGTATGCGATGTCTGACAACGGCTTTGAGTGGGTGAGTGACTGGTATGACCCCGATTATTACCGTACCTCTCCTGTGAAGGACCCACAGGGGCCACTTGCCCCTGTTTATAAAGGCAAAGAAACGGGTAACAAATATGCCAAAGTTATGCGGGGTGTTGACGTTGCTGACGCGCGATGGGGAGGAGGATTTAATGTTCGGCGCAAGTATAGTCCACCTGATGCAATCAGGAAAAATATTATTCTGGATAAGGATAGTCGCATAATTACCGACAAAACCGCTCGTTGCGTCATAAACAGCCCTGTTCCTGTTAGTCGAGGTTAGATCGTCAGGTCCGCGGGAGGCGCTGAGTCTTGCTGGTGAGGCCTTTGCTGGCGCTTGAATGCAAGGCAACCTGAAGGATAACCAGTCAGTAAAGGTACATTGGGGCCGCTAGGCAGCCCCAAGTTGCTTAACTGATTTACTGAAAATAGTTAACAGGGGTTGAAGCCAGCAGGGCCGATTACTCCGGAGCACTGGACAGCGGGCATGCTGATGTCCAGTGGCGAGTTCACGGACTTTTGCACGATTGCGCCGAGCATAGGCGGGTTGGCAGGTGTTGGCGCGAGTGGGAAGTTTCACTGCACGTTCATTAACGGCAAGTTTTGCTTTCATGTTGCTGCCAGCCTGTGTTGGGGCTACGGGGCCAAGGGCGGGCTTATTTTTGAGGTGGGTACTAACTCGATTGCGGAGTTTGGGGCGTGGTTGGTGTATCAGCTTCATCAGTTGGACTATGGATTCTTTTCTGTTGTTGATGAAGACGCTTTTGGTATTTATAGCAGACTCTGCGTGCTCGGTTTTGCCAGTGTTGGTTTTAATATGTATAGCCAATATTCTGAAATGGCTAATGACTTGAAGGGCGTGCTTGAGGGTCTAGGAGATAGATTGCGCGCATTAGCAGATAGCTCGGTCAAGCATATTGAATCTTCCAGGCAAAGGAATGCCTTGGCAGAAAATACAATATCCCGGCGCTTGGAAATGCTGGCGTTTACTCCGGAATCTAAAGGTATTCTGATTTATTTGTTGACCAGGCATAGCAAGTGGGACGTTCTTGATCCTGATAATCGCGGTGTTGGTGTGACGCTTGATATATATCAGCGGCGAAAGGAAGCAGTTGTCTGGGTTTTGAGAAGTATTCAAACTCTTGCGGAGTGGCGCAAAGTTCTTTGTCGGGTGACGGTTGATGGGCATAGTCGGGCCAGCAATGGGGACGAAGCGATTATCGAAGAAAAACAAGAGCGAGGCTTGGTAGAGTTTTTGCAGCTTGGCTTAAATCGCGATGATGATCTGCGCAAAGCAAAGGATGAGCTGTATTCCGTTCGGCAGTGCATCAGGGCGGAAAGTAATGTGGAGTATGCGCTTACGATGAATAATACTGAGTATTACAGGCTCAATGGTGGCATTAATCCAGGTTTTCCTGGTCGATGCGACTTTGGTTTGAGATGTCGAGAAGTTGACTTTAGGTGGAGTTGATAAGATGAAAGTCGCTATATTTGTGCCGTCCGCTCTAATTCTCGCGATGTTGGGCGCTTGTGGTCAGGGAGTCGGCGATGATGACTTGAGTGTGTCGAACGCTGAGCTTGGAGAAGTAGAAGATTTTGTTAGAGAGATAGTTATGCGTCAGGTTTTCGTTGATGGGGGGGAGTTTTTGATGGGGGATTTTGGTGTCGAATTTGGAGAGCAGAAGATTCAGTACGATACTCATAAGCATAGCAAGCCTCTGCATCCGGTGAAGCTAAGTGGCTTTTCGATTGCGCGCTTCAAGGTGACGAATAAGGAGTATCAATTTTATTTAAAAGCTAATGGTCTTCTCTTGCCTGCGGAAGATGCGGAGAGCACAGACTCTAGGCGTCTGATGGTTTTGAGTGCTGACCCTACATTGCCTGCGCATGTAGATTGGTATCAGGCTGACAACTACTGCAATTGGTTGGGAGCTATAAGTGGGTTGCCTTTCTCATTACCTACTGAAGCGCAATGGGAGTTCGCGGCGCGGAGCAGGGGGCAGTTTCTTGCCGTAGCTACAGATGATGGGACCTACAAAATAACCGATGAGCTTTACAATCGAGATGGCAGTGGTGGTCCGCAAGGCATAAATATATCAACATCGCGAGACCGAAAAGAGTTTGCCAAGGCTCTGGGGTGGAAGTCAGATCTATTGGTATCTCTACCGGTCGATCGTTTCCCACCCAATCCCCTCGGATTGTATGGCATGTCTGATAATGGCTATGAGTGGGTCAGTGATTGGTACGATCCTGATTATTACAGCAAATCTCCTGAGTTGAATCCTCAAGGGCCTAGTGCGCCCGTTTACCAGGGTCGCGACACGGATAACAAATTCGCCAAGGTAATGCGGGGCGCTGATTATGCCAATGCACAGTGGGGGGCGGAGTAAATGTTCATCGATATTATTCCAATCCAGACGTAACGAGGCAGGAAAAATGGCGGGATAAAGTTGTTCTCTCCATCTCCAACAAAACTGCTCGCTGCGTCGTAAACAGCACTGTTCCTGTCAATTGAGGTTAGATCGTCAGGTTCGCGAATTTGTTAGGGCGATAATGGCGTTTGCGATAAATGAAACGGAATGCTAGAGGCTGAATTACGGTGTTAACACCCAGGTTTGCAGATGTTTCAGGGCGAAAGCGCTTAATGCAAGTGCCAAATTGGGTTCGATCGCGATGATGATCTTCGCAGGGCGAAGGACGAATTGTACGCCATTCGAAATGGTTATCAGGTTGGAAAGCAGTTGGGGGTATGCGCTTACTATGAATAGCACCGAATACTACAGGCTGAATTACGGTAATAACCCCAATTTCCCTGAGCGCTGTAGTTTTGGCCCTGATTGCAGTGAATTTGATTTTAGGTGGGGGGAAGTATGAGGGCGTATCTGAATATTAGTCTCGTTTTGGTCGCTTCAGCTATTGCTGGGTGCGGCCAGGAAGTCAGCAGCAATGTAGCTAGTGCTCCGCAAGTGGATCCTGAAAGGGTTGAGGCTTTTATTAAGAAGGTAGTCGAGCGGCAGGTGTATGTTGAGGGTGGCAAATACCTGATGGGGGATTTCGGTGCTGAGTATGGTTTGGAAAAAATTCAATATGATGCTGATGGGAACAGTAAGCCGCTTCATGAGGTAAAGCTTAGTAGTTTTTCCATGTCGAAGTTCAAGGTGACGAATGAGGAGTATGATTTTTACCTGCTGGCAA
>NZ_JBNNWD010000026.1:0-3527 GCF_050280885.1 Pseudomonas sp. NPDC086566
TCGGCATTGAGTTCGGCGTAGCTCAGGGTGCGTTCGGCGAAGGTCAGTGCCGGCGCCTGCGGCTGAAGGGCCACTTGCTGTTCGAACAGCTGATGAACGTAAGGCGTGCCCGGGTAATCGCGCGCCGTGGCGTTCCAGTGCCCGATCACCTGCTGGCGCTCATTGGCCTCCAGCAGCGGCAGTTCACCCAACGGGCTATCCGGCTGCGCCATGAACTGCATCAGCAACTGGGTCAGCTGCCCGGCGATGCGGCGAATGGTCGGCTCGGCGAAATCCTGGGTCAGGTAGTTGAAGGCCAGCTCCAGTTCCTCGCCCACCTGGGCGATCAGCGTCAGCGCGTAGCCACTCTGCTCGCTGTAACCCAGGTTGCTGAAGCCAAGGCCGCCCGGGGCCGCCTGTAGTGCTTCGGAAACCGGGTAGTTCTCGAACACCAGCAAGGTGTCGAACAGCGCCTCGCCGTTGCGCCCGGCCAGGCGTTGCACGTCAGCCAGCGGCGTATGTTCGTGGTCGCGCAGGGCCAGGTTCTGCGCCTGCACCGCCTGGGCCCACTGGGCGACGCTGAGCGCGCCGTCCGGGGTGGCGATCACCGGCAAGCTGTTGATGAACAGGCCCAGTTGCTGCTCGATCCCCGGCAGCTCCACCGGGCGCCCGGAAACGGTGGCGCCGAACGCCACGCTGCGCTGGCCGGTGTAACGCTGCAAGAGCAGCAGCCAGGCCGATTGCACTAGGGTATTGAGGGTGACCTGCTGCTGTCGGGCGAACGCCTGCAGGCGCTGGGTCTGTTCGACATTCAACCGGGCGCTGTGCAGCGCCTGGCCGGGCTCGGCGGAGCTCGCCCGGGCGCAGGCCAGGGCCAATCGGGTCGGTTCCTCCAGGGGCGCCAGCTGGGCCTGCCAGAAGCGCTCGCTGGCCGCTTGGTCCTGGCCCTGCAACCATGCAAGGTAGTCCCGATAGCGGCCTTCCGGCGCAGCGACGGTCTGGCCCGCGTAGGCCTGCAGCACCTCGCCAAGCAGGCGTGAGTTGCTCCAGCCATCCATCAGGATATGGTGACTGGTATAGATCAGGTGATGGCTGTCAGCGCCGGTGCGCACCAGGCAAAGCCGCAGCAGCGGTGGGCAGGCCAGATCGAATCCGCGGTCCAGTTCGGCGCTGGCACGCGCATCGAGCTGGCTGGCAGAAGCGGCGCCGCTCTCCTCCACGGTGATCTGCAGACGAGCCTGGCGGTGGATCACCTGGCGCGGCGCCTCCAGCCCGGCGTCCCACAGGAAGCCTGCGCGCAACAGTTCGTGACGGTCGACTGCCTGCTGCCAGGCACTGGCGAAGCGCTCGACGTCAAGGCCACGGATATCCAGGCGCATCTGGTTGACGTAGGTGCGGCCGCGGGCTTCGTACAAACTGTGGAACAGCATGCCTTGCTGCATGGGCGACAACGGGTAGATGTCGGCGATGGTCCGGGCCGGCAGTGCCAGCGCATCGAGCTGTGCCTGGTCCAGCCCGGCCAAGGGCACGTCACTCGGCGTCAGCCCGGCGTGGGCCTCCACCAGGCAATGCGCGATCAGCGCCTCCAGCGCCTGCTGGTAGGCCTCGGCCAGCTGGGCGATGGTTGCCTCGGCAAAGACCTCGCCACTGAAGGTCCAGTTCAGGCTCAGCTCGCCCCCGAACACCTGACCATCGACGCTCAGCCAGTTGCCCAGCGGCGCCTGCGGGTCTTGCCCGGCGCCGCGCCCTTCGCTGGCGGGCACCCACAGCGCGCCCTCGGCGAAGTCGCCATCGAACTGCCCCAGGTAGTTGAAGGTGATGCGCGGCTGCGGCAAGGCCGCTAGCGCTGCGCGTGCCTCGGGGCTGCCCAGGTGGCGCAGCAGGCCGTGGCCCAAGCCCTTGTCCGGGGTGGCACGCAGCTGTTCCTTGATGCCCTTGATCGACGAAGCAATGTCGTCGGCTGGCACCAGGCGCACCGGGAACATGCTGGTGAACCAGCCCAGCGTGCGCGACAGGTCGATGTCGCTGAACAGATCCTCGCGACCGTGCCCTTCCAGTTGCACCAGCGCCGACGATTCGCCGCTCCAGGCGCAGATGACCTGGGCCAGCGCGGTGAGCAGCAGGTCGTTGACTTGGGTGCGGTATGCCGCAGGTGCTTCCTGCAGCAGTTGCCGGGTACGGCTGGCGTCCAGCCGGGTACTGACGTTGCGCACATGCCGGTTGTCCATCGCCCCGTCGGGATTGTCGCGCGGCAACGCCTGCGGCGCGCCGTCCAGCAACTGCTGCCAGTAGCCGAGCTGCCCGACCATGGCTGTGGAACGGGCATGTTCGCTCAGGCGCTCGCCCCAGGCCTTGTACGAGGTGGTCTTGGCTGGCAACTGCAGCGCCTGCCCCGCCTGCAGCTGGCGATAAGCTGCTTGCAGGTCTTCCAGCAAGATGCGCCAGGAAACACCATCGATGACCAAGTGGTGAATCGCCAACAGCAGCCGCTGTGTGCCATCCGGCAGGGTCATCAGGGCCAGGCGCAGCATGGGACCGGTGGCCAGCTCGAGGCTGCGCTGCACCTCGGTGCAGTACGCCGGCAGGTCGTCGAGGCTGAGCAACCGATGCTGCCAGATCAGCCCTTCGGCGCTTACCTGTTGCTGATGGGTCTGCACCCATTCGCCGTCAATCTGCTGGTAGCGCAGGCGCAGGGCGTCATGGTGCTGCAGCAGCGCCTCCAGGGCCCGGGCCAGCCGCTCACTGTCCAGCGGCTCGGCCGGGGCCAGTAGCAATGACTGGTTCCAGTGCTGGCGGTTGGGGATGTCGTTGGCGAAGAACGCCCGCTGAATCGGCAACAGCGGCGCCTCACCGGTCACCGGCCCTTGGTCGATCTGCAGGCTCTCGCTCAGTTGCGCAACCGTGGCCAGGCGGCGAATGCTCTGGTGCTGGAACAGGTCACGCGGGGCGAAGCGGATACCGGCCTGGCGTGCCCGGCTGACGATCTGGATGGAGATGATCGAATCCCCGCCCAGTTCGAAGAAGTTGTCGTCCACGCCGACCTGCGGCAGACGCAGCACGTCTTGCCAGATCAGCGCCAGGCGTTGCTCCAGGGCGTTGCGCGGCGCCTGATATTCGCTGCGCGATTGCGCCGGGTCGGGCTTGGGCAGGGCCTTGCGGTCGAGCTTGCCGTTGGGCGACAACGGCATCTGTTCGAGCAAAACCCACTGCGCTGGCACCATGTAGTCCGGCAGCACATCCAGCAATTGCGCCTTGACGCCTTGCAGGTAGCCGCCCTGGATCTCGGCTTCAGTGCGTGCCAGCGAGGTCGGCTCCGGCACCACATAGGCCACCAGCTGCTTGCCGCTTGGGCCGTCCGCCGCCACCACCACGGCTTCGCGTACCGCCTCCAGTTCCTGCAGGCGGGCTTCGATCTCGCCCAGTTCGATGCGCAGGCCGCGGATCTTCACTTGATGGTCGATGCGCCCGGCATACTCGATCACGCCATCTTCGCGCTGGCGCGCCAGGTCGCCGGTGCGGTACAGGCGCTGGCCAGCGCCGAACGGGCT
>NZ_JBNNWD010000027.1:0-1191 GCF_050280885.1 Pseudomonas sp. NPDC086566
TAGCAAATTGCTTGGGTGTTATATGGTCAAGCCTCACGGGCAATTAGTATTGGTTAGCTCAACGCCTCACAGCGCTTACACACCCAACCTATCAACGTCGTAGTCTTCGACGGCCCTTCAGGGAACTCAAGGTTCCAGTGAGATCTCATCTTGAGGCAAGTTTCCCGCTTAGATGCTTTCAGCGGTTATCTCTTCCGAACATAGCTACCCGGCAATGCCACTGGCGTGACAACCGGAACACCAGAGGTTCGTCCACTCCGGTCCTCTCGTACTAGGAGCAGCCCCTCTCAAATCTCAAACGTCCACGGCAGATAGGGACCGAACTGTCTCACGACGTTCTAAACCCAGCTCGCGTACCACTTTAAATGGCGAACAGCCATACCCTTGGGACCGGCTTCAGCCCCAGGATGTGATGAGCCGACATCGAGGTGCCAAACACCGCCGTCGATATGAACTCTTGGGCGGTATCAGCCTGTTATCCCCGGAGTACCTTTTATCCGTTGAGCGATGGCCCTTCCATACAGAACCACCGGATCACTAAGACCTACTTTCGTACCTGCTCGACGTGTTTGTCTCGCAGTCAAGCGCGCTTTTGCCTTTATACTCTACGACCGATTTCCGACCGGTCTGAGCGCACCTTCGTACTCCTCCGTTACTCTTTGGGAGGAGACCGCCCCAGTCAAACTACCCACCATACACTGTCCTCGATCCGGATAACGGACCTGAGTTAGAACCTCAAAGTTGCCAGGGTGGTATTTCAAGGATGGCTCCATGAGAACTGGCGTCCCCACTTCAAAGCCTCCCACCTATCCTACACAAGCAAATTCAAAGTCCAGTGCAAAGCTATAGTAAAGGTTCACGGGGTCTTTCCGTCTAGCCGCGGATACACTGCATCTTCACAGCGATTTCAATTTCACTGAGTCTCGGGTGGAGACAGCGCCGCCATCGTTACGCCATTCGTGCAGGTCGGAACTTACCCGACAAGGAATTTCGCTACCTTAGGACCGTTATAGTTACGGCCGCCGTTTACCGGGGCTTCGATCAAGAGCTTCGCTTGCGCTAACCCCATCAATTAACCTTCCGGCACCGGGCAGGCGTCACACCCTATACGTCCACTTTCGTGTTTGCAGAGTGCTGTGTTTTTAATAAACAGTCGCAGCGGCCTGGTATCTTCGACCGGCATGGGCTTAC
>NZ_JBNNWD010000027.1:1289-2939 GCF_050280885.1 Pseudomonas sp. NPDC086566
GCGTCACACCCTATACGTCCACTTTCGTGTTTGCAGAGTGCTGTGTTTTTAATAAACAGTCGCAGCGGCCTGGTATCTTCGACCGGCATGGGCTTATGGAGCAAGTCCTTCACCCTCGCCGGCGC
The DNA here is from genome assembly GCF_050280885.1 of Pseudomonas sp. NPDC086566. Taxonomy (NCBI): domain Bacteria; kingdom Pseudomonadati; phylum Pseudomonadota; class Gammaproteobacteria; order Pseudomonadales; family Pseudomonadaceae; genus Pseudomonas; species Pseudomonas sp. NPDC086566. The sequence continues at coordinate 1,415 of NZ_JBNNWD010000027.1, forward strand.
ACCTTCTCCCGAAGTTACGGTGCCATTTTGCCTAGTTCCTTCACCCGAGTTCTCTCAAGCGCCTTGGTATTCTCTACCTAACCACCTGTGTCGGTTTGGGGTACGGTTCCCAGTTATCTGAAGCTTAGGAGCTTTTCTTGGAAGCATGGCATCAACCACTTCGCGCTCTAATGAGCACTCGTCATCAGCTCTCGGCCTTGAGATCCCGGATTTGCCTAAGATCTCAGCCTACCACCTTAAACTTGGACAACCAACGCCAAGCTGGCCTAGCCTTCTCCGTCCCTCCATCGCAATAACTGGAAGTACAGGAATATTAACCTGTTTTCCATCGACTACGCTTTTCAGCCTCGCCTTAGGGACCGACTAACCCTGCGTCGATTAACGTTGCGCAGGAAACCTTGGTCTTTCGGCGTGCGAGTTTTTCACTCGCATTGTCGTTACTCATGTCAGCATTCGCACTTCTGATACCTCCAGCAAGCTTCTCAACTCACCTTCACAGGCTTACAGAACGCTCCTCTACCGCATCACCTAAAGGTGATACCCGTAGCTTCGGTGCATGGTTTGAGCCCCGTTACATCTTCCGCGCAGGCCGACTCGACTAGTGAGCTATTACGCTTTCTTTAAAGGGTGGCTGCTTCTAAGCCAACCTCCTAGCTGTCTAAGCCTTCCCACATCGTTTCCCACTTAACCATGACTTTGGGACCTTAGCTGACGGTCTGGGTTGTTTCCCTTTTCACGACGGACGTTAGCACCCGCCGTGTGTCTCCCATGCTCGGCACTTGTAGGTATTCGGAGTTTGCATCGGTTTGGTAAGTCGGGATGACCCCCTAGCCGAAACAGTGCTCTACCCCCTACAGTGATACATGAGGCGCTACCTAAATAGCTTTCGAGGAGAACCAGCTATCTCCGAGCTTGATTAGCCTTTCACTCCGATCCACAGGTCATCCGCTAACTTTTCAACGGTAGTCGGTTCGGTCCTCCAGTCAGTGTTACCTAACCTTCAACCTGCCCATGGATAGATCGCCCGGTTTCGGGTCTATACCCAGCGACTAAACGCCCTATTAAGACTCGCTTTCGCTACGCCTCCCCTATTCGGTTAAGCTCGCCACTGAATATAAGTCGCTGACCCATTATACAAAAGGTACGCAGTCACCTAACAAAGTAGGCTCCCACTGCTTGTACGCATACGGTTTCAGGTTCTATTTCACTCCCCTCTCCGGGGTTCTTTTCGCCTTTCCCTCACGGTACTGGTTCACTATCGGTCAGTCAGTAGTATTTAGCCTTGGAGGATGGTCCCCCCATGTTCAGACAAAGTTTCTCGTGCTCCGTCCTACTCGATTTCACTGGCAAGAGATTTTCGTGTACGGGGCTATCACCCACTATGGCCGCACTTTCCAGAGCGTTCCACTAATCTCAAACCAGCTTAAGGGCTGGTCCCCGTTCGCTCGCCACTACTAAGGGAATCTCGGTTGATTTCTTTTCCTCAGGGTACTTAGATGTTTCAGTTCCCCTGGTTCGCCTCTTG
>NZ_JBNNWD010000028.1:0-2412 GCF_050280885.1 Pseudomonas sp. NPDC086566
GGTCAGGGTGGCGGTGTAAACGATCTGCCCACCCTCGGCGACGCTTGGCGTCGCCGTCAGCGAGACGGTCGTGGTGTCCTGGACATCGGTAACGGTGGTGCTGACAGGCGCCTGGTTGGCGACCAAGTTCTCGTAATTGCCGCCGCTGACGCTGGTGATGCTGTTGGTGACGGCCGCGTGGCCTTGGTACACGTCGTCGGTGACAGCACCCGTGGCAGTACCGGAACTCTGGCCGACCGGAATGGTGATGGTCTGGCCGTTAGCCAGGCTGACTACGACCGGGCTACCGGTGACCGGCGCATTCACCGTGGCGGTGTAGACGATAGTGCCGCCTTCGGCCACAGACGGCGTGGCAGTTAGCGTGACGGTAGAGGTGTCGATGGTGTCACTCACCGTTGTGACTGCCGCTGTACTGTTGATCGCCAGGTTTTCGAAGTTGCCACCCGAGGCATTGGTGATGTGTGCGCTGACCTGACCGGCATCGATATACGGATCATCAGCTGGCGCGGCAACGGCGACGTTGCCGGAGGTCTGATTGGCGCCGATGGTGATGGTCTGGCCATTGCTCAGGGTGAGCGTCACTGCAGACTGCGCAGCGTTGGTCAGGGTAGCGGTGTAAACGATCTGCCCACCTTCGGCCACGCTTGGCGTTGCCGTTAGCGAGACGGTGGTGGTGTCCTGGACATCGGTAACGCTGGTGCTGACTGGCGCCTGGTTGGCGACCAGATTTTCGTAGTTTCCGCCGCTGACGTTAGTGATGCTGTTGGTGACTGCCGTGTGGCCTTGGTAGACGTCATTGGTCACGGCACCCGTGGCGGTACCTGCGCTTTGGCCAACCGGAATGGTGATGGTCTGGCCGTTGGCCAGGCTGACTACGACCGGGCTGCCGGTCACCGGCGCGCCCACTGTCGCCGTGTAGATAATGGCCCCGCCTTCCGCCACGGTCGGCGTCGCCGTCAGCGAGACGGTGGTGGTGTCTTGGACATCGGTAACGGAGGTGCTGACCGGTGCCTGATTGGCGACCAGGTTCTCGTAATTGCCACCGCTGACGCTGGTGATGCTGTTGGTGACGGCAGCGTGGCCTTGATAGACGTCATTGGTCACGGCACTCGTGGCGGTGCCGGAACTTTGCCCCACCGGAATAGTGATGGTCTGGCCGTTGGCTAAGGCCACGACGACAGCCGAGCCTGTAACTGGGGCAGTGACGGTTGCGGTGTAGACGATGGTACCGCCTTCCGCCACAGATGGGGTCGCGGTTAGCGTAACGGTAGAGGTGTCGATGGTGTCACTGACGGTTGTGACTGCCGCCGTGCTGTTGATCGCCAGGTTTTCGAAGTTGCCGCCCGAAGCATTGGTGATGTGTGCGCTGACCTGACCGGCGTCGAGGTACGGATCATCGGCTGGCGCGGCAACGGTGATGCTCCCAGAGGTCTGATTGGCGCCGATGGTGATGGTTTGGCCGTTGCTCAGGCTTACAGTTACCGCCGACTGTGCAGCATTCGTCAGAGTGGCGGTGTAAACGATCTGCCCACCCTCGGCCACGCTTGGCGTTGCCGTCAGCGAGACGGTCGTGGTGTCCTGCTCATCGGTAACGGAGGTGATGACCAGTGCCTGATTGGCGACCAGATTCTCGTAATTGCCTCCGCTGACCGCAATGATTTGGTTACTGACGGCCGCGTGGCCTTGATAGACGTCGTTAGTAACGGCACCCGTGGCGGTACCGGAGCTCTGGCCGACCGGAATGGTGATGATCTGGCCGTTGGCCAGGCTGACTACGACCGGGCTTCCGGTGACCGACGCATTCACCGTTGCGGTGTAGACGATGGTGCCGCCCTCGGCCACGGACGGCGTAGCCGTCAGAGTCACGGTCGAGGTATCCAGGGTGTCGGTGACATTGGTCACCGCTGGCGTGCTGTTGATCGCCAGGCTTTCGAAGTTGCCACCCGAGGCATTAGTGATGTGTACGCTGACTTGACCGGCATCGAGGTACGGATCATCGGCTGGCGCGGCAACGGCGACGCTGCCGGAGGTCTGATTGGCGCCGATGGTGATGGTTTGGCCGTTGCTTAGCGTGACGGTTACCGCCGACTGCGCAGCATTGGTCAGCGTCGCGGTGTACACGATCTGGCCACCTTCGGCCACGCTTGGCGTCGCTGTCAGCGATACAGTCGTGGTGTCTTGCACGTCGGTAACAGTGGTACTGACAGGCGCCTGGCTTGCGACCAGGTTCTCGTAATTGCCACCGCTGACGCTGGTGATGCTGTTGGTGACGGCCGCGTGGCCTTGGTACACGTCGTCGGTGACAGCACCCGTGGCAGTACCGGAACTCTGGCCAACCGGAATGGTGATGGTCTGGCCGTTGGCCAGGCTGACTACGACCGGGCTGCCGGTGACCGGCGCGCCCACTGTTGC
>NZ_JBNNWD010000029.1:0-2136 GCF_050280885.1 Pseudomonas sp. NPDC086566
ATGCCGCTGTCGCCCAACGGCAAGCTCGACCGCAAGGCCCTGCCGAAACCGGAGCTGGGCCAGTCGCGGCGCGAGTACGTGGCGCCGCAGAGCGAACTGGAGCAACGCCTGGCCGCGATCTGGCAGGAGGTGCTGCAGGTCGAGCGGGTCGGCCTCACTGACAACTTCTTCGAACTGGGCGGGCACTCGCTGCTGCTGGTGCGCCTGGTGTCCCGACTCAAGACCGAGTTTTCCGTGGAATTGCCAATACAGGACGCTTACCTCGCCGCCGACCTCGGTGCCCTGGCTGCCCTGGTGACGCGTAACGCGAGCCCGGCAGAACAAGACTACGACGCCATTTTTGACGCCTTGGACGAACTGGAGGCATTTGATGCTTAAGCAAGGGACCCAACAGGGCAATGAACTGGTCCAGCGGATCAGCGGGCTGAACCACGACAAGCGCGTGGCCCTGTTCAAGCGCCTGCTGGAGAAAGGCGTTGATCTGGGCCGGCTGCCCATCGTGCCGATGGCGGAGGGTGAGGCGCTACGCCTCTCCCACGCCCAGCAGCGGCAATGGGTGCTCTGGCAGCTTGACCCGCAAGGCGCTGCCTACAACATGGTGACCGTGCTGCGCCTGCGCGGGGCATTGAACCTTGACGCCCTGCACCAGGCATTCACAGGCCTGGCGGCGCGGCACCAGACCTTGCGCACGCGCTTCTTGCTGGATGCCGACGGTCAACCACGTCAGTGCATCGACCCGGTCGGAGCGCTGGTGATTGATACCTGTGACCTGGCCGAGGCTGACGAGCCGACGTTGCTGGCCGCGATCGAGGCCGAGGCCATCCGCCCGTTCGACCTGGAGGCCGGCCCGCTGTTGCGCTTGGCGCTGCTGGAGGTGGGCGAGGCGGATCGGGTACTGGTCATGACTCAGCACCATATCGTCTCTGACGGCTGGTCCATGCAGTTGATGGTCGACGAACTGATCAAACGCTATCAGGCCCATTGCCAGGGCCTCGCAGCACAGCTGCCGGCCTTGCCGATCCAGTATGCCGACTATGCCGCCTGGCAGCGCCAGTGGCTGGCGGCGGGCGAGCGCGAACGTCAACTGGATTACTGGACGCAACGCCTGGCCGGTGAGCAGGGCCCACTGGAGCTACCGTTCGACCGGCCACGGCCGGCTCGCCGCAGCAACCAGGGTTCGCGGGAGATTTTCGAACTACAACCCGCCCTGGTGCAGGGTATTCGTCAACTTGCCCAGGCCCACGGCTGCACGCCGTTCATGCTGCTGCTGGCCTCGTTCCAGTTGCTGCTGCATCGCTACAGCGGCCAGGCTGACATTCGCGTTGGCGTGCCTTCGGCGAACCGCAATCGCGCCGAGACCGAACGCCTGCTGGGCTTTTTCGTCAACACCCAGGTGTTGCGCGCAGACATCGACGGCCAGGCGTGTTTCCTCGACTTGCTCAAGCAGGTGCGCCAGGCTGCGCTGGAGGCCCAGGCCCACCAGGACTTGCCGTTCGAACAACTGGTCGAAGCCCTGCAGCCGGAGCGCAGCCTGAGCCACAGCCCGCTGTTCCAGGTGATGTTCAACTACCAGGTGAGCGAGGGGGCCATCAGTGACGGCGTGAAGTTGCCGGGGCTGGAAGTGGCACAGATGCAATGGGCCATGCCCAGTGCGCAGTTCGACCTGAGCCTGGATTGCGTCGAGCATCCACAGGGCCTCAGCGCTTCGCTGATCTATTCGACCGACCTGTTCGATGCACCGCGCGTCAAGCGCATGGCCGCGCACTGGCAGAACCTGTTGCGGGCGATCCTCGATGCCCCGGCGCAACGGATGGGCGAATTGCCCATGCTGCATGACCAAGAGCGGGCGAAGGCGATCGCTGGTTGGAACGCCACGGCACGCGATTACCCGGGCACGCCTTACGTTCATCAGCTGTTCGAACAGCAAGCCGCCCGTCAGCCGCAGGCGCCGGCACTGACCTTCGCCGAACGCACCCTGAGCTATGGCGAACTCAATGCCGAGGCCAACCGCCTGGCGCAGTATCTGCGTGGCATGGGCGTGGGCCCTGACGTGCTGGTGGGCATCGCCGCCGAGCGTTCGGTGGAAATGGTCGTCGGCCTGCTGGCGATCCTCAAGGCCGGTGGCGCCTATGTGCC
>NZ_JBNNWD010000031.1:0-1643 GCF_050280885.1 Pseudomonas sp. NPDC086566
GTCACGGTCACGGCGGTCTGGGCAGGGTTGCTCAGGGTCACGGTGTAAGTGATCACGCCGCCTTCGGTGATGCCTGGGGTGGCGGTCAACGTGGCAGTGGTGGTGTCGATGGAGTCGCTGATGACGGTCTCGACTGGGGTCTTGTCGGCCTCCAGGGCTTCGAAGTTGCCGCCTTCGGCTTTCTCGATCGAAACCGAAACGGTGGAGCCATTGTTGTAGACGTCGTTAGCGGCTGTCGGCACATCGACGGAGCCCACGGTTTTGCCAGCATCGACGGTGATGGTCTTGCCGTTCGACAAGGTCACGGTCACGGCGGTCTGAGCAGGATTGCTCAGGGTCACGGTGTAAGTGATCACACCGCCTTCGGTGATGCCTGGGGTGGCGGTCAACGTGGCAGTGGTGGTGTCGATCGAATCGCTGATGACGGTCTCGACTGGGGTCTTGTCAGCCTCCAGGGCTTCGAAGTTACCGCCTTCGGCTTTCTCGATCGAAACCGAAACGGTGGAGCCGTTGTTGTACACGTCATTGGCCGCTGTTGGCACATCGACGCTGCCCCCGGTTTTGCCGGCTTCGACCGTAATGGTCTTGCCGTTCGACAAGGTCACGGTCACCGGAGTCTGAGCCGGGTTGCTCAGGGTCACGGTGTAGGTGATCACACCGCCTTCGGTGATGCCCGGGGTGGCGGTCAACGTGGCGGTGGTGGTGTCGATCGAGTCACTGATGACGGTTTCGACTGGGGTCTTGTCAGCTTCCAGGGCTTCGAAGTTACCGCCTTCGGCTTTTTCAATGCTGACGCTGACAGTTGAACCATTGTTGTACACGTCGTTAGCGGCTGTCGGCACATCGACGGAGCCCACGGTTTTGCCGGCTTCGACGGTGATGGTCTGGCCATTGGACAAGGTCACGGTCACGGCGCTCTGAGCCGGGTTGCTCAGGGTCACGGTGTAAGTGATCACACCGCCTTCGGTGATGCCTGGGGTGGCGGTCAACGTGGCAGTGGTGGTGTCGATCGAATCGCTGATGACGGTCTCGACTGGGGTCTTGTCAGCCTCCAGGGCTTCGAAGTTACCGCCCTCGGCTTTTTCAATGCTGACGCTGACAGTTGAACCGTTGTTGTACACGTCGTTGGCCGCTGTCGGTACATCGACGGAGCCCATGGTTTTGCCCGCATCGACCGTAATGGTCTTGCCGTTCGACAAGGTCACAGTCACGGCGGTCTGAGCCGGGTTACTCAGGGTCACGGTGTAGGTGATCACACCGCCTTCGGTGATGCCTGGGGTGGCGGTCAACGTGGCAGTGGTGGTGTCGATCGAGTCGTTGATGACGGTCTCGACTGGCGTCTTGTCAGCCTCCAAGGCTTCGAAGTTACCGCCTTCGGCTTTCTCGATCGAAACCGAAACGGTGGAGCCGTTGTTGTAGACGTCGTTAGCGGCTGTCGGCACATCGACGGAGCCCACGGTTTTGCCGGCTTCGACGGTGATGGTCTTGCCATTGGACAGAGTCACGGTCACGGCGGTCTGGGCAGGGTTGCTCAGGGTCACGGTGTAAGTGATCACGCCGCCTTCGGTGATGCCTGGGGTGGCCGAGAGGGTCGCGGTGGTGGTGTCGATCGAATCGCTGATGACGGTCTCGACTGGCGTCTT
>NZ_JBNNWD010000032.1:0-1265 GCF_050280885.1 Pseudomonas sp. NPDC086566
TGCCACTCAACGTTGGCGATCAGGCTGACGACCGCCGCCTGGTGGATTCCACCCGTTCGCTGTTCAAGACCGGCTTCTTCCAGGACATCCAGCTGAACCGCGATGGCAACGTCCTGATCATCAACGTGGTCGAGCGCCCGTCGGTGTCGAGCATCGAGATCGAAGGCAACAAGGCGATCAGCACCGAAGACCTGATGAAGGGCCTGAAGCAGTCGGGCCTGGCCGAAGGCGAGATCTTCCAGCGTGCCACCCTCGAAGGCGTGCGCAACGAGCTGCAGCGCCAGTATGTGGCCCAGGGCCGCTACTCGGCCGAGGTCGACGCCGAAGTCGTGCCGCAGCCGCGCAACCGTGTGGCGCTGAAGATCAAGATCAACGAAGGCACCGTTGCCGCCATCCAGCACATCAACATCGTTGGCAACACCGTGTTCAGCGATGAAGAGCTGCAGCAGCTGTTCGAGCTGAAGACCACCAACTGGCTGTCGTTCTTCAAGAACGACGACAAGTACGCCCGCGAAAAACTCTCCGGTGACCTGGAGCGCCTGCGTTCCTACTACCTGGACCGCGGCTACATCAACATGGACATCGCCTCCACCCAGGTGTCGATCACCCCGGACAAGAAGCACGTCTACATCACCGTCAACGTCAACGAAGGCGAGAAGTACACCGTTCGCGACGTGAAACTCTCGGGTGACCTGAAGGTGCCGGAAGACCAGGTCAAGTCGCTGCTGCTGGTGCAGCCGGGCCAGGTGTTCTCGCGCAAGGTCATGACCACCACCTCCGAGCTGATCACCCGCCGCCTGGGCAACGAAGGCTACACCTTCGCCAACGTCAACGGCGTGCCGCAACCGAACGACCAGGACCACACCGTCGACATCATGTTCGTGGTCGACCCGGGCAAGCGTGCCTACGTCAACCGCATCAACTACCGCGGCAACACCAAGACCGAAGACGAAGTGCTGCGCCGTGAAATGCGCCAGATGGAAGGTGGCTGGGCTTCGACCTACCTGATCGACCAGTCCAAGACCCGTCTCGAGCGCCTGGGCTTCTTCAAGGAAGTCAACGTCGAGACCCCGGCGGTGCCAGGCACCGACGACCAGGTCGACGTCAACTACAGCGTCGAAGAGCAAGCTTCCGGTTCGATCACCGCCAGCGTCGGTTTCGCCCAGAGCGCCGGCCTGATCCTTGGTGGCTCGATCAGCCAGAGCAACTTCCTCGGGACCGGTAACAAGGTGTCCATCGGCCTGACCCGTTCGGAGTACCAGACC